>DAINRQ010000024.1:0-69103 GCA_036741775.1 Gemmatimonadaceae bacterium | reverse complement strand
CCGGCCTTGGCCCGTCGGTTGAGGTGCGTGCGCCGATCGTTGTACGGGTTTCCCCGCGGCCAATCCTGACCGGGCACGGCCGACCTCCGCCGTAGAGGCGGGTGTCAGCTGCGCAAGATGTTTGCCGTCGAGGCCGGTGCCTGTGACGGCGGATGCAGTTGCCTAAAGGATCGGGCGGGGGTGGTCCGTCAGGCGAGTGACCACCACACGCCAAGGATCCGCCACCAGCGAATTCGCGACACCGGAAAGCTCCACCGTTTCGGGACACCGAACAGTCGTAGCTTGGCCGGCCGTTGGAAACTCGGGGTAACCCTAGTCTTCTCCGCCCACGTGGCGTCCTGCCTCGTGCCTCACCCAAGCCTGCCGCGCCGATTAGCGCGCCGCTCGAGTCAGCCGATACAGCCTGACCTGAGGAATCGACTCTTCGGGGTCCAGGTAACGGCCGAGCACGTAGTCGGCACCGATCTCGAACACCGTGAGATGTGCCGGGAGCTCCACATGCGCGACCGGAGATCCGCTGCGGCCGAACACGCGCCACGTCACCATCGGAGCCTTCGCCCGCGGGTAGTCCTGGACCCAGAGATTCCCCGAGTGATCGACTCGTAGCGCGGCGTGGGCGGGTGCCGTCTTGGGAATTGGCATCGTTGTCCACAGCTGTTCGATGCCTTGGCGTGCACGTTCGCCGCTCGTCGCGATCTCGATCTCTCTCGCGTACTCGATGTCGTCGTCGGTAACGGCCCGCGGCGACACCGCGGCACGAATCGTCGTGAGGGGCTTTCCGGACAGGTCGAACGACTTGATCTCGTAGCTGTCTGCCGAACCGATGTATAGGCGGTCGTCGCCGAGCGCGAACGTTGGCTGTCTCCCGAGTGGCAACGGCCTGGTACCGCGAAGCTGACCGTCGATGACCAGCGCGAAGCGCTCCGAACCCGGAAACGTGCCGACGACGTGCCGGACCGCGCTATCAGCCGCCGATAGCCAGTAAGGGACGTCCGGACGGTAAGCGCCGCCGCGCATTTGTGCTGCAACCTCCCATCCAAGGTGGGTAAACACGCCGCCGGCGTTGCAGGCCGTGTCGTACGGCGGACGCCCCGCCTGGGGCGACCCGACGCGGAACATGCGAACGAATTTCCCGTCGAGGGAGAACACGGAGGTGCGATTGCCGTCGATGTCGACCGTGAAGACCGAGTCGCCACACCGAAGCATCGATTTGAGGTAGTTGACTTCTCCGGGCCCCGAGCCCTTGCGCCCGAATGCCCGCTCCTGTTTCCCGTTAGGCGAGAATAATCGCAGCGTGAATTCGCCGCGATCGCCGACGAGGATGCGTCCGTTCGGGAGTCGCGTCGCACCGGCGACGGCCACGAAGAGGGCGTTCGTGTCCGCGTCGCTTTGGCCGATCGTGATGACTGGTTGCGCGTTGATGGTCCAGCGCGCGAGCGGCGCCTGCGCGTCGGCGACGGACAGGACGGACCCGACCGCAATAGCGAGACAGGCGAGGACACGCATACGAGCCTCCGGTTCGGATCATTTTCGTAGAGGAATGAAGTGCACGCCGGTCAACGTTTCCTCGCCAGTGGCGTAGCGCGTCGACCTTGCGATCCCTAACGTGTACGTCTCTCCCCGCCAGTCAATGGGCCGCCGGCCCCGCACCATGATGCGTCGACCGTATGGAGATGCCCTCGACTTCCTCGCGATCCTTACGTCGCCGTGGAGTCCTGACGGAAGAACGGGACGCTCCCGCGAGCCATTTCCGCGCGGACATCGAGGGGCTGCGTGCCGTCGCCGTGCTGCTGGTGGTTGGCTACCACGCGGGCGTGCCCTGGCTGCCCGGCGGGTATGTTGGCGTCGACGTGTTCTTCGTCCTCTCGGGCTACCTCATCACCGGCTTGCTCGCGAACGAGGTCGACCGGTCGAGGACGATCAGCCTGCGGGGGTTCTACGCGCGGCGTGCGCGGCGTCTGCTCCCCGGCCTGGCGGTCATGATGGCCGCTACCCTGCTCGTGAGCGTGGCGGTGCTCACTCCGCTGGAGCGTGTCCAGCTGTCGGCGACGGCCACCGCGACCGCGCTCTACGCCAGCAATGTCTGGTTCGCGCTCGCGGAATCGGACTACTTCGCCGCCGACACGCGTGCCAACCCCCTGCTTCACACCTGGTCGCTCGGCGTCGAGGAGCAGTTCTATTTCGTCTGGCCGCTCATCGTCCTCGCGTCGCTCCGCCTGAGCGCCGCCCGGTGGCGATGGTGGGTCCTCCTCGGCGGCGCGACGCTCGTCTTGGCGCTTGCCACCTGGCGCCTGTCGCACGGGGGGTGGCTCTGGCTCGCCCTCCTGGTCTGGCCGCTGTCGCTCGCGGCCGCGCGCTGGTGCCCGCGAGAGCGGCGCCCCCTTGCGGTGGTGATCGCCGCGATCTCGACGCTCTCGCTCCTCCTCTGCATCAGACTCACCGAGACGCGGCAGCCACTCGCTTTTTTCGCGTCGCCAACACGCGCGTGGGAGTTCGGTGTTGGCGGTTTCGCGGCGCTGGTCGGCGCATCTTCCTCGCTCGCCGGGCCGCGACTTCGCCTCACACGGGCGCTAATGTCGTGGGGCGGACTGGCCCTCGTCGTTGGTAGCGCCGTCGCCCTCACCCGCCACTCGCCGTTTCCCGGCACCAACGCGCTCCTCCCCGTAATCGGGACGATCGCGATCCTCGTCGTCGGCGGCGTGGAGGCCACGAGTGGAGCCGGACGCGTCCTCGTCACCGCCCCGATGCAGCAGATCGGACGCCTTTCCTACTCGTGGTATCTATGGCACTGGCCGGCACTCGTGTTCCTCGCAGTCGCGGTCCCGTCGGCGTCGCCGGCCATGCGCGGCGTGTGCGCGCTCGGGTCCTTGGGTGTGGCCTGGTTGGCCTACCGAACCGTCGAGAACCCGATCCGCCACAGCGTGCGATTGGTGCCGCGGCCGCTCGTGACGCTCACCGGCGCCGCGGTTCTGACGGTCGCGAGCGTCGGAGGTGCAATCGGCATTCGCGCGCTCGCCCGCCAATCCCTCGCGGAGCCAGTCCACGCGCGGCTCGCCGCGACGACCGAGCGGGGCGCTTTCTACGAGCGAGGCTGCGCGACGGGGTGGGGCGACGCGCGCCTGCGCGTCTGCGAGTTCGGCGACACGACCGCCACGGCCGCTGCGTCAGTCGTGTTGATGGGCGATTCCCAGGCCGCTCACTGGCTGCCGGCGCTCGAGCGAGCAGCGGACGCGCACGGCTGGCGCCTAACGACACTCATCAAGGTCTCGTGCCCGAGCGCGGACGTGCCCTTCTTCAACTCGCGCCTCCGGAGGACGGAGCACGAGTGTGGCGCCTGGCGATCGGCGGCGCTCACGTGGATCGCCACGCATCGACCCGACGTGGTCGTGCTCGGGAACATGGTCGGTTACGTGGCGGTCCTCGACCAGGAAGGATGGTACTCGCAGCACCCGCCGGCCGCGTGGCGCGACGGTCTGCGGCGCACGTTCGCCCGACTGGATGCCACCGGGACGATAACGGTGTGGCTGCGCGTCACGCCGATGATGCGGTTCAACGTGCCGGAGTGTCTCGCCCGTGCCGCGGAGCACCGCTGGTACGACGAGAGCCAGTGCGGCCGCGCGCGCGCGGCGGCGCTGAGCGACGAGCTGTGGGCGGCCGAGCGCGAGGCGGCTCGTGGGCTGTCGAGCGTGACGCTCGCCGATCTCAATGGCCACTTCTGCGACGAGACGACCTGTCCGCCGATGCGGGGCGGGCAGGTGCTCTATCGAGACGCGAATCACATCACGGTCGCGTACGCCGAGTCGCTCGCGCCGGTGCTGTCGTCGGTGATCGGTGCGTCGCTGGAGGCGAGGCGCCGCGCATCGCCGGCCGCGGGTGCGTCGGCGGATCGCCGCTGACGTCGCGCAAGGGCAGGTACCCGCGGACCGCCCGCCAGGAGGTGGCGTCGGACTCCTCGTGACACTCAAAGATGGCCAGTAGGTCTCCGGATACTGGGCCGCAGTCACTCGCAGCCGACTCGCCGGCTGACGGTGATCTCTACCTCGAGCGCACGTACAATTTCATGGGCGCCCCCCTGGATCCGCGTCGAGAACTCACGCGGTATGTACTCGAGTGCCGGACGGATCGCCTACATCGAGGTTTTCGGAACCACGAACCGAGTCGACAACCATGCGAGAGAACAAGTCGAGCCGGCCGGGACGGAATGGAAGGGCTACGAGCCTCGGGACACCACGCGCGGTTACCAGCCGCAGGGCAGCCAGACGTCGGGGGCCCAGGCGAAGCTCCCCTTTGGAGGGTCCAGCTAGTGGAACACTTCACAGTGTTGACAGCAGGCAAACCTCCACCCGTCTGGCCAAATCTGGCCAGACGGGTGGAGGTTTTCTCGGGCAAAGGTCACCGTGCGGCTCGCCGAGCCCGGATGCGGGGCCGGTTATCAAAGGGGCAGGCGAAGTTCGCAAGCTGCGCGTGGCCGTGAACGGACGCGGCCGTCGCGGGGGCGCGCGCGCGATCTACTATCACCGCACCGCAAAGGGCGTATCTACCTGCTATTCGCCTACGACAAGGCCGAGGCGAACGACGTGTCGGACGACGGGAAAAGGCAGATCGGCGTGCTGGTCGAGGCGATCAACCGTGAGCCGTAACGGAGCGACGGCACTGCGGAGCGAAGCACTGTCCACACACTGGGCCCGAGGGGCGAACCATGTCGAAGGTCACTGGCAAGAAGGCTGCTGGGAGAAGCGGGTCGGGCGCGTCGAGCGCGGCATTATCGAGGGCCTCGCCGAAGCGCTTGCGTACGAGCGCGGCGACACCAGCGTCGGCCGTGTACTCACGGCGCGGCGGGCCACCGGTGTACCAGCGCCCGACTTCGCGAAGGACCGAGTCATCGGCCTCCGGCGAAGGCTGGGCGTCTCACAACCCGTGTTCGCTCGCGCGCTGAACGTGAGCGATGACACGGTGCGCGGATGGGAGCAAGGGCGCAACGCCCCTGGCGGCGCGACCGCGCGGGCCTAGAGATCGCCGAGGAGCATCCGAACATCGTCTTGGCGAAAGTCTCGGGCCGTTAGGCATGGGCTGCGGCGCTAACCCGACGATTGGTGCGTTGCAGCCGGCCCAGAGCCAGATGAAGATCCACCAGTCCCGACAAGCGAGCTGCCGTCTCGCCCGTGCGAACACGGTGAGGGCCGCGGGTGGGGTAGCGAGTGCGTGTTTGCCCCGTTAGGCTGCGGCCGCTCGCGACCTACTAGCGCCTGAGCGATTCTTAGGAATCGCCGCGTCTATTCGCCGGCGTTTGGCTCGCCTGTCCACGCCGTGAGACACTAGGCGTAACCCTAGGTCGACGGTCGATATAGTCGGACGGAGCGCGGACGCCGGTGACGTCGATAGCTTGGCGATTTCGGAACTAATTTGGCGTGGGTAAGGGTTTATTCCGCGCCGCGCCCGCAGTACCGTGCACCTATGCGCCGCGCCGAAGTCCACGATCGCGGACCTCCCGCGCGAGACCGATCCGGCGCCTAACGCCGCTAAGTCGCCCGCGCCGGACGTCTTCGTGCAGGTGTGGGTCGGAATGGTCGAGCGGACGGACCGGCGGGCGTTGAACCGCTTCACGAGGCGGATCTGGGCGTCGTTCGACGAGCTGAACCTGGCGCCGCTACGGATCGCGATTCTCCGTCGCCGCCGGGCGCTGGCGAGCCCATTCCAGCCGTGGCACTCACCCGACGAACCTAACGCCTAGTCCGCCCGGTAGTACTCCGCGAGGAACCACGCCACGACCCGGTCGCCGAGGTGATCGGACGGCGGGGCCCCCCGCGCGGGCAGCGGCGTCACTCGGGACACGCCGACCGCGTCCTTCACGCGCATCAACGCCCGCTCGGGCGGGACATCGGCGTCCCTCAACGTGCGCACGTAGGCGCGCACGACGCGCTCGAGGTCCGCGGTCGACCCGCCGGTGACGAGGGCGTCGGCCACGGCGCGGCCGACGTTGGCGGGACCGGGGTCTGGCGGCGTCGGATGCTCGGGAACCATCACGGCCTGCGGAAGGTTGGGGCCGCAAACATATGGCGGGCTCTGCCGTTGGTCAATACACGCCCGCAGGTTCACCCGGCGCGCGGCTCTTGAGCCGAAGTTCTCGGCCTCTGCGCGTTCCGGATATAGGGCCGCCGTCCCATGTTCATCCCCGCCAAGCAGGAGCCGTATATGACTCGCCCCGCCCTCACGCTCCTCGTGTTGCTCGTGCTGACCGCGCCGGCGATCGGCGCGCAACCCCCCGGCGCCCCCGTGCCGGTCGGTGCCCGCGTCCGCGTGGCCGCCCCACCACGGGTCGAGTGGACCACCGGCATAGTCGCCGCGGCCGACTCCGCGCGGGTCGTCGTACGTGCTGCGCCCGGTGCGACCGCCGACACGTTCCACCTGGCGTCGGTCTCCGCGCTCGAGGTAAGCCGCGGGCGCCGACGGCTCGTTCGGGGCGCTGTCGGCTTACTGATCGGGGCGGCTGTCGGAGGGGGCATCGGCGCCGCAGTAGGGGCGAGAGGCAGCTCGGCCGACGCAGGGTTTGCGTCTTACATCCTAGGGGTCGGCGGCGCCGCTGCTGGCGCGGTTCTGGGCGTGACGCTGGGCGCTCTGAGTGCCCCCGAGCGATGGGAACCGGTCTGGCTAGGTCCGCGCTAGGTCGAGCCGACATTCGCGTTCAGGACGAACGCCCGCCCGGTGCATCGTTCCGCGATGCGCCACTGGTCGCACCGCCCCGACACTGAGTACCCGCCGCCTAACGCAGTGCAGGCGGAGTCGCCAGCACCTCCGCTCGTAGTGGATTGCTGGATCCTCAACCTCGAGCGGATGGATCGCCAGCACGGACTCCGTCAGGGTTTTGCCGCTGCCGACGACCTCCCGCAGCCGTTCGAGGTGGGGGGATACCTAGGCACGCCGGCCCGGTCATCACCTCGCGCGGCTTGGTCGACAAGCTCCGGCGCCAGGCGGGGCGATGGGGGCCAACGCCATCGTCTACCGGAAGAAGTCCGAGTTCGGCCTCGGGTCCTCCGGTGAGAAGGACATCCTCGCCGTCAGATTGCCGGGCAGCTAACGCGAGCTCGAATCAGCCGGTGCGTTCGGTCAAGCTCCCACGTGCCGCGGAGCCGGTAGCGCCGGATCAGCCGGCGCGTCGCCCCGCGGATCGATCGCATACTGGGTGATCTCGAATTGGCACGATGTGGGAACAGAGGGAAACGCAAGCCGCGACGAGTCAGCGGTTGAGCGTCCTTTTCAGATCTCCCAGTTCGACAGCACGATCCCCCGCTCCGCCCTCGGTTCCGGATACCCCGCGAGCGTCATGCGCAGATCCGTCCACCGCACTCGCGCCCCCATGGCCACCAGCCGCGCGTACGCGTCGGTGTACTCGCCCTGCACCCGGAACGCCACCCGCCGAGTGCCGCTGCGCCTCGCGTAATCCATGAGCGACCGGCAGCACGGTTCGAACCGCGACACGTCGCCCACCACCAGCTTCAGCACCCGCAGCTCCTCCCGCGTGCGCCCTTCCACCAGTGGCGCCGTGTGGCATAACGCGAACGCCACGAGCCGCCCCGACTCGCGCACCAGCAGCGTGTCGCCCAGCGACAGCGAATCGGTGAGCGTGATCTCCCGCGAGTAGTCGTAGCCCGGGATCAACGTTTGCGTCAACGCCAGGCACTCGGCGAGGACGTCCTGCTTGTCCCGCGGGTTGAGACGCCCGAACAGCTGCGCTGGGGCGTCACCGCTGGCCGCGTCGAGCGTCAGCGTGACCGTGAGCCGCGTGGGGAGGAAGCCGAGCCCGGAGTAGAAGCCGATGTTGTCCATCGTCCGGGGCATCGTCTCGAGGCCGATCACCTTCGCCGAGCGCTGCGTGAGCCAGCGGATCCCCTCGCGCACGATCTGCTTGCCCAACCCGCCGCCCTGCCACTCGGGACGCACGGCGAGTGGGCCCATCCACCCCTCGACGCCGGAGCGATGGGCGATGTTGAACGCGACGATCTCGTCGCGCTCGCCACGCCACGCCATGGCGCCGGTGCCGGCGTCCTCGATCGCGTAGCGCCAGATGACCGGGTTCAGGAACGGCACGCGAACGCCCACCATGCCGTCGCGGCGGTACCGCTCCGTGAACGCGTCGCTGAACACCTGGTTCATCGCGGCGACGTCCACCTGACGGACCGGGTGCGGGCCGTCGGCGTGTCGGGCGGTTTTCCAGTCGCGCGCAGTCGCCATGAATTCCGTTGCCTAACGAATCACCCGACCGGGGCAGCCCGGCCGCGCGGCTCAGCCCGTGGCTTCGACACGCTCGTAGACATCGTCGTCCGGTTCCACCGCCGCCGCATCGCCGAGATCGAGCGTCGGTTCCTCGCTTCCACTCACTACCGACGCGCCGGTCTCCTCGTCGTAGCGCACGGTGATGATGTGGTCCAGCCCTTCGCGCACTCCCTCGATGTGCGAGATGAGAATGACCTGCTCGAACCGGTCCTGCAACCGCCGCAGCAGCTCCACCACGTTGTGACGACGCGTTTCGTCGAGCGAGCCGAACACCTCGTCGAGCACGAGCAGTGAGAACTGCTGCCCCGCGCGCTCCGCGATCATCTGCGAGATCGCGAGACGGAGCACGAGGTTGGCCATGTCCTCTTCGCCCCCCGAGATCACCGGCTTCGGCACGCCATCCTCGAGCACGATGACGTTGTAGTTGTCGTCGAGCTCCAGCTCGGAGTATCGGCTGTCGCTCAGGTCCTGCAGGAACGAGCTCGCCAGCTCCGAGAGTTCCGGCCGGAGCTGGAAGTTGAGATCGGTGCGGAGGTCCGAGTAGGCGCGGTCGAGCTCATCGTGCAGCCGCCGGTCGCGCTGCAGCCTGTCGAGCGTCGCCTGCACCCGCTCGAGCTCCTTGCGCGACCGCTCGGCGCTCTCCAGAGCGGCCCGCGCGGCCACGGCATCGGCCGCGGCGGTCGCGGCCGCGACCTCGGCGGCCCGGGCCGAGGCGGCCGCCGACTCGTAAGCCGCCCGAAGCGTGAGGTATTCGGACTCCGAGAACTCGACCGTCTTCCGGCGTTCGCGCAACGACGTCAGCCGCGCGGTCAGCGCTCCTAACGACTCCGTGACGCGCAGCTGCTCCGCGGCGAGGAGAGGCTCGCGATCGATCGCGGCGCTCAGACGCGTCGCGCGTTCGTTGAGCGGGGCGAGCCGCTCGACCTCGCGGCGGAGCGCGGTATGACGTGCCCCGTCGTACCCGGACGGGATCGCGGCCAGGTCGCGCCGCACGGCCTCGTACCGTTGCTCCTTGATGGATATCTCCTTGCCGAGCTGCGAGAGCTCCTGCACCGCCGCCTGCACCTTCGCGAGCCGCCGCTCGAGCGTTCCCACCTCGGTCGAGAGCGCGCGCCGCGCCGCGTCGAGCTCCTTTACCTCGTCAGGCATCTCCTCGAGCTGCTCGAGGCGCGTGTTGTAGAACCGCCCGTCGACCGCGATCGTCTCCAGCTGCTCGTCGAAGTGCTCGAGCACGCCGCGGTAGTGCTGGTCGAGCGGGCGCGTGCAGACCGGACACGCGCCTTCCTCGCCGAGGTCGACGATGCGATCGCGCTGGGTCTTGAGCTCCGCGTACTGGCGGCGCAGCGCATCGCGCTTGGTTTCGGCCTCCTGGCGGTCTCGCACCCATTCCGTACGGCGCGCCTCGAGTCGGCCCAGACTTTCCTCGAGCTCCTTGCGCTTCGCTTCGAGCGCGATCGTGGCTTCCTCTTCCATGATCGGCGCGTTGAAGACGCGCGCGCGCCGTTCCCGAAGTCGTGTGAGCTCCTCGACGAGCGCTCGCTCCGTCTCCGCGAGCGTCTGGCGGCGCCCTTCCTCACGCGCGAGTCGCTCGTAGCGCTGGAATTCCTCGCCCAGCTGGCTGAGCGGCTGGAGCTCGACGGCGAGCGTCTCGAGCTCGGTCCGCGCCGCCGCCACGCTCGTCAGCTCGCGCCTAACGCGCTCGGCATCGCGGCTCAGCGCGGTCTCCTCGGTCTCGGCCACCCGCAGCTCGGAGAGCAGCTCCTGCAGGCTGTCGCGCTGCTGTTGCGCGCGATCCCACCGCGGCGTGAGGTCCGCGAGCACCGCTTCACGCTCACGCCGTGCGGCTTCGGCCGTCGCGGCGGCCTGGCGCGCCGTGGCGAGCCGGTGTTCCGCGTCTGCGAGCAGTCGCGCCACCGCGTCGGGGTCGGGCATCCCGGAGCGAAGCCCCGCGGCTTCGGCCGCGATGAGGCGGCGCCGCTCGCGGACGAGTTGCTGCGCGGTGCGCAGCTTCTCGTAGCCAAGGACGCGAGAGAGGAACTGTGCCCGCTCCGACGGCCCCATGGCCGCCATCACGTTCAGTTCCTTCTGTCCGGTGAAGTAGGTGTTGAAGAACTCCGACCGCGACATCCCGAGCCGGCGCTGCAACAGCTCGTTCACACCCGTGATGGTGTTCGCGATCGGCGCCGACGCGCCGTCGAGGAAGATCTCGGCGTTCGTGAGGCCCCGGGTAATGCGGTAGCGGTGCCCGGCGAGGTCGAAGTCGAGCTCCACCTTCACCGGCGACCGCGGCGGCGCGCGCATGAACCGAATCGAGTCGCGCGTGCCGCGGGTGGCCGAGTTGCCGTACAGCGCCCAGGCGATGGCCTCGAGGATCGTCGTTTTCCCCGACCCGTTCGCGCCGATGATGCCGGTGAGCCCCAGGTCGAAGTTGACGACGGAATCCGCGTGCTGGCGGAAGTTCTGGAGGTGGAGCCGGTGCAGCCTCACGCTACTCTGCCGCTCCAGCCGCGGCGGACGCGGTCGCCTCGACCGTCTCGGCTTCGCGGAGGTAATCGAGGCCGAGGGCAACGAGCCGATCGCGATCGATGTCGCCGGGCATGACGCGGCGCTGGAGGTGATCGCGCACGGTGTCGGCGAGCGAGGGGCGTCGTCCCGGTCCGCCACTCGCCTGCGTCCGGATGATCTCGGGGCGCCGCGTGTCGAGTTGGTAGTGGAGCGCCCGCCGCTTCAGCTCGCGGAGGGCCTTGTGATCGAGCTCCCGGGCGACGTGGCGCGGGACGTCGCGGACGACCTGGCGGACGACCTTGTCGTCGATGCCGCCGCTGACGCGTTGCGTGCCCGCGAGGATGGCCGCGTCGAGATCGGTCGCCGACATCCCTCGAGCGGAGATGACGGGCAGATCCACGAGCGGACGGCTGGCGGGGAGAAAGTGAAAGCGCCGCTTCCGCGTCTCGAGGTCGTACTCGATCATTCCCTTGCCCGGCAGCTTCGCCCCGCGCTCCTCGGCGAGCTCGCCCCACACGTTCGCGCTCGTGTACTCGATGGACCCCGAGTAGTACGCGTTAGGCGCGATCTCGCGGAACACGTGGTAGTGCCCGAGCGCGACGTAGCTCCAGCGCGGGGCGCCGAGCTCGGCCTGGGTGATCTCGAGGGTGGTGCGCTCCTGGGCGACGGCCGCCGCCGGCAACACGCCCTCGACCTCCCCGTGAATCACGAGGACGTTATGGCGCGTGTTCGGGTCCGGGTCGAGCGCCGGACGCGGGCCCGGGACGTCGGGCACGGCGAGCACCGAGAGCTCGCGCTCGGGAAACGAGAGCCGTTCCGCCTCGGCGTGCACCACGTGAATGCCGAGGGGGGAGAAGAGCCGGAGAATGCATCCCGTCTCGACCGCCCGCGGCGTATCGTGGTTGCCGGCGACCATTACGACGATCGTGTTCGGCAGCTCGCGCGTTAGGCGGCTGAACTGCGTGAACGCGTGCAGGATGGCCGGGTTCGTGGGCCGGACGGTGTGGAAGATGTCCCCGGCAATCGCGACCATGTCCGGCGCCAGCTCGATCACCTTGTCGATGGCCCGCTTGAACGCTGCCGCGACGTCAGCCTCCCGCTGATTGATCCCGGCGGGCGTCTGGCGCTGATACTGGCGGAAGCCGAGGTGCAGGTCGGACAGGTGGACGAGGCGCATGCTGCGGAAACAGTCGACGGACGCGTGAGGCCAGCGGCGGGCGGCCGCGGCATGCACGCGTAAGCCCAAATATAGGTGCCGACGCGGGTTACGACACCAGCGCGCGACGCATGATTGTCAGCGCTCGGCGCGCATCCACTGGGTCACCTTCATCCGGAACCGGAGCGACGCCGCGTTGCTGCCGGCCGGGGGCGTCATGACCGACCTCACGAGGTAGGTCATTCGTGCCTCGGTGATCCACCCCCGGCGGCGATCGATCACCAGGCCGCCGGTCATCGTCCCGGACATGACGAGGGTGCCTGCGCCGTCCGCGGCGGGACCGGGTGGCGTCAGCGCCCCGTTCAGGGAGACGTGCGCCCAGTCTCCGTTCGCGGACAGTGAGTCGAGCCGGAACCGCACCTGGAGCTTCCCGCCCCCCCCGATCGCCGCGGTCCCCGCCAGTGGCGCGACCATCTCCCGTGACCAGGTCGCGCCGACCGGAATGGGCGTGCTCGGAAGCGTGGCCGGCATCTGCGAGAACACGGCGTTCAGCTCGGCCCCGGACGCGCCACCAACGACTTCCGTGGCGCCGTCGGGAGCGATGCGCAGGCGCACGCGTTTGCCCTGCAGCGCACGCATGGCCTCGGTGGCAATGAAGAGCGAGTCTGCCCCGTTGCTCGACGCCGCGACGGAATCGGTGGAGGCCAGCACGATCGTCGCGTCGCGGTCGCGCCGCTCGACGAACGCGCGCGAGATGACGAGCAACGTGGCGACGACGGTTGCCGTGCTATCGCCTTCGGCTATGCGCGTCGTGCCGGTCATCTCCACGCGCTGGTCGAGCCGCATGCGGAGCGTCTCGCCAACCGGAGGCCCGATGCGAAGCGACACCGGCTGACGCGCCTGCGCTTCGGCATCGGGAGACGCGATGGCGAGTGCACCGACCGCGATGGCGCCGACCAGCAACGACCGCATGCCCGGACGTCGTCTGCTAGAAGCCGTACGGATCATCCGCGGGTGTCGTGCGGAGCGGCTGCGACATCGGTCGCGCGGGCTGGCGCGGCGGGACGATCCGGCGAAACTGTGAGGCGAAGAACGCTTTCACGTCGTCGGGACGGGCCTGGATGGTCGCGTTCCGTGCCCGAAGGACTTCCTCTTCGGTGGCGTGGGTCACCACATCGTGGTACCAGCCTAACGTGATGCTCGGGTCCAGCCGGCGGAGCGCGCGCACGACCGCGTTGTCGAGCGCCACCTCGCCCGCCTGCGGGTATCGCTCGGCCCCATCGCGCCCCTGCATCACTGCCGGGCGCGGGAACCGTGCGAAGATCGGTTGCGTGAAGTGCGGGTGTCGAATCATCAACTGTCCCTTCTCGAGCGTCGCGAGCTTCGTGCGAATGGCCGGGCTCAGCACGGCGTAGCCCGGTGACGCCAGCTCGTCGGCATCCATGCGCCCGTAGAGCGACGTCCCGGAGTTGCCCACGACGCGCCGGTGCACTTGCGAGCGGAACTGTTGGGCGCTGAACAGCACGAGGCCCAGGTACCGGCCGCGTTCCGCGATGTCGAGCAACATCTTCCGAACGTAGGTGTCCTGGCCATCCCCGGGCGCGTACTTGTTCAGCTCGTCGACGAACACGATGACGTGCTTCACCCCCAGGTCGCGTCGCTCGAGGTGTTCGCGAAGCTTCGAGACGACGCGCGCGAAGATCAGATCCTGCGCGGCTTCCTCGAGGTTCGCGACGTCCACCACATACACCGCCCGGTCCTCGAAGTTGCCGAACGGCAGGTCGCTCACCGCGCCGTCATCGGTCACGAGCCCGGCGCAGCGGAGCGAGATGTTCGAGAGCCGATTCCTGACCTTGCGGATGGTCGCTACGTGGTGCGTGCGCCAGCTCTGGTCGTCCTGGGCCTCGAGCGCGCGCAGCACATCCCGAAACCACTTCTCGAGGTCGGCGAACGACTGCACCCGATAGCGTGTGGCGCCGAGTAGCTCGTCCGTGAACTCCTTGTCGATCACGCGCTCCTTGATGAAGTCAATGAGCGCGTCCGCCTTCGCGTCCACGTCGTCCTTGTTCAACAGCACTTCGGCGAACTGCAGGACCTCACGCAGCCCCCAGGTGAGCGGGACGACGTTGTCGAGCAGCGCTTCGTTGGATCGCAGCGTGTTGAGCGTGAACCCTTTCGCGCTGTAGGGCGCGAAGTAGCGGACGTTCTCGAATGGCCGCGCGGGGACGCCCATCTTCTCGTACAGCTCGCGGTCGCGATCGTCGAGGACGCCCGGCTGGTCGAGGAAGCAGAGGTCCGGCCCTTTCACGTTGAAGCACACGGCCGCGATCGATCCCTTGCTCGCAGGGAAGTGCGTGAAGATGGACGCGAGCAGCCACTCCACCGCGCTCGTTTTCGTGGCGAGCCCGGAGACGCCCGTGATGTTCAGGTGTGCGGCCTCGGGCCCGACGAGGAAGTCGGCGTCGAGGTAGATTGGCGAATCGGTACCACCGGCGCGGTACACCCCCACGGGGATACCCGTGTGGCTTCCTTCCTTCAGGTAGCCATCCATACGCAGCGCCACCGCGACGTCCTCTTCGGTGGCGAGGTATACGCGTCCCATGGGAACCGGTTGCAGCGGCTCGTCCGGGATCTGGCGGAGGACGGCCGCGGTGTACAGCCGGATCTCGGCGCGCTCGGTTGCCGCAAAGCCGGCACTCTCGGGTGATGCGTCGTGCCCGATGACGTCGTGCAGCGGAGACTGCAGGTCGGTGTAGCTGAACCCCTCGACTACCACGCCGTAGACGTGCGGGATCTGTCCGTTCGACGGCCGGCCGTCCACGCGCACGATGGTGCCGATCCCGACCGGGGATTCGAGCGCGGTCCAGAAGTGAAACTCGTGCGGCGTATTCGGACGGCGCTCCGTCGCAACGACGCGACCGAGCGGCGCGGGGGGTTCGAGGGCTGGTGTGTCTGTCACGACTGCAGGCGGCTTGGGCAAGAGGCCGACGAATCCGGCGGCTGACGCTGGCTGTGGAAGCTTAGCCGTCGGAACCGGGCCCCGCGCCCCTTGCGAGGGCACGGTCCGGCGATCCACACGGCGCGTGGGTCGCGAGCTATCCGAGGGCCTTCAGAAACTCCTCACAGTCCCTGATCCCGTACACCATCTTGTCCCATCGACCGTCGGGCAGCGAGAGCGGGGTCGACTCGGCGAGAATCCATCGCGAGATGAGGTTCGCGCGCGCCGCTATCGCCTGTGGCGACTGGGCGATGTCGGGGAGCGCGGTTTCGACGCGAAGCAGCCCCCACATCGGGTCGCGTCCGACGCAGTCCCGGACGCGGAGATACCAGCTCGCGACCGACGTGCGGTGAAACGCATCCACCCGAAGGACACTCGACCGGTGTCGCGGCGGGAGCGTTTGCACGACGCGCATGGCGGGGCCGCTCACGTAGAGCGTTCGGTGGCTCTTCACGACGCCGATGGCCAGCGGAGAACGTGAGACGCGCTCGCTCGTCGCGATGCTTCCGTCGACGAACAGGGTCTCCGCCTGCGTGACGCACCATTCCTCGGCGAGCTGCCGCTCGGTGGCTTCGCGGTCACGCTTGACGGCATCCAGCGCGCGCTGGGCAACGGCGAATGGGTGCGCGTCGTTTGCCGACGACGGCGCGCCCATGCGGCCGTCGATCTGCTCGGTCGTGTCCACGACGTCGAAGCTGCTCTCCAGCGCACGCGCCCAGAGTGCCGGCGAGACGAGTGCGCGCGGAATGTAGAGGCGGCTACGGATGACGGGCCGCTTCCAGGTCACCATCCGGCGCAACAGGCGCTGCCGGATCACCGCGGAGGCCCGGCCGAATACGAGCGGGATGCCGTCCGCGTAGTGGACGATCCGGCTCTCCTGCACCCCGTCCAGGAAGGCGGCGAATCCGACGACGGGTGGCTCGTCGATCCGGTGCGCGCGGACGGTTGTGCTCTCGATCACATCGGACTCTACAACTCGCGGTGGCTCCGGCGGGGTGGCGGTCGTCTCAAGTGAGGGTCCGGGATCGCGCAGGGCGGCCGTCTCGTGTTGGAAGAGACGGAGTGCCTCGCGAAGGCCGGCAGGTGTCGGCGGTGCGCCGTATGTCATGCGCGACGCTCGGCGCTCGTTACTGGCAGTACTGCACGAGACGTGAGGCGTCCCCGCGGGGGTTCCGCGACGGCGTCCGCACGGTCCCTCGGACGTTCGCCGAAGTTGCGCACAATGAAGCGATTTGCGCTCATCGCGACCATCCTAGTGGTCGCCGCTGGGTGTGACAAGACGAAGGCACTGCTGGGACTCGGGAAGCCGCCGGAGCCCGAGGGGCCACCGCCGTCCGCGCGTCTCAACCTCGCGCGCAAGCCGGACATCCTCTTCCAGCTTTTCGGCGAGCGCGATGACGCGCGCATGGTGCCGGTCGCGGCGATCGTCGACGGCGCCCTCAAGCCGATCGAGCTCACCGCGAGCGGCTGGCGCGAGTTCGACGCGATGTATACGCGGTCGAATCGCAGGTACCCGCTCTATCGCGATGGCGTGGCAATCGGCGAGGTGCGGGTCCGCCGCGGGATGTGGGAGCGGCGCGATCAGCCACTCTACTCGCTGCCCGGATGCACGCTCGTGACGCCGCTCTCGGCGGTGTCACTCGAGACGTCGGTTCGCCTGAGCTACACCGTCGAAGCACTCGCGGCCACCTCCGGCGTGACGGTGCCGGCGCGGACGCCGGCGCAGCTCACGAAGGCCCTCGAAACACGTGCCCAGCGGATCGCGGTGGAAGTCGCACGCGCCGGTGGTGTCGACAGCACCGCGCTGTCGCCGAACGCGTTTCACTCCGTGGCGATCAATACCGGCGCGACCAAGGCGCCCACACTGATCGCGTCGTTCCTCGACCCCGAGGCGAGCGACCGTCACGGGACGACCGCGCACGTGGTCACGATCGCCGATGATGCCGGCGCCGGGTACGAGCCGACGTTCCGCCACGTCGCATCGGGCCCCGTGGCCGCGGCCGAGTACCGTCGATACATCGATCACCTCGACGTGAACGGTGACGGGGTCGACGAGATCATGCTCGAGGGGTGGCACTTCGCGGGCGAGACGTTCCTCTCGATCCTCGGCTACGAGAACGGTGAATGGCGCGAGGTATTCCGGGGTCGCTCGAGCTGGTGTCTCTCGAAGCCGAAGAAATCCGGCGTGACGGACTCGCGGTAGCGAAGGCCGGTCCGCGAGATACTCCAGTTGAAAAGCCGGTCACTGATGACCGATTACTCACTACTTGGATTCCGGTAGCCCGACATCGACCAAGCGGAACTCCACGCTGCCCAGCCGAGAACTCATTCACTGCCTGTGTCGAGACGGACCCCAAGCCACGGACGACCAGTCAATAGCTATCCGGTGAAGCCTGCGTCGTACCCGCATGGTGAGCCCTCTTTCGGGAGCCGGAACCCAAGTAGCGAGTAACCAGTCGTGAGTAGCCAGTCGACCAGTCACGGCCGCCGAATCCGGCTGCCTAACGATTCCCATCTGCCAACGCAATGACCAGGCCGTCATACGCCGGGATCAGGATTGCCGTTAGGCGGGGGTCGGCCGCGATCCGCTGGTTGAACTCCCGAACCGCCCGCACGTCGTCGCTGTCCTCCGGCGTCTCCTCGGTGACTCGGCCCCCGCACAGCGTATTGTCGGCGACGATCATCCCACCGCGGCGCACGAGGCGAAGCGCCCAGTCCAGGTACGTCGGCAACGACGCGCGGTCGGCATCGAGGAAGATCAGGTCGAACTCCTGGCCGTCGAGCGACGGCAGGACGTCCACCGCCCGCCCGCGGCGTACCGACACGGCGGTGGCGAGCCCGGCCTGCTCGATGTAGCGCTCCGCAAACGCGGCGTACGCGTCCTCGCGTTCGATCGTGAGCAGCGTGCCGTCCGGCGGCAGCGCCCGCCCCATCCAGATCGCCGCATACCCGCCGAGCGTCCCCACCTCGAGCACGCGTCTCGCGCCAATCGCGCGCATGAGCACCTGGAGCAGTCGCCCCGTATCGGCCGACACGGCCGCCGGCGGCATACCCGTACGGTCCGCTTCCTCACGAAGCGCCGCGAGCAGTCGGTCCTCGGGCGCGAACAGGGAGACGATGTACTGGGAGACGTTGTCCACCGGACCGCCGGTTCGTGACGCGCCTAACGGGAACCCGGCGCTACTCGACGCCGATGTCCCATGCCTGCTCGAGGTCCTTTTTCGAGTACGCCCGGAACGCCGTGAGCGTCTGCGTGCGCTCGATGGCCGAGACCTCGGGGAAGCGCTCGGTCACGACCTGCGCGATCTGCTCGTACTCGGCCACCTTCACGATGGCGACGAGGTCCCACTCCCCCGAAACGGAGTACACCTCCTGTACTCCGTCGATGCCGGCAAGCTTCATGGCCGCCTCGGGGATCCGCTTCGGATCCGCCTTGATCAGCACAATCGTCGTGATCACTGCTCTTCGGGGAATGGGGGAACACCGAGCAGCCAGACGCCAGCAATGCGGTCCTTGCCGTCCACGTCGATGAGAATATCGCGCGCGATGCGTACGGTGCGTGTCTGCCGCGACGCGCCGAGGCGGAAATGGATCGTCCGCTCGGCCTCATCGGCTTCGGCGGCGAGAGCGGTGCTCGTCTCGATGGACGCGATGCCGTTCCCGCCCGCGTCGCTGACCATGATGCAGCCGTCGGTGACCTCCGCGGGCGGTGAGAGCGACGAGCGCTTCCGCACCTCCGGCCAGACCGCGACCTCGACGCCGTGAATCGATCCGCCATTGAGGTCGAGAATGAGCCAGGAGCCGTCAGTCCCCTCGATCTCCACGGAGCCGGACGCGCCCTCGCTGACCGCACGCGCGCGAAGGTTCGCGGTCAGAATGTCGGTGTCCGTATCCCACCGATATTCCACGTCGCTCGGCGCACCCGGAGCCGGCTCAACGCGAACTGCGATGCTCACAGCGATCCTCCACCACGGGAGTGTCAATGTGCACTTCGGCCCGGCCGGTTGCGCAGTCGATCCATTGCAACGCGACGCGGCGAAACGCAGCCGCCCCGTCGGGGCTCACCGCGGCAAAGATAGTGAAGGCTTCGCTCGGCTGACCAGAGCATGGGCGACTGGCTATACTTCGGGCTCCTGCACGCCTACACGCCGCGCTCGCGGCCCCGACCGCAAGGAGCTTCGGTGTCAGAACGAGAAGGATCAGGAGTCGCGCGCAGCGCACAGCACACTGTGCACGTGCTGCCCCACGCCCCACATGTGATCGCACGATTCCTCGGGCCAGCGTTGGAGCGGGTCGCATCCGACGCCGAGTCTACGCAGCTCCTCATACTCACGCCGGACGCCGATACGGCGCTTGCGATCGCGGAAGTCGCGCGGGCCATCAGCGACCGCTCTCCCGCGCCGATCGTGCCGATCACGTCGGCTGCCCGCGGAGCGCGTCTCGTCGGCTCCCGAGTCGTGCCGGCCCTGGCAGCCACGCCTTCCGCTGTGGTATCGCTCCTCCGAAGCTCCGCCGTGAAGCTCGAGGGCGTTCGGACAGTCGTCGTTGCGTGGGCGGACGAGATCATCACGGCGCGCGAGGAGGAGCCGCTCGAAGTCGTCTTCGGCGAGATTCCGAAGGAGGCGAGTCGCGTCGTCGTGACCGACCAGCTCACGCCCGAAGTGGAGGCGTTCATCGAGCGGCACCTGCGCCGCGCAAGCCGCATCGGAGTCGTCGAGCCGACGGAGCCGGTGATCGAGCTGCCGATCCGTTACGTCGCCGCGTCGGTTGGAGGTAGGCGCAGCGCGCTTCGCCGTCTGCTCGATGAGCTCGACCCACCGTCGGCGATCGTCGTCGCAAACGATGCCGGCGGCGCAGCCGAAGCCCGCCAGGCGGTCGCGGCGCTCGGGTATGTGGGCGAAGAAACGATACGGGTGGTGACCGAGCCCGTCGCGGAGGCGGCAGCGCTCGTCGTGCTGTACGATCTCCCGACGACGCCGGCCGAGCTGTCGCAGCTCGCGACCGCCGAGGTGGCCAGCGTGGTCGCCCTCGTCACCCCGCGACAGGTGCCCGCCCTGCGGCGGCTCACCGCCGGCGCCGTCGAGCCGCTCGACCTGTCACAGGCGCCCTCGAAGGCGCGTGCCCGCGACGAGCGTCTCCGAGCGGCGCTCCGGGCAGAGCTGCAAGCGGAGTTTCCTGCGCGCGAGATCATGGCGCTCGAGCCGCTGCTCGCAGAATTCGATGGACTCGAGATCGCGGCCGCCGCGCTGCGGCTGTTCGAGCGCGAGCGCTCCGAGCCGCGTCCGCGCCGGGCAGAGGCAGAGCGGTCCGCGTCGCGTTCCGATGATCGCTCGGCAGAGCGGCCAGCCCGTGCCGAGCGTCCGGAGCGTCCGGAGCGCGGGGATCGCTCGGAACGTGCGCCGTCGTCGCGGGGCCAGGCGGGCTTCACACGCGTTTTCCTCACCATCGGCGAGCGCGATGGCGTTCGGCCGGGGGACCTCGTTGGCGCGATCACCGGGGAATCAGGAATCACGAGCGACCGGATCGGGAAGCTCGAGATCCGCGACTCGCACACGATCGCCGAGGTGGCCTCGGCTGACGCGGAGACGGTGATCGAGAAGATGAACGGGGTGTCCATGAAAGGGCGGCGGATCGCCGCCCGAGTGGACGACCGTCCCGCGCCGCGCTCGCGTGAGGGCGGGCGCGAGGGTGGCTCGCGGGAAGGGCGCGGCGGGCCGCGTGAGGGGCGATCGGGTCCCCGGGCGGGACGTGGCGGCTTCGGCGACCGTGGGCGTGACCGTCCGGCCCGCGACGGCGGTGCGCGCGAGGGGCGTTTCTCCCGCGAAGGTCGGCCAGCACGTGGCTTCGGGCGTGGCCGAGAGGACGCCGGCGAGCGTCGTCCCCGTCGCGACGACGATCGTCCGCGCGCTCGGAGCGGGTTTCGCGATCGGCCCGACGAGGGGCGCGTCCCTCGTGCCGCGAAAGAACGCGAGGAATGGACAGAGCGGGCGGACCGCGTTCGCAACGCCCGTCGACCGCGACGCGACGAACCCTGACCTCGTGTGACGGCTTTTCAGCTCACCGGCGGTTGGATCGAGGTGATCGCCGGTGTCATGTTCAGCGGCAAGAGTGAGGAGCTGATACGCCGCGTGCGTCGCGCGATCATCGCGCGAAAGCGCGTCCAGGTGTTCAAGTCGCACCTGGACGGGCGCTACGCCGGGATCTACGCCATCTCCAGTCACGACGGGCGGATGGTGGAAGCGATACCCGTCGACTCGGCGTCGCAGATCGCGCAGTGTGTCGATCCGATGGCGCAGGTCGTTGCCGTTGACGAGGCGCAGTTCCTCGACCGCTCCATCGTGGACCTCGCGACGTCGCTGGCGGCGCGAGGCCGCCGCGTCATTCTGGCCGGCACGGATACCGACTTTCGGGGTGAACCCTTCGGCCCGATGCCCGAGCTCATGGCGGTGGCGGAGGTCGTGGACAAGCTCCACGCCATCTGCGTGCTCTGCGGCGCGCCCGCGAGCCGCAATCAACGCCTGGTCGAAGGCCGCCCGGCGCGGTACGACTCGCCGGTCATTCAGGTCGGCGGGCGCGAGTCGTACGAGGCGCGATGTCGAGCGTGCCATCAGGTGCCGCGCCGGGATGAGGACCAGGGGCAGCTACTCTAGCACGACTTGTGGTCGTTCCGAGCGGAGGTGCGCAGCGCTGCGGGTGCCCGCGCAGCGGGCGGGTGAGGAATCGCCGTCGTCCCGGTAGCGGGGGAAACTCCCTATCGGGACGAGGAAGAAGACCTGACGCGGATTCCGCAGATTTCGCAGAAGAGCGCTGATTCTCTCTCTACCGGGATAGTGGCTACTCTCGCGCGACAAGGCCTCCCGGTAGAGGGATTCTGCGAAATCGGCGAAATCTGCGGCCATCTGCGTCAGGTCTTCTCCGGTCATCCCGGTAGAGGGACCCTCGCTCGGGACGACGGCGATTCCTCGACTGCGCGGCCTGCGGCCGCTCCGCTCGGAATGACACCGAGGGCTGTGACCTAGCCCTGAGTCAGCGAAGGACTTACGCCTCCCGACCAAACGACTCCGGGCAGTGACGCGACCCCGTCGATGGACGTCTTTCATTCGCCATGGGAATCGTCGCGGCACTGCTCAAGAGCCCCGAACAACTGCATCGGCTGCGGGCAGCAATCCGCGGCCGATACCCCGTCACGCCCTGCGAGGACTGGGACGCGGTTCGTCGGCTGTGCGACGCCGAACCGGTGTCGCTGGCGGTGCTCGACCTCTACGCGAGCGGGCGTATGGACCTCGATCCCGTGCGGCAGCTCCGGCGTCTCTACCCGAGACTGGTGACCGTCGCCTACGTCTCGATCAGCCCCGACCGCGTCGTCGACGTGTTCGACGCCGGACGTGCCGGGATCGACGGCCTGGTCATCGCGGATCGAGACGACGCCCCCACGGACCTCTGGAGTATCCTGGAGCAGGCCGAAACGCGGTCGGTCGCGAGCGGGCTCCGAACGGCACTCGTCGACGTCGACCCGACCGTCCGAGACGCGGTGCTGGTTGCGGTCACCCGCGCGCACGAAAACCTCTCTGGCGACGGGCTCGCGAAGTTGCTGTCGACCCCGAGGCGAACTCTGACGAGGCGGCTCACCCAGGCCGGGTTTCCGCCTCCGCCCCGCCTGCTCACCTGGGGGCGCCTGATCGTTGCCGCGCAGATGCTCGATGACCTGAACCGCAGTGCCGACGCCGTGTCCGCAGCGCTCCGGTTCCCGTCAGGCAGCGCGTTCCGGAACACCTGCCAACGCTACCTCCACGCGACGCCCACAGAGCTGAGGCAGCGTGGTGGCGCCGACTACGTCGTCGCGTTACTGCTCGCGGAAACGAGCCACGGGAGCCGGCGATCGGCGGCGTGAAGGGCTGACCCTCCAGCCCGGAGCCCTACTCGCGCCCGTGCGCGAGCCTCAGGAACTCGTCGCGCGTCTTCGCGTCGTCCCGGAAGGAGCCAAGCAGGGCGCTGGTGATCGTCTTCGAGTTCTGCTTCTCGACGCCGCGCATCATCATGCACAGGTGCATGGCCTCGATCACCACGCCGACGCCGCGAGGCGCCAACACCTCCTGAATCGCGTCGGCAACCTGCGCGGTGAGGCGTTCCTGAACCTGAAGGCGGCGCGCGAAGACCTCGACAATCCGAGGGACCTTCGAGAGCCCGAGGATGCGGCCGTCGGGGATGTAGGCGACGTGCGCTTTCCCGAAGAAGGGGAGCAGGTGGTGCTCGCAGAGCGAGTACAGCTCGATATCGCGCACCATCACCATGTGGTCGTGCGCTTCTTCGAACACGCCCTCGCCCACAGCGGACTGTGGCGTCTGGGCATACCCACGGGTCAGCCACGCGAGGGAGCGAGCGACCCGATGCGGTGTCCGGACAATGCCCTCTCGGTCGGGGTCCTCGCCCAGGAGCGCGAGTTGCCGGCGTACCAGTGCCTCGAGCTCGTGCTCGGCGGCGGGTGCGAGTTGGGAGAGATGGCCCACGCGGGTGGCCGTGAGAGAGGATTCGGCGGGCGCTCCGTCACCATCCCGAGCGGCGGCGAGCCGCACTGGCGCTGCCATACGGGGGGGCGCCGCCTTCGTGGGCTGGCTCACCGCGGCGCGCCCGCCGTTTCCCCTCGTTCCGTCCCTCCGATTGGACTTCGCCACGACACTCCTCCGCCGCTCGAAGCGAGCGGGCCCGGGTTTTGGTGCACTGCTTCGCCAGTACCTGGTTCGGCGACACCGCCACCGGGAAAGCTAGCTGGCCGGTCCAGCACACGTGTACGTTGACTTTCCATCCGGCCGGTTTCTACCTTGGAGCGCGTCCGGACTCGCCCGCGGTCGCCGGTCGCGCATACGCCTCGCAATCCTCGGCATGCTGCTCATAGGACTCACTGGGAATATCGCCAGCGGGAAGTCGACCGTCGCTCGCCTGCTTTCTGAGCGGGGCGCGACGATCATCGACGCCGACGTGCTCGCGCGCCGCGTCGTGGAGCCCGGCATGCCGGCGTTCGACGTGATCGTGCGGCGTTGGGGAAAGGGCGTGGTAGACGTGGACGGCAGTCTCGATCGCGATGCGCTTCGGCGTCTCGTGTTCACGAACCACGAGGAGCTCGAGGAGCTCAACCGCATCGTTCACCCCGAGGTCATGGCGTACCGCGACCGGCTCGTCAATGAAGCACGGCAGCGTGGCGACCGGCTCGTGGTGTGCGACATCCCGCTCCTCTTCGAGCGAGGGCTGGTGGATGATTTCGACCGGATCGTGCTGGTGGATGCTCCGCGCCCGGTCCGGCTCGAGCGATTGATGCGCGAGCGTGGGTTGAGCGAGACCGAGGCGATGGACATGATGACGGCGCAGATGCCCGCGGAGCTCAAGCGAGCGCGCGCGGACTACGTCATCGACAACATGGGCACGGTGCGGGAGCTCGGCGAGCGCGTGAGCGAGGTCTGGCAGGCGCTCGAGCGCGAGGCAGACGCTCGGCCCGCGACCTCCGCCGTTTCTTGACACCGCGGGTACACTTCTAGACCTCACGCGTTTTTCCACTCCACCAACACGGGAGCCGCTTCGTGTCGTCGATCCCCGCCGATCTTCGCTACACTGCAGAGCACGAGTACGTCAAATCCACGGGCGACACGGACGTCGTGCAAATCGGGATCACTGATTACGCCCAGGGCGAGCTCGGTGACGTGGTGTTCGTGGAGCTACCCAAGGTCGGCGACACGTTCAAGGCGCACGACGTCTTCGGCACCATCGAGGCCGTGAAAGCGGTCTCCGAGCTCTACTCCCCGATCGCGGGCGAGATCGTCGAGGTGAACTCACGCCTGGACGGCGAGCCGGCGCTGGTGAACTCGGACCCGTACGGCGATGGGTGGATGATCAAGATGCGCGCAGCGAATCCGGCCGATCGCGATGGGTTGATGGATGCCGGAGCGTACAAGGCACATGTGGGGGAGTAAAGCTATCAGCTAGCTGATAGCTTAGACGTACTCTTCCACCGGCGGACACGCGCACACCAGGTTCCTGTCCCCGTACGCGCTCTCCACGCGGCCGACCGCCGGCCAGAACTTCCGCTGCCGCGTCGCCGCATTCGGGAACGCCGCGCGCTCGCGCGAATAGCCGTGCGGCCACGCGTCACTCACCACCGCCTCCATCGTGTGCGGTGCGTTCTTGAGGGGGTTGTCCTTCCGGTCGAGCACCCCGCGCTCGACGTCGCGGATCTCCTCGCGAATCGCGATCATCGCGTCGCAGAACCGGTCGAGCTCGGCCTTCGGCTCACTCTCCGTCGGCTCGATCATCAGCGTCCCCGCCACCGGGAACGAGACCGTTGGCGCGTGGAAGCCGTAGTCCATGAGCCGCTTCGCGATGTCCTCCACCTCCACCCCCGTCGCCTGCTTCACGCCACGCGGGTCCACGATGCACTCGTGAGCGACGAGCCCGTTCTTCCCCTTGTACAGCACCGGGAAGTGCGGCTCGAGCTTTTTCGCGATGTAGTTCGCGTTCAGGATCGCGACCTTGGTCGCGTCGGTGAGGCCGCTCGCGCCCATCATGCGGATGTACACCCACGAGATGGGGAGGATGCTGGCGCTCCCCCACGGCGCGGCCGACACGGCACCTAACGTGTCGCGACCGTCGAGATGAATGACCGGATGGCCCGGCAGGAACGGCGTGAGGTGCTTCGCGACCCCGATGGGTCCCATCCCCGGACCACCGCCGCCGTGCGGGATGCAGAACGTCTTGTGCAGGTTGATGTGGCACACGTCCGCGCCGATGTCCCCGGGCCGCGCCACGCCGACGAGCGCGTTCATGTTCGCGCCGTCCATGTAGACCTGGCCGCCGTGCTCGTGCACGATCCGGCACACGTCGGTGATCGACTCCTCGAAGACCCCGTGCGTGGACGGATACGTCACCATGAGCGCCGCGAGCCGGGCCTTGTGCTCCTCGGCCTTCGCCTCGAGGTCGGCGACGTCGATGTTCCCGTTCGCGTCCGTCTTCACGACCACGACCTGCAACCCGGCCATCACCGCACTCGCCGGGTTCGTCCCGTGCGCCGACTGCGGAATGAGGCAGATGTCACGGTGTCCGTCCCCCCGCGACTCGTGGTACTGGCGGATGACGAGCAGTCCGGCGAACTCGCCCTGTGACCCGGCGTTAGGCTGCAGCGACACCGCATCGAACCCGGTGATGTCCGCGAGGTCCGCCTCGAGCTGCTCGAACATGCGGGCATAGCCCGTCGCCTGCTCACGCGGCGCGAACGGGTGCAGCTTCCCGAACTCCGGCCATGTGATGGGAATCATCTCCGCGGTCGCGTTCAGCTTCATCGTGCACGAGCCGAGTGGAATCATCCCGTGCACGAGCGAGAAGTCCTTCGACTCGAGCATCCGCATGTAGCGGAGCATCTCGGTCTCCGAGTGATGCCGGTGAAAGACCGGATGCGTCAGGAACGTGCTCGTTCGCGCGAACCGCTCGTCGAAGCGGTCGTCCGTGTCGGCGGCGAGCTCCTCGACGTTCGCCGGCGCCAGACCGAACGACGCGAGAATGTTCTCGATGTCCGCTGACGTCACCGTCTCATCGAGGGCAATGCACACGGCACCGCCGTCCGCGCGCAGATTGATCATGCGCTCCCGGGCTGCCGCCACCACCTGCTCCGCGGTCTTGCCGTTCGGCTCGACGCACACGGTGTCGAAAAACACGTCGTGGCGGATGCGATGGCCAGCCCGCTCGAGTCCGGCGCCCAGTGCGGCCGCCAGCTTGTGCACCCGGCGCGCGATCCGCGTCAGTCCTTCCGGGCCGTGCCACACCGCGTACATCCCCGCAATCACGGCGAGCAGCACCTGCGCGGTGCACACGTTGCTCGTGGCTTTCTCCCGACGGATGTGCTGCTCGCGCGTCTGGAGAGCCATGCGAAGCGCCTGCTTGCCTGACGAGTCGCGCGAGACCCCGATGATGCGGCCGGGCATCATCCGCTTGTACTCGTCCTTCGTCGCGAAGAAGGCGGCGTGCGGCCCGCCATAGCCCAGCGGTACGCCAAACCGCTGCGAGTTCCCCACGACGACATCGGCGCCCCACTCACCCGGCGGCGCGAGCAACGTCAGCGCGAGGAGGTCGGTCGCGACGACGACCATGGCCTCGCTCGCGTGCGCCGCATCGGCAAGGTCGCGATAGTCCTGCACGCCCCCATCCGTCGCCGGGTATTGCACGACGACCGCAAAGACGTCGGGCCCGACGGCCATCTCGCGATCCGCCTGGACGACCACGTTCCAGCCGCGCGCCGTCGCCCGGGTGCGCACGACGTCGATCGTCTGCGGGTGACACGAGGATGATACGACAACGGTCTCCTTCCCCGCCTTCCCTTTGACCGCATGGGCCATTCCCACCGCTTCGGCTGCCGCCGTGGCTTCGTCGAGCAGTGACGCGTTAGGGATCTCCATCCCCGTCAGGTCCATCACCACCGTTTGATAGTTCAGCAGCGCCTCGAGGCGACCCTGCGCGATCTCCGCCTGGTACGGCGTATACGCCGTGTACCAGCCGGGATTCTCGAGAATGTTCCGCTGGATGACCGGAGGGGTGTGCGTGTCGTGGTACCCGAGGCCGATGAACGACCGGAAGACCTGGTTCCGCGACGACGTCGCGCGCAGCTCGCTCAGGACGTCGTGCTCGGTACGTGGGCGTCCCGTCGACAACGTCCCCCGGAATCGGATTTTCTCGGGAACGACGGCATCGATGAAGTCGTCGAGCGACGCGTAGCCGAGCAGATCGAGCATGGCACGCTGTTCCGCGACGCTCGGCCCGATGTGGCGGCTGACGAAGGAATCGAGCTCGGTGAGCGGCAAGGGCTTGCTGGTCGTCGTCATGCAAACCTCGACAGGACGCGCTGGCGTCCGGAAGAACTGGGGGAGGGCGGGTGATGGCGTGCAACGCCGGGCGATCGCGTACCGGACCCAAGGGCAAGCGGTCCGGAATCGCCGCGGGCGCGCCTAAACGTACCTTCGCGCGGAAGCCGGCGCGATGCGTCGGACATCGACGACGCACCCGAGACGCGTCCAATCCCGACATTTCATTCTCGGCCCGCCCGTCGTAGCCTTTGATTCGGCCGCGATCCCCTTCCCTCAACTCGCGCTCATGGACTGGACGCTGCTCCGAACGCCGCCGCTCGGCGGTCCCGAAAACATGGCGGTCGACGAGATCTTGCTGGAGCGAGCCGCGCGGACGGGCGAGGCGGTGTTCCGGGTGTACTCGTGGGCCGAGCCGACGCTGTCGTTCGGGCGGAATCAGACAGCCGCCGCGGTATACGACGCCTCCCTCGCACGTGACCGAGGCGTTCGTGTGGTCCGCCGACTCACTGGCGGGCGCGCCCTGCTCCACCACCGCGAGGTCACGTACAGCGTCACCGCCCCGCTCGCCAGCACGGCATCGTTGCGCGAATCCTACGCGCGCATCAATCGTCTACTCGTGTACGGCCTGCGACGCCTCGGCGTGGCGGTCGAAGTCGCGGCGCCGCGAGACAGGGCCATGGCCCCCTCAGCGTCGCCCTGCTTCGAGCGACCGGCGGCGGGTGAGCTCGTCGTGAACGGCAGGAAGCTCGTTGGAAGCGCGCAGTGGCGGGACGGTATCGCGATGTTGCAGCACGGCTCGATTCTGATCGAGGACGATCAACCGCTCGTGAGTGAGCTCGCGAGCGCGCCGGTCCCCGGTCCTCAACCGGCGGCGACGCTCGTCGCCTCGCTCGGTCGCGTGCCCTCGTTCGATGAAGTCGCCTTGGCGCTCTTTGATGCGGTGCGATCGCTCGAGTGTGAGCACGCCGCGGAGATGGATATGAACCCGACGGTTCGAGACGCTTCGCGCGCACTCGGCCGATACCTCGACGACGGATGGACCTGGCGTCGGTAGCGCCAATTCATTCGCCCGGCATAGCAGCTCGGACCAGCTGACCGCGACCATGCGCCCATCGATACGCTCGACCCTCGCCGTAGTGCTCGTCGCCACCGTCGCCTGCGATGGCGGCGCCCCGTCGTCGCGTAGTGACGCTCCCACTGGCGGCTCGCTCCTCGTGGCGATCCAGACAGACGTCGGCGCGGTCATCCCGCCGGCGATTCGTCAGGTCGACCAGAAGCTGGTCGCCGATCAGATCTTCGAGCCGCTCGCGTGGGTGGGTGACGACGGACGCGTCGATGGCGGCTTCCGGCCGGCACTGGCGGACAGCTGGTCGTGGGAGGGCGATTCGACCCTCCTCGCGTTTCACATGAACCCAAACGCACGCTGGCACGACGGGAAGCCGGTGCGCGCGCCGGACGTGCGCTTCACGTTTGCGATGTACACCGATCCCGAAGTCGGCTCCCCAGAGCGCCAGGCACTACTGCGCGTCGACTCGGTGACCGTGCGTGACTCGTTGACGGCGGTCTTCTGGTTCGGTTCACGCTACCCCGAGCAGCTGTTCGACGCAGCGGCGCGAATGCTCATCATCCCGGAGCACGAGCTTGGCTCCGCGCCGCGGGCTACGCTCCACACGGCTGCATTCGGGAGAAATCCCATCGGCAGTGGGCGTTTCCGTGTCGCAAAATGGGAACCCACGACGTCGATCGAGCTTGTCGCCAACACGACGCATTATCGCGGGCGCGCCAACCTCGATCGCGTGATCTTCGTGCATACGCCCGATGGGAACGCCATGGTGGCAAGGCTCGCGAACGGCGAGCTCGATGCCGCCGAGATCGTGAACTCGGACCATTTCCGAATGCTGTCCGAGAAGCCGAACCTCAGAACACACGTCCTGCCGGCCTTCGACTACGCGTACGTGCAGTTCAATTTCCGAGACCCACGGCAGCCGAGTCGCCCGCACCCCCTTTTCGCCGACGTCGCAATGCGTCGCGCGCTCACCATGGCGCTGGACCGCAGCCAGCTCGTTCGCAGCCAGTTCGACACGCTCGCGGCAGCTGGGCTGGGCCCCATGACTCGCGCACAGGCGCTCGCCGATACGACGCTCGCCATGCTGCCGTTCGACTCTGCGGCCGCCGCGCGGATGCTCGATTCGCTTGGTTGGACGCTGCCGGCGGGCACGTCCATCCGCGAGCGCGACGGACGGCCGCTCCGCTTCTCCGTCATCGTGCCGACAGTATCGCGCAACCGCATGGCGTTGGTGGTCCGGCTACAGGAGGCGTACAAGCGGCTGGGGATCGACATGGAGATCGACGCCCTCGAGCCGAACACGTTCATCGCCCGACTCGTGAAGCGGGATTTCGACGCCGCATTCAACGGGACGCGCGCGGAGGTCAGCCTCGCCGGGCTGCGGCCGGCCTGGTCGGTCGACGGCGCTGCGGATCCATCGGGGCATAACTTCGGGTCGTATCGTAACCCGCGCTTCGACGCGCATCTTGACAGTGCACTCGGCGCGCACGCGATGACCAACGCCCGCGCCCACGCGCGCCAGGCGTTCGCGACCATCGTCGCGGACGCGCCGGCGATCTGGCTCTACGAGGCCCGTTCGGCCCCCGTCATCCACAAGCGATTCCGGACGGCGCACATGGTTCCCGGCGCGTGGTGGGCGGGGCTCGCGGACTGGTCCATCCCGCCGGAGCAGCGTATCGCGCGCGACCGCGTGGGCCTCAACGTCGCTTCGCGGTAGCGCCCGGGTCGTTAGGCGGTGCGTCGGTTTCTGGCGCGGCGGCTGGCACACGGGGCGGCAGTGATCGTCATCGCCGCCTCGCTCTCGTTCGGCCTCGTCCATCTGGCGCCGGGCGATCCCTTCTCGTCCACACTGGACAGCGCCACCATCGACCCCGCGTCCCGCGAGCGGTGGCGGAGTGCGTACGGCCTGGACCGGCCGGTCACCGAACAGTACGTCCGCTTCATGCGACAGCTCGCCACCGGCAATCTCGGCGTCTCGATCAGGGATGGTCGGCCTGCGTCGCAGGTGCTGGGTGAAGCGCTCCCGCAGACGCTACTCCTCATGGGCACGGCGCTCCTCCTCAGCTTTGCCTTTGGAATCGCCCTCGGCGCGTGGCAGGCAACGCGGCGCGGCACCAGGAGCGATCGCATTTCGGGCACGGTATCGCTGGTCGTCGCGTCGCTGCCCGAGTTCTGGCTTGGGGTCGTGCTGTTGCTGCTCTTCGCCTACCGATTTCCTGTGTTCCCGGGCGGGGGGACGATCGACGTGGTGATGCACGACTCGCTCTCGCCATTCGGCAAGGTCGTCGATCGTCTCGAGCACCTCGCACTTCCCGCAACCACGCTCGCGCTGCTCGGTACGGCCTCGATCGCGCGATACCAGCGCGCGGCGCTGCTCGACGTCCTGCCGCAGGACTTCGTCCGCACCGCGCGCGCAAAAGGCGTGTCCGAGCGGTGGGTGGTCTATCGGCACGCCCTTCGGAACGCGCTCGTCCCCACGATCGTGCTCGCCGGGCTCTCGCTGCCCACGCTCCTTGGCGGGGCGGTCTTCGTCGAGCAGGTGTTCTCGTGGCAAGGCATGGGCTGGGTCGCGGCGAGCGCGTTCGCGGCGCGGGACTACCAGGTCGTGGTCGGGGCGACGCTGGTCGGAGCGGTGCTGGTCGTGATCGGTGGCATCGTGACCGACGTGTTGCACGCGGCGGTCGACCCGCGCGTGCGGGTCCGCTAGCGCCGCGCCCCCCAATGGCAGCGATCTCGCTCGATCCGACGGTCGTGCCTGACGAGTCATCCCAGCCCTCGATGTCACCGTGGCGGGCCGCCCTCCACACGCTCTCACGCGATCGCGCGGCCATGACCGGCGTCGTCGTGCTGGCCGCGCTCGCGGCGGTGGCTATCGCGGCGCCGCTCATCGCGCCGTACGACCCGTCCGCACAGCCAGACATCGTTCGGCTGAAGAACCTCGCACCGTCGCTCGCACATCCGTTCGGCACTGACGAGTTCAGCCGCGACGTGCTGACGCGAATCATCTACGGCGCGCGCGTCTCGCTCGCCGTCGCGTTCCTGTCAGTCATCTTGGCGGCGACTGTCGGCACGATCTACGGCGCCATCGCCGGGTACGTCGGTGGCTTCGTCGATTCGCTGCTCATGCGGTGCGTCGACGCGCTGCTCGCCATTCCGCGAGTGCTCCTGCTCATTGCCGTGGCAACGCTGTGGAACGGCCTTGGCGTGTCAGGGCTCGTGCTCCTCCTCGGACTCACCGGGTGGTTCGGCGTGAGCCGGCTGGTTCGAACGCTCGTGGTGAGCGCGCGCGAAGACGACTTCATCGCCGCCGCTCGCGCGCTCGGTGCGAGTGATCTCCGGATCCTCGCGCTGCACATCCTTCCGCGTGTGATGTCGCCGGTATTCGTGGCGGCAACACTCGCGGTAGGCAACGTCATCGTCATCGAGGCCGGCCTCACGTACCTCGGCATGGGAATTCAGCCGCCGCACGCGAGCTGGGGAAGCGTGTTCCGCGATGGCATGAACACCTTCACGTCGAGCTGGTGGGTGTCTGTGTTCGCGGGCGGCGCGCTCGTGATCACGGTGTTGGCGGTCAATCTCGTCGCGGACGGCTTGCGCGAGGCGTTGAACGCGCGCCAGCTTCCGGCGCGATGACGCAGCCCCCTCTCCTCACCGTCTCCGACCTCCGCACGTACTTCTACACCGGCGCCGGCCTCGCGCGCGCGGTCGACGGCGTGTCGTTCACGATCGGTGCCGGCGAAACACTCGGGATCGTCGGGGAATCGGGATGCGGCAAGTCCGTGACGGCGTTGTCGATCCTGCGACTCATCCAGCCGCCGGGGCGCATCGAACCGGGCAGCCGCATTCTCTTCGAGGGGCAGGACCTGCTGCAGCTCGACGACGCCGGGATTCGACGCGTTCGCGGGAACCGCGTCGCGATGATCTTCCAGGAGCCCATGACGGCGCTCAACCCGGTGTTCACCGTGGGAGATCAGATCGCCGAGGTGGCGCGCGTGCACGCGAGTGCGTCGCGCCGGGCGGCGTGGGATAAGGCGGTCGACATGCTGACGCTGGTCGGCATCCCGGCCCCCGCGCAACGCGCGGGCGAGTACCCGCATCAGCTCTCCGGCGGGATGCGCCAGCGCGTGCTGATCGCCATGGCGCTCGTGATGCACCCGGCACTCGTGATCGCCGATGAGCCGACGACGGCGCTCGACGTGACGATCCAGGCGCAGATTCTCGAGTTGCTCGCCGACCTTCAGCAGCGACTCGGCACGTCGATCGCCATGATCACGCACGACCTCGGAGTCATCGCCGAGGTCGCGTCGCGAGTGGTCGTGATGTATGGTGGCGAGGTGGTGGAGGAAGCGCGGGTGGAGACGTTGTTCGAGACGCCGCACCACCCGTATACCGAAGGATTGCTTCACGCGATGCCGCGCGTAGGGCGCCGCAAGGACCGCCTCGCCGTCATCCCTGGCAACGTGCCGCCGCCAACGGCGTGGCCCACGGGGTGTCGCTTCCGCGATCGCTGTCCGTACGCGTGGGAGCGCTGCGAGCGCGAACATCCGCCGCTCTATCAGATCGGCCCGGGACACACGTCCCGATGTCATCTCGCCGAAGAGCCCGAGCGCCGCGTGCGGCGACACGACGCGGTCGTTGCGTCCGCCGCGGTCCAGGGTGTCGCGTGACCCAGCCCGCGCGTCCCCTCGAAACAATGGCGAATCGCGGCGCAGCACCGGCCGCGTCGCCGCGGCCGGCGCTCCTGTCAGTCTCGCAGCTCACGAAGCACTTCCCGATCAAGCGCGGACTGTTCGGCCGGACCACCGGTGCGGTGCGTGCGGTGGACGGCGTCTCACTCGACGTCGCGCGCGGTGAGACGTTAGGCATCGTCGGCGAATCCGGGTGCGGGAAGACCACCCTCGGCCGCTGCATCCTGCGTCTCATCGAGCCGACCTCCGGCCAGATCCACTTCGACGGCATCGACGTCGGATCGCTCGATAAGGGGTCGCTGCGCCGGCTGCGGCGGCGCATGCAGATCATCTTCCAGGACCCGTTCTCGTCGTTGAATCCACGCATGACGGTGGGCGCGATCGTCCGTGAGGGACTCACGATCCACCGGCTCGCCTCCGGCGCGGAGGCGGACAAACGCGTCCGCCAGCTCCTCGACGAGGTCGGACTCCGCCCGGAATACGCGTCGCGCTACCCGCACGAGTTCTCGGGCGGGCAGCGCCAGCGCATCGGCATCGCGCGCGCCCTCGCCGTGGAGCCCGAGCTCATCGTGTGCGACGAGCCCGTGTCCGCGCTCGACGTGTCGGTGCAGGCGCAGGTGATCAACCTGCTCCAGGATCTTCAGCGGGATCGCGGCCTGACCTACCTGTTCATTGCCCACGACCTGTCGGTCGTCGAGCACATCGCGACGCGAGTTGCTGTGATGTATCTGGGGAAGATCGTCGAGCTCGCCTCGGCGGCGGACCTGTATCGCGAACCGCTCATGCCGTACACTCAGGCGCTGCTGTCCGCGGTCCCGGTACCCGATCCATCGGCGTCGCGCGAGCGGATCGTGCTGACGGGTGACGTTCCGTCACCGGCCAACCCGCCGTCCGGGTGCGTCTTTCACCCGCGCTGCCCCCACCCGGCCAGGGACGCTGCCTGCAGCGCCATCGTGCCGCCACTCGAGGAGAAGGCACCCGGCCACTGGGCGGCGTGTATCAAGCAGCCACCGACCTCCGTGCCCTGGCATGCCCAACAGCAGGCCGGGGGGACCCACCAACCGAAACGGCATCTGCCGCTGGCGGCCATCAATCATGGCCTGTCGTCCTGACGTCGTCCGCGACCGTCGCGCTTCCCGCCACTTTCACCCGCCGAGGACCCTGTGACCTCAACCCTCCCGCCGAAGAGCGTCCAGGAAGGCGCTGTCGCAACCGATAGCCCACCCGGAGGCCCACCGGACCGGGGGGGGTTCTTCGGGCACCCGCGCGGCCTTTCCACGCTCTTCTTCACCGAGATGTGGGAGCGGTTCTCGTTCTACGGGCTGCGTCCACTCCTCGTGCTGTTCATGTCCGCGGCGCTCGCCGAGGGCGGGTTCGGGTTCGAGCGAGGCCAGGCGTCGGCGATCGTGGGGATCTATGCCGCGTCGGTCTACCTCGCGTCACTCCCGGGCGGCTGGATCGCGGACCGGCTACTCGGGCTTCGCCGCGCCATTCTGCTCGGTGCGGTGCTGATCTCGGCGGGGCACATCTCCATCGGCGCGTCGGCGTTCCTCGGCGGCAGGGTCCCGTTCTTCCTCGGCCTCGTGCTCATCGTCATGGGCACCGGCCTCCTCAAGCCGAACATCTCTGCGATCGTCGGTGACCTCTACCCCGAAGGCGGCGCGCGCCGCGATGCCGGGTTCTCGATCTTCTATATGGGAATCAACACCGGCGCGTTCTTCGGCCAACTGGTCACCGGGTTCCTCGGCGAATCGGTCGGCTGGCACTGGGGCTTTGGCGCCGCTGGGGTCGGAATGCTGATCGGTCTGACGCTATTCGCCACGCGTGCAGGCTCCACGCTCGGCACCCTCGGCATGGAGCCGTCGAAGCACCCGGACCCGGCAACGCAGGCAAAACAGATTTCTCGGGCAAAGCTCGCGATCTGGATCGGGCTCGCGATCCTCGCGCTCGTGGTGGTGCTCGCCGCCACCGGCACGATCACGCTGAACCCACAGGTGATCGGTCAGAACATGACGTACGTGCTCGTGGGCCTCGGCGTGGCGTATTTCGCGTACATGTTCCTGGCTGGCGGACTGAATGGCAGCGAGATGAAGCGCGTCGCGGTGATCCTCGTGCTGTTCGTGTTCGCGGCGATCTTCTGGTCGGCGTTCGAGCAGGCGCCCACGTCGCTCAACCTTTTTGCGCGCGATTTCACGGACCGCCAGATCGGCGGGTTCGAGGTCCCCGCCACGTGGTTCCAGTCCGTGAACTCGGGGTTCATCATCCTGCTCGCGCCGGTGTTCGCGGCGATCTGGGTGGGGCTCGCGAAGCGCGGCTTGGACCTGTCCAGCCCGACGAAGTTCGCGTTAGGCCTGCTGGCCACGGGCGTCGGATTCCTGATCATGATCTACGCCGCGAACGTGGTGGTTTCGAGCGGCGGCGCGGCGAAAGTCTCGCCGTGGTTCCTCGTGTTCAGCTACCTGCTGCAGACGATCGGCGAGCTGTGCATCAGCCCCGTGGGCCTGTCATCGATGACGAAGCTCTCGCCGCGCCGGTTCGTGGGCCAGATGATGGGGATCTGGTTCCTCGCGACGGCCGTGGGCAACCTGATCGCGGGCCTCGTGGGCGGTCACGTGGACCCCGAGGACCTCACGCAGATGCCGAAACTGTTCACAGCGACGACGTTGAGCCTGGTCGTGTCGGGCGTGGTCCTCGGCCTCCTCGTCGTGCCGATTCGGAGGATGATGGTGGGGGAAAAGACATAGCTATCAGCTAGCAGCGATCAGCTGCTGGCTGCTAGCTGTGGCCGTAGCGCGCCGATGCGCGGCGCGCTACGGCCACTGGAAAATTCTCTGCGGCAACGACCGCTCCCTGCTCCGTTCCATGTCGCGCGGCTCGCGCCAGAACGTGCGCGTGCGATCTTCCGTACGAAGCCTGAGTTCGAGGTGTGCGCCACCACGTCGGTTGAGCGGCATCATCAGGTCGAGACGCCAGAGGCGTTGCGAGCCTGGTGGCACCGCGGCGAGCACGCTCGTGCCGAGGGCGTACTTCACCGGCGTGTCCTGGCCGAACGGAACGTCTCCCGCCCACATCCGGCCTGCCTCGGCGAGGAACGCCACGCCGGCGTCGGCGTTCCCGCGCACATTCCCCAGGACCCAGCGCTCCTCCAGTCGCAGGATCGCGCGTTGTCCGCCGGGAAGCTCGGCGGCCGAGTACCCGCGCATGCCGCCGCGCGATTCGCCGAGGTTCAGCTGGAACGGCGAGCGGAGCCGCCAGCCCGCACTCCATTCGCCGCTCGCGATCGTCGTGTGTCGCGCGTGCGGTTTGAAGTACCACGCCGCGCGACCGCTCGTGAGGATGTCGTCCCACTGGTTCTCGTCGTAGCTCTGGCGCCCCTCGCCGAGCACCTGGATCGCCCCGAACGACCGCGCGGTGCCGAGCCCCGCGTAGATGTCCGTCGAGATGAGGATGTCATCGTCGGTGGTGCCGAGCACGGAGAGACTCCGCCCGAGCAAGGTACCGAGCTGAAAGCCGACTCTCACGTCCTGTTCGCCCGTGAGCGCGTCGAACCCTTCGACGCGACGGAATCGTATGTTGCGCACACCCCAGAGCGTGTTCAGCCGCGCGGTGGTGCGCGATGCGTAACGACGATCGAGCAGCCCGGAGACTTCGGGCACGAGCCCCGTGTCGGTGACGATCACGACGTCGCCCGATGGCATTGACTGCTCGCGCGACATCGACACACCGAAGAGGCTCAGGCGACCGGGCTCACCGATGCGAAGCACCACGCCAACGTCGGCGAACTCACGCGTGAATGGCACCGACGGGTTGTCTGCGCCCGGCCTCCCGAACGGGAAGAAATCGCGGCTCGAACCCGCGGCGGCGCGCCACGCGAGACGCTGCACGTCGGTCAGAAACGGGTGGCGAAGCTCGGTGGACCACCCGCTTCCCAGGCGCTTTCTGTCGCCGAGCACTGAAAGCTGCAGGGGGCGGCCGAACAGCTGATAATGCGTGACCGCGGCGCGCCACCCGTCGCGGTAGAATTCGCCGTCGCGCCACTCGCCGGCGCCGTAGATCCCCATTCCTTGAAAGTTCGAGCTGCCGAGCCGCAACGCCGTGACGTACGGCGACTCCTGCGATACCGCGCCGGATGCCACGAGCGAGATTTCGTCGATCGTCACGACCTCGACGCGCACGCCGCCTCGCCCGTCGTCGTAGGTCGCCACGCTCGCACCCGCGAGAAAAGGCTGCCCGCGAAGAATGCGCTCGGAGTCCTCACGCAGCGTCGACGTGCACGGCCGCCCGCGCTCGAGCAGGAGGTATCGCTGGACGACGTCCGGCGACGTCGTCACGTGCATGCCGCTGACGAGCGCGGAGAGCAGATTCGATCGGGCGAAGACGCCGCCGAACGATGGCCCCTGTGCCCGGATGACGATGTCGGAAACGACACGCCCGTCGCAGGGAATGCGACGAGCCTGAGCGTCTTGCGCCGCGAGTGGCGCCGCGGAGGTCGATGCGGCCAGAGCGAGCGCGCCGAGCCGACCGAGGCGCGCGGCGCGGGGCACGAGGAGTTACTTCCCCATGCGGCGTTTCAGCGCCGCAAGCTTCTCGTCGGCCTCCGCCTCGGCGTCGGCTTTCCGGCGAGATCGGGCAAGCCCGTCGAGCTCGCTGCGAATGTTCGCGCTGTCGTCGAGCACGTCTTCGACCTCGGCGGCCGTGGTCGCGGAGTCCGCCCCGGAGGCTACCCCACGCGGATCACCCGGCGTCCCGCCCGCAGCAGCGAGCTTGAACTCCGCGTTCATCTCGTTCACCTCGCGCTCGACCAGCGCCAACTCCGCTTCCTGCGTCTCGAGCTTTCGCTCGAGCAACGCGACCCGCTCGGCGTGCTGCTTCTCGTACCGCTCGGCGACTTTCACCGTCTCGGCGTCGTTGATCCCTTCGGCGAGCTGCTTCCGCCGCCGGACAGTCTCGAGCTCCGACTTCTCTCGCGTGAGGCGCGCGCGCGTCTCCACGATCCCGCGGCGGAGGTCGTCGAGCCCCATGCGCGCCTGCACCAGCGTCTCGCGCATCTGCACGAGAATGGAGCGGCGTGCATCGCCGCTGGGTGGGGTCCCACGGAGCAGATCGCGAAAAGCCTGCCGTACGTCGTCGAACATGTCGATTGGGCGAATACGCGGGGAGCGGGCCGATGTGTCATTCCGAGCGGAACTTGTCATTTCGAGCGGAGCCGTCGAAGGCAGCGCAGTCGAGGAATCGCCGTCGTCCTCGCAGAGGGGCTGGTCCCTCTGCCGGGATGAGGAAGAAACAAGACGCTGATTGCGCGGCCATCTGCGTCAAGCCTTCCAGACTATCCCGGTAGAGAGAGGCCCTCTACCAAGATGCCTGCGATTCCTCGACTGCGGCCCTGCGGGCCTCCGCTCGGAATGACATGGGGCAGTAACACAGCTAGGATATAGATTCGGACGCGGCAGCCGCAACCGCGATGCAACAGGCAGCGTCAGTCCATCTCACACCGTCCCGACCGGTCGTCTCCTCCCGTGACTCATACCGACGCACCCCGCGGCGCGAGCGTCCCCGTCGCCGTGAGCGCAACCATTCGCGACGTGGAGGGGGCGGAGCGCGTTCGCCTGAACGCGGCGTACGTCCGCGCGCTCGAATCTGTCGGGCTCATTCCGATCGTCGTTCCGCCACTTGGTCACCCTGAAGTCGTGACCGGCGTACTCGACCTCGTTGGTGGGCTGGTGCTGACGGGCGGCGAAGACGTGGACCCGTCCCTCTACGGGCAGGATCCGCACCCCGAGCTCGGCACGGTGAGCCGCGCACGGGATGTCACCGAGCTCACACTCCTCGAGAGCGCGCGCGAGCGACGGCTGCCGACACTCGCGATCTGTCGCGGCGTCCAGCTCCTGAACGTCGGGTTCGGTGGCACGCTCGTGCAGGACCTGCCGTCGCAGCGCGACGACGCGCACGCGCACGAGCTCGATGACCTGCGCGACGCCCGCGTCCACACGGTTCGCGTCGAGCCCGCATCGCGTCTGGCGGCAGTCGTGGGCGACCACGCGATCCGCGTGAACTCGGTTCACCACCAGGCCATCGATCGCCTCGGGACAGGGCTCCGGCCTAACGCGTGGGCCGAGGACGGGATCATCGAGGGCGTCGAAAGCGGCGACGCGGATTGGTGGATGCTCGGCGTCCAGTGGCACCCGGAGGAATTGCTGGAGACGCCGGAGCATTGGGACCGGCGCCTCCTCGAGGCATTCGCCGACGCGTGCCGCGCGACCGCGAGTCGTCGCGTCGCGCGAACGACGACACTCAGCTCGCCATCCACTTCCCTTCCATCCGCACCTGTCGCATGAGCTTTTCGGGCGAATTGTATTGAGGGAACAAGTGTGCGTCGCTGACGTTGTTCAGCGCCTGACGTAATACTGGAAAGCGCTCGGCCGCGGTCGCGAACAGCGCGGTGAGACCGTGTTGCGCGGCCAGGCGATGGTCGGCCGCGAGCGCGAAGCCCCGGCGTCCCATCTCCTCGTAGTAATCGAGATTCGGTCCGCCTCGACGCCATCGGCGTGACTCGATGTAGTCCGGGAACACGCCGCACATCCACAACGCGTAGTTCCCGAGGTGCGCCCGAACCAGGAAACTGCGTGGGACGTCGGCACTCTCGAGGGCGCCCGCAAGCTCCGCGAGCGTCGTGTAGGTCTCGTCATCCGACAGCGCGATGCGCGTGGCGCGCGAGCCCAGACCGAAGTGGAGCAGAATGGACGCGAGGTAGTCCGCGAGCATGCGGTCGCCTTCCCCGACTTCTCGCAACGCGTGACGGACGACGACGTACGCGAAAAGCGGGAGTGATGTGTGCGCACCCTGGCGAGCAGACATGATACCGGCCAGCAGGCGCGGATCGTCGAGCAGCGCATCGATTCCCTCGTCCCGCAGCACCGTCTCGCCGTCCTCGATCGCCTCGCTCGAGCCACGGGCAATCAACCGGAGCGCGAGCTGCGCGTCGTCGCGCGTTAGGTGCTGTCGCACGTTCGCCAGGATCATTCGTGTCCTCCGTGTAGGTCTCGTCGTGGTGCGCCGGGTCAGCGGGCAACCGTCACGTCCTCATACACTCTGACGAAGGAATCGTGCTCGTGGAACGGGCTTGCAATGGGCAGCCACGTCGGCACTCACGTCGGCCGAGTGCTAATCGATGCGGTCACGATGCCCGGACGCACTCCCGCGTTAGGTGCTCGAGTCGCAGGGCCGTTGCGGGGGGGGGCATGTACGGTGAACGCCGACCCGTCAATCGTTGCGGGCCCGCGCCGTGGCACTCCATTTTCATTATGTGACTGTTTCCTCGACCCTGCGCGTCCTTCACCTCGATTCGGGGCGGGATTGGCGCGGCGGCCAGCGGCAGGTGTATCTGCTCGCACGCGGACAGCGTGAGCAGGGTCACGAGCCGCTCGTGATCGCCGCCCCCGACGGGCCACTCATCCGACGTCTCCGCTCGGCGGGGATCGCCGCGGCAGCAGTGCGGATGCGCGGTGACTGGGACCTCGCGGCGGCGCGACGCGTCCGCGCCGTTCTCCGCACCTGGAACGCGGACGTTGTGCACGCACACGACGCGCGCGGCCACGCCATCGCGCTCGCTGCCCTGCTCGGCCGGCGTGAATTGCCGCTGGTCGTGACGCGGCGGGTCGTGTTTCCACCCCGCGGCCGGGTGAAATACGGACGTCGCGTCGCCCGCTTCATCGCGATCTCCGGCGCCGTGCGCCACACCCTCGTGGCCGGCGGCGTGGATCCCGGCCGTATCGACCTCGTGTATTCCGGTGTTCCGAGCCCCGTCGTCCATCACCCGCGAAACTGGCGGGAGGAGTGCCGCTGGCCGCCTGACGCGGTGGTGTGTGGGATCGTCGGCGCCATGACCGCCGAGAAAGGGGTCGAGACGCTCGAGCGCATCGGGGTAGCGCTCCCGGCGGAGGTCCGCGACCGGATCCGACTCGTTCTCCTCGGGGGGCAGTCGGCCGGTAGCCAGTCCATCGGGGGAATAGCGGTCTTCCGCGCCGGATTCGTCGACGAGATTCATGCGGCGATGGCCGGGCTCGACATTCTCCTCCACCCGTCGAGCGCCGAGGGGCTGGGGACAGCCGTCATCGACGCGATGGCGCTGGGTGTTCCACCGATCGCGTTCCGCGTGGGCGGACTCCCCGAGCTCATCGAGCACGAGCGATCGGGACTACTCGTGCCCCCGGGTGACGCGCCCGCGTTCGCCGAGGCGACGGCCCGCCTCGTCAGCGACTCCGCGGCGCGCGCCGCCATGGCGGCCGCAGGGCCCGAGGTGGCCGCACAGTTCAGCGTCGACCGCATGGTGCGCGGTACCCAACGCGTATACGACGCCGTCATCGCTCGAGGGCTGGCCCTGCGCAGTTAGGGCGCGTTTGTCATTTCGATAGCCCAACTGGGTCCCGGACACTAGTTTTCCCCGACCCTGGGAGCGAATCACGTGCTGTACATCTGCATCCCTACCTATAACGAAGCGCCCACGATTGGCGTCCTGCTCTGGCGGATCCGAAAAGTCCTGAAGGACTTTCCGCGAGAGTATGAGATCGTCGTGTTCGACGACGGGAGCACCGACGCGACCGCGGAGACGCTCCACCCGTACGGTGAGGTCCTCCCGCTGAGCGTGCTCGGAGGCGAGCGACACGTCGGGTACGCGGGCGCGCTCGACGCGCTGTGCCGCGCGGTCGCGACCCGTACGCGCTATCCTCGACGCGATGCCATGCTGCTCATGCAGGCGGACTTCACCGACCAGCCCGAGCACATTCCGGAACTGGTGAAGCGTTTCGAGGGCGGCGCCGATATCGTCGTTGGTGAGCGCACCACGGTGCCGAGCGCCCCGGTCCCCGTGCGACGGCTGCGACGACTCGCCCCGTGGCTGCTCCGTCCGTTCGTGAGCGTCCCGGGTGTGGCCGACCCATTCGGGTCGTTTCGGCTGATTCGGATCTCGGTCATTCGCGATCTCCTGAAGCAGGTAGGCGACGCCCCACTCGTGTCCGGGTTCGGCTGGGCCGCGAACGTGGACCTCCTGTCGCGGGCGATTCCGCACGCGCGTCGCGTCGAGACGGTGTCGCTCGAGCAGCGGTTCGATATTCGGCCGCGACCGAGTCGCATCCGACCGTTCGCGGACGCGGTCAACCTCTATCGCTTTGGGTGGGCTGCGCGTGGTCGCCGCAGCCCTCCGCCTTCGACGACGGCCGCGACATGATGCCGGCCCTGGCTGGCGTGCTCGCGTTCGCGACCGCGCTGGCCACGAGCGAGCTCGATGCGCAGGAGCGCACGCAGCCCGTCCCGTTCGGCGTGGGCGAGCGCTTCGAGTACGACGTCAAGCTCGGCCCGTTTCGGGCAGGGCGCGGCAGCATGGAGGTGGTCGGGATCGATACCGTCCGCGGCCGCCCCACATACCACACCGTATTTCGCGTGAAGGGCGGGCTCCTCGGCTACAAGGCCGACAACACGATGGAGAGCTGGATCGACACGACGACGTTCTTCTCCCTGCGATTCGTCCAGAACTTCGAGCAGACCGGCTCCGACCGAAACAAGCATTACGAGATCTACCCGGAACGATCGATCTACCAGGAAGGTGAGAAACCCGAACAGCCATCCGTGCCGGACCCGCTCGACGACGGGTCGTTCATCTACTTCATCCGCACGGTGCCGCTGGAGATCGGGCGCACGTACTCGTTCGAACGATATTTTCGCCCCGATCGCAATCCCGTTCGCATCAAGGTCCTCCGGCGAGAGACGGTGAAGGTGCCCGCCGGGACGTATCAGACGATCGTCGTCCAGCCGATCATCAAGTCGCGAGGGATCTTCTCGGAGAACAGCAAGGCGGAGATCTGGTTCTCCGAGGACGCCAATCGCATCATGGTGCAGATGAAGGCGGACCTGCCGGTCGGTTCGCTGAACCTTTACCTGAAGTCGGCGCGGCCACCCACTCTGACCTTTCCGACCGTCGAGCGCCCTTGACGCAACGCGAAGCCGATCTCGCCGCGGTTCGCACGGTCCCCATCTCGCTTCGACCGAACAAGGTACGCGCCGAAGAGTTCGCGGCGCCGCCCCCTGACGGTCCTCGGTCCTTCGCCAACTTCCTCGCGTCGCTGCCCGATGTCCTGGTGGCTCGCGACTTCAGCCGGGTCGTCGACGCCATCGCGCAGGCCAAGCTTCGCGGGCGCGGCGTCGTTGTGATGCTCGGTGGTCACGTGGTCAAGACCGGGCTCGCCCGTTTGCTCGTCGATCTCATGCGTCGCGGCATCATCACGCATCTCGCGATGAACGGGTCGGCGGCGATCCACGACTACGAGGTCGCGCGGTTCGGCGGGACATCCGAGGACGTCGCCGCGGGGCTGCGCGACGGTACGTTCGGGATGGCGGAGGAGACCGGGCGCGGGCTGAACGAGGCGTTCATCGCGGGGATGCGCGACGGGCGTGGCATGGGCGAATCGATTGCCCTCGCGCTGGAGGCGATTCCAGAGCTCGCCTATCGTGAGCTGTCGGTGGTGCTCGCCGCGCACGAGCTGGGCGTGCCGGTCACCGTGCACGCCGCGTTAGGCGCCGAGATCATCCATCAGCACCCGGCGGCGAGCGGGGCGGCGATCGGGGACACGAGCCATCGCGATTTCCGTCGCCTCGCGGCGTCGCTGCCGTCACTGCACGACGGCGGCGTGGTGCTCAACGTCGGCAGCGCGGTGATCATGCCGGAGGTGTTTCTCAAGGCGCTGACGATCGCGCGCAACCTCAACAACGGCGTCCCGACGGATTTCACGACGTGTGACCTCGACATGCAGCGGCACTATCGCCCGCGCATGAACGTCGTCCAGCGCCCCACACTCGCTGGCGGCACCGGCTACGAGATCACCGGTCATCACGAGCTGATGGTCCCGCTCCTGGCCTGGGCGGTAGTCGAGCGACTGCAAAGGTCCGAGTCGTCAGTAGCCAGTACAGAGTAGTCAGTAGATCAGTGGAACAACTGAACGACTGGCTACGCACGACTGGCTACTGATGCCTTGGATTCCTCTTCCCGAAAGAGGGCTAGTCGGAGTGCGAGCCAGCTTCCCGACGCCTACACCCATTCACTGGGGTTCCCACCCCCGCAACGTTGCGCTTGGACCAGGCATTCCTATGGTTGGTTAGGACTCTGACCCCCAACGAAGCAAAACGACGCGCCCTCGGCGCCGCGCATTGCAATGCGCGGCGCCGAGGGCGCGTCGTAACCCGAATGCTCGAGTGAGTCCTTAGACGCCGTTACCGGACCACTTTTCCCGGAGCCGACGTGCCGTGTCCGGGCTGAAAATTCGGATGACGAGATAGATCAATCCACCGACGATCGCGATCTTGACCGCGAGCATGACCAACCATGCGATGAAGCCCAGGAGCCCGGGCAGAATTCCAAAGAAAGCCTTGAGCACGAACAGGCCCGCAAGCGCGAAGAGCCCGATCATGAAAATGGTGCGGAGCATTCGAGGGTTCTCCAAACGAGGACTGTCTTTCCTACGCACCGACTCTGACGGCAGTTTCAGCAGCGCGGCGGCCGGTGCCGCGTCCCGCTGCCCATAGTATACGCGTCCTCGCAAGACGCCGTGAGTCCGCGCGCGTCGCTACTTTCCCGACGTGACCGAGCGCACTTCGGATCCCGTTCCTGACGTTCTCGTCATCGGCGGCGGGCTCATTGGGATGGCCTGCGCCGTCGCCGCCGCCGAGCGAGGGCTGACGGTGCGGCTCGTCGCGTCGCGGCTCTCGGGTGAAGCGTCCCTCGCCGGCGCCGGATTGCTCGCCCCGTCGGTCGAGCGCGGTGACGGACCCTCCCATGCGTTCGCCATAGCCGCTCGGGAGCGGTATCCGACGTACGTGGACTGGCTCCGCGACCGCACGGGGATCGACGTTCCGCTGAGCCGGCAGGGGATCATTCAGCTCGCGATCAATGACGCGGGCGTTCGTGGACTCAAACGAGCCATGCCGGACGGCGCTCGCTGGCTCGATCGGAACGAGCTGGCGGAGCTGGAGCCTGCGCTCGCCCACGGACTCGGCGGCGTACTACACGAGCGCGATGGGTGGGTCGACAACGGGGTCCTCTTTCGAGCCCTTCGGCGGCTCGTCACCGACCACCCGCGGGTTTCGCTCGTGGATGACCGCGTTACAGGACTTCGATTCAGCCGAGACGCCGCAGCGATCGGGACGAGCGGTGCCGTCTACCGCGGGGGGCGAGCGGTACTGGCCGCAGGCGCCTGGAGCGCACTGATCGACGGGTTGCCTCGGGCGCTTGCTGTCGAGCCGGTACGCGGCCAGATCCTCGCGTATGCGACTGCGCCACTCAGCAGGGCCGTCTACGGTCCGATCGGGTACGTCGTGCCACGCGCCGATGGTCGCACGCTCGTCGGCGCGACAATGGAACGCGTGGGGTTCGAGGTGGCGACGACCGAGGCTGGCATCGCGCGGCTTCGGCGGACGGCGGCCGAAATACTGCCGTCGCTGGCCGAAGTCGAGCCGACACAAGCATGGGCCGGCATCCGGCCGATCTCAGCGGACCTGCAGCCCATCCTCGGCGCCGATCCTCGCGAGCCGTGGCTGATCTACGCGACTGGTCACTCCCGGAACGGGATCCTCATGACGCCGCTCACGGGCGATTGCGTCGCGGCCTTGCTGATGGCCGAGCCTCCTCCGGTACCGCTGGCGCCGTTCGAGCCGGACCGATTTGGAGGCGAGCAGTGAGAGCCGGTGAATGAGTGTGTGCGTCGGGGAAGCTGGCTCGCGCATGGACGGCCCTCTTTCGGGAGCCTGAATCCAAGTAGTGAGTAGCCAGTCGTGAGTCAGCCAGTCATCCAGTCCACGACTGTTCTACTGGCTACTCTTGACTGGCTACTCACCACTTGGATTCCCCTTCCCGATAGAGGGCTCCCAACCCACGACCAAGCCCACCCGACGCACACACTCATTCACTGGTTGTCCTTGCGTCGTTCGTCCTTTCGGACAACCAGATACTACCCGCGTTGTCGGTTACGCACTGCTGGTCACTGTTTCGGGGGTCGGCTACATTACCCGGCACACGCGCTCCGTCTCGGGCAAGTCACCTGACGACCCGAACGTGAGCCGCCAGGCCCCCAGTCCAGTTACAGGCGATGGGCGAGACTCTCTACCAGATCATGGGGCGCCATAGGGCCGAGCCGCTCCCCGAACGGAAGCCTTCGTGGCTCAAGGTGAAAGCTCCCGGCGGTCCGAATTACGCGCGGCTCCGGCACCTGATGCGCGAGCTGGACCTCCACACGGTGTGCGAGGAGGCCCACTGCCCCAACGTCGGCGAATGCTGGGAGCACGGCACCGCGACCTTCATGATCCTCGGCGACGTGTGTACGCGGAACTGCGGGTATTGCGCGGTCACGCACGGCCGGCCGCCGAAGTACGACCTGGGCGAGCCGGCCCGCGTCGCGGCGGCCATCGCCGAGATGCGGCTGCAGCACGCGGTCATTACGTCGGTTGACCGTGACGACCTCCCGGACTTCGGCGCGTACATATTCGCCGAGACGATCCGGCAGATTCACGAGCAGGTTCCCGGGTGTTCGGTGGAGGTACTGGTCCCGGACTTCCAGGGGAACGTGGACAGCATTCGCACCGTGCTCGACGCGCGGCCGGAGATCTACAACCACAACACCGAAACCGTGCCGCGCCTGTACAAGCGCGCGCGGCCCGGCGGTCGCTACGAGCGTGTCATGAAGATCTTCCGGGACGCGAAAGCCTACGCGCCGGACATCCCGACGAAGACGGGGATCATCCTCGGACTCGGCGAGACGGTCGAAGAGGTGGTGGCTGTGATGCGCGATCTCCGCGACGTCGACGTAGACATTCTCACACTCGGCCAGTATCTGCGACCTTCGGCGGACCACCTGCCGCTCGACCGGTATTACACGCCCGAGGAGTTCCGCGAGCTCGGGCGGATCGGCCGCGAGATGGGTTTTCGGCACGTCGAGTCCGGCCCGCTCGTGCGGTCGAGCTATCACGCGTGGGAGCAAGTGACTGCCGCGGGAATCGGGCGGGGGGAATCGGGAATCGAAGCTGCGTAGATCGCTACGGCGCTCTCTCGCACGCGACGTCAGACCGACCCTGCAGTCTCGATTCCCGATTCCCGATTCCTGATTCCCGACCATGGCGAAGAAGAAGAACGACCCCACGTCCAACTCGACCGGCGATACCGAGCTTCGTCGCGAGCTCCTCCGCTCCATGCTGCTCCAGCGGCGATTCGAGGAGCGCAGTGCCGAAGCGTACGCGTTAGGCAAGATCGGCGGCTTCTGCCACCTCTACATTGGACAGGAAGCGTGCGGCACCGGTGCGATCTCGGTGCTGCGTCCCGACGACTACGTCATCACGACGTACCGCGATCACGGGCAGGCGCTGGCGCGTGGGATGTCGCCGCGCGGTATCATGGCCGAGCTGTTCGGCCGTATCGATGGAGTGGCGCGCGGGAAAGGTGGCTCCATGCACCTCTTCGACCGCAACATCAACTTCCTCGGCGGCCACGGCATTGTGGGCGGACACGTCCCGCTCGCCACGGGCGTCGGGTTCGCCATCAAGTATCGCGGCGGCGATCAGGTGTGCCTGTGCTTCATGGGCGAGTCCGTCGTGAACACGGGCGCGTTCCACGAAGCGCTGAACATGGCCGCGCTCTGGAAGCTGCCGGTCGTGTACCTCATCGAGAACAACCGATACGGCATGGGCACGGCGCTCGAGCGCGCGTCGTCCATTCACGACATCTACAACCGCGCCGCGTCGTATGACATGCCGCGCGGGGTGGTGGACGGGCAGGACGTGATGCTCGTACGCGCCGCCGTGCAGGAGGCGGTCGACCGCGCGCGCACGGAGTCGGTTCCGACGCTGCTCGAGGTCCGCACGTACCGTTTCATGGGACACTCGATGTCCGACGCGGTGAGCGGCACGTACCGCACGAAGGAAGAGCTCGAGGAATACGTGAAGCGCGACCCCATCATCGTCCTTCGCTCACAGATGCAGCAGGAAGGGCTCCTGACGGACGACGACTTCACGAAGCTCGACGAGGAACTGAAAGCCATCGTGCAGGACGCGTGGGACTTCGCGGACCAGAGCCCCGAGCCGCCGCTGGAAGCGCTGTACGAGGATGTGCTCGTCGACACCACGAGCGACGCCCCCGCCGAAGCGGCCGTCGCCGCCGACTGATGCGTGTCATTCCGAGCGGAGCGCACGCGGAGTCGAGGAATGACACCTTTCCGCCTAACACGTTGCGTCTGACATCGCATGCCAGTTATTACCTACCGTGACGCGCTGAACCAGGCCCTCCGCGAGGAGATGCAGCGCGACGACCGCGTCTTCCTCATGGGGGAAGAGGTGGCCGTTTATCAGGGCGCGTACAAGGTCTCGAAGGGACTGCTCCAGGAGTTCGGCGAGATGCGCGTCGTGGACACGCCGATCACCGAGCTCGGATTCGCGGGCGTCGGCGTCGGCGCCGCAATGGTCGGACTGCGCCCGGTCATCGAGTTCATGACCTGGAACTTCGCGCTGCTCGCGCTCGACCAGGTGGTGAACTCCGCCGCGAAGATGCTCTACATGTCCGGCGGCCAGTACAACATCCCGATGGTGTTCCGCGGGCCTAACGGGGCCGCGCTTCAACTCGCCGCGCAGCACTCCCAGGCGTGGGAGTCGTGGCTCGCGCACATTCCGGGCCTCAAGGTCGTCGCCCCGGGCACACCCTACGACGCGAAGGGCCTCCTCAAGACCGCGATCCGCGACGACAACCCGGTCATCATGCTCGAAGGCGAGATGCTGTACAACACGAAGGGCGAGGTCCCGGACGATGAGGAGGTGTTGATCCCCATCGGCCAGGCGGAGCTCAAACGCGAGGGCGAGCATGCGTCGATCATCACGCACGGCAAGATGATCCTCGTCGCGCTGCAGGCCGCCGACCAGCTCGCGAAGCAGGGCATCAACGTGGACGTGGTGGACCTGCGAACGCTCCGCCCCATGGACGTCGATGCCATCACGGCGACCGTGCGGAAGACCAACCGGGCCGTGGTCCTCGAGGAGGGGTGGGAGATTTGCGGCGTGGGCGCGCAGGTGGTGGACTACGTCCAGCGCGAATGCTTCGACGACCTCGACGCGCCGGTCGTCAGGGTCCACCAGGCCGACACGCCTATGCCGTACGCAAAGAACCTGGAACGCGCCGCCAAGCCAGACGTCGCCAAGACGATCGCCGCGGTGAAGAAAGTCATGTACATCGAGTAGACTGCCGTGTCATTCCGAGCGTTAGCGAGGAATCGCAGCCGTCTCGATGGAGGGTCTCTTCTCTCTATCGGGATGCCTGCGATTCCTCGCCTTCGGATCGGAATGACAACGTCGCAGCACGCGTCAGGTCACCCTCGAGCAGCGCTTGGGAGGTAGTCCCCGGTATGGCAACGAAGGTCGTGATGGAAGCGCTCTCGCCGACGATGGAAGAGGGTCGCCTCGTGAAATGGCTCAAGAACGAAGGCGACCAGGTCACCAACGGTGAGACGCTCGCCGAAGTCGAGACCGACAAGGCGATCATGGAGCTCGTCGCTCGCGGCGAAGGCGTGCTCCGGAAGCGACTGCTTCCAGAGGACCAGACGGCGCCGGTCGGTCAGTTGATCGCCGTGATTGCCGCCGCTGACGAGAACATCGATGCCTTGATCGGCGACGCGGGCGGTGCCGCGGCGGCTCCGGCGTCGGCGGCTCCGGCGTCGGCGGCTCCGCCACCCGCCGAAATCGTAGCGAACACGAACGAGACGGCGGGCGCGAGCCCGGTTCCGCGTACACAGGCCGAGGCGCAGGGCGAGGCATCGACGCCGCCGCAGGAGAAGGTGGCCGCGGCACCCCCTGCTGCTCCCGGTCCGCGCGCCCCTGCCCCGCCACAGCCCGAACCGAGCGGCAACGGTGGTCGAACACGATCGTCACCCCTCGCTCGGCGCATGGCATCGGAGCGAGGACTCGACCTGCAGGCGGTCCAGGGTAGCGGCCCTGGGGGCCGAATCATCAAGCGTGACATCGAAGCTGCCGTCGCAGCCGGCGCACCCGCGCAACCGGCGACAGCGGCAGCGGCTCCCGGCTCGCGAGTCGTGGCTCCAGCCGGCGAAGATTTCCGCGACGCCCCGCTCACCCAGATCCGCAAGACGATCGCTCGGCGCCTCTCCGAGTCGATCGGACCGATCCCAACGTTCTACCTCACGGCCGAGTTCGACATGGAGCGCGTCGCCGAGATGCGCACCGCCATGGCCGCCATGGGTGACGAGTTCAAGGTCTCGTTCAACGACATCATCCTGAAGGCGGTCGCCACGGCTCTCGCCCAACACCCCGAGGTCAACGCGCACTGGCTCGGCGACAAGATCCGCTACTTCAACCGCGTCCACATCGGGATGGCGGTCGCCATCGACGAAGGGCTCATCACACCCGTCATCTTCGACGCCGACCGCAAGCGTATGAGCGAGATCTCGAGTGAGGCGCGCGAGCTCGCGAAGCGCGCCCGCGAGCGGAAGCTCAAGCCGGAGGAATACACCGGCTCGACGTTCTCCGTCTCGAACCTCGGCATGTTCGGGATCGACCACTTCACGGCGATCATCAATCCGCCTGAGGTCGGCATCCTCGCGGTCGGCGCGCTCGAAGAGAAGCCCGTCGTCATCGATGGCGAGCTCGTCCAGCGCAGGCGTATGCGGGTTACCATGAGCTGCGACCACCGGGTCGTCGACGGCGCGCTCGGCGCCAAGTTCCTCCAGACGCTCAGACGGCTGATCGAGAACCCGCTGATGCTGGTGTATTGATCGCCGTCATTCCGAGCCGAAGGCGACGGATCGCAGTCATCCCGGTTAGAGGGCTTGCCCCCGACCTGCCCTCCGACCGGGACGCTCTGAGAAGACCAGACGCAGATTGACGCGGATTCCGCAGATTTCGCAGAAGCCCTCTGTGAGGAGGGGCTCGAAGCGCGAGGACGAATGTTGAATAGGGATACGGATCCACCGTTCTCCCTCTCGGCCGCTGGCGAGAGTAGCAAGCGTCCCCGGTACAGGGAGAATCGGCGTCATCTGCGGAATCGCGCAATCTGCGTTCATGTCTTGCCAGAACTTCCGGGTAGAGAGGCCATTCTGTCTGGACGGCTGCGATTCGTCGACTTCTGGCCTCGGTTCGTTCGCTCGGATTGTCAGACGGTGACCGAAAGACTGCTTCCGGGGTAATCCACGGCACGACCCGTGACGTTCCCCTGTAGCAGTGCGTAGTTTCATGGTAGTTGTAGCTCGCGCGCGACACCCGCGGTGATGACCGCCGGGCCGTCGCGCGCTCTGCGAGCCTTGAGGCCGAGCGCCGATGCCGATTGCCCCCGTTCACACTTCGTCGGCCGCTCGCCCGCGGCTCAGACCCGTCGCATTCCTTGCCGTCGCCGCGATTGTCGCCGCGTGCGAGTCCAGCGGCCCGCGAACGGGCGCGCTCTCACTCAAAGTCCAGGGGTTGCCCACGGGAACCCCGGCGCAGGTGACGCTGAGTGGCCCGGGGAACTTCTCTCGAGTGCTGACGGGGGACGACGTGGTCGCGAGCTTGACGCCTGGCGAGTACACGATCGCCAGCGCCTCGGTGCTCAACGGTAATGCGCGATACGCGCCGGCTCCGGACACCCAGAAGGTCACGATCACGAAGTCCGACACGCCCGTCGATGTGACGGTGTCGTATCAGCTGACGACCGGTGGGCTCGCGCTCTCGGTCGGCGGCGCCCCCGAAGGCTCGTCGCCGACGGTTCGCGTCACGGGACCCAAAGGCTTCAACAAGACGGTCACTGCCAGCACGACCTTCGAAGGGCTGGACGCCGGGACGTACACGATCTTCGCTCAGGAGCTGGTCGCGAACCAGCAGCGCTTCGCGCCCGACCGGCCGGCGCAGAGCGTCGTGGTGCTGGCCGACCTAACGCCAACGGCGGCGTCGGTACAGTACGCGCAGACGACCGGCAATCTCACCGTGAGCGTCACCGGACTCCCAGCTGGGGTCGCGGGGAGCATCAGCGTCGCCGGACCGGCGGCGAGCTACACCGTGGGCGAGTCGAGCGACCTCGTTGGCGTGCGTGCGGGGTCGTATACCGTGAACGCGAGTGTCGTCACCTCGGGGATCAACACCTATATCCCGAACTCGCTCGCGCAGACGGTGACGGTCCCGGCGGCCGGCGCGGTCACCGTATCCGTCATCTACGCGAGCAGCAGTGGTCCGCTCAACCTCACCGTCGACGGCGTCACGATCACGCAGGTCGTCCAGACGTACGCGGGTACGGTGCCGCTCGTTGCTGGCCGTGACGGCTACATTCGCGTGTTCGGCCGGGCAAATCAGAACAACGACGTCACGACACAGGTTCGCGTCCGCTTCTACGTCGGCGAAACGCTCGTGAACACGATGATGCTCTCCAAGGGCTCGAGCGTTCCGATCGTCCCGGACCAGGCGTCGCTGGGCTCTTCATGGAACGGGATCGTACTCGGGCAGTTCATTCAGCCCGGGCTCCGGATCATCGCGGACATCGATCCGTCCAACGCCGTCGTCGAGGCGAGCGAGGATGACAACGCGTTCCCTGCTTCGGGCACGCCGGCCGCGTTGGATGTGCGCGAGGTCGCCCCGCTGAGCGTCACGTTCGTCCCTGTACAACAGCGTTACGACAAGGCACTCGTCGGCAACGTCACCGAGGCGAACAAGGACCAGTTCCTCGCAGACGCCCGGCGCATGCTACCGTTGCGCGACATCGATGTGCAGATCCACGAGCAGTACACGACCGCAGACTCGATCCAGCTGACGTCGAACGACGGGAACCAGCAGTGGCTTCGGGTCCTGAGCGAGATGAACGCGCTGCGGATCGCGGAGTCGAGCCAGAGGCACTACTACGGCATCGTGAAAGTGAGTTACAACTCCGGTGTCGCCGGGTACGGGTTCGTCCCGGGCCGCGCCGCGGTGGGGTGGGATCATCTGCCGAGCGCGCGCGGCGTCACCGCCCACGAGCTGACGCACAACTTCGGACGTTTCCACGCGCCATGCGGTGGTGTGGGAGGGCCGGACCCGAACTACCCGTACGCCGGCGGGACAATCGGCGTCTTCGGGTACGACCTGACGAACAACGCGCTCAAGCTGCCGGCGTCGTTCGACCTCATGGGGTACTGCAGCAACCCGTGGATCAGCGACTACACCTACGTTGGCGCCATGGCCTGGCGCGCGAACAACCCCGGCGCGACGGTCGCGGGAGCGGCGTTAGGCATCGACCAGGAGGTATCGCCCCGCCCCGCGCTCCTCGTGTGGGGCCGCGTGGAACGCGGGAAGCTCGTGCTCGAACCGGCGTTCTCTCTCGCTGCTCGGCCGAGTGTGCCGCGCGAGGGCGGTCCGTTGCGTATCGAAGGCGTCGCGCGGAACGGGCGGACGTTGTTCTCGTACAACTTCGCCGGTGACCAGCCGGCGGACGTGGACGATGCCACGGCACGCCACTTCGCGTTCGCGATTCCGATGGATGAGGCTACGCAAGCCGAGCTCGCGACCATTCGCTTGAGCGGTGGCAGCGCATCGCCTGCGAGCCTCCAGGCGTCGCTCGCGCCGGACGGCATTGCGGCGTCGGTGAACGCGATCGCCGCGACGTCGCGCGGCGGTGGTGCGGTGACTGTGCGCTGGGGCGGACAGGCCACGCGTATGGCACTCGTTCGCGATCGCCGAACGGGACAGGTGCTCTCGTTCGCGCGCGGCGGCAGCGTAGTCTTGCGCGCGAGGAGCGGCGATCTCGAGGTCATCCTCTCGGACGGCGTGCAGAGCGTCGCCCGGCGCGTGAAGGTCGGGACGCAGTAGCGAGCGCCTCGAGGGGTAGACAATGTCCTCGCGGCGCGCTGGCCCGCCTACGCCACGGCTCGCGTCGCGATACGCACGCGTCGCCCTGAGGTTACCCTGGCGCGGCCGCTGACCCTGGTCGCTCGCCGGTTTTCCGCGTGTCCGGGCCCGTGGCATTTCGAGGGAAGGATCGGCTAGCTTTCTGCGCGGAAAGCACTCCGCGCGGCAAGACCGCACGGCTCGTCGAGGCCGCATGGCGCCTCGATTCCCGATCCCCGATTTCCCGATTCCCGACAAATGGCTTCGTACGACGTGATCTTCATCGGCGGTGGTCCCGCCGGCTACGTAGGTGCCATTCGCTGCGGTCAGCTCGGCCTCTCCACCGCCGTCGTCGAGCGAGAAGGCCTGGGTGGCACGTGCGTGCTCTGGGGGTGCATTCCCGCCAAGTCGCTCCTCGAGAGCGCTGCGCTCGCCACCAAGCTCTCGAAGGCTGCCGAACACGGGATCACGCTCGGCGACGTCAAGCTGGACTACGGCGGCGCCATGAAGCGCTCACGCGCCATCAGCGCCCAGAACTCGAAGGGTGTCGAGACGCTCTTCAAGAAGTACAAGATCACCTGGATCAAGGGCACCGGTCGCCTTGCCGGTGGGAAGAGTGTTGCCGTGAAGACCGCCGACGGCAAGGAAGAGAAGCACGAGGCGAAGAAGGGCATCGTCATCTCCACCGGCTCGCGCGTGAAGGGGCTTCCGCAGATCGGCCTGGAGCTCGACAAACAGACCGTCCTGTCGTCTGACGAGGTGCTCACGCTCGAGAGCGCGCCGAAAACAATGATCGTCGTCGGCGCCGGGGCGGTGGGCTGCGAGTTCGCGGACGTCTTCAACGCCTACGGCACGAAGGTCACGCTGCTCGAGGTGATGCCGGCGATCCTGCCGGTGGAAGACGCCGACAGCTCCGCGGCCGTCGCGCGGTCGTTCAAGAAGCGAGGCATCGACATCCTCACAAATGCCAAGATCTCGAACGTGAAGGTCGCGAAAGGCTCGGTGAAGATGACGGTCGAGGCAGGTGGCGAGAAGAAAGAGCTCGAGGGTGAGCGCGTCCTCGTCGCGGCGGGTCGGGCGCCTAACGTGGAAGAGATCGGGCTCAAGGAAGCCGGCGTGCAGCTCACGGAGCGCGGCTTCATCAAGGTCAACACCGACACGTACGAGACCTCGGCCGAGGGCGTCTATGCCATCGGCGACGTGATCGGCGCGCCGATGCTCGCGCACAAGGGGCAGCGCGAGGGCGCCGTGCTCGCGGAGCTTCTCGCGGGCCAGCACGCGCACAAGGTGAACTACGGCAACATCCCGAACGCGACGTACTGCCACCCCGAGGTGGCGTCGATCGGGCTGACCGAGGCCCAGGTGAAGGAGAAGAAGATCGACTACAAGGTCGGCAAGTTCCCCTTCATGGCGAGCGGGCGCGCGCGCACCGCCGGTGAGACCGAGGGCCACGTGAAGATCATTCGCGACGCGAAGTACGGCGAGATCCTCGGCGCCCACATCGTGGGGCTGCACGCGACGGAGCTCATTCACGAGCTGGCGGTCGCGAGGGAGAACGAGTTCACGGTGGAGGAGGTGGATCTCGCGATCCACGCCCACCCGACGCTCTCGGAGGCGGTGGCCGAGGCGGCGCTCGATTCGCTCGGCCGGATGATTCACGCGTGAGGCGAGTGCCGTGAGCGAGGCTGTCGGCGGGCTGCTCGTCGCCGATCTCGGTACCCTTCCCTACGCTGCCGCGCTCGAGCTGCAGCGGGACGTCGCGCGCCGTCGCATCAGTGGGGAGATCGATCAGGATGTGCTTCTGCTGGTCGAGCACCCGCCCGTGGTCACACTCGGGCGCACCGCGAAAGCAGCGAATCTTGTTGCGTCTCCCGAGTTCCTGGCCTCGCAGGGCGTCGAGCTGTTCGAGGTCGAGCGCGGCGGTGACATCACATTCCATGGGCCGGGGCAGCTCGTGGGATATCCGATCCTCGATCTCAAGCGGCATCGGAAAGACCTGCACTGGTACCTGCGGCAGGTCGAGCAGGCGTTGATCGAGGCTCTCGCCGAGTTCGGGTTGCGCGGCGCACGCGTGGAGCGCTACACCGGCGTGTGGGTTGACGCTGGCGATAAAGGCCCGCGGAAGATCGCCTCCATAGGGGTCCACGCACGCGACTGGGTCACGTGGCACGGCTTCGCGCTCAATGTCACCACCGACCTTCGCTACTTCGATCTCATCGTGCCCTGCGGCATCGTGGACGTCGCGATGACCTCGGTGGCGCGCGAGCTCACGGCAGGGGCTGTGGAGATGCGCGCTGTCGCCGGTGCGGTCACGCGCGCCTTCGGAGCCACGTTCGGCCTGACGCCGCGCGACGTTGCGGCGAGCGACCTCGTGACACCCGCAGTCGCCGCCGACGCCGGCGGTGTCCTCTCTCCACCGAATTAACGACCACCAGGACACACCAGAGGAATACATGGACCTTCGTGCTGTGCGGCGGCTGTCGTGCGGCCTCGCGGCCGCCGGATCGATCGTTGCCCTCTCGGCCTGCGGCGACTCGAGAATCGAGAACCTCTCCCCGGGGATCAGTCGCGATTCCGCCCTTGCGATCCTCTCCGAGGGGGTCGCGGGCGGCGACTCGCTGGCCAATGTCTACAAGCAGGAGACGTACTTGCTCGACGGCCGAACGACCAACGTGCTGTTTTATAACCGCCGGGGCATCAAGCAGGAGGCCGATTCGTCGGTGGCGCCCTCGGCACTCACGCCGGTCGTGATCTCGGATGGGAAGGTCACGGGCTGGGGGTGGACGTACTACGATAGCCTGGCGAAGGCGAACAACATTCCTGTGCTGCCCCGCTGACCGACCGAGAGCGAACGCGAACGGCTGCCGGGCGAGCGCGACAGGGGGAGACGGTGAGTCAAACCGTCTCCCCCTGTCGCGCTCTTGACATCGCGATCCTGACTCATGACCCGAAAGCAAAAAGGGCCCTGCCCGAAGGCAGGACCCTTTTTGATCGATCGGTGAAGCCTTGCTTTAATTACGGGCCAACGTTGACGAGGACCGGTCCAACCAGCATCGCGTCGCCCTCGGCATCGACACCAATCGCAAGCACCTCGATCCCGGCGCCTGTGGTGGTCGGTGTCCAGTTGAACGTGTACGTGAAGGGCCGAATGGCACCCTGCGGTCCAACCGACGCGCTGGCATCGCTTCCGATCAGCTGGAGGCGGCCATCGGCGTTGCGGACGTAGAAATCAACGCGCGAGAACGGCTGCGCGGACTCGCTGGCGACGGTCTCGACGCGAGCGCTGAGCGTCGTGGTCGTCTCATCCGGATCGCCATCGAGCGACAGGTCCGTCTCCGACGACGTGAGCGTGAAGCCCGTGCCGGCGAAGTCGGAGTTGCCGACCGTGCCGCAGTTCGGAACCGCGATGGCCGGGATCGGCGTATCGCCGACGGCCGTCGAGTTACCGGCAAGGTCGTTGATCAGGATGTTGTAGCTGGTCGCCTTCACGCCACCCGCGGCCGTCGTGTCGCCGTTGAGGCTCAGGCAGCGGATGAAGTTGGGCACGGTGAACGAAGCGGTGCCCGTCCGCGTGAACACGTCGAACCCGAACGTACCGAGCGCGCTACCGGCAAACTCGATGATGTCCCGGCCGGCGTACGTCAGGATTCCGGTCGGAGCACCCAGGTCGAGGTTATCCGACGCTGCAACCGTGAACGTCGCGGCTGCACCCGCCGTGTACGTGGCAGGCTGCTGCGGCGCACCGGTCTGCGCCGGTGCGACGTCATCGAACAGGAACGTCGCCACGGTGTTCTCCGTCGCGTTGTTCGCAGAGTCGGACGCCGAGACGGTGTACGTGTAGTACGCAGCCGTGGTGGAGCCGCCGCGCGAGTCGGCCGGGTTCGCGGAAGCGACCTGGTTACAGGCCGATCCCGAGCCCACGAGACACGTGGTCGCGGTCGCGGTGCGGCGACGGATGCTCAGGTTGATCGGGTCGGGCTCGCGCGGTCCCGACAGCGTGTCGGAAATCGTGAGCGAGATGGCATCGTCCGGAGCGGCGATCGTGGCGAAGATGTCGCCGTCGGCCGGCGCTTCGATGTCCTCGACCTCGGGCGCGCCCTTGTCGACGCCAAACGTGTTGGCGAAGTCGACGCAGGTGCGGTTTCCAAGGGCGTCCGTGATGACGACCTTGCCGTTGTACTCGAGCGACGTAAGCGACTCCGCAAGCGCCTCAGCCGTCGTAACGGCCGTCATGCCCGTAAGGTCGCACGCATCGTCATCCGGGAGCGCGCCGTCGATCACGTAGAACTGCAACGTGACGTTGTTGACGCCAGCGTCCATGACGTTGCTGACGTTGGCGCTCGTGCTGTCGAACGCGAAGGCGGCGGAGAGCCAGTTCGGGAACGCAGCGAGCGTCGGCGTAGCCGGCTCGACGTTGTCGACGCGAACCGAGTCAAACCGTGCGAGACCGAGGTTGTCGGCACTCGCGCCAACGTTGAGGATCTGCGTCGGGCCCTGGACGCCACTGCTCAGGGTCGAGCTGGTGACGACCGGGATCGAGTGCGCGGAGCCGAGCGGCGTCTGGTAGTCATCAAGGTCATCTTCTTCGGTCAACGCGATCGTGAAGATCTGACCGGTCGGCGTGTTGTTGCTGAACGCCTGGCCGAGGAAGTTGCCATTGACCGAGGTGACCGTGGCGCCACCAGCCGTGTAGTTCACCGCGGCCAGCGTGAGCGTCACGTCGCCCTGGATGTACCGGAGGCCGTTGGTCGGGTTGATCGCCGACGCGGGGCCTCCGACAGTGTTCGTGTTGCTGACCATCGCGATGAAGCCGCTCTGGTTGTTGAACGTGGCCGGCTGCGCGGAGCTCGTAATGGTGCGCGCCGGCGGACCGGCAACTTCCGCCGTGGCGGAAATCGTGTGCTGGCCGTTCAGGAACGATACGGAACCGTCCTCTGGGTCGAATTCGGCCGTGTTGATGGAGCACACGACATCGACCGCTTCGATCGACGCAAGGTTCGGGAACGCAGCTGCCAGGCGAAGCGCCTCGCTCTCCGACCCGCTGAGGGCGCGCGTGCAAGCCGCCTGGCCGTCGATGTTGACCGAGACGGTGCTGACGGTTTCGTCGCCCGGATCCACGTTCAACACGACGTCGATCTGTCCCTGAACGTTGTTGAAGTTGACCGGCTGGTTCGTCCCGCCCTGGGTAACGGCCTGGATGCTGACCTGGGCCTGCGTCAGCGGACGGACCGTGAGGGCCATGGAGCCGGTGACGCTCGGATCGACCGTCGACGCGGCCGTGATCGTCGCGGAGCCCTCGGAAACGGCAGTGACCTTACCCGTCTGATCGACGGTGGCAACAGCGTTGGCGCTCGAGGACCAGGTCACGGTGCGCGCGACGCCAGGGTCCGCGGTGACGTTCGCGGTCGCCTGAACGAACTCGCCCGCCTTGAGGATCTGGGCGTTCGGCGACACGACAACGGCCGTGACGCCAGAGCCGGTCACCGTGACAACGGCGCTCGCCTTGACCGCGGCATCACCCGACGCCGTCGCGGTGATCGTCGCGGTACCGACCGAGACGGCCGTCGCCTTACCATTGTTGTCCACGGTAGCCACGGCCTGGTTATCCGTGGCCCACGTGACCGCCGTGTTCGACAGCCCGGATACCGTGGCCGAGAACGTCACCGCGTCGCCTACCTTGATAGAGGCGCTCGGTGGCGTAATCGTGACCCGGCGATCCGGGTTGACGGTGACGTCGTCACCGCAACCAGCGAGCACGCCTGCAAAGGCGAGCGCGCTGGCCATGGCCAACGTCCGCGTGAGTTTTTGCATCCCTTTCCCCCTTTGAGAGTTCTACTGCGACAGCGTGGACTACGAACGTGCGACTACGTGCGTGCAAGGTGCTTCGGACAAACAGACTCCTTCAGCGGACAGCATTGACGAGAGCAGCGACTAAGCTGCTTTCCCGCCTACCCTTCCACCTCGGGTTCGATGACGGCCCTTCCGACCGACCGCCATCGCGTCACGTGCAATGACCCTCGCCTTTCCAGTCGCGTCACTTTCCCAGCGACGCATTTCGCAAGTCACCAATCGACGTTGACCGGAAACACGATTGCGGCCCCAAACGTGGCAGCCGCAGCGCGCGACAGTATAGACGGACCTGGTGGAACGGTCAAGACAACCGATTCGAGCGGCATAACGTGTAGCGCCTTTCGCCAGCGATAGATACGCATCACTCACCTAACAACTCGGCGACCGGTGACTCCCACATTGACCGGTTACAACCACCGTGGGTCGAGCTCACCGGAACGACTTCCGCGCTCCACGCGATGCTGCCCGAATTGAGCGAGCACGTTCCGTCGATCACACCAACGCCGCGCGTCTCCCACGTGCCGACGAAGCGACCGGACCCGGGCCGCGGCCCGATTGCCTCCCCCTCAAGTCGTTTCGATTCGAAGCGAGCCGACACGCAGGAAGACACGGCTGCCAATCCGAATGGCGCGCGAGAACGTACGACGGCATCGCCGCAGCTCCTACAGGACCTCGCCGGACATCTTGTCCGATAATTCACCTTCTTCATGGCACATTGTGACGAGCACACCCCGAAACCGGTAACGAAAGCAGGAAATTCGTCCGATACTTCCTTTGATTCGGGCGCCGCGTAGAGCCGCGCTCCCCTCTATCGGCATGCCTTGATGAAATGAACCGCAGGGGGCGCAGAGGGCTACGCCGGCGTAGCCCTCTGCGCCCCCTGCGCCCTCTGCGGTTCAACGTTTTCGGAGTTATCCCCAGAGAGGGGCATCGGCTGTCCGAAAAGACACCGGCAATCTCCGCCCGGACGCGTATATTCCGCCTCATGACGGACACGCGGGTCTACGAGGGCCAAAGCGTCGAAGCACGCGCCGAGTCGGTGCGCGGGCGTGGACGCGACCTCGCGTCGGAGCTCAATCCCGAACAGGCAGCGGCGGCGACCTTCGGCGACGGTCCGCTCCTCATCATCGCCGGTGCGGGAACCGGAAAAACGCGAACACTGATCTACCGCGTCGCCCATCTCGTAGAGCGCGGGGTTCGGCCGGAGCGCATTCTCCTCCTCACCTTCACCCGCCGCGCCGCCCAGGAAATGCTCTCACGGGCCGAACGGCTCGTTGGCGGTGCCTGCCGCGGCGTACAAGGCGGGACGTTCCACGCGACAGCGCATCGACTGCTCCGGAAGTACGGCGCCGCTGCCGGAGTGCCGAACGACTTCACCATCATGGACCAGGGCGACGCCGAAGACCTCATCCAGCTCGCCCGGGCCCAACTCGGCTACGCGGACTCGAAGAAGCGGTTTCCGAAGAAGGAGACGCTGCACTACGTCTACTCGCGCCACATCAACACCGAGATCCCGGTCGACGACATCCTGCGCGACGAGTATTCGCAGTTCGTCGACTATCATGAGGATTTTCTACGGATTTTCGCCGACTACACGCGCCGGAAGTCGGAGCGCAACCTCGTCGACTACGACGACCTCCTGCTCTTCTGGGCGACGATGCTCGAGGCGGCGCCGCCAATCGCTGACCGAATTGGGGCCCTTCATGACCACATTCTGGTGGACGAGTACCAGGACACGAACCTGTTGCAGGCGCGCATCCTTCGCGGAATGTGCAGGCGGCACAGCAACATCACGGTGGTAGGCGACGACGCGCAGAGCATCTACTCGTTCCGCGGCGCGAGCTTCCGGAACATCCTCGATTTCCCCCGTCAGTTCCCCGGCGCCACTATCGTCGCGCTGGAACAGAACTACCGGTCGACGCAGCCTATCCTCGACGCGAGCAACGCGCTCATTTCGCGCGCGGCGGAGCGCTACACCAAGACGCTCTGGACCAAGCGGTCTGGCGGAGAGAAGCCGTGGCTCGTGACGACGCAGGACGAGCAGCAGCAGACCCGGTTCGTCGTGGAGCGCATCCTCGAGCTGCACGAGAACGGGACGCCGCTGCGCGAGATGGCGGTGCTGTTCCGCGCCGGGTACATGTCGGCCGACCTCGAGATCGAGCTCACGGCCCGGAACATCCCGTTCGAGAAGTGGGGCGGGCTCAAGTTCCTCGAGGCGGCGCACGTGAAGGACGTGCTGGCGTTCCTCCGGATTCTCGAGAACCCGCGCGATGAGGTGAGCTGGTACCGGATCCTGATGCTGTTGCCGGGCATCGGTGACGTCACGGCGCGCGCGGCGATCGACACGATGGCGCAGATGGCGTGGGACTCGCGCGCGTTCGGCCAGTACCGCGCCCCCGCACGAGCGCGCGAGGCGCACGGCCAGCTCGTGGCGCTACTCGACCAGCTCCGCTCGACCGCAGTGCTCGACGTGTCGTCGGTGGCCGCGGACATCTCTCGCGTCAGGCAGCTGTATGACGACCTGTTGCGCGAGAAGTACGATCGTGTGGAGCCGCGCCTCGCGGACCTCGACCAGCTGCAGCAGATCGCCGGGGGCTACCCGAGCCGCGAGGCATTCCTCTCGGCGCTCGCCCTCGAGCCGCCGCAGGCCACGCAGGACCTCGCCGGAGGTTCGGACGAGGAGCGCGACGTGCTCACGCTCAGCACCGCGCACAGCGCGAAGGGCAAGGAGTGGGACGCGGTGTTCGTGATCTGGGCGGCCGATGGCTGGTTTCCGATGGCCCGCGCGATCAACGATGACGATGAGCTCGAGGAAGAGCGCCGGCTCATGTACGTCGGCCTAACGCGAGCCCGCAATCACCTCGCCGTGATATGTCCGCTCAACTCCTATTCGACGCGCCGAGGGGCCGACTACTCGATCGATCAGCTCTCCCGATTCCTGGACCGCGGGGTCCGAGAGAAGATGGAGCGCGTCGTGCCGCGGATGGACGGGAGCGTCGAACCAGACGCCGAGCCCGCGCCCGCGGCGGGCAAGATCGATCTCCGAGCACTCTTGCGCGGGCGGTTCGGGGCCTAACGATATCCAGGCCCGCCGGAGGTCCGCTAAACTTTACGCGAGCGAGCCGCGTCGCGCCGAAACAGTCGCTACTGAAACGGCAGGAGACAGGATGGACGGGATGAACAGGATGACGAAGATGACTCGGGCGGCGGCAGCGTTGGTCTCTCGAGCGGCCTGAAAAAGGAGAGGGGGGAACGGCCGCCCGGGACGCCGCCGTCTCTGAAAGCCGTTCCCCTCTTGATCTCAGGCCGCTTGCGCGAGCGACCGCGCTGCCGCGTTGGTCATCTTCGTCATCCTGTTCATCCTGTCCATCCCCCTCCTGCCTTTTCCCCACCTGGACCGGTCGCGATGCGAACGGGGTGCGATGAGGCTCGGAGCCAATCTATTCACCGAGCCAGGCTTTCACCGCGGCGTACGGGTCATCCGCGTCTTTCGCGATCGCGATCACGCGCTCGATCGTTAGGCGAAGGTTGCGACCTTCGCGCTCCCACACGCGGTCGAACAGCTCCAGGTCGGTGAGGTAGATCCGGCGCGCGAGGAGCGCCGCGTTGTTGTCGATCCGAATGCGGGCAACACGCTGTGGCGAGATCGTCTTCAGCCGCGGCGCGACGTCGCGAAGCAGATGCTCGCGCGCACGAGCGTACACCGTGTCACGCACCGCGAGCCGGGTCGCGCGCGCCGAGTCGCCGGGGTGCGCCTTGTACGCCGAGTCGAGCGCGCGATAGGTGGACGCCCAGAAGGCGCCCATCAGCTTATCGTCCTGCCAGTCCGCATCCGCCCAGGCGGCTGCGCCGGAGTCACCGCGGCTCCGGAAGAACATCGCCGCCCCGCGCGCACCCACGAAATTCGCGAACGACTCGTTGAACACCGCCTCGCCGGCCTTGAAGAAGGTGTTGTGCGTGACCTCGTGGATGACCGTGTTCGCGAGGTTGATCGAGTCGAGGCGCAACGTGGTGGAGAGGAGCGGGTCGTTGAACCAGCCTAACGTGCTGAACGCCGCCGAGGGGCGCACGTAGGTGTCGTAGCCGCGCCGCTCGAGATCGCGTGCGAGATCCAACGCCTCGGAGAAATCGAAAAAGCCCTTGTACGGAATCCGGCCCACGATGGGGAACCACCACGTGTACGGCTCGAGCCGATCGCGATACGCGCCGGACACGACGAGCACGAGCGTGTCACGCTCGAGGTGCGAGTACGTGGTGAAGCTCTCGCCGGTGCGGAGGCCGAGCGAATCGGCGGCGAATCCCCGGGCGGCGAGGACGAGACGAAGCCGCGCACGTGTGGCCGGATCCGTCCGCTCGTCCTCCACCAGCCGCACGATCTGCCGGCGGCCCGCCAGGATCTTCGCCTCCTCCCACCCCGCACGGCTCAGGTAGCACCCGGTGGGAGTGAGAAGGAAGCAAATCAGCGCAGCGACAGCGATCTGAGCCACACGGCGACCGATACGGCGTGAGCGTGAAGCGAGCGGATCTGATTGGTGTCGTCTAAGATACTGTCTGACAATCACTTGAAAGAATCGAAGCGTCGCAGCCGTTCTTTGCGGAGCCGTCCCGCTGACGCTATGTTTCCGGTCCGATGTCCTTCGTTCACCTGCATTGTCACTCCGAGTATTCGCTGCTGGACGGGGCGAACCGGATCGATGACCTCATAGAGCGCGCGCTCGAGCTCGAGCAGCCGGCGCTGGCGATCACCGACCACGGTAACCTCCACGCCGCGTGGGGGTTCCAGGAACGAGCGAAAAAGGCCGCCATCAAGCCGATCATCGGCATGGAGGCCTACGTCGCTCCCGGTGACCGCCGAATCCGCGCCCGACCAGCGCCAGGCGCCAAACCATATTACCACCTCGTCCTGCTCGCTCAAAACGCGACCGGGTACAGGAACCTCGTCAAGCTGTCGTCGCTCGCGTTCACCGAAGGCTTCTACACGAAGCCCCGGGTGGACCGCGAGCTCCTCGCCCGGTACAGCGATGGGATCATCGTCTCCTCGGCGTGTCTCGCCGGCGAGGTGGCGACGCATCTCATGGAAGGGCGTTACGATGACGCGAAGGCGACCGCGAGCTGGTACGCCGACGTGTTCAAGGACCGCTACTACCTCGAGGTCCAGGCGCACGACTCGGAAGGCCAGGCAAAGCTGAACGCCGAGGTGTTCCGACTCGCCGACGAGTTGGGGCTCCCCGTCATCGCAACGAACGACGCGCACTTCCTGAGCGCCCAGGATCACGACGCCCACGACGTGCTGCTCTGCATCGGGCTCGGGAAGGATCGGAGCGACGGCGACCGGATGCGGTATGACCGTGGCCTCTACTTCAAGAGCCACGAGGAGATCGCGCAGAAGTTCCCCGATCGGCCTGACGTCCTCACGAAAACGCTCGAGATCGCGGACCTGGCGGGGATCGAGTTCGGGAAGAAGTACCACGTGCCATCGTTTCCGTTGCCGGCGGGCGTGGCGTCGGAGAACGAACTGCTCGTCAGGCTCGCGGAACAGGGCGCCCGTGAGCGCTATGTCGAAGGCGCAAGCGATGAGCCGCTGCCGCCCCATATCAGGGAACGTCTCGACTACGAGCTCGGTGTCATCACGAAGACCGGCTACGCCGGATACTTCCTGATCGTCGCCGACTTCATCAAGGCGGCGCGCGACCGCGGGATCGCGGTGGGCCCGGGGCGCGGGTCGGCCGCCGGATCTCTCGTCGCGTACGCGCTCCGCATCACGGACGTGTGCCCGCTCCAGTACGACCTGCTGTTCGAGCGCTTCCTGAATCCCGAGCGCGTGTCGATGCCCGACATCGACGTGGACTTCTGCTTCGAGCGGCGCGGCGAAGTCATCGAGTACGTGCGCGAGAAGTACGGGAAGGACGCCGTCGGGCAGATCGTGACGTTCGGGACGATGAAGTCGCGCGCGGCCATCAAGGACGTGGGCCGCACGTTAGGCTTCACCCCCGCCGAGACCGACGCGCTGGCGAAGCTCATCCCGAATCAGCCGAACTTCTCGCTGACGGTGAAGGAGGCGGTCGAGGAGATCCCCGAGGTCAAGAAGTTCTATCGCACCGACGAGCGCTACCGGCAGCTGCTCGACTACGCGATCGCGCTCGAAGGGCTCTCGCGCCACACGGGGGTGCACGCGGCGGGCGTGGTCATCGCGCCGGGACCGCTGGACGAATACGTGCCGGTTTGCACGCAAGAGACCAAAGGCTCGGGGAACCGGGAACAGGGAACCGGGAACCGGGACGGCGCAAACGGCGCACGAGAAGGCGCCGACGAGCGAGTCATCGTCACCCAGTACGACATGAACGCCCTGGAAAAGGCGGGCATGTTGAAGATGGACTTCCTGGGGCTGACGACGCTCACCGTCATCCGCGATGCGCTCGATGCCATCGAGGCGCGGACGGGAGAACGGCCGAACCTCGACAAGCTCGATACGAACGACCCCGAGGTGTACCGGATGCTTCGCGCCGGTCGCACGTGCGGCGTGTTCCAGTTCGAGTCGCCGCTCGCGACCGATATGCTCCGTTCCATGCGATGCGACCGGTTCGACGACCTCGTGGCGTCGAACGCGTTGATGCGCCCGGGGCCGCTCGACGCCGGGATGCATCGCGTCTACCAGAAGCGAAAGCGCGGTGAGGAGCCCGTCGTCTACGCGCTCCCCGAGCTGGAGCCCATCCTCGAGCCGACGTACGGCGTCATCACCTATCAGGAACAGGTGATGCGTATCGCGCAGGTGCTCGCGGGGATCTCGCTCGCCGAAGCCGACGTGTTGCGCAAGGCGGTGGGCAAGAAGGACGCGGAGCTCATCAAGCAGGAGCTCGGGAAATTCGTCTCCAAGGCCGTCGGTCGCGGACACGACAAGCGCATCATCGAGGAGATCGCGGCGCAGATCGAGACGTTCGGCCGGTACGGCTTCAACAAGTCGCACTCGGTCGCGTACTCGGTCATCTCGTATCACACCGCGTGGCTCAAGGCGCACTACCCCGCCGAGTTCATGGCGGCGCTGCTCTCGTCGTCCATCGGCGACACCGACAGCGTCGTGAAGTTCATCAACGAGGCGCGCGAGCTGGACATCGAGGTGCTCGCGCCCGACGTGAACGAGTCCGGCTACAAGTTCACGGTCGTCGGCGACAAGCGCATCCGGTTCGGGCTGGGCGCGATCCGGAACGTGGGCCGCGCGGCGATCGACTCGATGCTCGCCGCGCGAGCCGAAAAGCCGTTCACTTCGATCTTCGACGTGTGCGAGCGCGTGGACCTTCGGCTCTGCAACAAGCGCGTGTTCGAGGCGCTCATCTACTCAGGCGCGCTCGACGGGCTCGGCGGGCACCGCGCGCAGTACGCGGCGGTCATCGACACCGCCATCCAGGAAGCGTCGCTGAAGCAGCAGGAACAGGAGATCGGCCAGGTTTCGCTGTTCGGCGAGGCGAGTGGGTACCCGACGCAGGCGGGCGGGGTCAACAGGGACTCCGGAGCCAATGGAGCGCCTTCCGGTCGGGCAGCACTCCCGAACCTCGCGCCGATGTCCGAGGCCGAGCGACTCACGAAGGAAAAGGAGATCCTGGGGTTCTACATCTCGGGGCATCCACTGGAGCCGTACCGCACCGAGTGCGAGCTGTTCGCGACCCACACTGTGTCGCAGCTCGGGCACTGGACCGAGAGCCCAATGGCGCTCGGAGTCGTGGTCACAGCGGTCAAGCGGCAGGTGAGCAAGCGCTCCGGGGCGGAGTTCGCTCGGTTGACAGTCGAGGATTTTTCGGGATCTTCCGAGATTCTCGTGTTCCCCGAGGCCTGGACAGTGCTGTCCGATCGCATCCGGACCGACGTTCCGCTCCTCGTTCGCGGCGGCTATTCGCGGCGGGATCAGGGAGCGGAGAATCCGACGTTCATCGTCGAAACGGTCCAGCGGTTCGAGGAGTTGCGGATTGCTGGACAGGTGACGGTAGCTATCGAGCTGTCAGCCGCAGGCGTAGTGGGAACCGGGCGGGTGCCCGGCGAAGCCGGGCGGGGGGAACCGGGAACCGGCGACCGGTCTGCTTTGCTTCCCGATGTCATGCAGGATGTGCGGGCCGTCGCCGAGGCGCATCCGGGGGCGGCGCCGCTGGAGCTCAGGTGGGACGACGGGAATGGGACGCAGGCACGCTTGCGTTCACGCTCGATCAAGTTGTCGGCGACGAACGCGGCGCTGACCGAACTGCGGGCCCTGCTCGGCCCCGAGCGAGTCCGTCTCGTACGCGGGAGCTAATTTGGCGTCAACGCCAACAATGGAATTCGAGCGGCCCATCTTCGATCTGGAGAAACAGATCGATGAGCTGAAGAAGCTGGCGGGCGACCAGCAGCTCAGTGTGGACGCCGAGATCGCACCACTCGAGCAGAAGCTCAACGCCCTGCGCGCTGAAGTCTATCGCAACCTCTCGCCGCTCCAACGGGTGCAGGTCGCGCGCAACCCGAAGCGGCCGTTCACGCTGGACTACATTCGGCTCTGCTTCACCGACTTCGTGGAACTGCACGGCGACCGCCTGTTCCGTGAAGATCCTGCCATCGTCGGCGGCTGGGCGCGACTCGACGGCGAGACCGTGATGGTCGTGGGCCATCAACGCGGGCGCGACACGAAGGAGAATCTGAAACGCAACTTCGGGATGCCGCACCCGGAGGGGTATCGGAAGGCGCTGCGGCTGATGAAGCTCGCCGAGAAGTTCCACGTTCCCGTGATCACGTTCATCGACACACCGGGTGCGTGGGCGGGACTCGGGGCTGAGGAACGCGGACAGAGTGAGGCGATCGCGACAAACCTGTTCGAGATGAGCCGGCTCGAGGTCCCGATCATTGCGACGGTGATCGGCG
>DAINRQ010000023.1:69418-72722 GCA_036741775.1 Gemmatimonadaceae bacterium | reverse complement strand
ATGATGTTCAACCTCGTCGTGTCCGAGATGTTGTTCGCCGCGGTGTTCGTGGCGACGCTCCTGATCACGTGGCCTAACGTGCCGTGGGACACGCTCCAGTGGGCAGCGCCCCTCGCGATGGGCGCCGCGCCGTTCGTACTCTTCCCGTTCTCGAAGCTCGTGTGGCTGGGATTTGATATACTATTGCGGCCGGTCACACCGGGTGAACTGCTGCCATAGCTATCAGCCTATCAGCTATCAGTCTGCCACCAGCCAATAGCCCCCACGTCGAGTCCCTTGCCCGAATGGCCACTACCAACTCGTTCGACATCACGACCGGCGTGGATCTCCAGGAAGTCGACAACGCCGTGAACCAGACCCAGAAGGAGATCGCGCAGCGTTACGACTTCAAGGGTTCCAAGGTGAGCATCGATTTCCATCGCGTGGACGGCAAGATCACCCTCACCGCGGACGATGACTTTCGCATGCGTGCACTGTTCGACGTACTGCAGTCGAAGCTCATCAAGCGCGGCGTGCCGGTGAAGAACCTCGACATCGGCGAGATCAAGCCCGCGGGCGGCGACACCGTCCGCCGCGAGGTCGGGCTCAAGATGTCTCTCGATGGCGATACCGCGAAAAAAGTCGTCGCCGCCATCAAGGACGCGAAGATGAAGAAAGTGCAAGCGGCGATTCAGGGGGATCAGGTGCGCGTCACCTCACCGTCGCGCGACGAGTTACAGGCGGTGATGCAGTTGCTCCGTGGCAAGGACTTCGGCGTCGAGCTCAAGTTCGGCAACTATCGCTGACCTCGAGCCTCGCCAGCTTCGCCACCCCCGCCGCGGCCGTTGATCCACGTGTCCACCGGAGGGTCGACGAAGAGGTTGTCGGAGATCTCGGCCACCTCCTCCGCTTCCTTCCACTCCGCCGCGAGGTGCGCCAACTCGCCTTCGAGCGCCCGCCGCTCGGACTCCTCGTGTACCGCCATCTCCAGCGCGAGCCGCTCGACGGGAAGAAGGCTCATCGCGCCGACGCGACGGTATTTCGCCATCATGCGGCGTCCATGGAAGCGCGAGAAGCGTGATGCGGTCTTGTGCAGGAACGTATCGGCGTCCCCAGTGGCATCGATCTCTCTCACCGCGCGCTGCACGAGCCGGCCTGCGCCGCCCAGCCAGTTCGCGCGCGCGAGCAGACGTCCACCCGCCGACAGCGCGGCCTCGCCCTCATAACGCGACGCTCCGCCGTCGTGCACGATGCGAAGCGCGAGATCGCCCGTATCGCGATCGGTGTAGTACGCGGACTCCCAGAGGTGCCTGACGCGGACGATCAGCTTGCGACCGCCAGGACTCGGCAGGCGTAGCGCGACGCGTTCCCACTGCCATCGGTCCTTCAGGTCCATGGCGATCATGCCGGGAACGACCCAGAGCGGTGCGCTCCCTCCAAAGCCCACAAACGCCGGGCCGATGAACGGCAGCGCGGCCGCAACGAGCGGCGGGGCGACGATGACTGCTGCAGTCACACCCGCGGCCCCGACGACACCAGCCGCGATCCCGGCGCGGTAGCGCCGCCATTTCAGACGCGACCCGTAACGCCACGCCGCGAACTCGGGGCGAAGAGGTCTGCCGATGCGAATGAGATCGACACCGCCGGCAAGCGGGGCCAGCCCAATGTTGTCCGTCGAGACACGTGCACGTGTGGCGCGAAAGAGCCGCTCGCATTCGTCGATCGCCTCCCACCGGTCCTCGATCGGCGAAAGGTTCCAGCGGCGGCACTCCCCACAGACAGCCCACAGGCGCCCCTTTGCGCTGTCGAACGCGAGGCGTCGGCCAACAGGAAAATGCTCGACCACTTCGTTGCGGCCGAGCCGGGCGTGACAGAACAGGCACGTGCTGTACATGGGTCGCGCCTACGCTCGTGCGTCGTCGAGCGGACCCTCACCGGAATCGCGCTCCCCCGGGCCCAGGCGCTGTTCTGCCGGCGTAACGAACAGCTCGTCAGCGATCGCGGCAATCTCTTCGGCCTCCTTCCACTCGTCGGCGAGTCGTGCGAGCTCACCCTCGAGCGCGCGACGCTCCGTCTCCTCGTGCACGGCCATCTCGAGCGCGAGCCGCTCCTCCGGCACCAGGCTCATCGCGCCGATGCGACGGTAGCGGGCCATCATCCGGCGCCCGTGAAAACGCGAGAACCGTGATGCGGTCTTGTGGAGGAACGTGTCGGCGTCCCCGCTCTCATCGATCTGCCGGACCGCGCGCTGTACGAGTCCCGCAGCGGCGCCGAGCCAGTTCGCTCGCGCCAGCAAGCGGCTGCCCGCGAACAGGGCGCGCTCGCCTTCGTACCGCGTCACACCGCCGTCGTGAACCAGGCGGAGGGCGAGCTCACCGGAATGTCGGTCGGTGTAATACGCCGATTCCCAAAGGTGCTTCACACGCACCCTGAGCTTCCGGCCTTGCGGGCTCGCGACCCGGAGAGCGACGCGCTCCCACTGCCACTCGTCCGCCAGGTCCACCGCGACCATGCTCGGCACGACCCAGAGTGGCACGCAGTAGCCAATGAGTGCCTGTCCCATGAGTGGGGCAGCCGCGGCGAGCAATGCCGGTCCGGCGACGGTCGCGGCAGCTACCCCGGCGGCTCCGACAACGCCCGCTGCAATGCCAACCCGGCGACGCCGCCACCGCAACTGCGACCCGTACCGCCACGCGGCGAACTCGGGACGAAGCGGCTCACCAATGCGTATGAGATCCACGCCGCTCGGCAGCGGGGCGAGGCCGATGTTGTCCGTGGACACGCGCGCGCGCGTGGCACGGTAGAGCCGCTCGCACTCGTCTATGGCTTCGTGCCGCTCATCAAGTGGGGACAGGTTCCACCGGCGGCAATGAGGGCACACCGCCCAGAGCCGGCCGCGTTTGCTGTCGAACGCGAGGCGGGCGCCGACGGGAAAGTGCTCCACCACGTCGTTCTTGCCGAGCTGACCATGACAGAACAGGCACGTGCTGAACATGTCCGTGTCTCCCCCGGTGGGATGGCCCCAGCTTCGAATGTGGACGGGTGTCCGATCAGCGGCTACCGCACATCTGGGCTTTTAACCGTTTCGTAATCGTGGGAGCTATCGGCTAAGACCTCGTGCGACGAGACGTCGGCGGCGGTGTTCACAGGCGCGGCTATCTGCGATCAGCGACGCCTCGCCGTCCCCGGCTCCCTGTTCCCAGTTCCCTAGTCCCAGTTCCCGGGATTCAGCCGAAGGCTACTTTTCGGGGATGCAAAACCCCAACCGCTGCCCGTGAAGGTCGGCCTCGTCACCCTCGGCTGCGACAAGAACACCGTCGACAGC
>DAINRQ010000023.1:60004-69318 GCA_036741775.1 Gemmatimonadaceae bacterium | reverse complement strand
GCCCGTGAAGGTCGGCCTCGTCACCCTCGGCTGCGACAAGAACACCGTCGACAGCGAGCGCTACCTCGCGGAGCTCATCGCCCACGGCGCGGTCGAGACGGCCGACCTCACCGAGGCCGACGTCATCATCGTCAACACCTGCGGGTTCATCGACGCGGCCAAGCGCGAATCCATCGACGCCATCGTGGGCGCCGGCCGATATAAAAGCGACGGCGCCTGTCAGGCTGTCGTCGCTGTCGGGTGCCTCGTACAGCGGCACAAGGACGAGCTCTCGGCCGCTTTGCCGGAAGTCGATCTCTTCCTCGGCGCCGCCGAGACCGACCGGCTCATTCCGGAGTTGACGGAGCGCGGCCTGCTTGGTGACCCGCTCGTCGACCACCCCGGGGTGCGGGTGTACTCCGGCGAGCTTCCGCACGTCCGCTACCTCAAGATCAGCGAAGGGTGCGATCACGGGTGCGCGTTCTGTGCGATCCCGCTCATGCGCGGGAAGCACCGCTCGTTCGCGCTGAACGACGTGGTTCGCGAGGCCCAACTGCTGGAGTTGCAGGGCGCGCGCGAGGTCAACCTCGTCGCGCAGGATCTCGCGCACTACGGGCGCGACCGACGCGACGGCGTGGGGTTGCCGCAACTCCTCGAGGCGCTCATCGCCGAAACCACCATTCCGTGGATCCGGCTGCTGTACCTGTACTCCGCGGGGCTTACTCCCGCGCTCCTCGAGCTCATGGCGCGCGAGGCGCGTATCCTGCGCTACCTCGACATTCCCATGCAGCATGCATCCGACACCGTCCTGAAACGCATGCGACGTCCTGAGCGACAGGAGGTGCAGCGCCAGCGGATCCGGCGGATCCGCGAGGTCGTGCCTGACGTCGCCATTCGCACGACGTGCATTGTCGGCTTTCCCGGCGAAACCGAAGATGACTTTCAGCAGCTTCTCGATTTCCTCGAGGAGACGCGCTTCGACCGCGTGGGTGCGTTCACCTACTCGGCGCAGGAGGGTACGCGGGCGTGGCACCTCCCCGACGACGTCCCCGACGACGTGAAACGTGAGCGACTCGAGCGCCTGACCGAGCTGCAGCGCGTCATCACGGCGGAGCGATACGAGACACACGTGGGGAGCCAGGCGCGAGTGCTCGTCGATCGCGCCGACGCCGCGACCGGAATCGCGCAAGCGCGAACGCCGTGGCAGGCCGATGACGTCGATGGCGTAACGCGGCTCGTGGGCGACGTCGCGGCGGGTGATCTCGTGGACGTGATCATCGATGCGGTGGAAGACGACTACGACTTCACCGCGTCGATGCTACGTGTCGCGGATCGATACCGGGCTCCCGGTCGCTCCCTGGGGACGCGTCGTGCGCTCCCGATGGCGACGACGGCGGGGAGTTTCGGGCGGTAACGCATGGCGCGGCAGGCCACTGCGCCGCTCGACGCGCGCATTGCGCGTGGCCTCGCGGTCGCAACGCTGATCATCGCGGCGTCGTGCGCGCGCCCGCCAACGCCTACGCGAACGCCGCCGCCGTCAGCGACGGTGGACGCCCGGATCGCCCGGGTGTCGCTCGGAGGGTTCAGCCAGGTGTCTATCGGCGCGACTGGAGCGTGGCAGATCGTCGATCGAGATGGGCGCGTCATCGCGCGCGGCGATTCGACGCGGCGCGTTCGTCTTTCGGCGGGCGCGGGAGGGACGATGCGGCTCTCGCAAGCGGGCGAGTCGGACCGGGTTGTCACGACGGGCCCGGTCGTCGCGTCATCGGTGACATCCGCATTCGTTACGCTGAACGGGCGCCGCTACCGGGGGGCGCTGCGGATCGCATCGACCGACACGACCGTCCACGTCATCAATGACGTCGAGCTCGAGGGGTACCTGCGCGGTGTGGTGCCCCGCGAGATCGGCGTGCGACGGCCCAATGAGCGCGCGGCCGTCGAGGCGCAGGCCGTCGCGGCACGGAGCTACGCATTCACCCGCTTGGGGAACGCGACGCGCGGGTTCGATCTCGCGTCCACGACGGCCGATCAGGTCTACGGCGGGGTCGACTCCGAGACCGCGCTCGCCGACGCGGCAATCGCAGCGACGGCTGGCCTGGTGTTGTACTACCGCGACCGTGTCATCAGCGGCCAGTACTACTCGACCTGCGGCGGTTCGACGGCCGAGGCGAGTGAGCTCTGGCGCTCACGCGACGAGCCTTATCTCACACGCGTGAGCGACCGCATCGGAAGCACCGATCGGTACTATTGCGACATCGCACCGCGGTTTCGTTGGGAGCGAAGCTGGCCTGCGGACACACTCACGATCGTCATCGAGCGGTACCTGCGCACGTATGCGAAGGCGCCGACGCACCCCCTTGGTCGCGTGCGTGGGGTCGCCGTCGAACGAACCACGTCATCCGGCCGCGTTGCGACGCTGCGATTCGACATGGACAGCGGGACGTACCGCGTACACGGGAACGACATTCGCAACGTGCTTCGCTCGCCCCGTGGCGAGTCTCTCAACAGTACATATTTTGCGCCTGACGTCGTGACCGGCGCCGATGGGCGGCTCCTGCGCCTGACCGTTCGAGGGCTCGGCTACGGTCATGGCGTCGGTATGTGTCAATGGGGCGCCATCGGTCGCGCGCGAGCGGGTCAGGACTTCCGCACCATCCTCCGCACGTACTACCCCGGAACCCGTGTCGCCCGCGCGTACTGACCTCCGCATCGCTCTCGCGTCGGTGTCCCTCGCCGCAACCGTGTTCGCGAGCCCACTCGGCGCACAGGCGCAGGGGTCGTGGCTCGAGCGTCTCGGGATCGACAAGCTACGCTTCACGGCGTTGGGTGCGCAGGTGGGCCGCGTGAATCCGTACGGCATCGAGCCCACCACGTCGTGGTCGCTGCAAGCCGATTACGGTGAGATCTCGCCGGCGTGGCGCGTGTATTTCCACGTCACGTATTGGGGGTCGCGCTTCCGTGATCGGAACGTGCGTGCATACGCCGATTCACTGCGCAACGCGATCTCCGATCCCACGGGCGACGCGCGCGTCGTTCTTGGGGACATCACCGTATCGGACATTGTGCTTGGCGCGGACGTGCGCCGAACGTACTTCCCGAGCGGGTGGATGCGTCCCTACATCGGTGGGGGACTCGCCACGCACGTCGTGAACGCGGACGGGCGCCTCATCGACGGCACGTTCGTGGAGCGCGCGACGGACGTGATCGCGGTGGGTGTTGCGGGGACGACGGGCGTGAACATTCGCATCCTCCGACACATCGCGCTCGAGGGGCAGGCGCGCTACGATTTCCTGAGTCTCGCGCGTTTCGGTTCGCTTCGCGTCGGCGCGAGCTACTACTTCGACAACCCGGCCTCTCGAACTCGATGAAGCCAAATACTCGCGTCGGCGTGGTCGGCGCCGGGGCCATCGCGCAACTCGCGCACCTGCCGTTGCTCTCGAAGATGCGCGGCGCGGAGCTGGTCGCGCTCTGCGACAACGATCGGCCCAAGGCACGTGCGCTCGCCGATCGCTTCGACGTTCCGGATGTGTTCACCGACATCGAGGACCTGCTCGAGTTCGATGAGCTCGACGCCGTCGTGGTGGCGACGCCGAACCATCTGCACGAGCCGCACGTACTCGCGGCGCTTGCCGCCAAGGTCCATGTCCTGTGCGAGCGTCCGCTGTCGCTCACGGCCCGCGGCGTCGAGCGCATTCTGGCCGCAGCGCATCGTGTGAACCGTAAGGTGTTCGTGGCGAACAATCATCGGTTCCGCTCGGACGTCCAGGCGCTCGATCGCTTTCTCCGCGGCGGCGAGCTCGGCAAGCTGACCGGGATTCGGGCTGGCGTGTATCAACCGCGCATGAAACCCGAAGGATGGCGTGCGCGGCGCGCCGAAGCAGGCGGCGGGGCATTCTTCGATCAGGGCCTGCCGATGGTCGACCTGGCGATGTGGCTCGCTGATTACCCTGCGCCGGCGCGTGTGTGGGCGCACATGGATCGGCCGCGAGGGGCGAACGTCGAGGAGTCCGCGCTCGTGACGCTCGAATGTGAGTCGGGCGTGGCGTTCACGTTCGACATCTCGTGGGCGTACGTCGGCTACGAGGAGCGATGGTGGTTCGAGACGCTGTCATCCCGCGGGAGCTCGCGGCTGGCCCCGTTGCGGGTGGTGAAGGAGCTGAACGGGAAGCCGACCGACGTGTCGCCAGGCGGCGCGGCCGCGCGCGAGAATTCGTTCAATCAGTCCTATCGCGCGGAGCTCGCGCACTTCCTGTCGGTGCTGCGCGATGAGACGCCGTACGAGGCGCCGACCGACCAGGTGATCCTGCACAAGGTGGTCGAGGCCGCGTACCGCTCCGCGGATGAGGGAAAAGAGGTGAAGCTGTGAGGAGGTTGATCGCAGTCCTGAGTTTCGTGGCGGCCAGCAATCTTCTGGCACAGACACCGGGAACCGGCGGCATGCAACCAGCGCTGGTCGCTGTTAGCTGGAACTGGTTGGCGCAGGGTGAACACCCTGCCGGGACCGTGGCGCCCGGGGCAGTCGCCCCCCGATTCCCCTCGCCCGCCTTCGGCGGGCACCCGCCCGACTCCCGATTCCCGACGCCGGGCTCCGAGCTCACCGTGTACCTCATGACGATGGGGCATGGCGACGAAATCTGGGAACGGTTCGGACATAACGCGATTCGCATCGTGGATGCCGCGCGTGGCACGGACAGCGTCTACAACTGGGGGACCTTCGACTTCCATCAGCCGAACTTCCTGCAGCGGTTCATGACCGGGAACACGCTGTACTGGATGCAGGGTGACGGGATCGCCGAGGAACTGGAGAAGTACCGTTATCTGAACCGCTCGGTCTGGGCGCAGGAGCTGAACCTGACGCCGGAAGAGCGCGTCGCCGTGCGCGACTACATCGCGTGGAATGCGCGCCCCGAGAACCGTTACTACCGGTACGACTACTACCTCGACAACTGTTCGACGCGCGTCCGCGACGTGATCGATCGCGTCATTGGGGGCCACCTTCGCGACGTGTCGGCCAGCCGCCTAACGAACACGACCTATCGGTTCCATACGCAACGACTGCTGCAATTCGACCGCGCCGTGGCAGTCGGCACGAACATCGGTCTGGGTGCGGTGGCGGACCGACCGATCAGCGCGTGGGAGGAGATGTTTCTGCCGGCGCGGCTCCAGGAGCACGTTCGCGGCGTGCAATTGAAGAACCCCGACGGCTCGACGCGGCCACTCGTGAAGGGCGAACAACAGCTGTTCGCGGCTCAGCGTCCACCGGAGCCGACGCAGCCGCCCGACCACACGCTCATCTACCTCGCGACGGGGCTCGTCATCGGTGGCCTCGTGGTGATGCTGACGCGCGCTGCCAATGCGGGCCGCCGGGCGGCCCGCATTGCGCTCGCGACGCTGACGACCACGTGGGCCGCGCTCACCGGCCTGCTTGGGGCCATTCTCATCGTGGGGTGGGCGGCGACGCGTCATGTCTTCATGGCGTGGAACGAGAACCTGTTGCAGTTCGAGCCGCTCTCGTTGGGACTCGCGGTCGTTCTGCCGCTCGCGATCATGCGAGGGCGTGCGGCGCATACGGCCCAACGTCTCTCCCTCGTCATCGCACTCATCGCACTCCTCGGCTTCGTGATACAGGTCCTTCCCGGCGTAGACCAGGTGAACGGTGCCGTGATCGCCCTGGCGCTGCCGGTTCACGTCGCGCTCGCCTGGTCGATGCGAGCGTTGGCGACGGTCCACGCAACGAGTCCGGCGCCGGGCGCGGCAGCACGCGCCGTGGTCTCGCGATCGGCGGCGTGAGCGGACTCTCGGTCGGCGTCGACGTCGGTGGCACGTTCACCGACCTCGTCGCCGTTGCGGCCGACGGTTCCGTTACATCGCTCAAAGTTTCGAGCACACCCGCCGATCAGAGCGAGGGCGTCGAAACCGCGCTCCATCGGCTGCCGCGAGGCGGCACGCCCGTCTCGGCGATCGTCCATGGGACGACGGTCGTCACCAACATGCTGCTCGAACGCACGGGCTCCCGCGTCGTGCTGTGCGCCACGGCCGGTGCGTCCGACCTGCTGGAACTCCGCCGCCAGGATCGCCGCTCGCTCTACGATCTGAGCGCGCATCATCCGCCCCCCCTCGTGCCAGCGGAGCGCGTCGTCGCGGTCGAAGAACGTGTGGAACCCCACGCGATCACGCGTCCGCTGACTGCCGCGGGCGCGGCCGAGGTCGCGAGACGCGTCGCGGCGCTGAATCCCGACGTCGTGGCCGTCGCGTTGCTGCACGCCTACACCGATCCGTCGCACGAGCAGATCCTCGCCAACGCCCTGCGCCAGGAACTGTGCATCGGCCGTTCGAGGCCGCACGGCCCTGGGGAGCGCGATGTGGTGTGCTCGTCGGACGTGTTGCCCGAGATCCGGGAGTACGAGCGGACCGCGACTACCGTGTGTGAGGCGTACGTACGGCCAGGGGTCGGCCGCTACGTGGCGCGCCTTGCCGCGCGACTCGCTGCCGCAGGGCTCCCGGCGCCGAGCGTCATGTCGTCGAGCGGCGGGACGGCGGCTGCGTCGGATGCGGCGCTGCGCGGGGCGTCACTCGCCCTGTCGGGACCGGCCGGCGGGGTCACGGGGGCAGCGCTCGTCGCGCGCACGTTAGGCATCGAACGCGCGTTGACCATCGACATTGGCGGGACGAGCGCCGACGTCGGGCTCGTGCTTCAGGGCGAGCCGTTGCTCGAGGTTGGCGGAGCCGTCGCGGGCGTGCCGATCGCGTTGCCGCGGGTGCTCGTAGAGACGGTGTCCGCCGGCGGCGGAAGCCTGGCGTGGGTGGATGATGGTGGAGCGCTTCGCGTCGGTCCGCGGAGTGCTGGTGCCCGGCCGGGCCCGGTCGCGTTCCGGCGTGGCGGGACTCAGCCCACGGTCACCGACGCCCACATCGCCCTTGGGAATATTGCCGCGAGTCGCATGAGCGATGGCGTGGAACTGGACATCGGCGGGGCGGTCGCGGCCATCGACGCCCTGGCCGCGCGGCTCGGCGCAACGCGCGAAACCACCGCGAGCGCAATCGTCGCGATCGCTGACGCCGCGATGGCACGCGCGCTCCGCCGAGTCAGCGTGGAGCGTGGCATCGACCCGCGCGACTGCGTCCTCCTTGCGTTCGGGGGCGGCGGACCGCTGCACGCGTGCGGTCTCGCCGACGCGCTCGACGTGCGCCGGGTGATCGTGCCGCCGAACGCTGGCGTCCTGAGCGCGCTCGGGCTGGCCATCGCCCCTCGACGCTATGGAGCCGCGGCGAGTGTGATGCAACCCGTGGACACGTTGTCCGCGGCCGACCTGCGCCAGGCGTCGGCCGCGCTCACCGACAGGGCCACCCGAGCGCATTCCACTACCGACATTGCCGCGGGAATTCTCGTCCGCCACACCGCACGAGTGCGCTACGTCGGGCAGGGGCACGAGCTCGACGTCGAGTACGATCCGGCGAGCGACGCCGCCGCCCTGGCCGACAGTTTCAGCGCTCTGCATGGCGAGCGATACCGCTTCACCCTCGAGCGCCCCGTGGAGGTGGTGAGCGTCCGGTGCACCGCGTCGACCTCCGCGCGCGACGTTCGGCTGGAGCGTCGAGGGATCTCCGCGTGGAGCGATGCCCGTCGCATCGATGACGGTAGCGTGCTATCGGCGTCCGTGCGCGGCCGAGCCACCATTGGGCTCGCCGACGCGACCCTGCTCGTCGCGCCCGGCTGGCACGCGAGCGCGCTTTCGATTGGCGGATGGCTGCTCGAGAGGGAATCGTGACCACCCCGACGAGCGGTACCGACGCCCTCGGCCTCATGGTCATGTCGAACGCCGTTGCGATGATCGCGGAAGAGATGGGCGCGGTGCTGGAGCGTGGCGCGCTGTCGCCCAACATCCGGGAGCGACGCGACGCGTCCGCCGCGCTGTTCGACGCACGTGGCCGGATGGTCGCGCAAGCCGCGCACATTCCTGTTCACCTGGGCGCCATGCCCGAGTCGGTGCGCGCGGTCATGGCGCACGATCCGGCGCCGGGCGATGTGTTTCTCCTGAACGACCCGTTCGCGGGCGGGTCGCATCTCCCCGATCTCACGATGGTGGAGGCCATCGGCGAGGGCGATCGTGTCGTTGGGTTTGCGGCCGTCCGTGCCCACCATGCCGATGTCGGGGGCATGAGTCCCGGGAGCATGCCGCAAGGGGCGACGGAGCTCTTTCAGGAGGGATTGATCGTGCCGCCGGTGCGCATCGTGCGTCGCGGCAGCGCGGTGGATGACGTGATGCGGCTCGTGCTGGCGAACGTTCGCACGCCCGATGAGCGTCGCGGAGACCTGGCGGCCCAGCGCGCCGCGTGCGCGGCGGGACGCGATGGGTGGCTCGCGCTTCGGGTGCGCGCGGGAGGTCACCAGCTCGACCGAGCCTGCGATGCGCTCCTCGACTATACCGCTCGGCGCGCGCGAGCGCGGGTCGCGAGGTTGGGAGAGATCCGGGGCAGGGCCAGCGATGCGCTCGAGGGCGACGGGGTGAGCGAAGACGACGTTCCGGTCGTCGTTAGGGTGTCGGTGCGGGATGACATCTTGCGGCTCGACTTCACCGGTACCGCTGCGGCGGTTCGCGGCAACGTGAATTGCCCGCGATCGGTCACCCGTGCCGCCGCGGTGTTCGTGCTCCGCACGCTGCTCGAGGACGACGTCCCGACGAACGACGGCATCGCCGACGCGCTCGACCTCGTGATTCCGCCCGGGTCGGCGATCGATGCCAGGTGGCCCTCCGCCGTGGCGGCCGGGAACGTCGAGATGTCCCAGCGGCTCACCGACACGATCTTCGCCGCCCTCGGAGACGCGGGCGTTCCGGTGCCGGCGCAGGGGCAGGGCACCATGAACAACATCACCTTCGGCGGCGCCGGCTGGACGTTTTACGAGACGTTAGGCGGTGGACAGGGTGCGGGTCCGCACGGGCCCGGCCCGAGCGCCGTGCATGTGGGCATGAGCAACACGCGAAACACCCCAATCGAATCGCTCGAGCGTGCCTATCCGATCCGGATCGACGAGTACGCGATCCGCCGCGGCTCCGGCGGCGCGGGTCTACACCCGGGCGGCGAGGGCGTCGTCCGCCGATATCGGGTACTGGAGCGGTGTACGGTCACGCTGCTGACGGAACGCCGCCGCCGTGCGCCCGCGGGCACGGCCGGCGGCGCGAGCGGTGCGCCGGGAGAGAACCTGCTCAACGGTCGCCCGCTCCCAGCGAAGTGCCGCGTGGAGCTGCAGCCGGGCGACGTGGTGACCGTGAAGACGCCCGGAGGCGGCGGCTGGGGCCGCGCGTGATACGCGCGGTGAGGATAATGCGCGGCCT
>DAINRQ010000023.1:0-59904 GCA_036741775.1 Gemmatimonadaceae bacterium | reverse complement strand
ACGTACAGCTCCATGCCTTCCGCCGCCGCGATGACACGAAGCGGCTGCCCGGACGCCTCCACTGCCCGGCGGCACTCCTCCAACCTCACATCGAGCTCGTCGTCCGCCCGATCGGGGCTGTGGTGGAACAGCACGAGCGTCTCGACGCCACTCTCCAATGCGAGCGACACCGCGTCTCCGTACGTCGAATGCCCCCAGCCGCGATGTGAATCGTACTCGGCATCGGTATACGTGGCATCGTGGATCAACACGCGTGCGCCGCGAATGAACTCCACGAGCCTCGCGCGCCACCGGTCGCCCGTCACGCCCGCGTCGGCCGACTGAAGCTCGTTGTCGGAGATGTACACGAACGCCGCATTCGAGTCCCCTTCGCCGTCAGCCGGCCGGGCCAGGAACCGGTAGCCTAACGCACCGCCGGGGTGGCGGACCGGGAACGCGCCGACATCGAAGCCGTCGGACGCATGGCGTTCGTCCGTGAGCTCACGAAACTCGAACGTGGCCGCGAGCTCCTCGAACGCGACGGGGAACACTACCGGCGACATCTGGTCACGGACCACGCGGCGAATGCTCGCCGCGAGCGACTTCGCCCCCCAGATCGTGAACCGGTTGCCGCGCTGAAACGCGGGCGCGAAAAAGGGTATGCCCTGGATGTGATCCCAGTGGGCGTGGGTCAGGAAGATGTCACCCGTGATCGGCGCCCCGTTCGCGTCGGCGATGAGCGAGTTCCCAAGCTCGCGGATTCCGGTGCCGGCATCGAGAACGACGAGCGAGCCAGTCGGCGTACGCACCTCGATCGACGGCGTGTTTCCGCCATACCGGACCGTCGATGGCCCGGGGCTTGGAATGGACCCGCGAGTGCCCCAGAACCGCAGTCGAAAAGACATTCCCGGCGATAGCGTTGCGACCGCGAGCCATCAGCCATCAACCATCAGCAGCTGATGGCTGATGGCTGATAGCTGCCTTTTAGACACGCGCCTGCGCACACCGCTTGAGCGCTGCCCGGTCGGCGAGCGCAATGCGTCGGCGCTCCACGTTGATCCAGCCCTGATTCTGGAAGTCCCGCATCGTTCGCGACACGGTCTCGCGGCTGGCGCCGATCATGTGGGCGATCGTCTGGTGCGTCAGCGGCTTCTCGATCTTGTCGCCGTTGTCGTCCGACGCGAAGTCGAGCAGGAGCCGAGCGATGCGCCCGGGAACGTCGAGCAGGGCCAGCCCGTGGATCTTCCCGTCCGCCCGCCGCAGCCGCCGAGACAGCTCCTGCATCAGCACCCACGCCACGGCCGGATTCGCTTCGACGCGACGCCGGAAGTCGTCGCTGCGGAGGACCAACACGTTGGTGTCCTCCATGGCGATCACGTGGGCCGAACGCGGCTGCTCGTCGATCAGGGACAGCTCGCCGAAGTGCTCGCCGGGACCCAGCACGCCGAGGATCACCTCGCGGCCGTCCTCGCCGACGAGCACGACTTTGACACGACCATCACGGACGATGAACAGCGAATCACCCGGATCGTCTTCGAAAAGAATGACGCTGCCTTTTGGATAGCTCTTCTCACGCGTGAGCTCGGCGAAGCGGCCTAGCTCCGCGTCATCGAGCTTCGTGAAGAGCGGAACCGTCCGCAGGAAGTTGGCGATCTCCATCAGTGGCGTTGCTCCGAGAGAGAACCCGTCGGCTGTGGCTCGAACGGCCGCGGCGTAATCGAGTTGGTATTCGCTGGATGGACGCAAGTGGCGGCGTGTCGTCACGAATAGATGTCCCGCCGCATCACGCCTGAACACCCCGGTTGTCGCACGTTTCGAACGTAGGGTACGCCCCATGCCGCGGCCAAGTCCTTGTCGTCTTGTCTTTTGCGCGCCCGACCGGGTATATTTCCCAGCTGTCTTTCAAAGTCACTTGAGGCCCCAATGAAAGCCGACATCCATCCCGAGTACGCCACGGCCACCGTGAAGTGCGCGTGCGGGAACTCGTTCCAGACGCGCTCCACGATCGCCGAGATCCATACCGACATCTGCAACGTCTGCCACCCGTTCTTCACCGGGAAGCAGAAGCTGGTCGACACCGCTGGGCGCGTCGAGCGCTTCCGGCAGAAGTACGGGAAGCCGGCCTGAGTATCCGCGATCGACTCGCCGACGCCCTCGCGCGTGCGGCGGAGGTCGAGCGCGAGCTCCTCGATCCAAAAACGCTCCGCGACGCGCGGCTCATGGCGTCGCTGGGGCGGGAGCACCAACGGCTTTCCGCCGTCTCCGCGCTGGCCAAGCGACTGGAGAAACTCGATGACGAGCTCGCGCAGGCGCGCGAGCTCGTTCTCGTTGACGACGCCGAGCTCGCCGCCGAAGCGCGCGCCGAGGTCGAGCGCCTCGAGGAGTCCATTGCCGAGGCAGAGCGCCAGCTCAAGCCGCTGCTCGTGCCACCTGACCCGCTCAACGACCGTCCCGCCATCGTCGAGATCCGCCCGGGCACCGGTGGCGACGAAGCGGCGCTGTTCGCCGCCGACCTGTACCGCATGTACACGCGGTTTCTCGAACGGCGGGGCTGGCGGTTCGAGCCCCTCCAGTACTCCGAGGGCACGTTAGGCGGAATCAAGGAAGCCGTATTCAAGGTATCCGGCGACGGCGCGTTCGGCGCCCTCCGCTGGGAATCCGGAACCCATCGCGTGCAGCGCGTCCCCACCACTGAGGCACAAGGGCGCATTCACACCTCCGCGGCCACCGTCGCCGTGCTGCCCGAAGCCGAGGCCGTGGACGTCGACATCGATGACAAGGACCTCCGCATCGACGTGTTCCGCGCATCAGGGCCGGGCGGGCAGGGCGTGAACACCACCGACTCCGCCGTCCGCATCACCCACCTCCCCACGGGCATCGTCGTCTCGCAGCAGGACCAGCGATCGCAGATCCAGAACAAGGCGCGCGCCATGGAGGTGCTGCGCGCGCGCCTCCTCGACGCGAGGATCGCGGAGCAGGAAGCCGAGCGCTCCCGTATGCGCAAGACGCAGGTCGGCACCGGCGATCGCTCCGCGAAGATCCGCACGTACAACTTCCCGCAGGGGCGCGTCACGGACCACCGGATCAATCTCACGGTGCACGATCTCCAGCGGATACTCGACGGCGACATCGGCCGGATCATCGAGGCGCTGCAGGAAGCGGCCGACGAGGAGAACTTCGGTGAAGACTGATCGGGCGGCGCCGTTCACGTTAGGCAGCCTGCTCGCGGAACTCGCCGAGCAGCTGGAGCGCGGCGGCGTACCGTTGGCGGCCGATGAAGCGCGCGATATCGTCGCGGCCGTGCTCGACGTCCCACGCTTCTGGCCGACGACGCACCGCGACGCACGCATCGACCACACGGCCGTCGACGAGGCTCGGCGTGCCGCGTCCGCCCGCGTGCGCGGTGCGCCCTTCGCCTACGCCGTCGGACGCGCGGCGTTCCGCTACCTCACCCTCGCCATCGACGAGCGCGCGCTCATCCCGCGTCAGGAAACCGAGCTGCTGGTGGACCTCGTGCTGCAGGCCGAGGAGGGAGGACGCGGCGTCGTCGTGGACGTCGGCACCGGGTCGGGAGCCATCGCCTTGGCACTCGCGACCGAAGGCGCCTTCGACGCGGTCATCGCCACCGATGTGTCGCTCGACGCGCTCGCCGTCGCGGAGCGCAACGCGGCGTTCCTGCGCGATGACCTGCGCGCACCGGTCGAGTTCGTGCACGGGTCACTGCTCGCGCCAGTTCGGGACCGGCGCGTTCGTGCCATCGTATCGAACCCCCCGTACATCGCGTTCGGCGAGATCGAGGAGCTGCCGCCCTCGGTCCGCGATTGGGAACCACCCCTCGCACTCCTGAGCGCGGACGCTGGACTGGCTGCCACACGCGCGATTGTCCGGGACGCGTGGACCGTACTCGAGCCCGGAGGCCTGCTCGCCATGGAAGTCGATTCGAGGCGCGCGTCGCTGGTTGCCGAGGCGGTGGCGACCCATGGCGCCTACCGCGACGTTGCAGTCCACCTGGACCTGACGGGCCGGGAGCGCTTTGTCCTGGCCAGGACGGGGAGCCAGGCCGATGGACCCGAAAACCGCGCCTGATCCGTCGCCGTTGAGCTGATAGCTGATAGCTGTTGGCTGATAGCTGTATACTTCCCCGTACCCCCACTCCAACCCGATTCGTAATGCTCGATGAGAAAGCCCGCGAGCTTGGTCGCCTGATCGGACAGAGCCCGGAATACCAGGCGGTCAAGCGGGCCAACGAGGCGCTCAACAGCGATCGCGACGCGGTCGCGCTCCTGCGTCAGATGGACGAGCTCCGCGAACGCGCGCAGCGCATGATCGAGCGCGGTCAGAACCCGACGCCGGACATGGAGCAGCAGCTCGACGAGCTGCTCGGGAAGGTCCAGGTCAACCCGAACTACCAGCGGGCCGTCGCGGCGCAGGAAAACTTCGACAAGACAATGCTGCAGGTGAACAACTGGATCACCGAAGGCATCCGGAAGGGCGCGACCAGCTCCATCATTACGCTCGGATGACGGAACGGAAGGGCAAGCTGATCGTGTTCGAGGGCGCCGAGGGCGTCGGCAAGACGACGCAGATTCGGCGCTTGAGCGAGACGCTCGCTACGCGTGGCGTGCGCCACCTGGGCGTCCGGGAACCGGGAGGAACCGCCATCGGCAACGAGATTCGACGACTTCTCCTGGAGCCGGGACCCGAGTTCTCCGCTCGAACCGAGGCGCTTCTTTTCATGGCGTCGCGGGCGGAGCTGGTGGAACGCGATATCGTCCCGGCACTCGAGTCCGGGCAGGTCGTGATCGCCGACCGCTTCTTCCTGTCTACGTACGCCTACCAGATCGCGGGGCGCGGACTGCCCGAGCGCGAGGTAGCCGCGGCGAACCGATTTGCAACGGGTGGTCTCGTACCCGATCTTACCATCCTGCTTCGCCTGTCGGTCGATGCCGCGCTGGCGCGAACCGACGGCCGAGGCGTCCGCGACCGGATCGAGTCGGCAGCCGACGAGTTCCACCACCGCGTGGCGTCGGCATTCGACACGTTCGCCGACGCGGACTGGCAACGGCGACACCCGGAAGCGGGGCCGGTGGTAGCGATAGACGCCGCAGGAACGGAGGATGAGGTGGCCGTGGCCGTCCTGGGTCTCCTCGAGCGGACGTGGCCTGAAACTTTCCGGCCCGCAATCGGGTCTCATCCCTGAATGCCAAGTAGTCAAATCTCCGGGGGTGGTATGCGGTCTCGTGCGTTCGTCGTACTGATGGTCCTCAGCACGGCGCTGGTGACTGGCGGCTGGCTCGTTTCGCGTGGCCTCGACGGCGCGACGAGCGTATCGGGCCCGCGGCTGTTTACCGAGGTCATGGCGCACGTCCAGCGCTACTACGTGGACTCGGTCAGCACCCAGGAGCTCTACGGTAAGGCGATCGACGGCATGCTCGACGAGCTGAACGACCCGCATTCCGTCTTCTTGCGTGCCGACCGTCTCGCGCGGTTGAACGAGAACACGACCGGAAACTACGGCGGCGTCGGCATCCAGATCGACGTGCGCGATGGATGGGTCATCGTCGTGTCGCCCCTCCCAGGGTCCCCCGCTGAACGCGCTGGCATCGAAACCGGCGATCGTGTCGTCGAGGTCGCGGGTAAGTCGGCGAGGAACTGGACGACCGAGGAAGCGAGCAAGGCGCTCCGCGGACCGCCGGGGTCGTCAGTATCATTCGTGACCGAGCGGGCAGGTACGCGCCGCCCCGTCACGCTGGTGCGGCAGGAAATCCACCGCAGCGCCGTTGGCCGCTCGATGTTGTTGCCGGACGGCGTGGGCTACGTGGATCTCGACGTCTTCAGCGATTCCACCGAGAAGGAGCTCGCCCGGTCCATCGACTCCCTCTCGCAGGCGGGCATGAAGACGCTGATTCTCGACCTGCGTGCCAACCCGGGTGGCCTGCTGACACAGGGCGTCGGCGTGTCGGATCTGTTCCTCGACCCGAACCAGGAGATCGTGACAATGCGCGGGCGCCAGCGTGAGGCGAACCGGAAGTTCGTTGATGGCGCTCCGCAGCGGTGGCCGAACCTCCCGATCGTCGTGCTCGTGAACGAGTACTCCGCCTCGGCATCCGAGATCGTCGCCGGGGCGCTGCAGGACCATGATCGCGCGGTCGTCGTGGGTCGAACCTCGTACGGGAAAGGCAGCGCCCAGACGCTGTACCCGATCACGGGCGGTAGTGCGCTCAAGCTCACGACCGCGCGCTGGTTCACCCCGGTTGGGCGGTCGATCTCGAAGCCGATGACCGACGACGAGGATGCGGATTCCGACGTGCCGAGCGCGCCGCCTCCCAAGTCGGAGCGCGAGCAGTTCAGGACGGACGCGGGGCGGACCGTGTATGGCGGGGGCGGCATCACGCCGGACGTCGAGGCCGGCGATACGACGATCGCGCCGGCCGACCTCGCGTTCCAGAACGCCCTCGGCCGGAAGGTTCCGCAGTTCCGTGACGCGATCACGGACTACGCGATGAGCCTCCGTGGCACGAAGACGCTCTCGTCACCGGACTTCCCGGTCACGGACGCGATGCGCGACGAGGTGTGGAAGCGGATGCGCCAGCGCGGCATCGACCTCGACCGCGCGGTGTATGATGCGGCGGCGCCACTCGTGTCGCGCTTCATCGCGTACGACGTCGCCCGCTACGTATTCGGTCGCCCTGCCGAGCAGCGGCGGATCGTCCAGGATTTCCCCGAGGTCCAGAAAGCGGCGGAGCTGCTGCGAGGGGTCGACTCGCCGAAGGAGCTACTCGCTCGGGTGAGCGCGGAGCAGGCGCGCCGCACCGGCGAGTGAGGGCGCCCGCCCAGGCAGGCGGAGCGGACAACGTATTCGTGTTAGGCGCGGGCCGAGCGGGACGATCGCTCGCCCGCGCTTTCGTTGCGGCCGGCGTGAGCCTCGTGGGCCTGCACGGACGCCGCGCCGACCCGCAGGCCACCCCCCCGGTCACGGCCGGACCACTGCCATCGCCGTTAGGCAGGGCGTCGATCGTGCTCGTGACCGTTCGGGACGCACAGCTCGGCGACGCGCTGCGGGAGTTGGCGTCGGCGGAGCTGGCGGGCGGCGCCGTCGTCCTCCATGCGAGCGGCGCGACCGATCCGGCCGAGGCGTCGATGCTTCGGTCCCGCGGTCACGCGGTGGGCACCCTGCACCCGCTCGTGCCGCTCGCCGATCCCGACCGCGCCGCCGACGTGCTCCGAGGGGCGTGGATCGGTGTCGACGGCGACCCAAGCGCGGTCGCGTGCGCGTCGATGCTCGCGGCGCGTATCGGCGCACACACGATCACGATCCCGCCCGGCGAAAAGCCGCGGTATCACGCGGCAGCGGTGTTCGCCGCAAACTTCCCGGTCGTCGTCGCGGCGCTGGCCGAGCGGTTGTTGGTAGAGGCTGGTGTCGCGGAGGTGGAAGCGCGGGCTGCCACGCTCGGCCTCATGGGTGCGGCGGTCTCGAACCTCGAGACCGGGCGGCCCCACGATGTGCTCACCGGTCCGATCGCCCGCGGTGACGTAGCGTCAGTGCGTGGCCATCTCGAGGCGCTCGCGCGTGACACGCCGGCGCTCGCGGCCTACGTCACGCTGTCTCGTGCCGCACTCACGCTCGCCCGCGAGCGCGGCACGCCGCTCGACCGCCTCGCCGAGATCTCCAGCGCGCTCGACGAGGCGATGACCCGCCCTCAGCGTCCGCCTAACGCCTTCTGATCGACGATGCGCGCCCCTTTCGGCGGCGTGAAGCTGAACGACGTCGCATTCACGCGGACGTTCGGCGAGACGGACGTGATGGTGACGAGACGCTTGAGCCCCGACATCTCGGTCGTCTCGAACTGCCGAAGTGTGCCGTCCGCGGTGTCGATCCAGACCTTGGCGCTCGAGAACGGCTCGCCCGAGCCCTTGGGCTCGAGGATGACGGCGCGCGTGGCCTTCCCAGCGACCGTCGCCGCGCCTGCGTCCGTGATCGTGTACCGCGTCTTCGGCGAGTCGAAGAATCGCGATGCCAGATCGAGGCTACCGGCCCCGCCTTCGGTCATCGGCATCTTGATGACCTGCCCTGGCTGCGAGCTGGGGAGGTATACCCACAGCCACTTGCCGTCGCCGACGATCATGTCGCCCTTCGGCTCGGTGAACCGGAAGGCGAATTTCGCGGGCTCCCGCTGCTGCTCGAACTCGCCGCGTGCGCGGACGGTCGAGCCGGTGAGCGGGTTGGTGATGACCTGCTCGAATGTCCCCTTCGACGTCCGGGTCTTTTCGTACGTCGCGGCTGCCTTCTCGACGATCGATTCAGCCGGCCCCTGCCGTTTCGGTGCCGCGAGCGCGACGAACGCACCCGCGACGACAACATGTATGTGATGCACGAGCATTGATCCCCCTGGTTGGTACGGCGGGCTCATTAGCACGAAAGGAGCCAGGGAGTCGGTAATCGTGAGCCAGTAGTCGTGAGCGAGTCACTCGCTGCGGTTCCCTGTTCCCGGTTCCCGGTTCCCAGTCAGTCTTAACCCACCTCTATCGGTGCGGTTCCCGGTGATGGGGCCAGGGCGCGGTCGATGGCGTGCGCAATGAGACGTAGCTCACTAATCAGCTTCGCGAACTGATCGGGGAACAAACTCTGGGCGCCATCGGACAGCGCGCGATCCGGGTTCGGATGCACCTCGACGATGATGCCGTCCGCCCCGGCGGCGACGGCCGCACGCGCCATGGGCGTCACCTTCTCACGGAGCCCGGTCCCGTGGCTCGGGTCGGCGACGATCGGCAGGTGCGAGAGCTTGTGCACGATCGGGATGGCGTTCAGGTCGAACATGTTCCGGGCCGCGCTGTCGAAGCTGCGCACGCCACGCTCGCAGAGCACCACGTTAGGATTGCCTTCGGCGAGGATATACTCGGCGCTGAGCAGGAGGTCGTTGATGGTGGCCGCCATCCCGCGCTTGAGCAGCACCGGCTTGTTGATGCGGCCGACCGCCTTGAGCAGTGAGTAGTTCTGCATGTTGCGGGCACCGATCTGGATGCAGTCGGCGTACTCGGCAACCAGGTGGGCGCCCGCCTCATCCATCGCCTCCGTGACGATGGGCAGCCCCGTTTCACGCCGCGCGAGTGCGAGCAGCTCGAGTCCCTGTTTCCCCAGCCCCTGAAACGCGTAGGGTGAGCTGCGCGGCTTGAACGCGCCGCCACGCAAGGCACTCGCGCCGGCCGCGCGAACGGCACGGGCGGCCGTCACGATCTGCTGCTCGTTCTCGACGGAGCACGGTCCGGCGATCACGACGACGTCCGGTCCGCCGATGCGAACGCCGGGGGCGATCTGCACTACGGTGTTGTCGGGACGCCACTCGCGGGACACCTGCTTGTACGGCTTCGACACGTGAATGACCTGCGCCACGGCGGGGAGCGCCGAGATGCGCGAATCGTCCACGCGGCCGTCGTTGCCGACGAGCCCGATCGCGGTGCGCTGCCCGCCGGGCATCGGCACCGCCTGATATCCCATCTCCTTGATCGCCCCGCAGACGCGATCGATGTCGGCCTGCGTCGCGTCGGTTTGCATCACGACCAGCATTACTCTTCCTCGAGCTCGAGTGTCCACCCGTCCGTGGCGAGCGTCACGGTTCCGCCGAACTGCTCGCCAACTTCGCCGCGGATGTCGACGGACTCCACGGGCGGATAGAAGTGCGTGAGCGCCAGCACGTCCGGCTCGGCCGCGGCGCCTAACGAGCCACACTGCCGCGGCGTCAGGTGCGTGGCCATGGCCATCGCGTCGGGGAGCGAGCACTCGGCCAGCAGGACATCGCACCCGCGCGCCCAGTGACCGAGCGCCGGGTCGGGGCCGGTGTCGCCCGTATAGACGATGCGACGACCGCCGCGCTCGACGGAATATGCCACGCTCTCGGCGGTATGTGGAACCTTGCGGCACCGGAGCACGACCCCGGCCCCGAGGTCCGCCTCGGTATCCTCCGTCAGCTCACGCACCGAGATCGGGAACCCAAGCGCGAGAAGCCCGTCACCGAACACCCCGGCGATTCGCGAGAGGAGCTGCACGGTGCCGGGCGGGCCGATGATCTCGAGTGGCTGCGACCGGGGAGGGAGCTGACCGTACCGCCACGCGTACAGCAGCGTCGGCACGTCCACGATGTGGTCGGCGTGGAAGTGTGTCAGCGCGACGTGTGAGATGCTTTGCCACGGAGCACCGACGTCGGCGAGGCGTGTGGCGACGCCACTCCCGCAGTCCATGAGCAGGTGCACCGCGCCGGCCTCGATGAGGTGCCCGCTCTGCACGCGGCCCGCTACGGGCGCGGCAGTACCCGTTCCCACCGTCGTGAGACGCATCAGGGGCCCTGGAAAAGGGCCTTCTTGATCGACTCGATCCCGGCGGCTCGAAGCCGAATCAGATACACCCCGCGCGGCACGACCTCGCCGTTGTCGGCCGTGCCATCCCACGCGAGTGTGGGATCGCACCCGGTGCCGGAGCTCGGCGACGCGCGCCCGTAGCGTCCCGGGGAAAGCGGCTGTGACACGGAGCCGGCCGGCAACAGTCGCCGCACGAGGTTCCCGCGCACGTCGTGCACCGTGAGCGTCACCGTGCTGATCCGATCGAGATCGAACCAGATGCAGGTGGAGCGCGAGACTACGGTGGGGAAGGGGTTGGGGAAGTTCTGGTAGAGTAGCGTGACCGCCGGACGGCCCGTGTCCTGCGACGCGGCCGCGGCGACGGAGGAAACCGAGCGGGGGTGCGTCGCGGCTGACGTACCGGCAGACGGCATGGCCGCGGCGATCGCCGCGGCCATGCTCGCGAGGAGGGCGGCACGGGTGAGCCGCCGCATTCGCTCAGCGGCGGGCGTCACGCCGATGCCGCCACGGCCTCGGCCTCGTCGCCTTGGGCGTCGATGTCCTCGACGGCGGCGCCGCGCATGCGGACGCTCACGATCGACGACACGCCCGGCTCCTGCATCGTGACGCCATACACCGCGTCCGCCGCCTCCGTCGTGGTGCGCGGATTGTGCGTGATCACGATGAACTGCGTCTTGCTCTTGAACTGGTTCAGCATGCGCACGAATCGGCCGATGTTCGCGTCGTCGAGCGGCGCGTCGACCTCGTCGAGCAGGCAGAACGGGCTCGGCTTCGTGAGGAAGATACCGAAGAGGAGCGACAGCGCGACGAGCGCGCGCTCGCCGCTCGAGAGCAGGTGGATGCGCTGCGTGCGCTTGCCGCGCGGCGACGCATGGACCTCGATGTCGCAGTCGAGCGGCTGCTCGGGGTTCTCCAGGCGGAGGTCGCACTCGCCTCCGCCGAACAGCGTCATGAAGATCTGGCGGAAGTTCTCGCGCACCTGCGTGAACGTCGCGAGGAAGAGCTCGCGCGCGGTCGCGTCGATCTCACGAATGGCGAGTGCGAGCGAGTTCTTCGCTTCGGCGAGGTCGGTGCGCTGGCTCGTGAGGAAGTCGAGACGCCGGGTCTCCTCCTCGTGCTCCTCGATGGCGAGCGGGTTGACGACGCCTAACGTCTCGAGCTGCGCGCGGAGCTGCTCCATTTCCGCGCGCAACGTGTCGTCATCCACCTCCACCGGCGTGAACGAGGTGAGCAGCTCGTCGAGTGGCTTGCGCCACTCGGTCTCGAGCCGCTCGCGAATGGCCGTTCGGCGGCCGGACAGCTCGGTAAACCGCAGTTCCGCGTGGTGAAGCTCATCGGCCGCCTGGTGGGCGCGGCGTCGCACGTCGTCGAGCGCATGCTCCGCTTCCGTGAGCGCCGTGTCGGCCGCTCGGACAGCCTCCTCGGCCGCCATCAATCGGTCGTCGGTGTCGCGGAGCGTCGCGTCGCGGGCGTCGAGGTCCATCTGCCACGACGCCATCTGCTCGGCGAGCGATCGGTCCGCGTCGGCGAGCGTGCTCAGCTCATGCTCGAGCGACGCGAGTCGCGCCGATGCGGCCGATAGCTCCTCCATCAACCTGCGCTCGCGGTCCGTCGCGACCTGCAGTCTCGCCTGCGCCTGTGCCTCCGCCACCTGGCCCGCGGTCCGCTGTTCGCGCGCGTCGTCTTGTGCCTGCTCCGCGTCCGCGAGTCTGGCTCTCGCGTCTGCCGTCCCGGCATCACGTTCGGCAATGAGCGCGCCGAGCTGGGTTGCGGACTCGTCGATGGAGGAAATGCGCCCCCGCAACTCGGACGCACGCGACTCGAGACGGGCCGCGAGCGCCGACGCTTCCGCCGCCTCGCGCTCCGCGCGCTGGAGCCGGCGCCCGAGCTCCGCGCGCTGTTCGACCGCGCGCCGGGCTTGCTGATGCACGTTTGCCGCTTCGTCTGACAGCGCGCCGACTCGGTCATTTGCGGCGGCGAGTGCCGTACGGGCCGCGTCCGCGGCCACCGACGCGGTCTGCCGCGCCGTTTCACTCGAGATGAGCTCCGCGCGGAGCGCGTACAGTTCCGCGCGGCGTCGCAACGGGCCCGGCCCGCCCGTCGCGCCAGGGAGCCATACCGCGCCGCGCGCATCGACGAACGCCGCGCCGTCATCGAGCGCGCGCACGTTTCCGAGGAGCACTCGCACCCACGTCTGCGCGGGTGCGGCGGCGTCTACGTCCGCGACGAGCTCGCCACTGGTACCACTTTCCGCGGCGTCGTTCACCGCGTCGAGCGGCAGCAGCAGCAGCGCGCCCGGGTTGCTCGCGGCGTGCCAGCGCCGAACGGCTTCGGCCGCCTCGTGGTCACGCACGACGACCGCGTGCACGGTCGCGCCGAGGTAGCGCTCGACGAGCAAGGCAGACGACGCGCTCGCGTTGACGAAGTCCGACAGCGGGCCCAGGACCGCCCCATCGCCGAACTGTGCCCGTTCGCGAAGCAATCGAGCGGCCGCAGGCGCGAGACCGACGCGTTCCCGCTCGAGTGACTCCAGCGCGTTGACTTTGCCCTGGAGTGCCGTGAGCGCCTCATCGGCGCGGAACAGCTCGTGACGTGCCGTCGCCTCGTTCTCCTTCGCTTCGGCCATGGCGGCTCGCGAGGCGGCGAGCGCCGCGTCGGCACGCTCAGCATCGGCCTGTGCAAGCTCCACGGCTTCGTCGGCTGTCGCGACCTCTCGCGCAACCGTCTCGACGGCATCCACCAGCGTCGCGCGTTCCGACTCGAGCGCTGTCGCGCGCTGGTCGATGTCCGCGAGCTCGCGGGACGCACCTTCGCGGTCGATCTCGAGACGCCGCAACTGATCGCGGCTCTCTCTCGCGAGCCGGTCAGCAGCCTCCACGGCGGCACGCAGCTCGCCAACCACGCGGCGCGCGTTCTCCTCTTCGGCGATGCGACGACGCAGCTCCTCGCCCGCTTCCCGCACCTCCTGCTCGAGCCGCGAGCGCTCACTCGCGGCACGCTCGCGATCCGCGTGAACGCGCTCGCCCATTGCTTCGCCTTCGCGCTGCTCCTCCTCGGCACGTTGGCGCCGCATGAGGGCGTTACGCTGGCGCTCCTCGGCAACGGCAATTTCGCCACGCAAGCGCTGCGCTGCCTCTCGCTGCGCGTTCGCGAGCCGCGCGAGCTCCGCGCGCTGCGCCTCGGCGGCGGCACGGGCGGAGTGCGCGACGTCGCGCCCCATCTCCGCTTCGCTGACGTCGGCTTCGGCGGTCGGCACGAAATCGCGAAGGTCGGCAACACGTGTCTCGAGCGTCGCGAGCTCCTCGCGCCAGGCCTGCATCTCCCGTGAAGCGAGCGTCAGCTCCACGGAGAAGCGCCGCGTCATCAGCTCGCTGTGTCGCTCCGCGCGCTTCCGCTGACGCCCGAGCGATCGCACCTGGCTCTGCACCTCGCCGATCAGGTCGTCGATACGCGCGAGATCGAGTGTCGTCTCCTCGAGACGCCGCTCAGTGCTGCGCCGCCGGTCGCGATAGAGTCCAACACCGGCAGCTTCCTCGAACAGCTCACGCCTATCGTCCGGGCGATCGGAGAGCAGTGCGTCGATCGCTTTTGCCTCGATCACCACGCCCGAATCACCGCCGAGGCCCGTGCCTCGGAGCAGGTCGTGGATGTCGCGCAGCCGGCACGGTGCTCGGTTGAGCAGATATTCGCTCTCGCCCGAGCGCGAGAGTCGGCGCGTGATGACGACTTCCTTGAACGCGATCGGGAGCGCGCCTTCGGAGTTGTCGAAGTGCAGGGAGACTTCGGCGACGTTCACCGCGCGGCGCGCCGATGATCCCTGGAAAATGACCTCCTCCATCTTCGCGCCGCGGAGGAGTCGCGCGCGCTGCTCGCCGAGGACCCAGCGAACCGCGTCGGAGACGTTCGACTTGCCGCATCCGTTCGGGCCCACGACCGCCGTCACGCCCGGCTCGAACGCGAGCATGGTCGAATCGGCGAAGGACTTGAACCCCTGTAATTCCAGCTTCGTCAAACGCACCTAGTAGGCTCTCCCGACCCGGTAGACGAGGGTCGCGTCGATGTTCTTCGTGTCCTTGAGCGCCGCCCGGTAGAGCGATGCTTCCTCGGGTGATTCGAACGCTCCAACGTAGATCGTCACGCCGCCTCGCTGCTGGAGCGCGTAGACCGGAACGCCTCGCGACTGGTAGTCAGCGATCAGGGCAGCGGCCTCGGTCTGCGACGGCGCAGTTGCGAGCTGCAGCGCGAGTGGGGCGCGAACGACGCTACCCCAACCTCGTGGTAGCAGGCCACGCGTCCGCAGGAAGCCAAGCAACTGCTCGGCGTTGTCGCGATCGGCGTATGCGCCAGTGGTCACCTTGTACCAGGTGCCGCGATCCGCGCCGCGACTCACGGGGGCGTACGTGCCGGCCGGGAAGTCGCCGCCTCCCGTGCGCACGCGCATCGCCGCGCCGTCCTCCGTGTCGACCATGGCCACCTGTACCGCATATGCCGACGCACTGGCCGAGTCCGCGGGGTTCGCGACGGCGAGTGGCGGGGAGGAATCGACGGCAGGCGCGCCGGCCACGAGGCCATCCGATGACGCCGCGGCGGAATCGCGCCGAAGAGTCGGGGCCTGGGTCTCCGCGCGGACGAAGTAGTTACGCCCGAGGAGGGCGGCCATGGCGACGATCGCGGCGGCGGCCGCCACCGGGATCACCCAGCGGCGGCGCTGTGGGGCCGCGGTCACCGGCACTTGCTGAACTGCGGCTCGCCGTGCCGCCCCAGGCCGGGCTGCGGACGTGATTTCGGCCAGCACTGGCGCGTTAGGTAGCGGACTCGCCGCGCCGCCAACGAGCACGACGCCGTCGAGCATCCCGACGAGGTCCTCGACTCCGGGCACGGCCGCGGGGGCCACTACCACCAACAGCGCGCCGACCTCGCGAAAGCCGCTGGCGAGGCGGCGCCAGCGTTTGCTGCGAAGAATCTCGTCCTGGACGACCAGGTCGGTGCCACTCGGGAGGATGTGCAGGTTCCCGATCGTGTCGATCTGTCGAGCGATCCGGTTCAGTGAGACGCCGAAGAGGAACGAGTCGGTCAGCCCGTGCGGGTCGTCGTCAGTCACCAGTTGGCGAAGGGGGGCGACGTCGCCGATGAGGTCGCCGATGGCGACCCGGCGATGTTTCGCCTGGGCGCGGCCCAACCCCAGCGCCACGGCCGCCGTCGCGATCGGATCGTGGCCGAGCACGACGACCGCGTGCGCGCCGTCGAGCGCGTCAGCGACGCGGCTGCCCGCCGCTTCCCATACAGCTTCGAATTCTCCCACGGCCAACTCGATCAAGGGTTCCCTTCGTAGACCCAGTACGACTCCCCGGACTGCCGGCCCACGCGCTCGGCTTCGACTTTGGTCGGAAACGGCCCGAGGATCACCCGGTACACCGTCGTTCCCGCCGTCTGACTCGGCACGACGCGCGCACTCTTCCCGTCCACCCGGATCCGAGCGGCGCGCGTTCGCGCTGGTGGCTCTGTGACGAACGTCGCAAAGGAGACGATCCATCCCCGAGAACGTGGCGCGTCTCGTGTCGACTCCGAGGCTGCACGCGGCGGCGTGGGTGCTCGAGGGGGACGCGTCGCGGTCTGGCCGGGTGACGAGACCGTCGTCGGCGGCCGCAGCGTCGAATCGTTAGGGACCGTGGGCTCCACGCCGCTGTCCGGGACGACGGCGACCGAGTCCGAGTCGGCGAAGACGACCGGCTGATCGAGCTCTCCCGACCGCGGGCGGAATCCATTCCAGACGATGACGTGCCAGAAGTCCCGCGCGCCGCCCTCGATGACCGCGCGCTCGCGCTGGGTTTCGGCGTCGAGAATGCGAACGTCGTTGCTGTCCGCGATCGCCAGCGCGCCGTCGGGAGCGACGAATGGGAAGTCCTCGCGCCAAATCGTGCTCACCGATCCGATGACCTGCGCGGTCCCAACCGCGACAATCCACAGGGAGTCACCCGTCGCTGCCCGCGCCAGCACGTACCGGCCCAGCGGGTCCATGCGAAGCTCGGAGGCAGGGCCGGGAAGCGCGATCGTGCGGCCGATCTGATCGCGATATCGGTCGACGACGGAGATCACCCTGCTCGAGTCCGTAATCACGAACAGGCGATCTCCGCTCGGCGTCGGTGCGACCGATACTACCTCATCGCTCAGATGCAGCGCGGGAGCGGGCTCCAGCGAGCGACCGCGAAGGGACAAGAGCGACGAGTCGATCCCGAAGTACACGCGGTCACCGGCGTGCGCGTGTACGATGCGTTCCGCGTCCGGAACCGTCGCGCTGTCGGTCACATCGCTGTCCGGTGGCCGAATGCGAAGGACGCCGAGGTCGCTCCCGTGATCGGTGAGCACGAGGAGCGAGCCGTCGTCCTGAGGGAGCACGAGGCGCGCGCGATCGGGTGGCTCGTACGACCAGTCGCCGGTCGGCGTCAGTCTCGTGACGTTGCCATTGTTCGCGATGCCGTAAATCGCCCAGCCATCGGCAGACGACAGCGACGTCAGCTTCGCGCGTGTGGCGACACCGACGGTGCCCGCTCGGAGGTCGATCCGGCCCGGCACGTTGTTGCGGTCCACGTATGCGACCGAACCGGCCTCGGGGTCGAACGCGAGGACGCGCGCCGGCGGTGCCGCCGGCGACGTCGACGTCCAGATCAGACTGTCGAGGTCGGGATAGCGATAGGCGCGCACGCTCCCGCCGCGGCGCGGGATGCGCAGCACGATGGCATCAGGGCCGGACGAGGAGGTGGCAGACGGTGCGTCGCGTCCCGCGGCGGGGTCGCGGCGATCGGCGGGTCCGCACGCAACGAGCACGAGCGCCAGGGCGACGGTCGTTCGCACGGCGGTAAGCTAGGGGCCGGATCGGGAATCGGGAATAGCCAGTGTCGGGAATCGGGAATCGGGAGTCGGCGGTCGGGAATCGAAAGCCCCCGGGAGGCTGCTCTCGCTTTGAGCGGCTTCCCGAGGGTGGTCGATTCCCGATTCCCGATTCCCGATCAGAAACTCGGGCCTAACGTCCACGTCCAGTAGCCCTTCTTCCCTTGCGGGCGATCGAGCGCCACCGCGTAGTCCCAGCGGAGCAGGGCGAACCCGAACAGGTTCAGCCGGATGCCAGCGCCGTAGCTGCGAACCGGCGTGCGCGTCAGACTAACGTCGTCGGCTCCGCCGCTGCGCCACGAGACTTTCTGTCCGCTCGACCAGGCGAGCCCGATGTCATAGAAGAAGAGGCCGTCGACGGGCGGCAGCGAGATGGGAAGCAGCCCCAGGTCGAATCGACGCACCAGGGGGAAGCGCAGCTCAGCGTTCGCGAACGCGACGCGGCTCCCGAGCAGCTGAATCGCGCTGCACCCCTGCTGTTGTTGCGGGGTCTGTTCGTCGCCCGGAAGGTAGTTGCACGAGACGCCGTACTCCTCGCGATCGTAGCCGCGGACGAATTCCGGCCGCCCGATGTACTTCTGAAGCACGGTCTCGTCGCGACCAACCGAGATGCTCGTCTGGGCGCGTCCAGCCACCGTCAGGAAGTTGAAGAGGATCGGGAAGTACCGGCGGTAATCCGCCTGGTACTCGATCCAGCGAAACGACCCGAGTGTCGGCTCGATCTGGAAACGATAGCGGCGCCCGGAAATGGGTCCGGTATATCCGAAGAGCGTGTTGTCGGAGACGTACGCGAGGTACGGCGCGCCGTAGGTGATTCCGAGCTCGTTGACAATGCTGTCGACGCGCTGGAACGGGTACAGAATACCGTTGTTCGTATCGATGTGTCGGTGGTACCACCACGTCTGCCGATCGACGTTGTTCAGGCTTCCACCGAACTCGATCCGCGTGAAGCGGTTCAGCGGGTACGCCCCGATCGCGAACGCCTGTCGGGTGATGAAGCGGGTGATGGCCTGATTCTGCTGCCAGATTCCATCGCCGAGATTCACGCGGTCGTCCGCGGTGAGGTACCACATGGGCGCCTGCAGACCGCCCACCGTATACTGCGTCCGCCGGCCCATGCTCGTGTACGCCGCGAGCAGATACGCCTCGCTCAGCCGGCCATTCACCTGCCCGGCGAACGCGAGGCGGTGATCGCCGAGAAGGTCGCTGAGCACGATCGTCGTTCCGCCGAACACGCCGCGCCCGAAATTGTCCTGCGCGTACCCGATGCTCGGCCGGGAGATGTATTCGGGCTGGAACCCCACCTTGTATCCGTACTTCCGGAACGAGGCGGTATCGGGGAGCGCGATCGCGGCGCTATCGAGGAGCTGCGCCACGCTCACGACGGTCTCTGCGCGCTCGGCCGTCGTCGGCAGACTCGCTGAGGGCCGGATCCCCGCGACGCCGCGATAGGCCGAGAGGTCGTGGGGCACGGAGTCCTTGTTCGCGATAAGGCGCCGGCCGAACACGCTCGTATCGTTCGACACCGCGTTCGCTGGATCGGCGGCGGCTTGCGACGCGGGCAATTGCACCGTCGGGGCCTGGGGAGCGACGGTCACGGCCACCGAGTCGGCGCGCCGGCCGCCCTGCGCAACGATTGGACCCTTCGTCGCCGTCGTGTCGCGATACGGGTCCTTCATCAACCGCCGCGGATTGTTCACCGACCACACGCTGTAGTCGCCGTTCTCGTAGTAGCCAAACGCGAGCCGGTCGGCCTCACGTGCCCACGTGATGACCGGGCTGTATTCGGTCACCGCGAGCACGGCTCCGACGACGTTGGTGATCTGAAAGTGATCCTTTCGGTCGAAGTCGTAGATGAAGATGTTCGGGATGCCCGTGCGGTCGGACACGAACCCGACGGACTTGCCGTCGGGCGCCCACATCGGGTTCAGGTTCTGTCCCGCCTGGTTTGGCACGACCGTAACGCGACCGGACTCCATGTCGTACAGCGAGATCTGCCAGCGGCTGAACTTGAGCGCCTCGAAGTCCGTCTGCGGCCCGCGGTCCGAGGCAAAGGCGATGGTCTTGCCGTCCGGCGACCATTGGGGCTGCAGGTCACCGTGCCGGTCGTTCGTGAGGCGACGCAGGTTACGTCCGTCGCGGTCCACGACGTAGAGGTCCGTGATCCCGCCTTTGTTGCCGCTGAACACGAGCTGGCGCCCGTCGGGCGACCACGCCGGGCTCGTGACGCCTTCGAGCGGCAGGTCGAAGCGGAACGTCGTCTTCCGTCGTCGGACGTCGAGCAGGTAGAGGACGTCGCGCCCTTCGCGTTGCGCGGTGAACGCGAGCGACCGGCCGTCCGGAGAGAACGAGCTCTGCGAGTACAGCAGGCGCAGCTCCTCGAAGTTCGGATCGGTCGTGGACTTCACGAGCCGCTTGATCCGCTTGCCCGTTTCGCCGTCGCCGAGCCAGAGATCGGGGAACACTTCGCCACGCAGGAAGCTGCCAAGCGAGATGAAGACGATGTGCTTGCCGTCGCTCGAGAGGGCGGGCGCGAGGAACAGGCTCCCGCCGCTCCGGCGCTCGGTGAGCAGCGGCTGAGAGAACTTGCGGGCACGATCCAGGTTCGCGATCTGCGGGAGGTGCTTCGTCTGCATCGCCTCGCGCCACTCGTCGCTCAGGTCCTCGAGCGACAGCCCGGTCTCGCGCTTGAACGCGCGCTCGATCCCCACGTTAGGCGCCGAATTCAGCACCTCGCCGATGATCTCGTCGCCCCAGCGGTTTCCGACGTACTCCCACAGCGCCTCGCCGTACCGGTAGGGGAAGAACTGGTCGGGGCGGACGGTCATCTGTTCGATCGTGGGCAGGCGGCCGTTCAACGCCGCGTCGCGCACCCAGGCTTGCGTGAGGACGTGTCCGGGGCCGCCCGCCAGGTACTCCGCCATCCCCTCCATGAACCAGAGCGGCGGATCCACCTGGGCGAGCGTCTGCAGGCCCGCGCCGGCGCGACCACGCGCGAAGATGTCGTACTGGAACGCGTGCACGAGCTCGTGCGCGAGCACGTGCTCGAAGCTCCGGTAGTCGCCGGTGAACGGGAGGAGGATCCGGTGTCGCAGCGCCTCGGTCACGCCGCCCGTTCCCTCGCCGAGGTCGCCGGTGACGTTGTTCTGGCCGAAGTCTCCGCGCGACGAGTACAGGATCAGCGGCTTCTTCTCCCGGAACTGGTGATTCAGGAGCCTCGAGAGGCGCGCGTACGACCGCTCGGCCATTCGGGCAGCGTCCATCGCCGCCGCGTGCTCTTCCGGGTAGTAATGGACGAGGAAGTGCTCCGTCTCGACTACGGTCCACCGGAAGCGGTCGTACTGCACCTGGTTCTGGCCGAAGTACGACTGTGCGTCGAGCCGCGCCGGGTCCATGACACTGCTCAGGGCCACGAGCGTGGTCGCCAGGGCGCCCGCCCTTACGAGACTCATTTGAGTACTCCTTGCTGCTGATCGACCGCTACAACGGCCGCGTCGCTCCACAGGCGTTCGAGTTGATAGAACTCGCGGAGCGTCGGGTGGAATATGTGGACGACCATGTCCACGTAATCGAGGAGCACCCAGCGGCCTTGCTGGACCCCCTCCACGTGATGAGCGCGCGTGCCCTCTTTGCGTAACTGCTCGAGGACATGCTCCGCCACGCTGCGAACGTGCGTGTCGGACGTACCGCTCGCAATCACGAAGTAGTCGGTCATGTCGGTGACGCCGCGCACGTCGAGCAGCACGACATCGTTGGCCTTCAGATCGAGACACAGCGCGGCAGCGCGTTGCGCCAGCGCCGTCGGAACGGGCGCGGTGGGACCGGTCATTCGGAGCAGTCGGGTCCGATTCGGATGTTGTAGGCAACCACGAGCAGAAGGTTCCGTCTGGGCGTGGCTGCCCGTGTTGGGCCGACGCCTGCGGACCTCGTCGCCCAAGCATAATGTGCGTGCGTGCCGGCCGATACCCGAAAAATTCGCGCCCGAAAACGCGAGGCCGGGCCGAACGCGCGTCGCGCGTTCGGCCCGGCCTCCGCTTGTCCGTACGAGTCCGCGGTGACCTCGATCGCTACTGCTTGATTACCCAGACCTTGACCTCGGGCTTTACGTCGGCGTGCAACCGAACCGGCACCCGATAGACCCCGAGCGCCCTGATCGGCTCGTGCAGGTCGATCTGACGCTTCTCGATCTGCGTGAAGCCCTGCGCGTGCAGCTGCTCCGTAATGTCCGCCGCGGTGACCGAGCCGAACAGCTTCCCCTCCTCACCCACGCGTGCCGAGAACGTGAGCGACACGTTCTCGAGCTGCGAGGCGAAGCCCTGAGCGGCGCCGCGACGTTCGTCCTCGGCGGCCTGGAGCCGGGCCTTCTCCTGCGCAATGCGCTTCAGGTTCCCGGCGGTCGCGGCGTACGCGATTCCGCGCGGGAGCAGATAGTTCCGGGCGTACCCGGCCGACACCTTCACGACATCTCCGGGCTGGCCGAGTTTCTCGACCGCCTGACGCAGAATGACATCCATAAATGACTCCGATCGTTATGTGGTCGGGCGCGCACGACTGCGCCAGTCGAGCCACGTGTCCCCAAGGCCGATCCCCAGCGCGAACACGCCAAGTATCGGCCACATGAAGATCGCGAGCGCGATCGTCAGCGTTACCATCAATCGTCCCGGAGCGAAGAACCACGTGAGGACTCCGAGACCCCGGAGCGCGTACAGCGCACCGAAAAAGACCAGCAAGTTCAACCCGACGACGCGAAACGCGTTCAGCGTCGGGACGGCGACGGCGGTGATACCGGCGACCAGCCCCCACACGAGCTGATCGTTGAACCGGAACTCCTTGAGCGGCGCGAGTGGCGGTCCGATTCGCGCCCGACTCACCCGGTGATAGAGCCCCCACGCCAGTGCCAGCACCGCGAGGGACTCCAACGCCAGCATGGCAGGGTACATCTGTGCGGTGACCGGGGGCAACTTGAGCAATCGGTCGGAGCTCTCGCGGGCGAGCGTCTCCATACCGGGATTGTCGCGGGTCAGCTGCTGCCACTCCGGCGTTCGCGACACCGCCTGCCAGTCCGCCAGCCACGACTCCACCCGCCGCGTGTACTCCTGCCGTATCGTCTCTTCGACCACGCTCGGCCGTCGCGACGCGAACATCACCAGCGTGAGCCCGACGGCGAACGACAGCCCCACCGCCGAGAGCGCCCGCGGAAAGAACGACCGACTCGGGCTCATGATCGATACGACGCCGAACGACGCCGCGACGAGGAGTGCCCATCCCTTCGAGATCGCGAGAAACTGAGGCGTCCCCGGGAGTGGCGTGACGAGCATCCAGACTGCGAGTGCTGTCCAGCTGAGTACGAGCAAGAGCCGGCCGCCTGCCCACCATCCCACGAGCGCGCAGACGGCGAGCGCTGGGACGATGAGCAACAGTGACTGTTCGACCGGGATGACGACCCGAACCAGCGGCACCAGGGGGATCAGCACGAACCCCACGAGAGCGAGGATGATGCGCTTCCATCCCTGCTCCCGTGGCGCCGGCCCTGCGACCGACGCGTTGGTTCCCTCGGGGGCGGTAATCGCTCCTCCGCGGTCGTGATCGCTGCCGTACGGGCCGCTAGGCCTGATGGCCGCGGATGTACGGGATGATGGCGAGGTAGCGCGCCCGCTTCACCGCCGTCGAGAGCTGGCGCTGGTGACGCGCGCACACTCCGCTCAGGCGGCTCGGCAGGATCTTGCCGTGGTCGGTGATGAAGCGGCCCAGCGTACGGTCATCCTTGTAGTCGATGAACCGGACGCGCGTTTCGCAGAACGGGCAGGACTTTTGGGGTCGTCGCATGATCAATCCTCATCCTCGTCGTCTTCATCTCGACGGCGCGCGACGACCAGTTCCTCTTCGGACATGGGCGGCGCACCGACCTCGTGCTCGTGCAGGGTGACGAGGTAGCGAACGATACCGTCGTCGAGCTTGAGCGCGCGCTCGTACTCGGGCAGCGACTTGGGGTCGGCGGTGAAGCGAGCCACGACGTAGTAGCCGTTCTCGCGTGGGCCGATCGGGTACGCGAGCTGACGGCGTCCCCAATGATCGGCGGTGATTTCGCCTGTGGCGTGAAGCAGCCCGTGGAAGCGGGTCAGCTTGTCATTGATGGCGGTGTCTTCGAGCGTGGAGTCGAAGATGTACACCGCCTCGTATTCGCGAGACACGTGTCGGCAATCCTCCCTTTGGTCGTTGTCCGCCCCCCGCTGGTTGCCGGAACGGGGGGAGGGGAATGGAGGGCCACGAGTTTGGGCCCGTTGTGAAAAGCCTTGCAAACTAATGCGTTTGCCACGGTTCCGACCAGTGCCGGAAACGGGGTCAGAGTCGAATATCATCGTTTTGTCGCGCGCGCGACAAAACGATGATATTCGACTCTGACCCCAATTACGCGCGCAGGTAGTCGTCGACGGCGGCGTGCAACAGGCGAAGTTGCGTCCCCAGGTAGTCCCGGAGATGCGCTGTGCCGCCGAATCGGGCGTGCTCGGGCTCGCTTTGAAGTACTGCCACCCACCGCCGTACCACGTCGATCTGGTGGTGCAGGGATGCCCCGCCCGGCGTTGCCGCTTCGAGAGACGCCAGGATCTCGAGCGCTCGCGCCGCCGCGGCTGCATCGACCACGTTAGGCGCCGACAGGATTGCCTCGGCGTCGGCGACCAGCGCGGCGACGTCGGCCGGCGGTGTCACCGGCTCACGGCGAGCCGACGGGGCGGTTGACCGGGTGATCCGGGGCGTAGTGCTCGCGCGCGATGACGGGTGCGTCGCGTCCCGTGCCGCGGGCGCCGCGCCGAGCGTCGTCGCGGGCGGACGCTTCCTCGTGATACTCCTCCTCGACGTTCACGCTCCACACGTCGTGCCCCGTGCCGCGCGCGATGTTCTCGGCCGTCAGCATCGCCGTGTACATCGAGTGGTCCTGGTTGTTGTACCGGTGCATCCCGTTACGTCCCACCGGGTGGACGTTCGCGGCATGCGCGCTCAGCCACTCCACGATCGTCGCGACGTTCGCCTTGTAGTGCTCATCGTAGAACGGGTACGCCTTCGGCATCCGCACGACGTATCCGGCCTCGACCTTCGCCGGATCCACGAGGCCCAGGATCCCGAGCTCGCGCTTCCCCTGCTCGATGAGCTCGGCGTCAGGCTTGTTCCACGTCTCGTCGCCCTCGAACACGAAGAACTCGAGGCCGAGGCAGGTCCGCCCCTCCTTCACGAGGTACGGCGACCACGAGCCGAAGTTCTGGATCCGGCCGACCTGCACCTCCTTGGCGTGCACGTAGATCCAGTTGTCCGGGAAGCTGTATTCCTTCGGCACGACGAGCGCGACCGTGAGGAAATCGCGGTACCGCAGGTCGTTCGCCGCCCGCACCGCGGTCTCGGACGCCTCGGGCTTCATGGCGGTGAGGAGCTGCGAGATCGGCATCGACGAGACGACGTGGTCGCACGGAAACTCTGTGGTCGTGCCGTCTCGTGACTTCGCCGTGACCGACACGGCGCGCCCGTTCTCGTGCCGGATCCCGACGACGCGCGCGTCCATGACCACCTTGCACCCCTTCGCCTCGACGAGCTCCCGGCATCGTTCCCACATCATGCCCGGGCCGAACTTGGGGTACTGGAACTCCTCGATGAGCGACGTGATGGACTTCTGATTCCGCTTGGGGGCCAACGCGTTCATCACGGCATTGAACAGCGAGAGGTTCTTGATGCGCTGTGCGGCGAAGTCAGCGGGCATGCGGTTGGTCGGCACGCCCCAGAGCTTTTCGTTGTACGTCTTGAAGAAGTGCCGGTAGAGTCGCCACCCGAAGCGCGCGGCGATCCACCCCTCGAGCGTCGTCTGGTCCTTCGGCGGGTTCACCCGCGCCCAGACGTAGGACATCACGCAGAGCGTCGCTTCCCAGAGCCCGAGGTTCTTGAGGGCGTTCGAGGCCTTGAGTGGGTAGTCGTAATACTTGCCGCGGTAATAGATGCGGCTCATGCGCGGCCGCATCATGAAATCCTCGTCGGGCAGGATCTCATGCCAGAGGGCCTCGACCTGCTTCACCTTCGTGAAGAAGCGGTGGCCGCCAATGTCGAACCGCCACCCGTCGCGCTCGACGGTTCGGCTGATACCCCCCACGACCGAGTCGCCCTCGAGGATCGTCGAGGTGATGCCGTAGCGCTCGACGAGCTCGTAGGCGGCCGTGAGTCCAGCGGGCCCGGCGCCGATGATGACGACGTTAGACATTGACCATGAGCATGAGGCGACCGCGTAACGGCTTGGTGCGACGTGCGTTGAGGTTTTCGCGTGCTGGACGAGGTGCGGTCGGGCTCTGGTTTGTGCGCGCGACCGCCAGACCCGACTTTGGTCCGCGCGTGGCGCAATATCGACGCCGCAGGCATCTGCTGTAGGGACCGCTACTGACCTACTCTGGCAACGTCTCGCGCCCTTCCGCGTGGCCTGGTGGTCTGGCCACGGGGCGGATGGTAACACGCCAGTGTGAACTTCGGGACTCGCCGGGCATCAACAGACCCGCGACGGCCGCCCAATAGCGTTCAAGCGTCGCACGCGACGCGCCGGGTAAGCTGGCGGCGTACATGGTTCCCCTGGCTCCCCTCGAGGCCTCATGCCGATGCTCCGAGTAGCCTCCCTCGTCCTGCAGCTCGCGGGCGCTCCCGCAACCGACCCTGGCATCGTAGTTCGTGCGTACCTCGACGGGATGCAGGCGCTCGACGCCGATCGGATATACGCTGTGCTCGCCGAGGACTACCGGTTGTTCGACAACGGGTCGTCTCGTCTCCACAACCGAGAGCGTGCCCGCGCGACGATCGAGTGGGAGCGCGGCATGGGCGCGCGGTGGACCTACCGCATTCTCTCGGTGCGCGGTGACACGGTAACGGCGTTGCTCGAGGAGGAGAGCGAGTACTTCACGCTGCTCGGACTGGAGCGCGGCGTTCAGGTGCGGTCGTACGTCGTGCGAGATGGCAACGTCCAGGAGCCCGGGGCTCCCAGGCGGAGGCGTTAGGCGCGTTCAAGGCGTGGCTACGCGCGACGGTCGACCGTCCCGACCCCGAGTTGATCGGCCCGGACGGAGGGCTCCGCCGCACGAAGGCGAGCGTCGAGCCGATGCTCGACTGGATGCGACGATGGCGGGCTGACGTCGACCGGGTGGGCAGGCACCTAAACGTTGAACCGAAAGAGCATGACGTCGCCGTCGCGTACGACGTATTCCTTGCCCTCGGAACGCACGACGCCCTTCTCCCTCGCCCCCTTCCACCCGCCTGTCGCGATGAAGTCGTCGTAGCCGACCGTCTCGCCCCGGATGAACCCCTTCTCGAAGTCGGTGTGAATCACCCCCGCCGCTACCGGGGCCGTGTCCCCGCGATGGATCGTCCAGGCGCGGACCTCCTGCTCGCCCGCCGTGAAGTAGGTCTGAAGCCCAAGCAGGTGGTACCCCGCGCGGATGAGCCGATCGAGCCCCGCCGACTCGAGACCTAACGACGCGAGAAAATCGGCCCGGTCCTCGGGCGGCAGCTCCGCCAGCTCCGCCTCGATTTTGGCGGAGAAGGGAACCACCTCCGCGTGCTCGCCGCTCGCCGCCACCGCGGTCCGCAGCGCCTTGAGGTGCAACCCCTCCTCACCCGACAACTCTGCGTCGGTAACGTTCGCCGCGTACAGCACCGGCTTCACGGTGAGTAGCGTGAGTGGCGCGAGCATCGCCAGCTCGTCACGCGACAGTCGCGCCTCCCACAACCCCTTGCCCTCGCTCAGAAAAGTTTGGGCCTTCTCGAGCACCGGCAGCTCGGCCACCGCTTCCTTCTCGCCGGACTTTGCCGCGCGACGTGTACGATCGAGGCGCTTCTCCACCGTGGCGAGATCGGCCAGCGCAAGCTCGAACTCGATCACCTCACGATCGCGTACCGGATCCACCACGCCCATCACGTGCGTGACATCGGGGTCTTCGAAGCAGCGCACGACGTGCACGATGGCGTCGGTCTCACGGATGTTCGCGAGAAACTTGTTCCCGAGTCCTTCGCCCTGCGCGGCCCCTTTCACGAGCCCCGCGATGTCCACGAACTGGACTGCCGCCGGCACCGTGCGCTTGGGTTGCACGACCTCGGCGAGCTTCTCGAGCCGTCGGTCCGGCACCTCGACCATGCCGACGTTAGGCTCGACGGTGCAGAACGGGTAGTTGGCCGCCTCGGCGCGCGCGGCCGTGAGCGCATTGAACAGAGTCGACTTGCCGACGTTCGGCAGGCCGACGATTCCGAGTTTGAGCATGAGGTTGTTTCAGGCTTCTCTACGATCGCGCGCGTGCTGCGCGGTTGCGGGTCACGGACGCTTCTCGCTGGGAGAGTGGCGCCCCGTTTGGGTCTGTCCTGCTGATAGCTGATAGCTGCTAGCTTCCTCCGGCAGGCTTCGCCTCACCATTGTGCGCGTTCATCGCCGTGATGATCCCGTCGCGAAGCCAGATCTCGACCGCGTCCGTGATGCGGGGCAGGAGGTCGAGCACGACCGTGCGCTCGTCCTTCCCGAACGGCGACAGAACGAAGTCCGACAGGTTCCCAACGCGCCGAGGATCCTCCGGCTTGATGCCGACGCGCAGGCGCGGGTACTCCTGCGAGCCTAACGCGCGTTCGACGTCGCGCAGCCCGTTGTGACCACCCGCGCTCCCACGCGCCCGCAGCCGGTAAGTGCCGAGCGGGAGTGCGACCTCGTCGACTACCACGAGGAGGTCGGACGCGGCCGACCACGCCGGCCGGCGCAGGTACGGGCGCAGGACCTGCCCGCTCAGGTTCATGTACGTCTGCGGCTTCACGAGGCGAAGCTGATGTCCGGCGACCGTCCCGCCGAGCGTCAGCGTCTCCCCGTCACGGCGCCAGCCGTCCAAACGCCAAACGTCGGCGAGGTGGTCGAGCACCCACCAGCCGACGTTGTGACGCGTCTGTTCGTAATTTCGGCCGGGGTTGCCCAGGCCCAGAATGAGCTTCACGAACCGTTACCAGACCGCTCCAGCGAGCACGCGGCGAGCCACTACTTCGACTCGCCCTCCTCTTCCTCGTCCTTCGTCTTGCGAATGAGCTCGGGCTCCGCCTCGCCCTCGACGGCCTCCGCGACCGGCGCCACCTCCTCGACGGCCTTCGGCGCGGACACGACCGCAACCGTCGAGTCCGGCTCGTCGAGGATCTCGACGCCCTCGGGAGCCGTGAGGTCGCTCACGTGCAGCGAGTGACCGATCGTGAGGTGCGTGACGTCCGCCTCGATGCGTCGCGGGATGTTGACCGGGTCCACGAGAATCGAGAGCTCGGACAGCACCTGGCTCATGATACCGGCCGAGAGGCGAACGCCGTCCGGCGTACCAACGAGGACGATCGGCACGTTGACCGTCACCTTCTCTCCGGCCACGAGCTCCTGGAAGTCGATGTGCAGGATCTGCTTCTTGAACGGGTGGCGCTGGATCTCGCGGATCAGCGTCCGCGCCACCGTGCCAGCGACATCGAGCTCGATGACCGTGCTCTCCGCTGACACCCGCTCGAGCAGCTTCTCGAACTCGCGCGTCGGGACGGCGAGCGACTGCGGCTCGCGCGCGTGGCCGTAGATGACGGCCGGAATCTTCCCGGCGCTGCGAAGTGAGCGCGCGGCGCCCTTGCCGACGGTATCGCGCGGGCTCGCGGAGAGTTGAACGGTAGCCATGACCTGTTAACCTGCTGTGCGTGTGACGTTGTTGTGAGGCGGGTCACCCACCCGCGTGGGACCAGCGGTGCTCGTCCTGCCCGGCGCTCAGTCGAACAGCGAGCTCACGCTCTGATCGCTGTGCGTGAACCGGATCGCTTTCGCGAGCAGCTCCCCGACGGACAGCACCTTCAATTGCGGGAAGACGCGCTCGTCGGGAATCGCGATCGTGTTGGTGACGGCCACCTCCACGATCGGCGCCGCGCAGAGCCGCTCGACGGCCGGGCCGGAGAGCAGCGCGTGCGTGGCGCACACGTAAATGTCATTCGCGCCGAGCTTCTTCAGCGCCCGCGCCGCTTCGGTGACCGTACCGGCCGTGTCGATCATGTCGTCGGGGATCAGACAATCCCGTCCGTCGACATCACCCACCACGTTCAGCACTTCGGCCACGTTCGGCGTCGGCCGACGCTTGTCGATGATGGCGAGCGTGCCGTTGAGCCGCTTCGCGAATCCTCGCGCCATCTTCGCCGACCCGACATCGGGCGCGACGACGACCACGTCCTTCAACTGCTTCTTGCGATAGTGCGACGTCATCACCGGCGCCGCATAGAGGTGATCGACGGGAACGTCGAAGAACCCCTGCAGCTGGTGCTGGTGAAAGTCGACCCCGAGGACGCGATCCGCGCCCGCGGTCTCGATCATGTTCGCCAGCAGCTTGGCCCCGATGGCAACCCGCGGCTGATCCTTACGGTCCTGCCGGGAATACCCGTAGTAGGGCATTACCGCCGTGATCCGTGCGGCCGAAGCACGCCGTGCCGCGTCGATCAGGAGCAACAGCTCCATCACGTTGTCCGCCGGCGGGTTCGTCGGCTGCACGATGAAAACGTCCGCGCCGCGGATGTTCTCGTCGATGCGAACGAAGATCTCACCGTCGGCGAACCGGCTGCAGGTCACGCGGCAGAGATCGACGCCCAGGTGTCCTGCGATCTCCTGCGCGAGCGCCTGGTTCGCGGTGCCGGCCAGGAGCTTGAAACCCTGCTTCGGTAAGGACACAGTGTCCATTGCCGAGCCTTGTATCGTAAGGGTAGCAAACGACATAGTCAATTCCCGCGCCGTCGGCGCAGCAGGTCGGTCGATCGCGCGGAGAGCCGCATAAGCTAACCGGGCCGGGTGCGGGATGCCACGCGGCTGCCCCGAGACTCATCGCCGCTCGTTGGCCTTCGGGCCACCACCCGCGGTCGCCCCCCAGTTGAAGTTTCGAGGCACCTTGCATCCGCCGACCTCGGCCGGCACGAACGTCCACTTCGCGACAGCGGTGCGCACCGAGCGGGTCAGCGTCGGATGAGTGGATTTCACGACGGTGAACGTCCGCATGTCGGCCGCGCCAAGGGTATCGACGAGCACGCGGATGCGGACTTCCGCTCGCCCGTCTTTTCCAACCACTCCTTTCGGGAGGCGTCGCGGGATCGGCGCCGGGCTGAACGCGACGGGCGCAGGCACACGGTCCACGCCGAGCTCGGGATCCGCCTGTGCGCGACGCACCCACTCATCGCAGGTGACCACCGCCTCGGGAGCGGCGACTCGAGCATGTCTGACATCCATTTCCGGTGCTGAACGCCCGCCGCCGCACGCCGCGGCGAGGGCAGCAATCGCGATGGCGGATCGATATCGGATCGTGTTCGGATCACAGGTACGCATGAGCGCCAGAAGCTACCGACGGCCGATCACGATTCAATGGCTGGCAATCCATTACAGGGGGGATGCGAATCCGAGATCAGAGCGCTGCATCCGGCGTCGGCGGATCGAAGAGGGTAGTCGAGAGGTATCGCGCTCCGGAATCCGGCGCGATCATCGCGACGCGCTTCGCGGGCCCGAGCTCGCGCGCCACGACAAGGCCAGCCCACGCGATCGCACCGCTCGACATTCCCACGAACAATCCCTCTTCGCGGGCGAGCCGGCGCGCGAGCGGAAAGGCATCCTCCTCCCACGCCTGAATCACTCGATCCACTACAGTCCGATCGAAGTTCGGGGGCACGAACCCCGGTCCCATCCCCTGGAACTGGTGTTGCCCGCGCTCGCCGCCCGAGAGCACCGGACTTCGCCCCGGCTCGACGGCGATCACCTGCACCTTCGGATTCCGTTCCTTCAGGTATCGGCCGACGCCCGAAATGGTCCCGCCGGTACCGGAGCCATACACGAATGCGTCGATGCGCCCCGACATGTCGTTCCATAGCTCGGGGCCCGTCGTGTCGTAGTGAATGCGCGGGTTTGCCGGGTTGCCGAACTGGTTGGCCATCCACGCGCCCGTGGCGTCGCGGATGCGCTCGGCCTCCTCGATCGCGGCCAGCATCCGCCGCTCGGGGTCGGTGAGGACGAGCTTCGCGCCGTATGCGAGGAGCGTGCGCTTCCGCTCTTCGCTCATCTGTGCCGGGAGGCAGAGCGTGAGCGGGTAGCCGCGTGCCGCGGCAACCTGGGCGAGGCCGATCCCCGTGTTCCCCGACGTCGGCTCGACGATCATCTGGCCGGGACGGAGTGCGCCGCTCCGCTCGGCGTCGAGGATCATGCCGAGGGCGGTGCGGTCCTTGATGGAACCACCCGGGTTCATCCCTTCGATCTTGACCCAGACCTCCGCCATCGAGGGCTCGACGACGCGCGTTAGGCGCACCACGGGCGTCCGGCCGATCGCGGCGTCGACTCGCGGACCAGGGTCGTCGCGCGAGATCGGCGAGATGTCGGGGACGGCCATGCCAGGGGATCGACGGAGACGGGACGATTGCCCCTCGTGGAATCGAACCACGATTCACGGCTCCAAAGGCCGTTGTCTTACCGTTAGACGAAGGGGCAACTGCGAACTCGTAACCTAGCCCGCGACCTCCACGCCAACAACGGTTTCGGCAGTCCGTGTCGTCATGAGCCGCGACGCGATCCCGGCAAGGCGTCCGTCGCGCGAGCGGGCGTGATCGGCGTCGGACGGCGAGAGGTACGCGACCGTCGAGCCCGAGCCGGAGAGCACGGCGAACGCCGTCGCGTCGGCACCGGCCATCCCGCGAAGCGCCGCCAGGGCTCGCGCGATCTCGGTGTAGCGCGCCGCGACGACCCCCTCGAAGTCGTTATGCGCGATCGCCGCGACACCAGTCCAGCTGGTGATCTCTTCGACGTGGTGCACCGTCGACACTGGCGGGAACATCCCTCGCTCGACGTCGAGCCACCCGAACGCCTCCGGCGTCGGAATGCCGAACGGGAAACACGCCAGCGTGACGGGGCGCTGGGGAAGGGCCGGTAGCGATAGCAACCGCTCACCACGCCCCCAGGCCAGGGCGAGCGGCGCATCGAGCGTTACGAATGGGACATCGGCGCCAAGGGTGGCGGCGAGCGCGAGCAGGTCGGGGAGCGATAGTGGACGTGGCGCGAGCGCGTTCAGGCAGCGAAGGACGGCACCGGCGTCGGCGCTCCCGCCCCCCAACCCTCCGCCCACAGGAATCCGCTTCGTCACTTCGATCGCCCAGTCGTTAGGCCACCCCGTCGCGCTGGCGAACGCGACGGCCGCGCGCCAGGCGAGGTTGCGCTCCACGGGACCGAGGCCGCCCGGCGGCATCGATTCTCCAGCGCAGTCGAGCGAGCGTCCGCGCACCGCCGTCCGTACCGTCACCGGGTCGCCGAGCTCGAGGCGGCAGAAGAGCGTCTCGAGCTGGTGGTACCCGCCCGCCTCTCGGGCCAGCACGCGAAGGAACAGGTTCACCTTCGCCTGCGCGATGGTGCTTGCCGCGGCGCCGCGAGGCATGTCGCGCGACGCGGCCGTACTCATGCGGGCGAGTCAGCCGGCTTTCTGAAGTCGCTGAAGTGCAGGCCGAGTCGGGCGAAGTAGTAGATCCCGAACAGCGTGATCGGAATGAACGTCAGGATGTGAAAGCCGATCGCCCAGCTGACCGCCTGGCCGCTCGGAACGCCGTAAATGGCGAGCCCGATCTTCGCCGCTGCTTCGAAGACCCCGAAGAATCCGGGCGACGACGGCAGCGCGACGCTGATCGCGATCAGCCCCTGCAGGAAGTTCGCGGCGCTGAACGGCACCTCAATGTCGAGGGCCTTGAACGCGACCCAGAACGCGAGTCCGTTCACGAGCCAGTGCACGAGCGCCCAGAGAAACACCTCGAGGAAGCGGCGGGGACTCCGCAGCACGCCAAGCCCCCGCGAGAACGCCCGGATGATGTCGCTCCCCTTCTCCACGAAACGAGGGAAGACGCGCCCGACGACCGCGACGAACAGTGCGACGAGCCGCTCGGGGAAAAACACGATGGCGTACAGAATCACGAACAGGCCAACCGCGCCGGCCGCGAACAGCGCGGCGCCCCGCTGAATGGGCTGGCCACCGATCGTCGCATCCGAAGGAAACGACGGCGACCACATGGCGCTCACCAGCAGCAACATGAGCACGACCGAGTCGAAGACGCGGTCCACCGCGAGCGACGCGATGGCGCTCGTGAACCCAACGCGATTCGTCTCGCGCGTCAACGCATACGCCCGCGCGATCTCACCGAGCCGCGCCGGGTACACGTTGTTCACCATCATGCCAATGGCAGTCGATCGCCAGAGGGCGCCGAGCGACAGGTTCGATGCCGTCGGGGCGAGAATGACGCGCCAGCGAATGGCTCGGAGCGGGAAGATCGACGTCGCGAGCGCCGTCGCGAGGAGGAGCAGCGGGATGTTCGACTGCGAGATGACGTGCCAGATCTCGGACAGCGATTCGTCCTTGAGCGTCCACACGAGGAGCCCGGCACTCAGCACGATGCCGAGTGCGCTCTTCCAGTTCAGGCGCATGCAGGGTCAGTCGGTAGCGGCGAGATCGAGCAGGTCGAACAGCTCGGCGAGCGCCTCGTCACTGGTACGTCCCGAGAGTCGGATCTCGTCGCGCACCTCGATCGCACGCTCGAGCGCGGCGCGGCCGCGGTACACGAGGTCGTCGATGGAGACGACCGTCGCGTCGTCGAGTGGGGCGGGCGGGGCAAGGGGTGTCTCGTCGAGCGACGTGAATCCGGCGATCCCGGTCTGGAGGAACTGGTGGAGCTCCGGGCCGCTGGGGGTGAGCGGTGTCTTGCGCGCCACCGCGATCTCGCCGCGGCCGGGCGTCCGCCTAACGGCACTCGACGCCGGCGGCGTGACGGCCCGTCCGACCCGTGGTGTCGGGACAGCGCTCGCCGTGACGGGCGACGGGGCGCGCGGCTGGTCGAGCGGCCCGAACCCCGCGCCGATCGCCCGGTCCACCGTGTGCCCGCGCGAGAGCTCCGCGAGGCGAGACGCCAGCTCGGCTGGCGCGAGCCGCGACGACGCGAGGAGCGTCGCCGCCGCGTCCACCGACGAGAGTAGCATGGGATCCAGCACGTTCGCGTCCGCCGCCGCGGCTCCGAAGAAGCGCGCGATATCGGCATGCCCGAAGCTGTCGATCGTCGCGCGGAGCGTCCGCAAGGCCGACCGCAGCTCGTGCGCGGCGCGGTCGCGTCCCGCCTGTGTTGCCGCCGCGCGGGCGTCGGCGATCAGCTTCCGGAGATGCTCGGCGTGCGCGACGACTTCCGCGCGGAAGCGCCGCTCCAGCGTCGTGTGCGGACGCTCCGCTCGCGACACGATGTGCGGCCCCTCGTCGGCGAAGAAGAGGCGGCTCACCGGCACGACCGGCTCGTCATCACGCGTGTGCTGCTGAAGTGCGGAGGCAGCGAGCGCGAAGCGCTGCACCTCCGGCGCCGAGGCGTCCGGTCGTCCCGCAGCGCGCAACTCGCGCGAGGCGCGGCGAAGGACGTGCGCCGCCGCATCAAAGAGCGTCGCGTGTTGCTGGGTGAACGTACGCCCCTCCCCGGTCCCGGTCCTCGCGCCGTGCTCGATGGCGTCGGCGACGTCGGCGAGGGGAGGCAGGTCCTTGAGAGCCGTGATGCCGCGCAGTGCGCGGACGCGCCCTAACGCCTCGTCGAGCGATCGACGCTCGCGCGGGTTGGCGAGGAAGCTCGTCAGCGCCGACGCGACTCCTTCGACCTCGGACGCGAAGAACGTCGGGCTGATCGCGCCGGTGATCGGGGTGTTGGGCAGCGGAATGCTCTCGGGCACGAATCGGCGCAGTTCCGCGATGCGCGCGATGGCCCGTTGCTCTTCGGCCGCCCCCCACGTGCGCACGGCCCGCAGGAGAATCCGGAGGTCATCAATGGCTGCCACCACAGCGGCCCGGAGTTCCGAGGACCATTGTACGGAGCCGTCGCGCAGCCCGCGGCCAATCCGCTCGACCGAGCCCGCGAGCTCCGCCATGCGAAGCAGCTTCGCCATGGTGGAGCTACCGCGGAGCGCACGCGACGCGGTAATGAAGGGGCCGGACTCCGGCGCCGCCTGCGTCGCCGAGCCGACGAGCGCGTCGAGCTGGTCGACGTACTCGCTCGCCTCGAGGATGTAGAAGTCCAGGAGTCCACCCGCCGCGCTCATTCCCGCTCCCGCCATGGAGTTCGCTCGAAGTTAAGCCGCATGCCCAATGACGGTCTACCCTCGGGTCCGCGCAACATCCATGACTGCACGCATTTCGCGCACGGCCTCGCCGATGCCGACGAAAACCGCTCGGCTGACGATCGAATGGCCGATGTTGAGCTCCTCGATCTCCGGAATCGCCGCCACCGGGCCGACGTTCCCAACGGTCAGGCCATGCCCCGCGTGCACGGCCAGTCCGAGCTCGCTCCCGAGCACCGCCGCCGCCTGCAGTGCGCGGAGCGGCGCTGGGTCAGCCGCGGCATGTGCATACCTCCCCGTATGCAACTCGATCGCGACGGCGCCGAGATCGCGGGAGCGGCTCACGGCCTCCCGGTCGGGGTCGATGAACAGGCTCGTACGAATGCCGGCGACCGCCAGTCGGTCAATTGCCGCTCGGAGACCCAACGGGTCACGGGAGACATCGAGGCCGCCCTCGGTCGTGACTTCCTCGCGTCGCTCCGGCACGAACGTCACCTGGTACGGGCGTACCCGCTCGGCGATCGCGAGCATCTCGGCGGTGCAGGCCATCTCGAGGTTGAGCACTGTCCGCACCGTGGTTGCCAAACGCTCCACGTCGCGGTCCTGAATGTGGCGGCGATCCTCGCGGAGGTGCGCGGTGATTCCGTCGGCCCCCGCGTTCTCGCATTCGGTGGCCGCGAGAACGGGATCCGGCTCCACCGTGCGCCTCGCCTGGCGAAGCGTCGCGATGTGGTCGATGTTAATGTAAAGTCGCTGGTACATGCTGGACCGAGCCACCATTGCACGCGGTTGCGCGAAGAGAGAGAGTCCCGTGAAGCGAACGATCCTGCTGCTGTTTACCCTGGCCGCTTGCCGATCATCCTCGACGCCGGCGCCGAGTACGTCTCCTTCCGCGGCTGCCCCGGCGAACTTGCCTGGTGCTGTCGCCCCGCGTCAGGCTGTCGAACGATTCCTCGGCGCCGCCAAGAGTCAGGACCTCCAGGAAATGGCCGTGGCCTGGGGGACCGAGAAGGGTCCCGCTCGCGACCAGTTCGAGCGCAGCGAGCTCGAAAAGCGCCTGATCGTGATGCAGGGGTGCTACGACAGCGATCGGCACCGCATCCTCGACGAGCTTCCGGGTGAGAGTGGGAAACGAGTTCTCCGCGTGGAGCTCACGAAGGGCGCGGTGACCAAGACGCCACGCTTCACCACGGTCAAAGGACCGTCGGATCGGTGGTACGTGGAAGACGCGGACTTCGCGGCAGTCACCGCGCTCTGCCGATCCCGCTGAGCGGCTCCGGCGCGGAGCCGCCGAAAACACATCGGAACGAAAACGACCCGAGCTGAATTAGTATTCCGAAAGCTCGACAAGAACGCCTCCGGTCGACGATGGATGTAGGAACGCGATGCGTTTCTTCTCCGCACCGACCCGAGGGGTCTCGTCGATGAGACGGATGCCGGCGGATCGGCATCGCTCGAGCGCGGCATCCAGGTCCTCGACCGCAAAGCACAGGTGGTGGATCCCGGGGCCGCGTTTCTCGACGAACCGCGCGATCGGCGAGTCGGGCACCTCGGCTTCGAGGAGCTCGACGAGCGGCTCACCGGCCGACAGTCCGGCGATGCGGGCGCCGTCGGCGTCGTCCAGCGGGACCTCCGGCATGTCCAGGATGTCGCGGTAGAACGGCAGGATCTGATCGAGAGAGCGGACCGCAATGCCGATATGGGCGAGACGCGTTCCTCGACGGGCGTTTGGCATGCTCGTGGCTCACCTGGCCAAGGGAGCGCGAGAACTTAATCCGATTCGTGGTGGGGCGAAGCCCGACCGTTAGGGAGGAAAGACATATGGCGAATGCGGTAGCGGTAACGGACGCCGACTTCGAGCAGGAGATCGAGAAGCACGACGGTCTGGCCGTGGTCGACTTCTGGGCCACTTGGTGCGGCCCCTGCCGAATGATCGCTCCGATTCTGGACCAGCTCGCTGTCGAATACCAGGGGAGGGCGAAGGTGGCGAAGCTCGACGTGGACTCGAACATCCGGACGGCGACGCGCTTCAACGTTCGGTCGATTCCGGCCGTGCTGTTCTTCAAGAACGGTAAGCTGGTCGACCAGGTGATTGGCGCGGTACCGAAGCCGGCGCTCGAGATGAAGTTCAAGCAGCACGCGGCCTAAGCGCCGTAGGGCAAACCGATTGCGGGCCTACGCCACCAGGGCCAAGTTACGCCGGAGAGGTTCACGCTCTCCGGCGTTTCCTTTACATCCCTATCCCTATTCATGCCCGCTCACGCCGCACTGCTGCGGTACCCCCACGGGCGTGTTCTCCTCGCGAGAACGAAGCTCGCGTACGTTCACCTCCGAAACCTTCTTAGCGACGCAAAGCGCGACCGTACGGCCAGGGTCGCTGGATACGTCGGGATCTGGCTCCCCGACGAGTTCGTACTGCTGTTCCTCCGCGATGGCGAACCGGTGAACGCCCTCAGCCTCACGCCTCGCGCAACAATGCGGATCTCGATAGCAGCCGCGATGGCTCGCGTTCCCGCCGAACCGGAGTTCGGCGAGATCTGCTTTCATGAGGCATCCGCGGACCAGCTCGTCTGTATGTACCACACGCTGTCGACCGATCCGCAGCCGTGGCCGGACGGCGTCACCGCCACAGACCCCCGCGAGCTGTTCCCGCATCTCCGCACCATCGAATTCACAGGGGTAGTCGAGGTGGTCGCGCGTGATACCGCGAACTATCTCGTGTTTCGTGAAGGGCTGATCGAGCAGATGTACCTCACGGACGACCTCGGCACCGGACGCACGGAACAGCTCTCACGCCTGTTCGGCCCGCCGTCGCCGCGACCACGCGTACGTGTGCGGGGATGGTCTGCACCGCTCATCATGCCCTCGCAGGCGGCCCCGGGGCTGGTCGCGGCGTACCGGGAGCTCATCGACCGTCTGTATGCGGAGCTTGCCTCGGCTGGCGTTCCTGTCCCGTCCGCGGTTGGGGAGCGTGTCCGATCGGCGCTTGTCGAGCGGCACCCGTCGCTCCATGCGTTCGCAGGCGGGCAGGGAAAGCAGGACGACCCAGCCGAGGAACAGGATGAGGTCACGGCCGCCATCGCCGCGTGGACGACCGACACGCTGCGGGAAGCCCTCGACGGCGATGAGACGACCGCAGCAAGAGTGATCAAGACGGCAGCACGCGATCGGCGGCACATGCTGCATGCCGCCGGCTATCTGTCGGCGTTGCCGTGGGAGATCGAGTGGTAGGAACGCTGTACATCGTCAGTACGCCCATCGGGAATCTCCGAGACATCACGCTGCGAGCGATCGAGGTCCTTCGGGGTGTCGATCTCATTCTGGCCGAAGACACACGTCATTCTCGTATCCTGCTCGACCATCACGGCATCGAGACGTCAACGATCCCGTACCACGAACACAACGAGGCGCGTGCAACTGCGACGGCGATGGCTCGTCTTCGCGATGGGCGCGACGTGGCGCTGATTTCCGACGCCGGGACGCCGCTCCTGTCCGATCCGGGGGAGCGGGTGGTCAGTACGGCGGCCGAGGCCGGTGTGCCGGTCGTCCCGGTGCCCGGCGCGTCGGCGTTGCTCGCCGCGCTGGTGGCCTCGGGGCTCGGTACCACTCGGTTCACCTTTTTCGGGTTTCTTCCCCGCAAGGGACGCGAGCGCGACGAAGCGCTCCGCGAGCTCAGCGGGCTTCGACACACGGCCGTACTCTACGAGGCTCCGCCGCGGGTCGCGCAGACCCTGGCCGATCTCGCCCGGCACGACGCGGGGTCGAGAAGGGCGGTGGTGGCCCGGGAGTTGACGAAACAGTTCGAGGAAATCCGCCGCGGAACGGTGGCCGAGCTCGGGGCGTATTACGAGGAAGCGGCGCCCCGTGGGGAGGTCGTGATCGTGCTCGAAGGGGCCACGCCACAACCGGTCGCGGAAGAGGAGCTGCGCACGCGTGCTCGGGAACTACGAGCCGCCGGGCTCAGCGCTCGCGACGTCGCCGCCGTGCTCGTCCGCGATGACGGCGCCGCACGCAATCTCGCTTACCGAATCGCTCACGAAGCATGAAACTCGCTCGCATCATGGCCGCGTCGCTGGCGGCGATCACTGCGCTCGCGCTCGTTGGCGCGGCCCATCGCGAAAGCGGGCCGCGCCTCGCTATCGCCCGTCTGCAGTACGAGGGCGGCGACTGGTATGGTAACCCGTCGAGCTTGCCGAACCTCATTCAGGCGATCAACGAGCGCACGTCGCTGCGGGTCGAAAAGACGGAAGGGCGCGTCACGCTGCTCGATGAGCGCTTGTGGGACTATGCCTTTCTCCACGCGACCGGCCACGGCGACATGAGACTCAGTGACGCCGAGGTGGAACGGCTGCGCGAGTATCTGCTGCGCGGCGGGTTCCTGCATGTGAGCGACAACTATGGGCTCGACGCGAACTTCCGCCGCGAGATCGCCAAGGTGTTCCCGGATCGGCCACTTGTTGACGTCCCGCTGACGCACCCGGTGTATCATCTGGTGTACGATTTCCCGAACGGTGTGCCGAAAGTGCACGAGCACGACGGCAAGCCGGCTCGTGGCCTGGGTATTTTCATCGGTGATCGGCTCGCGGTTTTCTACGATTACGAGGCCGATCTCGGTAATGGGTGGGAAGACCCGGGCACGTATAACGATCCCCCTGAGCTTCATGAGGCGGCGCTGCGCATGGGCGTGAATCTCTTCGTATACGCGGTGACGAGCCGCCCCGCCGCATGACGGTCCTCGACCTCGTCGATCGGGAGCGCGGTCGGATCTCGCGTCTCATCGCCGCCGCCGGCGGCGCCGCCGCGATCGGGGTTGCGGCGATCCTGCTGGCCGCCGGGGTGATTCTCTTCGGCCAGGCGCGATGGATCGACCTCCCCCGTGTGCTGCCGTTCGTCTTCTGGATTGCCGTGGCCGCAGTGGTCGTGGGCGGCGTCTGGTGGACGCGGAGGCGACTGTCGCGTGACGCGTCGCGTGCCGGCTTGGCGTTCGAGGTCGAACGGGAGCAGTCACTGCGCGCAGGCGCGCTCCGCGGTGCGCTCGAGGTGGCGAATCAGGGCACGCTCGGCCGCTACAACGCCGAGCAGGTCGCGCGGCGCCTCGCCGAGAACGCGCACGGGCGCACGCTCACGCCCACACTGACGCGACGCGCGGTCGTGCGCGCCGGCACGGCACTGGCCGCCGGCGGCGTAGGCGTCCTTCTGCTGGCGACGCGCTCGTCCGCAACGCCGGATGGCTGGCAGGCCATTGCCCATCCGGTTCGGGCGTGGAACGGGACGTTGCTCGCGCCCATGTCGTTGCAGAGCGCGCCCAGCACGGTGCTCCGTGGCGAGCGCGTGGCGTTGACCATTTCTGCGCCCGATCGCCGCCGTATCACGGTGTGGCAGCGGGCGAAGGGCTCGGCGTGGCGGGCATCGCTGCACGACGTGCGCGACGGCATTGCTCGCGTCCGGCTCGCGCCCATGGACGCGGATCTCTCGATCTTCGCCAGCGACGGGCGCAGCGTGAGCGATACGGCGTCCCTCCAGATGGTCGAGCGGCCGTTCATCGGTGACGTATCCATTCGCGCCACGTTCCCCGCCTATTTGGATCGTCGGGAGGAGACGTTACCGGTGGGCGAGGCGGCGCAACTGCCGCGCGGGACCACGCTCGCCATTTCGGGGCATTCGTCGACGGAGCTCGCCGGTGTCGCGCTCGCGCGCGCGCGCGACACGCTGCGCCTAACGACGTCCGGACGCTCGTTCACCGGTCGGCTCACCGTGGTCGAGAGTGGCCGGTACGAGTGGAACGCGATCGGCACGGGCGGGCCGATCACCGAAGTCCCGGCCGCGCTCGAGATCGACGTCATTCCGGACTCGGCACCGCGGATCGAGATCCTCTCGCCCGGTGCGGACACGACGGTGTCTGCTGGCGACACGGTCTCGCTGTCGTTCCTCGCTACCGACGATCACGGTCTCTCCAGCGTTCAGCTCCGCGTCTGGCGCAAGCCCGATCTCGGCGAAGCGCTTCCGGAGACCACGCGACCGCTGCACTCGCAGCCGACCAGTCAGTGGACCGGCGACGCCGCGCTGTCGTTGCCGTCTCTTGGCGTGCAGGCGGGTGAGACGGTCCACCTCGTGGCGACGGCCATCGATGCGTCGCCATGGCGTCAGCGCGGATCGAGCCGCGAGCTCGTGCTGCGCGTGCCCGGTATGAGCGAGGCGCGCGCGAACGTGCGGGCTGCCGCGGACTCCGCGGTGCAGCGGGCGCAGGCGGCCGCCGCCGCCCAGAAAACACTGCAACAGCGCACCGCCGAAGCAGCGCGCGCGCGGCAGCGGAACACGAATCAGCGGAACGCCGAGCAGAACGCCGGGGCGAGCAAGAGCGGCGCGAACTCGATGTCGTACGAGTCCGCCCAGCAGGCACAGGCGCTCGCGAAAGAGCAGCGCGAGCTCGCGGAGCGCATGCAGCAGCTGCAGCAAACCGCGCAGCAGCTGGAAAAGCAGCTCAAGCAAACCGGCGCGCTCGATGAGGAGCTGCAGCAGCGCCTCCAGGAAGCGCAGAAGCTGTTGCAGGAGGCGTTGACGCCGGAGCTCGCGGAGAAGCTTCGGCAGCTCGAGGAGTCCGCGCAGAAGCTGTCCGCCGACGATGCGCAGAAGGCGTTAGGCGACCTCGCCCAGCAGCAGCGGCGGCTGCGCGAGCAACTGGAGAAGAGCGTGGAGATGCTCAAGCGCGCCGCGCTCGAGGGCTCCATGCAGACGCTCAAGGAAGAGGCCCGCGACATCGCCAAGGAAGAGCGCGCGCTGGCCGACTCGATGACGCGGGCGCGGGATCAGGGCCAGAAGCAGGAGGCGCAGAAGGATGCGCGCGAGCTTGCCGACCGGTCGCGCGATCTCGCGCGCGACATGGCGGAGCTGGAGAAGCGTCTCGAGCGCGAGAAGGCGGAGCCGGGCGCTCGCGGGGTGAACGAAGCGACCGAGCAGGCGAAGGAATCAGCGGAAGCCATGCAGCGCGCGGCGCGTGACCAGCCACCGGAATCGCGCCGGTCGGAGCGCGCGCAACAAACGCCGCAGGGCCAGCAGCAGAACCGCCAGGGGGCACAGCAACAGCCGGCCCAGCAGCAGCCTGGCCAGCAGCAAGCTGGCCAGCAACAATCGCCGCAACAACAAGCCGGCCAGCAACAACAGCAACCCGGCCAGCAACAGCCTGGCCAGCAGCAGGGCGAACGAGGACAGGAACAGAAAGCGCAACAACAGAACGCGCAACAACAGAACGCACAAGGACAGCAGCCCGGTGAGAAGGCGCAGGAGCAGCCGGGCGCGCAGCAGCAACAGGGGCAGCAAGGGCAACAGGGACAAAAGGGACAAAAGGGCCAGCAGTCGCAGCAGGGGCAGCAAGGCGACCAGGGCCAGCAGAGCGGCGGCCAGCAGGCCGCGAACGAAGCCGCCGACGCGATGGAGCGTGCTGCACAGCAGCTCGCCGATGCGCGCCAGCAGCAGATCGACGCCTGGAAGCAGGAGCTCACGTCCGAGCTCGATCAGTCGGTGCAGGAGATGCTACAGCTCTCGCGGCAGCAGGAGTCGATCGAGCAGAAGGCCCGTCAGGGCGCCGAGAAATCATCCCTGCAGGCGGAGCAAAGCGCGTTGCAGCAGGGCGTGCAGCAGGCCGGCCGTCGCCTCACCGAGGCCGGCCAGAAGTCGTCGCTGCTATCGGCGCGCGCGCAGCGCTCAGTGACGGATGCCCAGCGGAAAGTGGATCAGGCCACGCGCGATCTCGCGAGCTCCAGCCGGAGCGAGCAGGCCGCGGGCTCGATGCGCGAGGCGTCCGAAGCGCTCAACCAGGCAGCCGCGTCGCTCGTCCGCGATCGTGAGCGGGCGCAGAACGCGAACTCGGCGTCGGGCTTCGAGGAGATGCTCGAGCAGCTCAAGGACATGGCGCAGCAACAGGGGTCACTGAACTCGCAGACCGCGGAGCTGATTCCGCGGCCGGGCGCGCAGCTGGACCAGCAGGGCCGGGAACAGGCGCGTCAACTCGGGCGCCAGCAGCGCGAGGTGGCGTCGTCGCTCGAGGAGATGAGCGACAACGACCGGACGGGGCGCGCCGAGGAGCTGGCGAAGGAGGCGCGGCAACTCGCGCACTCCCTGGAGAGTGGCGCGCTCGATCCGAATGTGATTGACCGGCAGCAGCGCCTGTTCCGGCGAATGCTCGACGCCGGTCGGACGCTCGAGCGTGACGAGCGTGAGGACACCGGGAAGCGTGAAGCGAAGGCGGCGTCGGGGATCGAGCTGTTCATGCCGCCTAACGCGTCGTCGAACGGGAAGGCGGCATCGCGGTTCGCGCCGCCGAGCTGGAACGACCTCCGCGGGCTCACGCCCGAGGAACGGCGGCTCGTGCTCGATTACTTCAAGCGCATCAATGCGGAGAAGCCGTAGCGACGCGCTACGGAGAGTCCGGCGCATCGCGCTCGCGTTCCCGATCGCCGTGATGGCGCTCGCGCCAAGACCGGCGCGAGCGCAGGCCGAGTCGAGCCTGCCCATGAAGGCGATGGAGTTGGAGCAGGCCGGCAAGTGGCGCGAGGCCCTCGCCGCGTATCGCGCGGCCATCGACGAGTCACTCACCGCCTCGATCCTCGGGATCGAGCGCATCTACGACGAGCTGGGGAAGCGGGATTCCGTTCTGCCGCTCATCGACTCGCTCATCGGGAAGCGGCCGCGAGAGCCCATGCTGCGCACGATTCAACTGCGAACGCTCTCGTATCTGAACCGGGATGACGCCGCGGCGGCGGCGTTCGAGCGCTGGGTCCAGCTCATGCCCGCCGAGGCTGCTCCGTACCGCGAATACGCCCGGCTCCTGCTCGATGACGGCCGTGCCGCGAGCGCCGACACCGTGCTGCAGCGCGCGCAGCGGGCGTTAGGCGGCACGCGCGACATCACCGTCGAGATGGCACAGTTGCGTGCGGCGACCGGGCTCTGGGAGCTCTCGGCCCGGAGCTGGCGGGAAGCACTCGTCGTCTCTCCGTACCTGGATCAGGCGGCCGTCTACTCGTTGTTCCCCACACCCGACTCGCTCCGCCCGGCGATCCGTGACGCGTTCAGGGCGCCCCCTGCGCACGTGGCCGCGCGGAAGGCGCTCGCGCTACTCGAGCTTCGGTGGGGCTCCGCACGGGCCGGGTGGCAGGCGCTGCGCGACCTCCCCCCGACCGACAGCGCCGTCATCGCCTGGACCGAATACGGTGACGAGGCGGAGGCGTCCAGCGCGTGGCTCGTGGCGCGCGACGCGTTTGCCGCGGCGCTCGCACGGAAGCCATCGCGTGAGCTCGCGGTGCGTGCCGCGAACGATGCGCTGAGCGGAGGCGATCCCGCGTCGGCCATTACGTTGCTCGAGCCGTTCGCGGATGCCACCGACGACGAGAGCGCGCGGCAGGTGCTTCCGGTCCGCGTGCGCGCCCTCAGCGCGCTTGGGCGAGCGAGTGAAGCCGAGGCACTCATCGCGGCAAACACCCCTCGACTCGACTCGCTTGCTCGCGTGCGGCTCGTCCGCATGGCGGCGTGGGGCTGGGTGCGAGCCGGTGACCTCGCGAAAGCACGGGCAGCCCTGGGCAACACCGCGGACGGCGACGACGAGGACCGCACGATGGGGTGGATCGCGCTCTACGAGGGCGACCTGCGGAGCGCGCGTCGCATCCTCAAGCGAACGAGCGAGACCAATCCCGACCTCTTGCTGGCCCTCGCGCTGTTAGGACGAACCACAGCGGATAGCGCGCCCGCCGTGGGCGCTGCGTTCCTCGCGCTCGCGCGCGGCGACACCGTGGCGGCTGTCGCCACACTCGACTCGGCCGCACAGAAGGTTCCAGGTGCTGCCCCACTCCTGCTCGCCGCAGCCGCGCGCATTGTCGCGGTCCGCGGCGACGACACCACAGCGCTGGGATTGTGGCAGCGTGTGGCAGAACACACGACGGCGCCGGAGGCAGCGGAAGCCGAGCTCGAGTGGGCTCGTATCCTGCGCCGCCGAGGCGATAATGCGGGAGCAGTTCAGCGCCTCGAGCATATGATTCTCACGTACCCGCGCAGCGCGCTCGTCCCACAGGCGCGCCGCGAGCTCGACCTCGCCCGACAGAGTGTTCCATCCTCATGACGACACGACCTCTCCGTCAGACTTTTCGGCGCTTCGTGACCACGCTCTGCGTGATGACGGGCCTCGGCGTCTCCACATCCAGTGCCCGCGCGCAGCATCTGCTCATCCCCATGGACGATGCGCAGCAGAACCATCTCAAGGCCTATGGCCTGACGTTCAACGCCCTCAAGGCAGCGAACAAGGCCGAATGGTTCATCAACTATCGCGGCGGCTCGTTCCTGCTGCCTGACGAGGCGGAGTTGAGACGCCGCGCGACGCTGGACGGCATCACGTTCGAGCCCATCGACAACGCACGCGTGCAACAAATCCGCGCCGAGGTCGCCGCGGGCAACATGGACGCGGTGACGCTCGAGAAGGCGCCGAAGATCGCGATCTACACGCCGCCCAACGCGCCTCCGTGGGGCGATGCGGTGACACTCGCGCTGCGCTACGCCGGCATCGAGTACACGAACGTGTGGGACGACGAGGTCATGAATGGAGAGCTGCCGAAATACGACTGGTTGCACTTGTTCCACGAGGATTTCACCGGCCAGCTCAACAAGCTCTACCTCGGCTTCCGCGATGCGGCGTGGTTCGTGGAGCAGCGCGAGCGCAACCTCGAGGCGGCGAAGCGGCTCGGCTTCGCGTCCATTCCGGCGCTGAAGAAATCTGTCGCCGAACGGATTCGTCAGTACGTCGAGGGCGGCGGGTTCCTGTTCGCGATGTGCGGCGCGACGGAAACCCTCGAGCTCGCGATCGCCGCGCATAACGCGGATATCGCCGCGGCGTATGCCGACGGCACGCCGATCGACGAGGACGTCGACGCGAAGATGGACTGGAAGCGGGCGATGGCGTTCCGTGACGTGCACGTCGAGCAGTCGCCGTTCACGAACTCCATGAGCAACATCGACGGGCATCAGGTGAACGTCCCCGCGCGCCGGCAGCCGCTCGGGCAGTTCACCCTGTTCGCGTTCTCCGCCAAGTTCGACCCGGTGGCCACGATGCTCGTGCAGGACCACCGCACGGTGATCCCCGATTACTACGGCGTGACGACGAGCTTCACGAAGACGACGATCAAGCCAGGCGTGACGGTGCTGGCGTACGAGGAGGGCGCGCCGTGGGTGAAGTACATTCACGGCGACTACGGGAAGGGGTCGTACACCTACCTTGGCGGGCACGACCCCGAGGATCCGCAGCACAACATCGGGAACGCGCCAACCGACCTGGCGCTGCACCCGACGTCCCCGGGTTACCGTCTGATCCTCAACAACGTGCTCTTCCCGGCCGCGAAAAAGAAGCCGCTCAAGACGTAGCAACAGAATGATGCGGGCGGCACGGGAGTCCTCGACGTATTTTTCGCCCGTGCCTCCCCCGCCGCCCTCGTCGTCCGTCGTTTCGGCGCCCCAACAGACACGCCTCGCCTCCCAGGCGGCTGGCGCCATGCGCGCGGCCATTCGGTTGGCCGGCGGCCGCGAGGTGTGCTTCGTCTGTACCATCGACGAGGATGGGCAGCTGCGCACCGCACGCGTCGTCGCTCGCGGCGACGTGACCAGTGTGCTCGCGCTCCCGGGATTCGCGCAGCGTGGCGAGATGCTCGTTCACAATCACCCGTCGGGCGTGCTGGAGCCGTCCGAGGCCGATTACCAGGTCGCGGCGCGCATCCACGAGGAAGGAATCGGCTTCGGCATCATCGATAACGACGCGCGCGAGCTGTATGTCGTGGTCGAGGTCCCGCGCGTGCGGACCGAGACGCTGCTCGCGACCTCCGCGATCGACAGCGACCTCGGGCCCGGAGGCCCGGTCGCACGACTGCTCCCACGTTACGAGGACCGGCCGTCGCAGCGCGCGCTCGCGACGACCATCGCGCGGCTGTACAACGACGGTGGGATCGGATTGCTCGAGGCCGGAACCGGGATCGGAAAATCACTCGGCTACCTGATTCCCGCCCTACGGTGGGCGGCCGCGAACGGCGAACGCACGGTCGTGTCGACGAACACGATCAACCTGCAGGAGCAGCTCGTGGGGAAGGACCTCCCGTTCCTCGCCCGCGCGCTCGCCGATCAGCCGGTCCGATTCGCGCTGCTCAAGGGGTGGCGGAACTACCTCTGCTTGATGCGACTCGAGCAGGCGCAGTCGACTGGCACCGCCCTGTTCGACGATTCGTTAGGCAACGAGCTCGCCGCGCTCACCGCGTGGGCGGAGCGTACGACCGACGGGTCGCTGAGCGACCTGCCGGCCCCGCCACGCGCCGAGCTCTGGGACGAGGTATCGGCCGAGCCTGATCTGTGCCAGCGTATTCGATGCCCGCACTACGACCGCTGCTTCCTGTTCGCCGCGCGGCGGAAAGCGGCGCAGGCCGACGTGATCGTCGTGAACCATCATCTCCTCATGTCGGACGTGGCGGTGCGCCGCATCTCACAGAACTGGGAGGATGCCGCTGTTCTTCCTGCGTACGCGCGCCTGGTCATCGACGAAGGGCACCACATCGAAGACGCAGCCGCGGCACACCTCGGGGCGACGGTAACCCGCCGGTCGCTCCAACGCCTGTTCGCGCGCCTCGACCGTACGGGAAAAGGACTCCTGCCCGCCCTCATGGCAAAGCTGTCCGAGGGCAAGGATCTGCTGAGCATCGCGAGCATGGACCTCGCCGCGACAAAGCTCGCCCCCGCGGCACTGGCCGCGCGCGATCGCGCGGGACTCGTGTTCGACCTGCTCGCCACGCTCCTCGATGAGACCGGAACGCCGGTGCTGCGGCTCACCGACGACTTCTCCCGTCATCGCATCTGGCGGAGCGGGCTCGATATGGCGCTGACCGAGCTCCTCGGAGAGATCGAGCTGCTGCAGGACGGGCTGCGCGTCGTGCGCGAGCGTCTCGAGACCGACGAGGCGCGGGCCGAATCGCTCGCGCCCATGCTCAACGAGCTTCGCGGGGTCACGCGGCGCATGCAGAATGCGGGCGACGCCCTTCGCCGCACCTTGCGCCCGAGCGATGAGGCGGATGCTGCAGTCCGCTGGATCGAAGTTCGCGGAAAGGAGCGCAACCTCGCCGTCACGTCGGTTCCGCTCGACCTCGCTCCCGTCCTGCGCGAGGATCTGTTTCGTCGTGTGAAAACCGCGGTGGTCACGAGTGCGACGCTTGCGGCCGAGCAGCGGTTCGACTTCCTCAGCCGCCGGCTCGGCCTCGACGACCACGAGCTGACCCCCGAGACGGCACTCTACCCGTCGCCGTTCGATTTCCCGACCAACGCCAAGCTCGCGGTGCCGACGAACGCGCCGTTACCGAACGTTGATGCAGTGGGGCATATCCAGTTCGTCGTCCGAGTCGCGCTCGATGTCGCTACGGCGTCCGACGGCGGGATCTTCATCCTCGCCACGAGCCATCGTGACGTGCGACTCGTTGCGTCCGAGCTTCGCGCGCGTGGCATCGAACGGCGCTGGCCCCTGCTCGTCCATGGCGACGACGCACGCGACTCGCTCCTCTCGCGATTCCGGGAGAGCGAGCGGGCCGTCCTGGTCGGGACGGCGAGCTTCTGGGAGGGGGTGGATGTGCCGGGACGGGCGTTGCGTGGGCTCGTCATCACGAAGTTGCCGTTCAAGGTCCCGAGCGAGCCCGTGACGGCCGCGCACTGCGAGTCGATCGAACGCCGCGGTGGCGACGCGTTTCGTCAGTACATGCTCCCGCACGCGTCGCTGCGCCTCAAGCAGGGGTTCGGGCGCCTGATCCGCACGGCCACCGACCGCGGCGTCATCGTTCTCGTGGACCCGCGCGTCATCAGCAAGTCGTACGGACGAACGCTGCTCGAGGCGCTGCCGCCGGCGCGGCGGCTCGTGGGGGCGTGGGCTTCAGTGCTCGAGCACGTTCAGGCGTTCTACCAATCCGCGGGCCCCGGCTGACCCGATCGACCCTCTCACTTCGACACCGCATGCTCGCCCAACGCCCTTCGAAGATCGTCTGCGTCGGCCGCAATTACCTCGAGCACGCGCGCGAGCTCGGCAACGAGATGCCGAGCGAGCCACTCCTCTTTCTCAAGCCGCCGTCGAGTCTCATCGCGGGTGGCGAATCGATCGTGCTGCCTCCGCAGTCGGAGCAGGTAGAGTTCGAGGGCGAGATCGGCGTCGTGATCGGGCGACGAATGCGTCACGTCACCGAGGCGGACGCTGTCGACGGGATCGCGGGGATCGTGGCCATCAACGACGTCACCGCGCGGGATCTTCAGCGCCGCGATGGCCAGTGGACGCGGGCGAAGGGGTTCGACACGTTCTGCGCGGTCGGGCGGCCCATGATGGGTGACGCGGATCTGACCGCGCTCGAGGTCGTCACACGGGTCAACGGCCAGGAACGCCAGCGGGGACGAAGCACCGACATGGCGTTCTCCATTCCGTTCCTCATTGCCTATATCTCGAACATCATGACGCTCGAGCCCTGGGACCTCATCGCTACCGGGACACCGGCCGGGGTCGGCAGGCTCTCGGCAGGCGACATCGTCGAGGTCGAAGTTGTTGGGATGAGTATGGTTTCGAATCCGGTGGCACCAGCGCCCGTACCCGGAGAATAGGGCGCTGCGGTGGCGCGAGCAGTGCGGAACGGCTATCCTGGGAACTCCGGCATCACAGGCGGGCTATAAGCCCTCGGTGGCCACCGGGACGCATTGGAGATTGGAGGATCGCTGACTCAACCGACGACGGACGCAACGGGGAAGACCAAGGGGCCTCGCCGGCCCTACCCGAAGCGAGATCGCGAGCGCAAACCGCGCCGTCCGGCCGGGACGGTGGCGCTCTCGATCGCCCTGCACGTCGTCATCGGCGCGGCGCTCATTCGCGTCATCATGATGCCGTATCCATTCCTCTCGATCTTCGCGGACCAGGAAGAGCCGATCCGGCCAGAACGGATCAGCTTCCTCGCCTTGCCTCAGTCCGAGACCACACCGGGCCCAGGCCGCAGTGGCGGGAACGGACGACCGGAGACCACTACGAACAGCGTCGCACCGCCGGTGGTGGCGCCGTCCGAAGTCCCATCCACCCTTCCGCCGGTAGACCCGGCAGCCCCGCCGAGGCCCGCGACAGGCGACGATGAGGGCACGGGGCCGCTCATCGGACGGGGCGGACCCACGAAGGGAATTCGCCCGTCGTACTCGGACCCGCGGATCTGGGTGCCCGAGGCAGACGTAGTGAGTGCTCCCAAGTCGGCCGACGCGCGGATGGACAGCGCGGTCTTCGCTGGAATCGCGCGCGCCCGCGACTCGCTGGCGGCGCTGGGTTATACGCCGAACAAGTTCGAGCGTGGGGATTGGACGGTCGAGAAGGGCGGGCGGAAGTATGGCATCGACCAGCAATACGTCAGGCTGGGTAAGGTCTCCATCCCGCTCCCGCTCCTCGCGCTCCTACCGCTCAACCTGCCGCAGGCAAACCCGATCGCGGCAGGGCGCGAGCGCGAGATGGCTTCGCTGCGCGCCGAGATTCAGTTCCACTCGCAGCGTGCGATGAACGAGCAGGAATTCCGGAAGGCCGTGAAATCGCTGCGCGAGCGGAAGGAACGCGAGCGTCAACAGGAGGAGAAGGCGAAGCAGCAAAAGACGATCGCTGCGCCCGAGGCTGCCACGCCCTAGTCGCTGTGCTCCTCCGCGATGCTGAACGACCCCGGCGCCTCGCGCCGGGGTCGTCTGCGTTCAGGGGCTGGGTGGTTGTTCGTCGTCGGGCATATCGCCGGCGTCGTGGAACGGCCGGAACACCGCGGCAATCGTCCCGATCACGGCGAAGTCGTCGTTGGGCCCGATGACCAGTTCGCGCTCGTCGGGATTGGCAGGCTCCAGCACGATCGTGGCGCCGCGGTGCTGCAGCGTCTTCACGGTCGCCTCACTGCCGACGCGAGCAGCGATGATGTCGCCGTCGTGGGCCCGCGCCGATGGGTTCACGAGGACGAAGTCGCGGTCGAAGATGCCGCGCCCCACCATGCTGTCGCCGGACACGCGGAGGAAGAAGCAATCCTCACTGGGCACGAACGCGCGATCGAGCGTGATGAAGCGTTCGCGATTCTCGGGAATGAGCATCGGCTCGCCCGCGGCGATCTTCCCGTAGAATGGGACCGGCTGCATGCGCCCGACCGTGGAGTAGCCGAGCAAACGGACGCCGCGCGATCGCGCGGGATCACGCTGGATGTAGCCCTTGTCAGCGAGCGATTGCAGGATGTCGGAGACGGTTTTCGTGGACTTGATTCGAAACCGCTTGCCGATCTCGCGAATGCTCGGCTGATACGTGTTTTCTCCCAGGAAATCGAGCAGGTAGTGGTATACCCGTCGTTCCAAGGTGGTAAGAGACTCGGGCATCGACCCCCCGGAAAACGGGTCGCCGGGGGGGCTCTATCAGCCCGCCCGGCGTCCCTCGTTCACCGCCAAATGTATTCGTCGCGTTGCGCGACGGTCAACACACACGAGCTCGACGGTATGGTGAGAAGCTAGCGGTCGTCGTTCAATCCCGCATTACCCGGGCGACATTTGTTTCGTCACCCGATCTCATTAGACCATCGCAGTCCCATCGAGGTTCCGCAGGGCGTCATCGATTCGGTGCAGCGACCGGTCTCGGCCGAGGAGGACGAGCACGTCGAATATCCCCGGACTCACGCTCGAGCCCGTGAGCGCGACGCGCAACGGCTGAAATAGCTTACCCGCCCCGATCCCGCGACGCTCGGCGACGGGGCGGAGCGACTCCTCGAGCGGTGTCACCTCCCACTCGGGCACGGCCGCCAGGGCGGCGCGCGCCTCCGCCAGGATGGCCGGCGTGGCGGGATCCTTCCACTGTTTCGCGACCGCGTCGGGGTCGAGTCTGACCGACTCGCCGAAGTACGGGAGGGCCTGTCTCACGACGTCATCGATCGTCCGCGACCGAACGCGCAGCAGCTCGAGCAGCGTGTGGTACCACTCCCGATGCGCCGCGAGCCACTCGCGCGGGGCGAGTCCAGCCGCGACGATGCCGTCGGTGATGAGCGGCTCGACGTCCTCGAGCGAGAGTCGATTGAGGTGCTGGCCGTTCATCCACTCGAGCTTCTGGGGATCGAACACCGACGCCTTCTTGAGCAACCCGTCGACGGAGAACGCCTCGATCATCTCCGGGAGCATCATGACCTCGCGGTCCCCGCCGGGCGACCATCCGAGGAGCGCGAGGAAGTTCACCATCGCGCTCGGAAGAATCCCCTGATGCCGGTAGTCGCCGACGGCCGTGGCGCCGTGTCGCTTGCTGAGTTTCCTTCCGTCCGTCCCGTGCACCATCGGCAAGTGCGCGAACATCGGCAGTGGCGCGCCTAACGCGCGGTAGAGAAGGATCTGCTTCGGCGTATTCGAGATGTGGTCGTCGCCGCGCATGACGACGGTGACACGCGCCGCGATATCGTCCGACACGACGGCGAGGTTGTAAATCGGTGTGCCATCGGACCGCAGAATGACGAAGTCCTCGATGTCCTTGTTGGGAAAGGCAATGTGCTCGTGCACGAGGTCGTGCCATTCCGTCGTGCCTTCCGGGACCCGGAAGCGAACGACGAACGGCGCTCCCGCAGTCACGCGCCGCTCGACCTCGTTAGGTGCGAGGCGGTCACAGCGGCGGTCGTACTTGAAAGCGTCACCGCTCGCCTCCGCCGCGGCGCGCCGCTCCTCGAGCTCGGCGGGCGTGCAGAAACAGCGGTAGGCCGCGCCCGACTCGACGAGTCGCGCCGCGTCCGACTGATGCCGGGGAAGGTTTGCGCCCTGATAGGTGACCTCCTCGTCCCACGAGAGCCCAAGCCACTGGAGCCCCTCGAAGATGGCGCGTGTACTCTCGTCGGTACTCCGGGCACGATCGGTGTCTTCGATCCGCAGGAGGAAGGTGCCGTCGTACTTACGCGCGAGCAGCCAGTTGTGGATGGCGGTGCGCGCCACGCCAACGTGCAGGTAGCCAGTGGGCGATGGTGCGAATCGAACGCGGAGCGGAGAGGGGAGGAGGGGCGTCGTCATGGACCGGGTACGAAAAGAGGTGTCGAGGACGCGTGCCGAGCGGTCGGCACCTCGATCCTGACACCTCGGTATGACTGTGGACGGAGAGAGAGGGATTCGAACCCTCGATAGGGGTTGACCCCCTATGCCGGTTTAGCAAACCGGTGCCTTCAGCCTCTCGGCCATCTCTCCCGGGTACAGCAGCGCCACGCGGCGCGGGTCTCCCGCAGAAGCGACGAACGAACGTCGCGCGAGGGGAACTCGCAACCTAGCCGTCCGGTGTGGGGCAGTCAACCGGTTGTGGCGGAGTCGGTTGGGCGGTCGCATTGCCACTGGATTCGCCTACGAGCAGCCCTTCCCACACGAGCGCTTCGCGCTTCCAGAGCAGACGCTGGCCGTTCTCGTCCAGCTTCGACCAGAGACGCACCTCGTAGAGGGCGCCGTCGAGCTCCACCTCGCGCTTGGTGCGTTGGATGAGTACGAGGTCGCCGTCGCGCGGGCCGCCGACGCATTCGTAACGGATGGTCTTTCGGGGAATCTTCACGTGCGAGTGCCGTTGTGTGACTGCGTTCGAGGTGCGATTCAGCGTTGCGGGGCGCTCAGGATGCGAAGGCGCCGAGGTTGACGCAAGGGTGGGGCGGGGAGGCGTCACGGCTCGGGCGCCGCGGTCACGAAGCCCGCCGCCTAACGAGATACCAGCTGGTATCGCGTTCCGACGCGATCACTGTGACGCATGTCACACTTCGCGTCGACGCTCATGCTCCTCGGGCCGTCCCCGGCGTGCCAGCGCGAGGCGGCGCCCCTCGAGGGCACGCTCGAGCGCTGTGAGACGCGCGTGGCCCGCGAACTCGACGTGAACCCGCTTCCAGAGCCAGTCCACCTCGGCTGGAGAATCGGCCGAGGCGATCTGATCCATCATGCGTTCTACCGGGTCGGCGGCCGGGATCGTAGCGAACGGCAGCGGGATCTGCGTCCCCGCCTCGCCGGAGACTTCCGCGGCGCGCTTGTCGAGCAACGCCTCCAGCTCGGCATGCTGCGGGTCGTCACCCCACTGCTCGCGCGCGAGATCCCGAAGCTTGGCGAGCTCGCCGAGGTCTTCGATGTCCGCGATCGCGGCGCGGATGAGCTGGAAACCACGGGGCGTATTGCGAGGCACACGGACGTCAAGTGCAACGCTCGGGCCCGCCCGCCAAGTGCCTGGCTCTCTGCGTGATCTCGCTCGCGCGGGGGTACAGGCTGGGTCGATCGCGAGGGAAGGCGCGAACGAACAAGCCCCGCGGGTCGTAACCCGCGGGGCGCAAGGGGGAGCCGGCCTTGTCAGCGAACGGAGGGCACAGGACTCGAACCTGTAAGCGCCTTTCGGCGCGGCGGTTTTCAAGACCGCTGCCTTACCAATTAGGACTAGCCCTCCCGGACGGATCAGTCTACTCGGTGAACGAAGCAGGTCAACCCTGGGTAATACCCGCGACGCCGCCGCCGGATTCACACGCACGGTCGCGCTCGTATCCGCATACCGGACTGCACGCAAGATAGTTACAGGGCGCACTTTCATTCACTACAGCATACCGGCCGCCCGCGGCCGTCCTCTTTCAACCCAGGTCAGATGAAGCTCACCCTCACCATCCTCGCGAGCGGCCTCGTCGCCGTCGCCTCGGCCGCGCCGGCGCAGCACGCGCACCACGGGCAAGGCACCGCGCCACCGCTCAAGATGGCGCCGCAGAAAACCACGCCCGCCATCACCACCGCTGACCTCATGACGCGCGTCTATCGCTTCGCGGACGACTCGATGCGCGGCCGCATGGCCGGCAGCCCCGAGGCGATGACGGGCACCGAGTACATCGCGCAGGAGCTCGAGCGCCTCGGACTGCAGCCCGCCGGTGAGCGGGGGACCTTTTTCCAGGACGTGCCACTTGGCGTTCAGACGCTCGATTCCGCGTCCACGCTCACGGTCGAGGGGAAGACGCTCCAGGCGGGCGTGGACTTCCTCGCCACCGGACAACTCGGCGTCGCGCCGCTCTCGCGGACGCTGGAGGTGATCTACGGCGGCCACGCGATCGACACCACGAACGTGCTCTCGCCCGACCAGGTCCGCGGCAAGTTCCTCCTCCTGCTGCCGGCGACACAGCAGCCCACGAGCGTGCAGGCGCTGCTCGCGTCCGAGGGGTACAAGCGGTACGCGGCGACCTTGAGCGCGGCTGGGGCGATCGCCACGATCGGTGGCCCGCAGATTCCGCCGGCGGCCGCGCGTAACGCGTTCACACCGTCGTCGTTCGTGCAGCTCATTCCCGACCAGCCGCCCGCGGCCGCGATGTTCCTGCAGGTCACGCAGGCAGCGGGCGAAGCGATGCTCGGCGGCTCCCCGGCGTCGATGGCGAAGGGCGCAGCAGGGAAGAGCGTGAACGCGAATGTTCGGTTCACCCTCGCGCGACGGCCGGGACGCAACGTCATCGCCGTGCTTCCCGGCAGCGACGCTCGACTGAAGAGTCAGTATGTCGCGATCGGCGCGCACAGCGACCACGTGGGGACGCGCTCCGCGGGTGCGGTCGATCACGACTCCATGCGCGTGTTCAACGCCGTCGTTAGGCCGCAGGGCGCCGACAGTCCGAACCGCCCGGCCAACACCGACGAAGCAGGGCGCATCCGCGCCATGACGGACAGCCTTCGTGGCGCTCACACGGCTCGTCGCGACTCGATCAACAACGGCGCGGACGACGACGCGTCCGGCTCCATGGGCATCCTGGAGATCGCCGAGGCGTTCGCGTCGGCGAGCGAGAAGCCGCGGCGTTCGCTGCTTTTCGTGTGGCACATCGGCGAGGAGGAGGGAATGCTCGGGTCGCGGTACTTCACCGACCATCCGACCGTGCCGCGAGACTCGATCGTCGCGCAACTCAACGTGGACATGATCGGGCGCGGCGGCACGAAGGATGTCACGGGCGAGAGCAAGGAAGGTGAGCTGCTCTACGGGCGAGATGAGGGCTACCTCCAGCTCATCGGCTCGCGGCGCCTGTCGACGCAGCTCGGCGATCTCGTCGAGGACGTGAACAAGGCGACGAACGCCGGCTTCAAGTTCGACTACTCGCTCGACGCCGACGGCCACCAGCAGAACATTTACTGCCGCAGCGATCACTACATGTACGCGCGCTACGGGATCCCGATCGTGTTCTTCACGACAGGTGGCCACGCCGACTACCACCAGGTGACCGACGAGCCGCAGTATCTCGACTACGATCAGCTCCGCCGCGCGACGCAGCTCATTCACGACGTGGCGGCACGGGTGGCGAACCTCGATCAGCGCCCGGTGGTGGACAAGCCGAAGCCGGATCCGCAGGGCGGCTGTCGGCAGTAGCCTCACGTCGATCGATACGGTCCGATTCGGAGAGCCCCGGCGCGACTCGCCGGGGCTCTCTCACACGGTGTCAGCTCGAGCGGAGCGCCGCAACCGCGGAGCCGAGGAGGGGTGTCATTCCGAGCGGAGCGCCGAAGGCTCGTGAGAATCGTCACACACGAGCATTCACCGATGAGTCGACCGGCCGACCGGTCCATGGGTCGGCCGTGACGAGCCGCGGTCCGCAAAGGTTAGGCGTGTCGAGTGGCGGACAAGGTGCCTGCCACCATCACGACACACCACCGCAGGAGCGGTACGCCCGATCATGGGACACGCGGGACTTCGTTATGGAACCACCTCGTCAGGCAGCACGCGCCGGCCGCTCGTGAGCGCCGCCCGCGCTGCCCGGACGATGCTATCTGCACTCGCAGTCGCTCTCCTTGCCGCTTGCTCCGACTCCACGGCCGTCGGCCATGACAACATCGAGCTCGTGTACGACTTCTCGACGGGGTTTCAGGGGTGGGAGCCGTCGTTCGCGGATTATCCGGTCGGGAAGGAAGTCGAGTGGGGGCTCAACGCCTCCCTCGCGACGTTGCCGTCGCCGCTCGAGACGACGCGGCGCGCCATTCTTCTCACCGGCGTGAACCACAGCGACGACCTGTTCATGTTCATCACGCGCGGGGTCGATGATCTCGTGCCTAACGGCCGGTACGCGTTGCGCTTCCGCGTCGTGCTCGCGACGAACGCGCCTCGCGGCTGTGTCGGGGCGGGCGGAGCGCCGGGCGAGGCCGTAGTCCTCAAGGTCGGCGCCTCGGCGCGGGAGCCCGAGCGGATCGTGGACGCGGCACAGTATTACCGCGCGAACTTCGACTACGGGGCGCAGCTCGAGGGCGGGCGCGACGTCTCGCCGGTCGGAAACCTCGCGAACTCCAACGCGAACTGCTCGAGTCCGCGCTATGAGCTCAAGGAGTTCGACAGCGGACCGACGCCGCTCGCGTACGCCGCGGACGCGAACGGGCGGCTGTGGCTGATCGTCGGGATCGATTCCGGGTTCGAGGGCACGACGACGGCGTACATCGCGTCGGTCCGGGTCGAGATCGATCCTCGTTAGGGCAGGGTGCGGGGTCGATTGGCGGGTTTGCCTAGCCCCGCGGAGGCAGCGACGCGTGCGGACCCGTACGCGCGAACGGCGCGCAGCCTCCTTTCGTCGTCGTTAGGCTCGGTAGAGCTCGTCACGGCTGCTTGCGGGCGCTGTCCGCCGGTTGAATCGGCAGCGGAATCGGAGCGGAGCGGGTATCTCCTTCTGTCCCGACCTCAGGCAGCTGGCGAACCGCCTGGAACAGGTCGTCGAGCCGCGTCGCGCGTGCTACCCGCTCGGTCGTCGCGAGGACACGCGACGCGACCGACTCATTCCCGAGCGTGCGGTGCGCTTCCGCCAGCATGAAACCGGTGGAGACGTAGAGGGCCGGAATGCCAACCGACGCGCGATCCACCCAGTCGTTCTTCCGGATGATGGACTCCTGTGCCTGGAACACGCTGTCCCAGAGCGCGGTCGTGCGCGGAACGTCCACGAAACCCTCGCCCGGGATGAGCAGTGTGTCTCGACTCCCGGCGCGCGGGACGTCCGCCACGAGCTTCCGCGCCAGTCCCTGTGTCACGAGGTACGGCCCGAGCCCGAGCTCGTGGCTGCCGTACCCTCCTGACGTTCGGCTGAAGTAGACCGGACGGCCAACGTTGTCCTTGATCATGCGCAGCACGAAGATGTCGGCGCGCGTGAGCGTGCGCGGGGTGATCGTCGCCTGAATGTTGCCGGCCACGAACTGCTGCGCTTGCGGCATGTCGTACGCGAGCGGGATGGCGTCTGCCTCCTCCATCGTCATGTTCACGGGCGGCCCCGACGGCTTCTTCCAGACCCCGTCGCGGTAGATCGCTGGGCCCCGCGCCGCATCGTACTCCCGGACCGGCGCGCGGATGAGCTGCCGCGTATACCAATCGGTGTTGAGCAGCGACGTATTCGCGACGATCACATCGCGGCGGATCCCCTCGACCTCCTGCGCGTACCAGAGCGGGAAGGTGTCGTTGTCACCGACCGTGACGAGAATGCCGTACGGTTCCACGGAGTTGAGCAGGTCGGCGGCGAAGTCGCGCGTCGTCGTGTCCCCCGCGCGTGTCGAGGCCGACCAGTTCCCGAACAGCGGAACGACCGCGAGCAGGAGCACCGGTGAGGCCACGAGCCAGCTTCGCTTCGTCGGGAGCTGCAGCGTTTCACGACCCAGCCTCACGTTCTGCGAGCCGATGAGTGCCGCGACGGTCTCCCAGACGTAGACGAGACCGAGTGCCGCCCACACGCTCCACCCCGAGAAGCTCCAGAGGTAGAAGTAGTCGCGGTCACGAACCTCGCGCGGCACGCTGTCGCCCAACTCCGGCGCCTGCGAGTACCCGTACTTGAAGTTCAGGTAGTAGATGAGCAGCAGGGTCATCGTGAACATCAACGGGCCGAAGAACCAGAACGAGCGTCTGTCCCGTTGCCAGTGGACCCACCCGCCAAGGAGACCGAGGATCAGGAACACCGTGGCGAGCGTGATCTGCAGGGCCGGCCTCTGCGAGTGCGCATCACGGAGCCACTGCCACTTGAAGTACATCCACCACATGCCGATCTGCGCGCCGATGGGAGCCTGACGCTCCACGACTGGTGGCTTGCCGTACTGCTCACGATTGAAGTTGTACTTGAACGCTTCCCACGTGCCTCGCGAGAACGTGCAGTCCCACGCGAGCTCCGTACGGCACGCGGTGGGCTCGCCCTCATTGATGGCCGGGAAATACGCGGCGCGAATGGGTTGCGTCGCGAACGGCGTGATCCCGAGCAGCACCGCGCCGAGACACGCGAGCAACAGCTTCCACCGGAGGAGCGTCTTCGGGCGGCGAATGAGCACCGCGGTCGCGACGGCGGGCGCGGCGAGCATGCCCGCCATGTGGTTCGCGTACCCCAACCCCAGGATGTAGGCGACGAGCACCAGAATCCGGTCGGCTTTGCGACCGTCGGGCTCATCGCACCAGCGCACAGTCAACCATGCGACAAGCGCCAGGCCGACAAGGCTGACGGTGTAGACCTTCTCGTTCACGACCGACTGGCTCCACACCGTGAACGCCGTCGCGCCGATGAGCGCCGCGAGCG
>DAINRQ010000022.1:47449-72793 GCA_036741775.1 Gemmatimonadaceae bacterium | reverse complement strand
GCTGCGAGGAAGACCTGACGCAGATGGCCGCAGATGGCCGCAGATGGCCGCAGATGGCCGCAGATTTCGCAGATCGCAGAATCCCTCGATCGGGACGCCTTGCCGCGCGAGAGCACCAACTCTCCTGGTAGAGGGAGGATCTGCGACTTCTGCGGAATCCGCGTGATCTGCGTCTGGTTTTCTTCCTCATGCCGGTAGCGGGACCAGGCCGTCCACGAGGACCGCGATCCCTTCGTGGCTCGCGCTCCCTCAGGGCATGCCGGGACTGCGCCGCTACGGGTTGACCTCCGCGGCCTCCCGTACCGGTGCCGCTGCTTTTCGGCTGAAGAACTCCCGGTGCAACCGCCGCAGAATCGGGATCGAGATCAGCACCGAGATCAGGTTTGGAATCGCCATGAGCCCGTTCAGCGTGTCGGCGATGTCCCATATGAGGTGCAGCGAGCCAATGGCGCCGAGGTAAATGAACACGAGCCAGAGCAATCGGTACGGCAGCGTTGCCTTCGTGCCTAACAAGTAGACGATGCCCGTCTCGCCGTAGTAGCTCCACCCGATGAGCGTCGAGAACGCGAAGAGCACGAGCCCGCCCGTGACGATGATGCCGCCCCACGTCCCTGGGAGCCCCGTCGAGAAGGCCTGTACAGAGAGCGCCGCACCGGTCGCTCCACTTTGCCAGGGTCCTGCCAGCAGGACCACGAGTCCCGTCGTCGTGCAGATGAGAACCGTATCGACGAAGACCTCGAAGATGCCGTACAACCCTTGCCGTACCGGGTGGTCCGTCTGCGCTGCCGCGTGCACCATCGGCGCGCTGCCCAACCCGGCTTCGTTCGAGAACAGGCCGCGTGCGATGCCGTAGCGCATGGCCATCATGATGGACGCGCCGGCGAAGCCGCCCGCCGCGGCCGTCCCGCTGAACGCGCCGTCGAACACGAGCCCGAACACCTCGGGCAGCCGCCTGGCGTTCAGGGCGATCAGCACGAGACCGCCGGTGAGGTAGAGAATCGCCATGAACGGCACGAGGACCTCGGCGAACGCCGCAATGCGTTTGATGCCGCCAAGAATCACGGCCCCCGAGACCACCACGAGGACGATGCCGACGATCTGCGGTGAGAAGCCAAAGCTCGTGTTGAGGCTCTGCGCGACAGAGTTCGCCTGCACCATGTTGCCGATCCCGAATGCCGCGAGCGCCGTGAGGAGCGCGAAGATCCCGCCGAGCCACCCGAGGCCGCGCTTCTTCAGCGTGTACATCGCGCCGCCGCGCATGACGCCGGACGCGTCGCGCTCGCGGTAATGCATGGCAACGACGATCTCGGCGTACTTGGTCCCCATGCCGAGGACGCCAGACACCCAGAGCCAGAAGAGCGCGCCGGGACCGCCGAGGGTGATGGCGGTAGCGACGCCAGCGATGTTCCCGACGCCGACGGTCGAGGCGAGCGCGGTCGCGACTGCCTGGAAGGGAGTGACGCTGCCTTCGCCCGATCCCTTTCGGAGTTTGCCGAGCACCTCGCCGAGCGCGGTACCGATGTGGCGGAACTGAACCGCGCCAGTGACGAAGAGCAGCACGATGCCGGTGCCCATGAGCAGCACGAGCATCGGTGGTCCCCAGACGAGGGCGTTCAGCCAGCTATTCGCGCGCGTGATGAGATCGAGCATTGATCAGGTGTGGTGCGGGGTCATAGTACGTGGGATTTGGCGGGCTCGAGCGACGGGAGAGAGTACCACCAGGGTAGCCGGACCGCTACCGGCCAGAGAAAACTCGGACCGTCCTCGGCCCCGTGCCGGTCCGGCTGGTGCCTAACGACGTCAGGCGACGGGTGGCGGCGGCTCCAAGACGGCCCCAGCGGGTGCGTGTGTGCGTCGGGCGGACTTGGTCGGGGCGTGGATGGCCCTCTACGGAGAGCCGGAATCCAAGTAGTGAGTAACCAGGGTGAGTAACCAGTTCAGGGTGGGATCGGACAGCGCGGTACCCGGATGCGGGCAACGCCATCGGCAGAAATACTCGGTTCCGAACCAGGCTGTACCGGCGTAAGATGGGGTATGAACTTACTCGTGAACCCGCCGGTCTTGCCCATGCTCGCGAATCGAGTGAGCGAGCTCCCGTCCGGCGAAGGATGGATTTTCGAACCAAAATGGGACGGCTTCCGCACCCTCGTCTTTCGCGACGGTGCCGAGCTCTTCATCCAGAGCCGGGACGAGAAACCGCTCGACCGCTATTTCCCCGAGCTCGTCGAGGCGCTGAAGGCGCAACTCCCCGAGCGGTGTGTGCTGGATGGCGAGATCGTCATCGCGATCGATGGCTGTCTCGATTTCGAGGCGCTGCAACTGCGGCTGCACCCCGCGGCGTCGCGCGTCAAACTCCTGGCGGTCGAGACGCCGGCGTCGATCGTCTTCTTCGACCTTCTGTGCGAGGGCGATCGAAACCTGTGCAAGGCGCCGTTCAGCGAGCGCCGAGCGGTGCTCGAACGGCTCCTTGCGAACGCTGCCGCGCCGCTGCACGTGACGCCGGCCACGCGCGACCGCGACACGGCGGCCGACTGGTTCGGTCGCTTCGAGGGGGCGGGGCTCGACGGCGTCATCGCGAAATCGGAGCGCGGGACGTACGAGCCTAACAAGCGCGCGATGCTGAAGGTGAAGCACGAGCGAGACTGCGATTGCGTGGTCGCGGGCTTTCGCTGGCACAAGAACGGAAACGGGACGTCGCTCGGGTCGCTGCTGCTCGGCCTCTTCGACGATGACGGAGATCTCCAGCACGTCGGCGTCTGTGCGAGCTTCACGGCGGCGAAGCGGAAGGAGCTCGTGAGCTTCCTCGCGCCGTATCGGGAGAACGCGCTCGAGGGGCATCCCTGGCGCGAGTGGGCGGGCACGCAACCGCCCATGGAGGGAACGCAGCGACGTCCGGGTGCCCTCAGCCGGTGGAGTCAGGGGAAGGATCTGTCGTGGGAGCCGCTGCGACCTGAGCTCGTGGTGCAGGTGGCGTACGACCACATGCAGAACGGGCGCTTTCGTCATACGGCGCAGTTCCGGCGGTGGCGGTCGGACAAGCGGCCGGCTGACTGTACGTTCGCGCAGCTCGAGGTCGTGCCGCCGCACGAGATCGCGGAGATTTTCGGGATGCGGTAATCGGGGTCAGGTTCGGATATCAGCCTTTTGTTGCCTCGGCAACAAAAGGCTGATATCCGAACCTGACCCCGATTACCGCCGTTTCGCCCGGTCTCGCCACGCACGCGTGGGATCGTCATCGGGATCCGGCGTCTCCTGTGGCGGCCGCAATGAGTCCGGCACGTTACGGAGGTTGACGCGAATGCGCGTCCACGTCGAGGACCGCCCCCGCATCGAGTCCACGAGCACGTCATCCACGGCGAGGTGAGACGCCGCCTCCGGGTATCGCGCCTTCCACCGGTCGAGCCCCGCGAGCGCTTCATCCTTCTTCGTCGAATTCGCGACGACGATGAGCGGCATCTTGGGCCGAGGCGCGGCCCCCGATTTCTTCGCCGCGCCCTTCGCGCGTGACGGCGCCACGCGCTTCCCCTCGCCCTCCATCTTCTGGAAATGCGGCGGCCATGGCGCGTCACCAAGTCCGGCGGCTTCGTCCCGCGCCGCGAGCTCGAGCAACGCGTCCAGCGACCCGGGTGAGCCATCGATGTCCCCGTGCGGACATCCGATCGCCGCCATGCGCTTCGGCATCGTGAGCACGGTGAAGTCCGCCGGCTCGCAATCGGGGATCTCGCTCCACTCCATTGGCGCCGACACGCGCGCGTCGGGCAGCGGGCGCACGGAGTACGCCGAGCACGTCGTGCGGTCCTTCGCGTTCTGATTGTAATCGAGGAACACGCCCTTCCGTTCTTCCTTCCACCACTTCGAGGTTGCGAGCGAAGGCGCCCGCCGCTCGATCTCGCGCGAGAACGCCAGCGCCGCGCGCCGCACTTCCGTGAACGTCCAGCGCTGATGGATGCGCACGTTCACGTGCATGCCGCGCGAGCCGCTCGTCTTCGGCCAGCCGCGAAGTCCGAGCTCCTCGAGTAACGCCTGCGTCTCCACCGCCACGCGTCGTACGTCATCCCACGCGACGCCGGGACCGGGATCGAGGTCGATGCGCAGCTCGTCGGGATGATCGAGATCCCCCGTGCGCACGGCATGCGGGTGCAGCTCGATGCAGCCGAGGTTCACGATCCACGCGAGCCCGGCGGCGTCGTCGACCACGATCTCCTCCGCCGTGCGCCCCGAGGGAAATGACAGGGTGACGGTCCGCAACCACTCCGGTCGCTTGTCAGGCGCACGCTTCTGGTAGAACGGTTCCGCCTCGGCGCCGTTCACGAATCGCTTGAGGACGATGGGACGATCGCGGATGCCGGCGATGGCGCCTGACGCGACGGAGAGGTAGTAGCGGACGATGTCGAGCTTCGAGAGCTTGACGTCGCGTGAGAAGTACGGCTTGTCGGGGTTCGTGATGCGGACCTCTCGGCCCTCGACGGAGAGAATCTCCGCCGCCTCTTCACGCTTCATCGGCGTTGCCACGGTTCGAGGTGGTGTCAGGATGGTCGATATGAAGGCGGATGAAGTGTCGCAGCGCAAGCCGTTAGGGGTCAGAGTCCTAACGCATCCTTTTGTTTCATCGCGCCATCGGGCGGACGCGGAGGACGCGGCAACACCGAACGCGGGAGGGGGGCGGAGGACACCTCGCGCGGGTCCGGTTCGGCGCGGCCGGGCCGGTCGGAACTGCGATGACGCGGAAAGGGGCGAAAACGGCCGGATGACGGCTCTGCACTGACGCTGCCGCGTGGCGAGGCGCGCAGACTCCGGCATCCAGAACGAAGGGGAAGACGGATGAGCGGATGCGGGGGATGTTGGGGATCGTTCCTCAGCACTCATGCACCCTCTCACCAGGGCCGTGATTGATGGGGAACCGCTCTTGGGGCGAAGGCCGTCCCGCGGAGCTGTTCCCCCTCATCAACGCCCCGGCGACAGGGGCTTGCACCCGCTCAGGATGATATCTCTCATCCCGTCATCGGTTTCCGCCTCGTTCTCGATGCCTAACCCGGCGCGAGACCCCGTCCCCTCATCCGGCCGTTTCGGCCTTTTCCGCGTCATCGCTGCTCCGACCGGCCCGCGCGCAATGAGCCTTACCCGAGCAGGCCGTCCAGCACCCCCAGTGTCGTTAGGTATCGTGCAATGCGGCCAACGGACTCCGGCGCGACACGCGGATCACGGGCTCCAACGTCGCGGCGAGTCCGACCACGACCATGAACGCGGCCGCGGCGGCCAACGTCGCCGCATCGACGGCAACTGTCGTGAGCGACCGCGTTTCCAGCACCTTCACGATCGCGACCGATGCGACCGCCCCAGCCACCACGCTCGTGCCGAGCAGCCGTGCGGTCTCACGCAGAAACAGCCCCCTGATCGCGGCCGGTGACGCACCAATGGCCACGCGGATCGCTACCTCGCGTTCGCGCTGGCGCACACTGTGTGCGATGACACCGTAGAGACCTAACGCCGCAAGCATTGCCGTGAGCACGGCGAACGCCGCAAGCAGCGCACGCATGAAGCGCACTCTCGCGAGCGCTGCGTTCTCGCGCGAAACGAGACGCGCGTCGCTCGTCACGGCCGTCGGGTCGAGCGTCGCCACCGTCGACCGCACGCTCGCTGTTACGGCTGCCGGGCCGAGGGTCGTCCGGATGAGCATCGAGATGAAGCGCCCCGGGTCGGCCTGCAGCGCGGGCACGTAGAGGTCGAGGACCGACTCGTCCTGATACGTCTGACGCGCGTCGGCTACCACACCCACCACGCGCCGCCAGGGAATTTCGGTGGCGCCCGACGGACGCGACTCCACATACCGGATGCGTCCGCCGAGGGCGCCGCCAGTCGGCCAGAGCGCGCGGGCGAGCGATTCGCTGATGATCGCCACGGGTTCTGTCGTGCTGCGGTCAGTCGCGCCGAAATCCCGACCTTGTCGGATCGGGAGCTTCACGGTCTCGAAGTAGCCGGCACTCACCGCGACCATCCCCGCCGTAACCGCGCGCGGTGTCGTTCCGCCTTCGAGCGTGACCAGCGGGTAGTCGATGAACGGTGGCCACCCCGAGAACGCGACGTTGAGTCCGTCCGCGGCCAGTCGCGCCCTGAGCTCGACGTGGAAGCGTTCGTAGGCAGCCGAGTCGGCATAGCGCGATCCGCGAAGCACGACTCGCGCGCGAACCACGGACTCGAAGTCGGTTCCAAGGTCGGTGGACTGGAAGCTCGCGGCCGTTCGGATCATGACACCGCACGCGACGAGAAGCGTGACGGCCCCCGCGATCTCGAGCCCGATCAGCCACGTGCGCGCCCGTCGCGTCCACGGCGTCTCGGCGCCAGTGCGGGCGTCGCCGCGAAGCGTGGACGCGAGCCGTCGCTGCCACGGGACGAGCGCGGGGACGAGTCCGAGTGAGATCGCGATCAGTGCGACGAGCGTGGCGGCCGCGAGCGCGACCCCCGCGTCGATCCCCATCGCGGACGGCCCGGCCGCCGAAGGTTTCCCGAGATGCGTCTCGACACTCGGCGCGATGACACGCAGTGTCGCCACCGTCATGGTCGTCCCGAGTACGAGGGCGCCCGCCGCGAGCACACCGGTCTCCGCCACGAACATCTGGGCGAGCCGCATACGACTCGCGCCATGAGCAACCCGTACAGCGACGTCGCGGCTACGTCGCGATGCTCGAAGCAACACCAGAACCGCCGCGCTCACACAGGAGAGAACGATGACGAGCGCGGCAGCGACAATGATGGCCCGTAGCATTGGCCGGAGCGGTTCGACGTACCGATCGTGCACGGCCTCGAGTCGTACACCGGGCCATTGCGGGGGCAGCCACGTGGCAGCCGAAGCGGCGATGCTCGTCAGGCGGCGTTGCGCGTACTCCACCGACACGCCTTCGCGGAGCGCCACCACGTAGGTCGTCGCCGGTGTCGTGAGCGGCGTCATGATCCCCACCGAATCGGCGCTCGTGCGCCCGAACCAGAACCTCGGAGGGAGGACCCCAACGATGTGAACGACCTCCGGCTCGGTGGAGCGCCCTTCGGTCTCCACGCGGAGCGGGCGTCCGATGACCGAGCTGTCGCCGCCGAAGTGATCGCGCCAGAGCTGGTAGCCGATCAGCGCGACGCGAGTCTGCTGTGGGTCGAAGTCGCCCGGGATGAGCGTGCGTCCGAGCGTGACGCGAACGCCGAGTGCCTGGATGAAGCCGAGCGAGACACGAAGCCCGCGCGCCGAGCGGGCGCCGTCGTCGGCGGCGAGGTAGTAGGTCTGCCCGGACGCGGTCACGGCGTGCTGCACGACGTCGGTCGCTGCTCGCCAGTCGATCGCGCTCATCCCTCGCGGTTCCACCGGGCCGGGGGGCGCGTACATCACGTGATAGAGTCGGTCGACGTCGGGGAAGGGGAACGACCGAGCCTGGTACGCGTTCGCGACGACCAGCGCGCACGTCGCCAGTGCGAACCCGGCGGACAGCGACACGAGGGTCGGGATGGTGAACCCCGGACTGCGCGCGAGCGATCGCACGGCGAGTCGAACGTCGCCGAGCAGAGCGGAGGTCAAGTGGCGTGGCGAATACAGTCGCATCGCGGCGGGGACGGTAGACAATCCTACGATGCCAAGAGACACGGAATCGTTGTCGCAACCGGGAAACTGCACAAACTGCGCAGAGCCGGAAGGGCGCTAGACCGGCGGCAGGTAGCGCGTTCACGGCAGGGACAGCCGATGAATGAGTGTGGGCGTCGGGGAAGCTCGCTCGCGCATCGAAAGCCCTCTTTCGGGAAGGGGAATCCAAGTAGTGAGTAACCGGTCAAGAGTAGCCAGCAGAACAGTCGTTTACTGAATTACTGGCCGACTCTTGACTGGCTACTCACTACTTGGATTCCGGCTCCCGATGGAGTGCCCTCCAGGCCGCGACGAAGTCCGCCGAGCACGCACACTCATTCACCGGCCTTCACTGGCGACGCCCGCTTTCGTGGTTCCGTTGGTATTTGTCGGGGCGGACGGCTACAATCTGGGCCCATGCAACTCGTTGATCTCTTCGACCTCTCCCTCGTCGGCCAGTGCGATACCGTCGCGCTCGAGTACGACGACGCCGACGGCACCGTTCGTACGCTCACCTTCGGAGAGCTCGACGCGCGCGCGAACCGGACCGCGCACGCGCTCACGGCGCGTGGTCTTGCCCGAGGCGATCGCTTGTGTGTTCACCTCGCGAATCGGGTCGAGTTCATCGACATCTTCCTCGCATGCGTGCGGCTGGGCGTGATCGTCGTACCGATCAACGTGTTGTACCGCGAGCGGGAGATCGCCCACATCGTCGCCGATGCCGCGCCGAAGTTCAGCATCACGTCGGCGGAGCACGCGCCGATGTTCGGTGGGGCGCCTGTCGTCGACATCGAGCTGGTCGCCAACGAGGCGGGCCGCCAGCTATCCGACCGAGTTCGCCTAACGATCGATGGCGACGAGCCAGCGGCCATCGTCTACACGTCGGGAACGACCGGGCGCTCGAAGGGGGCGGTGCTCACCCACAACAACCTCGCCGCGAACGCCGTCAACCTCGTCACCTGCTGGCGCATCACGAGCGACGACCGCTACCTCGCCGTGCTCCCGCTCTTCCACGTGCACGGGCTCGGGAATGGCGTCTGCTCCTGGCTCGTGAGCGGTTGTAAGATGCGCCTCGCCGAGCGGTTCGATGTCGCGCGGGCCGAGGCGCTGTTCGACGCGTTCGGGCCGACGCTCTTCTTCGGCGTGCCCACGATCTACGTTCGCCTTCTGGAGCTGAGCCCGGCCTCTGCGCGGCGGATCGGCGAGCGCGCCCGGCTCTTCGTCTCGGGGTCCGCGCCCTTGCCTCCGCACGTGCTCGAGGCGTTTCGCGAGCGGTTCGGTCACACCATTCTCGAGCGCTACGGGATGAGCGAGACGCTCATGCTCATCGCCAACCCCTACGAGGGCGACCGGCGCGCGGGCACGGTTGGCTTTCCGCTGCCGGGAGTATCGGTGCGCCTGGCGAAGCCCGACGGCAGCGCTCCGAACGAGGGGGAAACCGGGCAGATTCTCGTCCGCGGACCTAACGTCTTCCCGGAGTACTGGCGGAATGCGGAGGCTACCGCCGCGGCGTTCGATGGCGGCTGGTTCCGCACCGGCGACCTCGCGGAGCGATCGGCGGACGGCTACTACACGCTGCGGGGGCGGGCGTCCGATCTCATCATCTCGGGCGGCTTCAACATCTATCCGCGTGAGATCGAGGAGTTGCTGCTCGAGCAGCCTGGCGTCCGGGAGGCGGTGGTGGTCGGTGCGCCTGACGAGCGACGCGGCGAGGTGCCGGTCGCGTATGTCGTGACTGACGAGCCCGTGGACGCCGATGCGTTGCGGAACACGTGCGCGCGAGGGCTGGCATCATTCAAGGTGCCGCGCGGGTTCGTGCGCGTCGACGCGCTCCCGCGCAATGCGTTAGGCAAGGTGCAGAAGCATCGCCTCCCGCCGTGGGCGGGACCGTGAGCCCGGCGGTCGCGTCGCTCATCGCGCTCCTCGTCGCCATCGCGGTCTCGCTCACGTCCCGCGTCAACGTCGGCGTGCTGGCGATGGTGTTCGCCTGGATCATCGGCACCACGCTCGCCGGCCTGCGCCCCGAGCAGGTCGCCACCGGATTTCCGTCCTCGCTCTTCCTCACGCTCACCGGGGTGACGCTGCTGTTCGCTCTCGCGGAAACGAACGGCACGCTCGAGCGGCTGGCGAATCGCGCCATCCTCCTGGCGCGCGGAAACGCGCGCGCGATCCCGCTCGTGTTCTTCGCGATCGCCTTCGTGCTGTCGTCCATCGGTCCAGGCGCGATCTCGACCGTGGCGCTGCTCATTCCGCTGGCGATGGCAATCGGGCTGCGTGCCGGCATCTCGCCCTTTCTCACCGCGCTCATGATCGCGAACGGCGCGAATGCGGGGAACCTGTCGCCCATCAGCGCAGTTGGTGTAGTGGCGAACACGAAGATGGCGGAGGCGGGAATCGGCCCGTATCCCGGAAAGGTGTGGATCGCCAACCTCGTCGCCCACGCGCTCGTCGCCCTCGCCGCCTACCTGCTCCTCGGCGGCTACCGATTGCATGCGCGTGGGAGCGAGGGCGAAGGTGCCGCTGCGCCGGTCACGACGCTCGAACGGCGCCACTGGCTGACCATCGGGGTCGTGAGCGTCTGGATCGTGGGCGTGGTGGGCTTCACGCTGAACGTCGGGATGGCCGCATTCGCCGCCGCCGTGTTGCTCGTTCTCGCGCGCGTTGCCGACGAGCAGTCGGGCGTGCGTCGCGTGCCGTGGGGCGTGATCGTGATGGTGTGTGGCGTCACGGTTCTCATCGCGTTGCTCGAGCGAACCGGGGGGATGGAGCTGTTCACGTCCATGCTCGCGGCGCTGGCGTCGCCCGCGACGGTGAACGGCATGGTGGCGTTCGTTACGGGGCTCATCTCGAGCTGGAGCAGCACGGTGGGCGTCGTGCTGCCGGTATTCCTGCCGGCGGTGCCGAGTCTGGTGACGAAGGTTGGCGGGGGCGACCCGCTGGCCGTGGCGCTCAGCATCAACGTCGGTGGCTCCATGGTCGACGTTTCTCCGCTCTCGACGCTAGGCGCGCTGTGTGTGGCCGCCGTTGGCGACCCGGCGCACGCGCGCACCCTGTTCCGCCAGCTGCTCATCTGGGGGTTGTCGATGAGTGTGGTCGGGGCGGTGCTCTGTCAGGCGCTGGCCGGCGTGCTGGCGCGGGCGTAGGCGCACGCGGATCATGAACGACGCCAGCACCCCGGCCATTCGAGAGTACCGCGACGGCGACGCGCTCGGCCTCCGCGAGTGCGTGATCGAGCTGCAGGAGTTCGAGCGACGGATCGACCCGCGCCTCCGGCCCGGGGAGGCGATGGCCGACGAGTACGTCGCCCAGATGCTCGAGCGGTGCCGCAGGTGGGCGGGAGCGATCTTCGTCGCGGAATCGAATGGCGTCATCGCAGGCACGGTGGCCATTTACGCGCGCGTGCCATTCGAGGAGCTCGATGACCCGCCGGGCGAGTTCGCGCTCGTGTCCGACCTCGTCGTTCGTTCGGCGTTCCGGCGAAGCGGCATCGGCGCGGTCCTGCTCGCGGCGGCGGAGCGCTACGCCCGGGCGTCCGGCGCGACGGAGCTTCGCATCGGCGTCCTGAGCGAGAACCGTGCGGCCCACGATCTCTACGTGCGCTCGGGCTTCGTCGCGTATCTCGTGACGCTCGCGAAGCCGTTGCGCTCGTCGAGCGGTTGATGGGCTGCGGGCCGGGCGCGGGCGGCGAAATCCTGGCCAAACCTCGTAGTAACCCCAGTGTTCAACGGCACTGAAGGCGAAGTACTATGCGGTCGTCTCACGTTGTTGATTCATTCGTCCAGGTGTCCCCCGGTGCGGGCGGCGGCCGTGAGCCGCCACGCTCGAGGTTTCCCCATGCTCGTTCGAGTAACATGTGGTGGCGTGCCCATCGGTACCGCGCGGTTCGCCCGGCCTGAAGGGCTCGCGCACGCGACGTTGGAGCGGACTGCTGGCTATGTCCGAGTGGCTCCGGCGGCCCAGGCGTTGGGGCGCGTCTTCGCGGTGACGCAGTTCTGGTCGCCGAGCGCCGGCGATTTCGCGGACGTGGCGGCGGCCAAATGGAAAGGCGCGCGGTTGGCGCTCGAGGACGTGGCGACCGGCCGGGAACTTGGCGTCAACAACATCGTGGTGCTCGAGGCTCCATTGCCGTCCGCGGATGGAAGCCTGGTGCGCGTCGTGGCGGATTTTCGCCCCGATCTGGCGCGCGTCGAGGCGTTTCTCCGAACCCTCGGTCGCGACGGCGGCGGACGGACGCGACCGGCTGCCTAACGCCAGAGTTCACCTGCGACCGCGCGAACCTGATCCATGCTGCCGCGAGGACTGCTGCGCGCGTTCGTCAAGTGCAACGACTCGTTGGGCGGCGGTCATGCCGCGATGGGTTCGAACTCGGCGAACAGCTGCTGCGCCTCCGGCAGTTGCGCGAGCGGCGTGTACTCGCAGGCCGCCGCGAACTCCGCCCAGAGCGCCTGCACCGCAGCATTTCCGTGCGCCGCGCGGATGGCCTCCGCGGAGCGCCACTGGAACACCTCCACGACGGCGCCACTCGCTGACCGCAGTACGTACGGCGCGCGGTCGGAGATCAACTTCTCCTCCCGCAGGACGGCGAGGTGCCGCTGCACTGCCGCAAGCAGCGCGTCCTCCTGACCCAACTTCGGGGTGTACGCTACGATGACCGCTCGCTCCATGTGAGTTGTCGGAATGGGTTCGTCCGCCCAACTTCATTTTGGTACTTTGTGCCTAACACAATTAGACAGGCGGCCGATGACTTGTCCAGCACGTGCACGCCGCAGAAATCGCCGCTCATCTGCCGGGGGATGTACCCGCCCCGTAAGTGCCAGAAGGACGCGGCGTTAGGACACCGGTCACGATGGCGTCGATATTTAGGCGGCGTCGCCCGCCGCCTAAATCACGCGCGCCGAGCATCCGCTGAGGCCATGGGGTCGCAAGGCCAGAAACAAGCGTCGGACGCCGGCGCGACCGCTGCCACCCGGCCCGGGCAAGGAATAAATTGCGCACCCGCCTCCCCCGCAGGAGCCCATGGGTGCACGTGCCACCACCTAACGACGATCGACCCACGCTCCGCACGCCGGCCGGCGAGATCCCGCTGCAGGAATACCACCTCCGACTCGGCGGGCGAGCCTGGGGTATCCTCCACGCCGGCGCCGTCCTGTCGGACCTCGACGAGCAACTCCTGCTGAGCGAGGACCCGCGACCGCCGTACGGGATCGCCCTCTGGCCAGCCGCCATCGCCCTCGCGCACGAGCTGATCGCGCGAGCCGCTGACCTCCGCGGCCGCACCGTGCTCGAGCTCGGAGCCGGTACCGGGCTGCCAGGCATCGTCGCCGCGTCGCTCGGCGCGAACGTCGTCCAGACCGATCGACACGAAGTGCCGATGTCCATCTGCCGGCGCAACGCCGAGCGCAACGGCGTCACGACCATCGAGCACCGGATCGCGGACTGGACGCTCTGGGACGACCCCGCCCGCTACGACCTGATCATCGGCGCGGACGTCATCTACTCAGAGCCGATGCACGAGCACCTGCGGCCGATCTTCGAGTCGAACCTCGCGCCCAACGGACGCATCCTGCTCGCCGATCCCTTTCGCCCACTCGGCCTTCGATTCCTCGACGCGCTGGAAGGGGCCGGCTGGCGCATCACGGTCACGAAATGGACGGTCGGCGCGACCGGCACGCCGCGACCGATCGGTACGTTCGAGCTCACGCCGCAGGCCTAACGCCGTCCGGTCGCCAGACGAACCCATCGCGCGTGCGTCGCCGCGCTGTCGCGGTTCCCCGCCGCGCGCCACGCGTCCGCGAGCGCACGGTGCAGCGCCGTGCGTCACATACGAGTTGTTCACCTCGAGCGAGCCACGCAGTGCCGGTTGCAGCGCCGCCACCGCCTCACGCGGCCGGCCCAGGCGCAGCAGCGCTCGCCCCAGCTCGAGGTTCGTGCGCGTGTAGCCGAGATTCCAGGAGAAGATCGCGTGCCGGAAGGCTCCACCGCCTCCGCGTCGATCGCCTTCGCCCAGCTGAGCGCGGGACCGTCATCGACGTGCGGTGTGTCCACGACCGGCCAGGCCTACTGCTGGGGCTTCAACGAGGATGACCGGCTCGGCACCGGCCTGACGGGGACGATCACCGAGCCGGCGCCGGTGCAGCAGCCGACGGCGGTGGCATTCTCCTCAGTGCATCTTGGCCGGCTCGTCGCCTGTGGACGCGCCACGACCGGCGCGGCGCCGCAGGCCGTGCTCGCGCCGGACGGGCAGTCGTCGCCGCTTTCATTCACTGACCTCGCGGTGGGCTGGGGCCACGTGTGTGGCGTGGCGCAGGCGGGTCAGGGTTGGTGCTGGGGGTTCAACGGCGATGGGCAGGCAGGACCAACGCTGGTCGCGAATTATGGGCCGAACCGCCCGAGCGCCGCTGGCTCGCCGCACGTGCTGTCGCAGGTGAGTGTGGGTGAGCGGCACAGCTGTGCGATCACGACATCGGGGCAGGCGGTATGCTGGGGCGACAACACGTCTGGCCAGCTGGGGAACGGGACGACGGCGGCGTCGGTCGCGCCGGTGGTCCTGCCGCCGCCGGAGGGTTGAGGCAAACGGGGAACGCCCGGGAACTGGGGAACAGGCACCGGAACGGCAACCGATCAGGGGTCGGTGCGAGAGCGCACCGACCCTTCATTCGTTAGGCTCATCCGCGACCACGGTTCAGCGGTCGCGAACCAGAACCTCTTCCCCGACCTCGTACCCCGTCAACGCGTGCATCTGCGCGCCGTCCGCGCTGAACAAGGAATCGCCGCTCAGCGTGTACCGCACCGGTACGGCCGTGGGCTCCACGAGCGATTGGAGCGCGAGCGTGCCGTCGTCGATGCGGTACGTCCCCGAATCCGGCGGACTCTCGCGAGGGTAGCCGGCCGTCTCGATCCGCGTCGTCCGGACCCAGCTGCCGTTGGCGCGGAGCGTCAGCACCTGTCGCGCGTAGAACTGGCTCATCGGCCGGCCGTCGATCTCGCGCACGTAGTCGCCGGCGATCTGTGTGTGAATGTCGCCTGTCTCGCGATCACAACCGGCGAGAACCATCGACGCAAGCAGCGCGAGCGACGCACGCGCCCGGCGCGCTCGCGAAACCGAAGCCACCATCATCCGCATTGCTACTTGTGAGTCGCTGTGTGACGATGACGATCGACACGCGCGATCGAGCACACGGGCTCCCAGCACCACGGGGTGCGTGGGCGGATCGTTCCGAGACGACCGCGCATACCAGTCGGACGGCTGCGTCCGTACCACCGCAACGTCGCGAGAGTAGCGTTTCGTCCCGCAGTTCTGACCGTTTCCCGACGTGGCGCTGACCCACGCCGCATGGGTTCCCCGTATCGTAGCGTCCCGTTCGGGGCGAGCATGCCCCGGGGCGACCACCCTGCAGGACCACGACAGTGCGGAGGAAGCAGTCATGAGATGGTTTTCTCGCGTTACGCTCACCGCCGCAGCCATGGCGGCGCTTTTCGCCGCGAGGGACGGAACGAGCGCGGCGGACCTGTCGAGCGCGGCACCGTCCAGCTCGACGATGCGCCTCGGCGCCGTACAGCTGCAGTCCGCCGGTGTGATGCACTTCTCCGGCGACGGCACGCTCTTCCTCGCCGATCCGCGCGCGGCGGTCATCTACGCGATCGACGTCGCCGATACGCACCGTGACACGACGCGCACCGGCGTTCGCATCGAGGACGTCGATGGGAAGATCGCCGCGGCGCTCGGCACCACGCGCGACCAGATCCGCATCGCCGACATGGTCGCACACCCCACGTCGCAGTCGCTCTATTTCTCGTTGACGCGCGGCAAAGGCGACGGCGCAGTCCCCGTTCTCGTCAGCGTCACGAAGGTCGATGAGCGGGTAACGATCCTGCCGCTCGAGAACATCCGCCATGCGCGCGCCGAGATTCCCGCGTCGCCCGCGGCCGACCAGAAGACGCCGTGGGGTGCGCCGCGCCGCTCATTCTCGGTGACGGACGTCGCGCTCGTAGACGGCGAGCTCTACGTCGCCGGACTCGGGAACGAGGAGTTCGCGTCGACCTTGCGCCGCTTGCCGTATCCGTTCAGCGCGCCGGGAAGCGCCACAACAGTGGAGATGTACCACACGTCGCACGACAAGTACGAGACGGCGTCGCCGATCGAATCGTTCGTGCCGATCACACTCGCGGGAACGCCATCGCTCGTCGCGGGCTACGGCTGCTCTCCCATCGTGACCATGGCGCGCGCCGAGCTGGCCGCGAAGAAGCACGTGCGCGGGAAGACGGTGGCGGAGCTCGGCGGCGGGAACCGGCCGTTCGACATGATTCGCTACACGAACCCGAAGGGGAAAGAGTACATCCTCGTGGCGAACAGCAACCGGACCCTGACGCGACTGGACCCGGTGGAGATCGCGAGCGCGAAGGCGATGACGTCGTCGGTATCGCAGGCATACGAGCCGGCGGGCGTCGGCTACCTGCCGGTGGCGGTCGTGGGCGTGTTGCAGCTCGACAACTACAACGCGACCAACGTCGTGATGTTGAAGCGCGACATCGAGGATGGGTCGCTCGACGTCGTGAGCCAATCGACGAACTGGCTCTGAACCGCGCCCGCTGAAGGACGTGATTCGCGAGGTGCATCTCGTGTGGCGCCGGGCGACTGCAAGGCTGCTCGGCGCCACGGTCGTCGCCGCGTCCGCCGTCGCCTGCACGGGGCCGCGGAGCGGTGGCGTCGGTGCGGTCGAAGTAACGGCAGTCACGACAGGCCCGCAGCACTCCGTGGAGGTGGCGGGCGTCGACCCCGCGATTCTTCGCTCGGTCGAGCGTCTCGCCGGAAACGACTCGACGTGGCCGCGACTCGTGGCGGTGTACGTCGATGGCGCTGCTGGGCGCGTTGGCGACGCGGCTTCGACGGACACCGCGCCGCCGCCGATCATCGGCCGGTATCGCGTGTCGGAGAACCGGATCCGGTTCGAGCCGCGGTTCCCGTTCGCCTCCGGTGTGGCGTATCGCGTGGAGGTGGATACCGCGCGTCTCGCGAGTGACGGTCGGCGAGCGTTAGGCGCCGACCGTCTGGTCCACCGTTTCGAGCTGCCGGCCGTCGCGAAGACGCCGGAGACGCGCGTCGTCGCTGTGCATCCGTCGGCGGCGCGGTTGCCGAGCAACCTGCTCCGCTGGTACGTGGAGCTGTCGGCGCCGATGGAGCCGGGCAGTGCCCTCGCTCACATCAGACTCCTCGATGAGTCGGGGCGAGAGGTGCGTGGTGCCTTTCTCGCCCTCGATCAGGAGCTCTGGGACCCCGACCGACGTCGCCTGACGCTGTTGCTCGACCCGGGGCGGGTGAAGCGTGGCGTTCGCACCAACCTCGAGTCCGGGGCGCCGCTCGTTGCGGGGCGCCGCTACCGGCTGGTGATCGATCGCGAGTGGACGGATGGGGCCGGCGCCCCACTCGTCTCGGGGTTCGAGCACGCGTTCGAGGCCATCGAGGCGGATCGCGCGTCCCCCGATCCGGCCGGCTGGGACATTGTGTCGCCCACCGGCGGCACGCGATCGCACCTGCGCGTTTCGTTCGGGGAGCTGATCGACCATGCGCTCGCGAGCCACATGGTGGCCGTCCACGATTCCGCTGGGCGTGCGGTCGCCGGCACTGTCACGATCGCCGCGGGCGATAGCGCCTGGCTCTTCGCCCCGTCGGTGACATGGACCCGGGGTGAGTACGTGATCCGCGTGAACCGCGCGCTCGAGGACGTGGCGGGGAACAACGTGACCCGCCTGTTCGACGTGGACCGCCAGGCTGGCGGAACGTCGGCCGAGGCCGCGGCAGCCGGCGGCGCGTACCGCGAGGTCCGTTTCCGGATCCGCTGACCGTTCCGGAGCGCCGCATCGACCACGGGACCGTCTGCCGTGTTGAAAGACCAGCCTGCCGACTTGAACGTCTCCAGACTGCATCAATGGCCAACCCGCGTTGGCACACCGGATGCCGTCCGCTGGTCCTGCTCAACAATCGAGGAGTCTAACCATGACCTTGTCCTATCGGATTCTGCGATCGGCGTTCGTGGTTCCCGCGGTCGTTGGCGCGCTCGCCGCGACCTCGGCGGAAGCCCAGATCCCGTACGTCCTCAAGCCGCTCACCCCGAAAGCACGCGTTCAGTTCGATGGGTACTACGCCCACTTCCGGCTCGATGCGCGCGGCGATGACCGAATCGGCATGGACGGTATGGGCGCGCGTCTCATGTGGCGCCCGACCGTGATGGCCGAGGACACCCCCGTCCTGCCTTCGCGGATGGCGTTCGGACTCTTCGCCGAGTACGCCCCTGAGCAGTCCACCGGGTTTTACATCGCGCACGCGGGACTCCAGGGCGACTTCAACGTGCTCGAGTCACCGCTCTATGGCCGCGTGATCCCGGTCCTGTCGCTCGGCGCGGGTGCGCTCTGGGCGCGTAATTCGGAAGGCAGTTCGTCTGGACTGAGCACGAAACCCGCGACACTCCTGCGTTCCTCGACCGCGGACTTCCCGCTTGCGGCGACGAACTCGACGACGTTCGCTCTCTCGCCGGCGATCGGTGTACGCGTCGGGCTCTGGCGGCAGCTCGGTCTGCGCGCGGATGCCCGGGATGTGGTGACGTTCCGTGATCGGACGACGTTGCACAACCTGCAGTTCGCTACGGGGCTGAGCTACCCGTTCTGACTTACGGGGCCAGCCCAGGCCAGGATGCCAGGCGTGCTGGTTGCCCGCGATCTCACGAGTTCTCGTCGTGGGCGCGGCGCAGCCAGCGCACGACCTCGTCATCGATGTCCGCGAGCGTCGAGAGCCCGATCTGCAGCGGCATCGTCTCATGAATCCTGGACGCCTGGAGACGCCCGCCGGGCGCCACGCCTTCGATCCGAAGGCCGAGATCGACGCGCCCTTTCGTAGTCGCCTGGACGCGTGCGAACGTTCGGCGCGGTGACACGAGCGACACGTAGGTTTTTCGGGCCTGCACGGTGACCTTGCCGAACCGCATTGCGGCCGCGATGATCGCATCGAAGATCGGGCGGAGCCCCGGCCGATCCTCGTACTGTGCATCGATCAGCTCATCGGCGGTCGCCAGCAGGAAATCCGGGTAGCCGAATCGCTCCATCACGAGCAGCGATTGACCATAGCCGGTCACCCCCTGCGAGGTCAGCCATGCGCGCAGGCTGGATTCGTCGTCGAGCCCTTCCTTCATGATGCGGCGCTTCCACGTGTCGACGCCTACACCGGTGCGCTTCTCCAGAATGCGTACCCACATCGCACGGCTCCGCTGCCAGTCTCGCGTGCTGTCAACCATGGTCGTCTCGATCGAGTCGCTCATGAACCCCCCAAACCCTGGGAGGCGGGTCATAGTCATATGTCGGGAAGTCCGAGTGCCACGTTGGCCGCGTGCACCTTCCCCTGCTTGCCGTATCCGGCCATCCAATCCACGGTTCGCGGCCCCCGCTCGGCATTTACCGGCCAGCTCATCCATCAGCCACAGTGTTGGTGGATCTCCGGAGCCCTTTCCCGATGAGCAGGGCGTCCGTTGGGCTAGCTGATAGCTGATAGCTGTATACAGGTCCGAATCCGGCCAGCGTCGGCCAGCGCGCGACCTAGATTGCCGGCATGTTCACCACGGCTCCCGAGCTGTTCGCCGCCCCCGGGCATCTCGACCCCGACGCCTGCCAGCGCGCGTTAGGCGCGCGCGACGCGCGCTTCGACGGGCTCTTCTTCGTCGGCATCACTACGACACACATCTATTGTCGCCCGGTGTGCCCGGCCCGCGTATCCTACCCCGAACGTCGCCGGTTCTTCGTGTCCCCGGCCGCCGCCGAGGGTGCGGGATTCCGCCCGTGCCTCCGATGCCGCCCCGAGCTCGCGCCCGGACGCGCGCTCATCGACGCCATCCCACGCCTCGCGCACGTGGCTGCGCACCGCATCGCCGCCGGCGCCCTCAACGGTCGCACCGTCGCCGACCTCGCGCGAGACCTCGGCGTGAGCGAGCGACATCTCCGCCGCGCACTCGAGCGCGAGGTCGGCGTCTCACCGCTCGAGCTCGCGCAGACCCATCGGCTGCTGCTGGCAAAGCGACTCCTCGCCGACACCACGCTCTCGGTAACGCGCGTCGCGTACGCGAGCGGATTCCAGAGCCTTCGACGGTTCAACGCTGTCTTTCGCGAGCGGTACCGCATGCCACCCTCTGCGCTGCGTGGCGGCCAGCGTTCAACCGACGCGCGCGCGACGCGCACCGTTCGCCCGACAAGTGAAGGCACCACGGCGGCGGGCGGGGAACTACTGCGCCTCACGCTCGCGTACCGCGCGCCGCTGGCCTGGGATGTACTCCTTCCCATGCTGGCAGAGCGAACGATCCCAGAGGTCGAGTACAACGATGGCGCGCGCTACGGACGAACGGTTCGGCTCGACGGCCGAACCGGTGTTGTGTTCGTCAGCGCCGCGCTGCCTAACGGCAACGGCCGCAGACGTGTGGGAAACACCTGCCTCACGGTGGAGATCTCGCCGTCGCTCCTCCCGGTCCTCATGCCGATTCTCGCTCGGCTCCGCCACCTGTTCGACCTGGACGCCGAGCCGACGGTAATCGACGCACACCTCACGCAGAGTGGCCTCGGCGCTTTCGTGCGGCGCACGCCGGGTCTCCGCATGCCTGGGGCATTCGACGGTTTCGAAGCGGCGCTCGCCCTCGTGCTCCGCCGCTCCGCTCGAGGCGCGAACGGGCTCGAGACGATCCGTCGCGTGGTCGTCGCACTCGGCGAACCGGCCGACCCGTCGAGCAGACCGCTCACGCACCTGAGCCCGACCGCGGAACGCGTTGCGGAAGCCGGAGCGGATGCTCTCGTGAGACTCGGCGTTCCGGGCGCCCGGGCATCGGCGCTCGCCGCCATCGCCCGCATGGTTGTCGATCGAACGCTGTCCCTGGAACCCGGAAGCGACGTCAACGCAACGCATCGCGCGCTCACGGGCATCGCAGGCATCGACGACCGCCTCGCCACGAGCATTGTCGCCAGAGCGCTCCAGTGGCCCGACGCGTTCTCATCCTCCGATCGCGATGTGCAGCGTGCTATCGGGGTCGCGAGCGCACGCGACCTCGAGCACCGCGCTGAGGCGTGGCGGCCGTGGCGTGCGTACGCGTCGCTCCACCTTCGCCTCGCGTCGCAGAACGATGGTCGCTGAACGGGGAGGTTGTCATGCAGGTCCCTCTACCGGGACGACGGCGATTCCTCGACTGCTCGGCCTACGGCCGCTCCGCTCGGAATGACAGTAATTCTTCGACTTCGGGCCTACGGCCCTTCGCTCGGAATGAGAGCGATTCCACGGGTCGCTTGACTCCTTCGGAATAGCATCCGCTCGCTGGCTGCGCCGTGTGGCAGAGCTCGCCGGAGCGAGACATCTTTCGCCGCGGTGAGCACCAACCGGCACGCGGCGCGAGCACCGCCCGCTGCCGTCAACCACGGCTCTCGGCGCATGTTCCTCAAGGCAAACCCGGTCGTCCTCGGGATCGTAGCGTTCCTCGCGATCGCCGCGGTCGTGTTCACCGTGCTCGCGATCCTCATGATCCGCGCCGGCGTCTCGCTCCGGCCGCTCGTGTTCGTGGCGGGCTTCCTGGGGATCGTCGCCGGGCCACAGATCGCGTTTCACCTTGCGCAGGCATTCGGTGCAATCCCGAAGCGCGATCTCGCGTGGACGTTCGGCAAGGACCGCCCGCACGCCGGGTGGGTCGAGCGCGAGGAGGCGCTCCGCGCCGAGAATGGAACGTTCGTCGATCCCGTGTCAGTGTTCGGCCCGGGATTCGACCGGGACCTGGTGAGCGACCTTCGCCGCGCCGGCCCTGGCTCTCCGTTCGGAGGCGCGGAGGTAGCACAGATGGCGGTCATCCCGCCCGCGTCGAGTGCCATCGTCGCTCGCTACCCCGATGCGTCGAGTGCCGTGAATGCATCGTCGCAGTACCTGACGATGTCGGCCAGCCTCGTACCCTCGCGCGCCGCCGACGGCACGTTCACGGTTTCACGCCCGCAGGGGGACGTCGCGAGGGTGCTCGTTGCCGGCCGAACCCTCGTTGTCATCACAGGCCCTGACGAGCCGACGGTCGTCGACCGGCTGCGTTCCACCCCCGCCGTTGGGCCCGCGGAGTCGGCGGCGTTCGTGCCGGTCGGACGCGCGAGCCCCGACGCGAAGAACTTCTGGCTCTATCGGCCGCCGGTGCTCGTCTCGTCGATCGTACTGCTCGTGATGATTGCGAGCGTGTACTTCTTCCGCGGCGCGGCGTGGGCGGGGACGGTGCCCGGGCGCACCGGGGTGAGCGCGCAGCCGGCTCACGAGCTGCGGCAGCGGCTTCTCGCGGTGAACTCGCTCGATGCTCCGCTTACCGTCACCGAACAGGATGACGGTCGGATCGCGGTGACGTGGCGCTTCGCTGACGCGAAGTGGGTGGATCATGCGCGTGCACACGGGATGCGCCGTACGCATCGGATTCTCCTCGAGCTCGACGAGGAATCGAAGACGGTGTACCCCACGGACCAGCAATCGCGGCTCGATTGGTCGGCGGGGGCGACCGGGGGCGCCGTCCAGTGGTCCACGACCTCGGGCGTCACGTTCTTTCAGTTGGAGCAGCAGCGCGTGTTCGGCCTGCAGATCGACGAGCGTGGGCGGCTCACGCCGAAGCTCTCGTACAGCTACAGGTTCGACCTGCAGGAAATGAAGGCGCCGCTCATCGCGGCCGTTACGGGGTTGGGATGGCGCTGGCGGCCGACGCTCTGGCACGGGCCACAGTGGCTGCGCTGGTTGACGCACTGAAGGGGACACGTTAGGCGTACGCCTGCCACGCCTGACGGCGGCAGGTTCTTCCACTCCGTTCACCCATGCATACCGAATGAGCGTTCGCGTCTTCGTCACCGGCGGCACGTTCGACAAGGAGTACGACGAGCTGACCGGAAGGCTCTACTTCCGCAACACCCACGTGCCCGAGATGCTGCGCCGGGGGAGGTGCGAGGTGGAGGTCGATGTCGAGACGCTGATGATGGTGGACAGCCTCGACATGACAGAGGCGCAGCGGTCCGCGATCGTCGCTGCGTGTCGGGACTGCCCCGAGCGGTGCATCGTCATCACACACGGCACCGACACCATGGTCGAGACCGCCGGAGCCATCGCGACGGGAGTGCCGGGCAAGACGGTGGTCCTGACGGGTGCAATGGTCCCGTACGCATTTGGCAGCTCGGACGGCCTCTTCAACCTTGGCAGCGCACTTTCGTTCGTGCAGGCTCTGCCGCCCGGCGTGTACATCGCGATGAACGGCCGCAGCTTCATGTGGGACAACGTGCGGAAGAACCGCTCGGAGGGTGTCTTCGAGCGGCTGCGCGACTGACGAGCGCGACGGGGCGCAACGCTCGGAATGACACCTAGGCGTGAAATGAACAGCCGGGCTCGCACTTACGGCACCAAGTAGGTTTAGGATGGCGATGCGCGGGAACCGAACGCATCCGCCGCGTCTTCATGTCACGACCGCATCGAGCAGACTATGAGCACAGACATCCGCAATTCTCCGCCTCCCGCACCTAACGCCGCTGGCCGGCAGACCGAAGTCGCGATCCTCGCGGGCGGCTGTTTCTGGGGCGTCGAGGAGATCCTCCGTGCCGTTCCCGGCGTACTGGACACCGACGTCGGCTACACCGGCGGCTGGCTCGAGAACCCGACGTATCACGACACGCACGACAGCAAATCCGGCCACGCCGAGGCGATACGAGTCGTGTTCGACCCGTCGGTGCTGAGCTACGAGACGTTACTCGAGCAGTGGTTCTTCCGACTGCACGACCCCACGACCCTGAACCGTCAGGGCAACGACGTCGGCACGCAGTACCGTTCGGCGATCTTCTACACATCACCGGAGCAGCGCGAGATCGCCGAGCGTGTGAAGGCGCGCGTGGATGCGTCGGGGAAGTGGAAGCGCCCGATCGTCACCGAGGTCGTCCCCGAGGCGAAGTGGTACTCGGCAGAGCATTACCACCAGGATTATCTGCAGAAGAATCCTGGAGGATATACCTGTCATTTCCTCCGGGACTAGCGGGTTAAACGGCGCACGACCCCCTAAGAGCGCAGGGCCGTGCGCCTTTAGAGGTCTTGCGCCGTTCTGACGAAGCTGACCTGCCCAGCGTAGAATGCGGCGATGCCCGCGCCGCAGCTGATTCCTCCTCATCCGATCGGTACCCCGCGGACGTCCCGCGAATCGCAGGGACGCCCGCGGTCTCTCCCGCCCGATCTGATCCGGGATGCGTCCACCCGCCTCGGCATCCTCTCGCTGCTCGGCGGGGCGCTCTGGCTCCTCGGCACCATCCTCGGGCACCTCACGCTCCGCCTCAATAGCCCACCGGGCGACACGCAGTGGCGATCGCTCGTCCTGCCCGTCGACGCCATCGCTGCGGCGAGCATCATCATCTCCCTCGCGTTCTACGCGTACACGCGCCGGGCGAAGGACGCCGCGCGCAGCCTCGACCTCGGCCTCGTCTACATGGTGCTGATGGCGTTCGCCCTCGGCATCATGTTCCACGTGAGCATCGTCTTCGACTGGGGCCGAATGCCTGCGGGGATGAGCATCAGGCCGGAGCTCTCATGGATTGGCGCGGTGGTGCTGATGTTCGCGGCCATCGTGCCCACACCGCCGAAGAAGACCATGGTCGCCGCGCTCATCGCCGTCTCGATGAATCCCCTCGGCATGCTCATCGCGCGCGCGTACGGTACATGGGATTTCGGCGCCGCGAGCAACGTCTTCGTCATGCACTACCCCGACTATCTGCTCGTCGGTGTCGCTGGGGTCATCTCGCACGTCGTGACGCAGCTCGGGCGACAGGTGACGAAGGCGCGCGAGATGGGGAGCTACCGGCTCGGTGACCTGCTGGGCCGCGGGGGCATGGGTGAGGTCTACCGGGCCACCCACACCATGCTCGCGCGCCCCGCCGCCGTGAAGCTCATTCGTCCCGAAACGCTCGGCGCGAGCGACAGTGACGCGGCGCAACTCGCCGTGAAGCGCTTCTCCCGCGAGGCGGAAGCCGCAGCGAATCTCCGCTCGCCCCACACCGTCGAGGTCTACGACTTCGGGGTGACCGAGGATCAGACGCTCTACTACGTGATGGAGATGCTCGACGGGATGGATCTCGAGTCCCTCGTCAGGGAGCACGGCGCGGTGCCGCCGGGCCGAGCGATTCACATCCTCCGACAGGTCTGCGAGTCCCTCGAGGAGGCGCATCAGGCCGACCTCGTGCACCGCGACATCAAACCAGCGAACATCCACGTCGGCCGAGCCGGCATTCGCTACGACTTCGTGAAGGTGCTCGATTTCGGGCTCGTGAAGCCGGTGAAGAGATCGAGCCCGGATGAGTCGTTGATCACCGCAGCCGGGCTGGCACTTGGTACGCCGGCCTACATGGCGCCCGAGCTCGCGCTCGGGGAAGAGGTGGATGCGCGGGCGGACATCTACGCGTTAGGCTGCGTCGCCTATTTCCTCGTCACGGGCCGACTCGTGTTCGAGGCGGACAACACCATGCGCCTCATGGTGAAGCACATCGAGGAGAAACCGGTGCCTCCGTCGCAGCGCGCTTCGCAGGGGATCCCATCGTCGCTGGATGATGCGATCCTCGCGTGTCTCGCGAAGGACCCGGCAGCCCGGACCCCGACCGCCGCGGCGCTTAACCGGGCACTGGAAGAGGCATCGCGCGACGTCGAGCCGTGGGGCGACGCCGAGGCGAGGGAATGGTGGACCCATCGCGTG
>DAINRQ010000022.1:0-47349 GCA_036741775.1 Gemmatimonadaceae bacterium | reverse complement strand
CGCGTGAAAACGATGCGTTAGGACTCTGACCCCTTATTTTCCACCTGAAGCGCGACTGGCGGGATCCCGAACATCCGCCTCGACGTGCGGCTGAGGTGCGCCGAGTCCGCGAACCCGGCTCCGTGTGCGGCCGCGGTGAGGTTCTGCCCCTGCGAGATGAGCGTCCACGCCTTCTGAAATCGCAGCCAGAGGATGTACGGCCGCAACGCCATGCCCGTCTCCTCGACGAAGAGATGCCGGAACCTGCTCGGCGACAGATTCACCGCCGCTGCGACCTCCTCGAGCGTGATCGCCCCGCCGATCCGCCCCTTGATGTAGGTCAGCGCACGCGTCACGCGATCATCGACAGGCGTCGCCGGCTCTACCCCGCCGGCGAAGTGAGTGATGACCGCCTGGCCAGCCGCGATCATCCTCCCCTCGCCGCGCGTCGACGCCCACGCAGCAAAGAGATCACGGATCACCGCATCGTCATCTCGCGGCTCGATCGCGACGATGCCCGACTGACTGAGTCGTTCCATCATCGATCGCCCCTCACGGGATTCGGGCTCGACGAACACATGCGCGACAGTCTCGTTCAGGCCGTCGAACGCGTGCGGGTAGTCGGGCGTGATGATGACCCCGCGGTATTCCCTCCAGTCGCCGGACTCCGACCGAAATCGGATCGCCGGCCCCGAGGTCAACGCGATCTGAACCGCGTGGTGGGCGTGGACGTCCGTCGCCCAACCACTTCGCCCGATCAGCAGGCTCCCGCCATTCCAGATGTAGATCCGACCGCTGCCGGCGCTACCGGGTCCGCCCGGAACGCGACCTTCCATGCGTGCCTCCCGCCTCGTGCTCAGGAAACGCTTTCCAGGGTCAGCGCTATCGGCGGAATGCCGAACATGCGACGCGACGTACGCGTCAGGTGCGCCGAGTCGGCGAACCCGGCGCCGTGCGCCGCGGACGTGAGGTTGTGTCCCGCCGCCACGAGCTCCCACGCCCGTTGTAAACGGAGCCACAGAATGTACGGTCGCAGTCCCATCCCGGTCTGCTCCACGAGCAGGTGCCGGAACCTGCTTGGCGAGAGGTTCACCGCGGCGGCGACTTCGGCAAGAGTGATCGTGCGGCCAATGTGGGCTTTGATGTAGTCCAACGCACTCGTCACTCGCTCATCGACGGGCGACGCGCGTTCCACGCTGCCGGCGAAATGCCGGATCACGAGCTGGCCGGCCGCTCGAATCGCGTCCGCATCATCGCGATTCGTCGCCCACGGGCCGCGGAGAATCGGTACCGCCTCGGCGACCTGCGTCGGATCGATGGCGACGATCCCCGGACCGCCGAGCCGTGCCATGATCGCCCGCCCGTCGCGGGACTCGGGTTCTATGAAGAAGTGCGCGGATTCCTGGCCGAGTCCGTCAAAGGCGTGCGGGTAGTCGGGTTCGATGACGACGCCGCGGTGCTCCGTCCACTCGCGGGCCTTCGACGAAAATCGCATGGCTGACCCGAACGTAAAGCTAAGTACGACCGCGTGATGCGCGTGCAGCCCGGTCGGCCCGCTGGCGCGGCCGATCAGCAGGCTGCCGCCGTTCCAGATGTACATGCGTCCTGCTGCGTGCATCACCCTCCTCCGTGGCCGATCCGCGCATACTGCGCGGCGCGCGGCGGCCGTCGCAACCGGCGCGGCGGTGCCCCGCAAAAAGGTTAGCCCATTCGTTCAAGTGGCGGCCGCACCCCGATGCGTACTCTACGCCCACGCTCCGGCGAGATCGCGGAAGCGTAACCAGACAACGTTCGCACCGACCCTCGGGCGTCGGCCGGCGAACAGCACTCATATGGAGGTTCGGATCATGAAACGCTTCGCCCTTTCGATTGCCGCCGCGGCCGCGCTGTCCGTCACCGGCTGCATGCTGTTCATGAAGGAAGCTCCCAGAGACCTCGACTACTCCCGCACGCAGCTCAGCAGCCGCGGCGTCTACCGCGGCACGATCCAGCCCGTCGGCGACTCCATTCGCGTCGGTCGCCTGCACTCGTGGCGACTGCGCCTCGAGACCGCCGAAGGCACGCCGCTGGACAGCGCGACCATCGTCGTGGACGGCGGCATGCCGCAGCACGGGCATGGTCTGCCCACAAAGCCGCGCGTCACGAAGCACGTCGGCAACGGCGAGCACGTCGTGGACGGCATGAAGTTCAACATGGGGGGCTGGTGGGTGGTGAAGTTCCGCGTCGCGAGCGCGTTGGGCGACGACTCGGTGACGTTCAACCTGAAGCTGTAACCACCCGCCGAGGACCGTCCCATGCGTTCCATTCGCGCAATGCGGGTTACGATCGTCGCCACGGCTCTCGTCGCCGCCACCGTTGCGCTCACGCACGCGGCGACGGAAGCCCGCTGGTCGGACAGCGAGCGTGGGACGCTCGCGAGCCTGTCGCTCGCGAGTCTCCCGCCGCTCGCCCCCGACCCGAGTAACCGCTGGTCCGACGATTCCGCGGCTGCATCGTTAGGCCGGACACTTTTCTTCGATACGCGGCTGAGTGCGAACGGCAAGGTGTCATGCGCCACGTGCCATCTCCCGGACCGGGAGTTTCAGGATGGCGTGCCGCTCGCGACGGGTGTTGGAGCGACCTCGCGTCGTACGATGCCAGTCGCCGGGACCGCGCACAGTGCGTGGCTCTTCTGGGATGGGCGGACCGACAGCCAGTGGGCGCAGGCGTTAGGTCCGCTCGAAAGTCCCGTCGAGCACGGCGGCGATCGCACGCAGTACGCACACGTCATCGCCGCTCATTACCGCGCGCCGTACGAGCGTGTCTTCGGGGCGCTCCCGGCGCTGGACGGGTTGCCGGATCATGCAGGCCCCGTGCCCGATAGCAGCCGCCGCATCGCCTGGGAGCGAATTCCTCCGGCGCGCCAAGATGACATCTCACGGGTCTACGCGAACATCGGCAAGGCGATCGCCGCGTTCGAGCGGCGCATCGAGCACGCCCCCACGCGCTTCGACCGCTACGTCGCGGCCGAGCTCGAGGGTCGATCACACACCACCGAGAGCGCGCTCACGAAGGATGAAGAGGCAGGGCTGCGTCTCTTCATGGGCAAGGCGAACTGCGTGAACTGCCACAACGGACCGCGCTTCACCGACGAGCACTTCCACAACACCGGCGTCCCTGCGTCACCGCTCGTCGCCGAGGTGGATAGCGGTCGCGCGACCGGTGTGCGACAAGTCGTGGCGGGTGAGTTCAACTGCCTCAGCAAGTACAGCGACGCTCGTCCCGAGGAGTGCGCGGAACTGCAGTTCGCCGTCACCGAAGGTGAGGAGTTGGTGCGTGCCTACAAGACGTCATCACTGCGCGGCGTCGCGGATCGGGCGCCCTACATGCACGCGGGCCAGTTCGCGACACTGGCCGAGGTGATTCGGCACTACGACCGGGCGCCGGCCGCGCCGGCCGGACACTCGGAGCTTCGCCCGCTGCGTCTCAATGATCGCGAGCGGGCGCAGCTCGAGGCGTTCCTTCGCACCCTGTCGGCACCACCGCGGGTGCGCCAGTAATCGGCCTTAATTGGGGTCAGAGTCGAATATCATCCTTTCATTGCCGCCGAGTGGCGCGGGATCGCTCGAGGAACGCCAGGATGTCGCGCGCCACCTCGGCCGGCCTCTCCCAGTGGATGGCGTGGCTGGTATCCGGGTACTTCTTGATTCGCCGGGCAGAAGTCATCGCGGCGAGCGAATCCGCTTCGGCGCTCGAGATGTAAGGGTCATCCGCACCGTGCAGCACGAGCGTAGGGATTCCGGAACGACCGAGGGCGACGGCACGCTCGTAGTCCAGAAGCCCGTTCATGACGCCGCGCCAGACATGGACCGGGAGCCTGAGGCTTTCGGATACGGCTCGATCGACGAACTCCTTACTGACCGATCCCTTGATCGTGCTGAGCTGAAACTCGCGCGCGAATTCCTCGGGGACGGGATCGGTGAGCGAGCTCACGACCTTCTCGAGCTCGTCGATCCCGTTGAAGTTGCGCGGCGTCGTCGCGGTCCCGAGGAGAACGAGGTGGGATACACGCTTCGGTGCCGCCATCGCGACCTGCTGCGCGATGAACCCGCCCATCGAATGTCCGACGATCGTCGCGCGAACGATGGACTTCGCGTCCATAAACGCGACGACGTCGGTCGCCATGTCGCGCATCAGATAGCCCGAGGCCGGGCGGTCCGTCTTCCCGTGGCCGCGAAGGTCGAGCGCATACACGTGATTCTCGCGCGAGAGGGCCGAGAGCACGAGGCTGTACGAGAACCACGAGTCGCTGTAGCCGTGGAGCAGAATGATCGGCGTGCCGTTCGCCGGACCCTGCTCGGCGTAGTGCATGCGGATGCCTGTCGCGAGCTCGATCTCCGCGAAGCGGGGCGTGTCGTGCATGGGTAAGGCGAGCGCCGCGGCGAGCGCGGCAACGTTGACTCCGAGCATGGTGTGAAGCTCCGATCGGGTTGGAATGGTGAGCCTTCACACTCCAAAGCCGGACTCCGAGCTTTTTTCCCTCATTCCGGCAACTCTGGAATTGGGGTCAGATTCGAATAACACCGTTCGATCGCGCGGTCGTGGCAGATCCTTCCTGCGGGGACGGGAACGGCAGGGGAGACAGGATGGACGGGATTAACAGGATGGCCAAGATGACCTGCGCGGCGGCACCATCGCTCGCGCCAGCGGCCTGAGACGAAGGGGAACGACTCCCGGGGACGGTGGGTATCCAGGCTTCCGTTTCCCCTTTTTCATTCAGGCCGCTTGCGACACCGACGCCGCTGCTGCCCGAGTCATCTTCGTCATCCTGTCCCATCCTGCCCATGCTGTTTCGTGCCGTTCCGCGGATTGGTCGAGCGGCATGCAGACGCACGGGCATCCTGCAATCCTAACGAGTCTCGAGCCTCCGCAACTCATCGCGTACGCTGTCGGCCACCGCTCGGAGCTCGGGACTGGCCGCATATCGGAGCGCGAGGTAGTGCTTGTAGGCGCGCACAGCCCCGTCTCGATCACCGATCGTTGCCGCGAGACGTCCCTCGTGGCGCAGGCTCGCCGCCAGGTAGGGGTTCCATCCGATGAAGTACGGGCGTCGTCGGAGCGCGGCGAGCGCCGCGGCGGGATCGCCGGAGGCCTCGAGTACGCGCGCGATGAGGACTGGCACGTACTCCACGTGACCGTCGCCCGGATAGAACTCCAGCGGACCGGCACGGTAGAGATCATCGAGCCGCGCGATCGCTTGTCGTGCCGACGCGTCGCGGCGGCGGCTGGCGCGAACCGCCTCGACCGCTGTCTCGCAGATCTGCTCGTAGATCGCCGCGTCACCAGACGCCGGGCGCGGCAGATCAGGCTCGACCCGTGCATCCCGCATCGCGAGCGAGTCGATCGTCTCCCAGAGATCACGAACGCAGGCGTTCAACCGGGCCGCCCCGGTCTCCGTCGTCGAGCCTAACGCCCGCGACGCTTGCGCGCCGGATGCGCGGTCGCCGTCTCCGAACAGCGCGTCGAGAACGCGCAGCCTCAAGTAGAAGCCGGAGTCAGGCTGCGCCTCGCGCGCAGCGTCCGCCAGCGCCGCCGCCGTCTCCGGATGCCCGCCGTTGAGCGCGAGCATATGCATGCTCAGTTGGCGCTCGAACCGCTCGCCGCGGGTTCCCGGGCGCACGAAGCGCAATCGCAGCGCGTGTTCGCCGAGCGGGACATCCACGCCATCGTCCTGGCTGATCATGCCGATCCACCCGATGGCCTCCGTCGCCATGGAGTCCAGCGTCGCGGAGTCGACGGCCGTGCCGCCTGACGCCAACGCCGTCCGCCAGCGAACGAAATCGGCGGTCGCCCCTTCGGGCACGTACTCGCGGGTCGCGTTCACCAGCCTGCGTAGCTCGTCGAGGCGCCCCTGTCGCGCGTACAGGATGGTGAGGTGATGCATGGCTGGCGAGAATGCCGAGTCGGACTCGAGCGCGCGCCGAAACGCCCGCTCTGCATACACTTCCCACGCCTCGACGCCACCCATTCGGCCGTAGTGCAGGTAGTAGTCGCCGAGTGACTGCCACAGCTCCACGCGGTCGGGGGCGAGCCGGAGCGCTTCCTCGGTGGCCGCGAGCTGCTCTCGCGCCGTGGGAGGTCGAGGATAGTTCCGTCCGACCTGGACGAACAGGAGGGCACGATCTCGCGGGCTCATACGTTCGCGCCAGCGCCACGCGACCGCGCGTCCACGCTCCCGCGCGTGCCCGGTCCCGACCCAGCCGTCCGCGATCGTTAGGCCGAGTCCGGCGAGTGCGAACGTCGAGTCGAGATCGAGGGCGCGTCCGTATCGCTCGAGCGCTTCGCCATACCGCCCACGTCGATAGGCGACCTGGCCCTCGAGGTACGCACGCAGTGCAGGAAGCGACGTGCTCGTCAGGGCGCTCAAGCGCTGCGGCTCCTCACCCGCGCTCGCGGTGAGCAGCTGCGCGACCAGCTGATCGACGAGCGACGCGAGGTCGGTGTGTGCTCCCTGTGCCGTCGCGCGGGCCACCTCCGTCCCAGTCGCGTTCGTGACCGATGCGTTGACGATGAGATTCGCGGCCGTGCCGACGACTTCGCCGAGCAGCACGTTCGCGGCGCCCACCCGCCCGGCGAGCATCCTGGCGGAATCGATCGGCAGATCGACCGTGTCACTCCCCGCGACGCGGCGCCAGCTCACGTACACCGCCCGCGGGTCTACCGCACGCAGCCCGCCTTCCCCGGTGAGCTTCGCGGCGAGGAGATCGACCATCCCTTCGCGAAGGTACGCCATGGATGGTTCGCCGCTCACGCGGAACGGCAGGATGGCGACGGCGGACGCGTCCACGCCGCGCGACGACTCGTCCGAAACGCCCGTCCGCGACATCGCGAAGCCGGCGATGGCGACCACCGCCGCGGCGGCGGCGACGCCCGCGAGACGCCACCGCCGCCAGCGTGACGGTTCCGGCTGCAGGGCCTCCGCGCCCGCGCTGCGCAGCGCCGCCCCCAGCGCCGCGGCGGTGGCGAACCGATCAGCGGGCTCCTTCTCCAGCGTACGCCTAACGACAGCCGCTACGGCCTCCGGCACCTCTGGACGCAGGGCGCGTACATCGGCTGGCGCATCGTGCACGATCGCGTGTGTCGCCTCCGCGTTCGTTCCCGGAAACGCGCGCCGCCCGGTGAGCATCTCGAACAACACAGCGCCGACGGCCCACACGTCCGTTCGTCGATCCACCGCCGCGCCTCGAACCTGTTCCGGCGCCATGTACGCCGGCGTCCCGGCGGAAATGCGCGGGGCGGCCCACTCGTCCTCTCCAAGCACGGCGACGCCAAAGTCCAGCACGCGCGCTTCTCCGCGTTCCGTAAACGCGATGTTCGCCGGCTTCACGTCGCGGTGGACGATCCCCGCTTCGTGCGCCTGGTCGAGCGCGCTCGCCACCTCCATCGCGATCCGCACCGCTTCAGCGACGGGCAACGGACCGGACGCCAGTCGCGCGCCGAGCGATCCCCCGGCACAATACGCCATCGCGATGTAGAGGCGCCCGTCTTCCGTCGACCCGATGTCGTAGACCGGACAGTTGTGCGGGTGGTCGAGTGCCGACGCCGCGCGTGCTTCGTTGATGAAGCGTGACTTCGCGTCGCGATCCCTGGTCCAGGCCGCCGGCAGAAACTTGAGCGCGACGTCGCGGCGGAGCCGCGGATCGTGCGCGCGATATACCACGCCCATGCCGCCGCGTCCGATCTCCTCGGTTATGACGTACGGACCGACACGCTCTGGCACAGGCGCGTCGTCCACGCGATCGGCCAGCGGCGTGACCGGCGCCGTGTGATCGAGGATGCCATCGCTCGCGTCCGCGGCGAGCATGCGTCGCACTTCGTCGAGCAACGCCGTGTCGTCGCCGCATTCGCGGCGTAGCATCTCGTCGCGGGCGTCGGCGGGAAGCGCACGCGCGGACCAGAACAGGTCCTGTACGCGCTGCCAGCGTGGCTCGTTCACGTGCGCCTCACGCGGACTCCGTTGGCGTCCCCGGCGTCGAGGACGACTCGGCGAGCTGCGCGTGGAGCCACGCTCGCGCGATGGTCCAGTCGCGGCTCACCGTCGCCGCGGAGATCCCGAGCGCCTCGGCGGTCTCGTCGAGATTGAGGCCGCCGAAGAATCGGCATTCCACGACACGCGCCTGACGCGGTTCGAGCTGCTCGAGCCGTTCGAGTGCCTCGCAGAGCGCAAGCACCTCGTCCGCCGGCATGTCGTTTGGGACGTCGATGCGCTCGAGGGTGATCGGCCGGCCTCCACCGCCACGCTTCTGCGCGCCGCGTCGCTCGGCGTGATCGAGCAGGACGTTTCGCATGGCCTTCGACGCAACGGCGAGGAAGTGGGCGCGGCTCTGCCAGTCGATTCGGTCGAGCTGCACGAGCCGGAAGAACGCCTCGTGCACGAGCTCCGTGGCGCCGAGTGTGTGGTCGGGTCGCTCGTGTCGCAAGCGTCCCCCGGCCATTCGCCGGAGCTCGTCGTACAGCTGCGGGAAGAGCCGATCCAGCGCGGTCTCGTCGCCGGCCGCGTGCGCTCGGAGGAGCTGGGTGATCTCGTTCGCGTCTGCCATTGGTGGTACGGGTCTGCGGCGTCTCGCCCGACCAATATCGGAACGAGCTAGCGTACCTGCTTTACGACGACGTAGAAGTTCTCGTCGACCTTGAAGTCCGACGGGTTGCCAAGCTTCACGCGAGCCGACTGCCACGATTCGGTCGGGCGAACGAGCGTCCACGTCGGCCAGTCGAACGTCACGCGGACGGGCATGTCGAATCCCGGCACGACGTCGCTCCACCGATACCACAGCGTATCTCCGGCGAGCCGGTACTCGAACGTCGGGATCATCGTCGTGCGCAGATACTGATCGAACACCGTTCCGAGCTTCACTCCCGCCTGCGCGCTGATGTAGTCCTCGATCTGTTTGCCCATTACCGTCTGGTGCCGGAAGGTCTCGTTCAGACCGCGCAGGATCCCGCGCCACTTCTCGTCATCGTCCACGATCTGGCGAATCGTGTGCAGCATCTCGCCGCCCTTCGGATACATGTCGCCCGACCCCTGGTCGTTCACCTCGTAGTCCGGGATGATCGGGCGGTCGTTTCGGATGCCGCGGCGGTTGCCGATGATGTACCGCGCGCCCGCGTCCTTGCCGAACAGGCACTCGGTGTACAATCCCTCCGCGTAGTTCGCGAAGCTCTCGTGCACCCACATGTCGGCGTTGTCCTTCGCCGTGATGTTGTTGCCGAACCACTCGTGCGCGCTCTCGTGGATGATGATGAAGTCCCATTTGAGTCCGAGTCCGGTGCCTGACGCGTCACGACGCCGATACCCGTTCTCGTACCAGTTGCCGTACGAAATCGCGCTCTGGTGTTCCATCCCCGTGTTAGGCACCTCGATGAGCTTGTAGCCGTCCTCGTAGAACGGATACGGCCCGAACCAGTGCTCGAAGCACTTCATCATCGTGCGAGCCTGTGGGAACTGGCGCTTCGCATTGGCGAGGTTGTAGTCGAGCGGATAGTAGTCCATCGTCAACCTGCCCTTGAGCCCGTCATAGGTCTCGCTGTAGTGCGCGTAGTGCCCGGCCGCGACGGCGATTGCATAGTTGTTGATCGGGTTGGCGACGAACCACTCCCAGGTGTTCGGGCCGTCCGCGAGTTTCTTTGACGGACCGTGTGATACCTCCGCCACAAACGTGATCGACTCCACGCCGCGAAGCCGGCCGTTCGAGACGTTGACGAGCGGCGCCGGCACCCTGATCGCGACACGCTGGGAATCCGGCTCGTCCGCCTGCGTGTCCTTGTTCGGCCACCAGACCGATGCGCCCATCCCCTGGTCGGTGGTGACGATCCAGTCGCGACCCAGGCTGTCCTTGGCCCAGGTGAACCCGCCCTGCCACGGTGGGTTCTTCGCGATCTGCGGCTTGCCGTGATAGTAGACCGTGATGGTCTTGTGCTCGCCTGCGCGCTGCGGCGCGGTAAGGGCGGCAAAGTGCGCGGCGCCTTCTCGGCGGAACCGAACGCGCCGACCGTCCTGCACCATGCTGTCGACCACGAGCGGTTCCATGAGGTCGATCTGCATTTCGCTCGCCGGCTTCAGGACCTCGTACGTGATCCCGTTGTAGCCGGCGATCGTGCTGTCGTTAGGCCGGATGTCCACGTGCAGGTCGTAGAACGTGACGTCCCACCAGACGCGGCCGGGGGTGGTGAACGAGCCGCGGAGGGTATCGGCGCGGGAGCGCTTGGGGACGTGCGGTGAGCCCTGCTGCGTCGCCGGTCGCGCTCGGGCGCCTGGATCAGGAGGAGCCGGAGCCGTGCGTGCTTGGCCGGCCGCTGGTAGCGGGCCGATCAGCGCGAGCGTGGTGATGATCGACAGTCTGCGCATCATGATGAAGGCTCGGACAACCGCGGGTAACGGTATGCACAGTCGCGCGCTTGATGGCACGCATGATGTCTTGAACATACGGCCGAATCACGCCCTTCCGCGACGTCACGGCACCGGTGTGGCAATCATCCCGGGACGGGCTGGCGATGCGAGGCGGTCCATGTTGCTCGGTCGGTGGCGCAACCGTAGGTTCGAGCGCGGCACCGGGTGTCGCACACCCCAGACGCAGCCAGCTCTTCTTCGACGTGCCGGACATGCCCGAACAGGAGCATCAGGACATCTCCGCGGAACTCGAGGCGGGACTCACCCACCGATACGTCGTCGAGCGGACGCTCGGTCGCGGCGGCATGGCGACCGTTTACCTGGCCAGGGACGTTCGACACGGGCGACACGTCGCCTTGAAAGTCGTCCAGCCGGAGGTCGGCGCGGCGGTCAGTACCGAGCGGTTCCTTCGCGAGATCCGCGTCACCGCGCAGCTGATGCACCCGCACATCCTGCCGCTGCACGATTCCGGCGAGGTGCAAGGTCTCCTGTACTACGTGATGCCATTCGTGGATGGCGAGTCGTTGCGCGAGCGGCTCACGCGCGAGCGTCGGCTGCCACCCGAGGCCGTCGGCCGAATCATGCGCGAGGTGGCGAGCGCGCTCGACTACGCGCACCGGCGCGGGGTGATTCACCGCGACATCAAACCGGAGAACGTCCTGCTCGCGGACGGGCACGCCGTGGTCGCGGACTTTGGTATCGCGCGGGCATTGACGCGGGCGACGGAAGGCATCCCCACGGACGGACCGGGAGAGCCGGGGGTACCGAGTGCCGTTCCGAATCCCACCCTCACCGCGTTGGGTATTGCGTTAGGCACACCGGCCTACATGGCGCCGGAGCAGGCGCTCGGAGACGTGGCCATCGATCATCGCGCCGACCTCTACGCACTCGGAGTGATCGCGTACGAGGCGCTTGCCGGAGCTCACCCGTTCGCTGGGCGCACCGCGCAAGGAATGGTCGCGGCACACCTCGCCAACATGCCCACGCCACTTGGCCACGCGTGCCCCGACGTTCCCACGTCGCTCGCCGCGATCGTCATGCAGTTGCTGGCGAAGGACCCGGCAGCCCGGCCGGCGAGCGCGGCGGCCGTGCTGACCGCGCTCGATGCCATGTCCGCGACGTCCAGCGCGCAGGAGGGTACCGCGCGACCGTCGGCCACCGGGCCAGCGAAACGGCGGCGACGCGTTGCCATCGGCGTGGGGATGGCCATTCTCACGAGCGTGGCCGGGTACGCGGCCTGGCATCGGCGCGCCACGGCCGGCGAGCAGGTCGGCGGCCGCGCCCAACTCGCCGTCCCAGCGCCGACGCCCGCGCGACCGTCGGTGGCGGTGCTGCCGTTCGAAAACGTGAGCGGCGACAGAGCGGACGAGCACTTCAGCGATGGCCTCACCGAGGAGTTGATCGGCGTGCTCGGGAAAGTCAGCGGGCTGAAGGTCGTCGGTCGCACGTCGGTGTTCGCGCTCAAGGGCAAGGGACTCGACGTGCGGGCCGTCGCCGACACGCTCGGGGTCGCCACGGTGCTCGACGGCAGCGTTCGCCGGTATGGTGAGCGACTCAGAGTGAGCGCCCAACTCGTGAGCGCGGCCGACAACTCCGTGCTCTGGACGGAGACGTACGAGCGCAATCTCGAGGACGTGTTCGCGGTGCAGGAACAGGTCGCGCAAGCGATCGTCGCCGCGCTACGAGTGACGCTGATTGATGGCACGGACACCGTGCTGGTCAGGCGTCAGACTGCCGACCCGGTCGCGTACGAGTTGTATTCGAAGGGCCGCTACGTGATGAATACCCGCAGCGACCGGGAGGGTGGCCTCCAGGCCGCACGATTTTTTGAACAAGCGATCGCGCGCGACTCCATGTTCGCGCACGCCCACGCCGGCCTGTCCGATGCGCACGCCCGGATGGCGATCTTCGGCTACGACCGTCCCCACGTCGCGTTCGCTCGCGCGAAGGCGGCGGCTCGGCGCGCGCTCGCGATCGACAGCACGCTGGCCGAGGCGCACCTCGCGCTGGGCCACGTCTTGTTCGTCTACGATTTCGACCGCGTTGCGGCCGAACGCGAGATTCGCAGAGCGATCGCGCTGGACCCGAACCTAACGTACGGGCGCGTCGTGTTCGCGATCCACCTCCAGGGCCAGGCCCGTTTCGACGAGGCGATCGCCCACCTCGACACGGCGCGTACCCGCGACCCGCTCGCCGCCTTTGTGCCTAACGTGCTCGGTCGGGTCTACGTGAGCGCCGGGAAGCCCGACGCGGCCATCCGCGTGCTCACCGAGGCGTTGGAACTCAATCCCCTGCTCGACCTCGCCTACCAGCAACTCGGGCACGCGTATTTGCAGAAGGGAATGCGCGAGGAAGCGATCGCTGCCCTCCGCCGGGCCGCGGAACTGAGTGGCCCGCGGGATTCGGCGCAGCTTGCGTACGCCTACGCCGTCAGCGGACAGCGTGACGAAGCCGATCGAGTGATAGGGACGCTGCTCGACCCATCACGTCCCCAGTTCGGCCTGCCATTCCACATCGCGATGGCCTACACCGGCCTGGGGAACATGGACGAAGCGTTCGCCTGGCTCGAGAGAGGCTATGCCGAGCGCTCGTCCTTCATGGACGCCGTCAAGATCGAGCGCGCGTTCGCGCCGCTACACGTCGACCCGCGATGGGGCCGGCTGCTTCGGCGGATGGGCCACGAACCGTGAGACGAGGCGTTCGAGGTGTGGGGTGATCACGCGTGGCGAGCTCAGGCACACAGCCACCGCCACGTTGTGTGAGGGTGCAACGGCACGCTCGACAAGGAGGCCCGGCGTCGCCAATCTTCCGTGATCTACCTCCGGAGAATCGCATGAGCGTCGCGAAGATCACCGAAATTCAGGCGTCCTCGACGAAGAGCTTCGACGACGCGATTCAAACCGGGATCACCCGAGCGAACAAAACGCTCCGCAACCTCTCCGGCGCGTGGGTGAAAAGCCAGCAGGTCGTGATCGACAACGGAAAGATCACGGAGTACCGCGTGCTTCTGAAAGTCACGTTCGTTCTGCAGGACACCTGATTCACGCCGCCCAGTCGGGCCGCGCGACAAGCAGCTTCGTTGCGATCTGCGTACGGCAAGCGCTCTCGTACGTCGCCGAGCACAGCTTGCCGTAGTCCGCGCAGCGTGTTTCAGTCCGACTGAGGCACCGCGAGCCGAGCAGCAGCCGGATCGCGGGGACCGACCGCTCGATCGGCCGTCACGCTCGCCCGCGGAAGCCGGAGAATGAAGACGGAGCCAGCCTTCGGCTCGCTCTCGACCGTCAGCTCGCCGTCCATTCCGCGCGCGAGATCCCGGGCGATCGACAGCCCCAGGCCGACCCCGTCGTGGGGCTGGTTCAGCGTGCGATCCGCCTGCACGAACGGCTCGAAGATCGTGCGCGCGCGTTCCGGCGATATTCCAACGCCGGTATCGCGGACCCGGACCACCACCGCCTCATCCTCGGCCTCGCATTCGACCGAGATCGATCCGGCAGCCGGAGTGAACTTGATCGCGTTCGAGAGCAGGTTGAGCATGACCTGCTGGAACCGATCGTAGTCAGCGAACACCGTGAGCGCTGGACCGCACGGGCCCTGAGTGTACGTCAGCCGCTTCGCGCGCACTTGCGGCGCGATGAGGGGCTCGAGCGCACCTAACGCCTCGTTGACCGAGAATGCCGTGCGATTGAAGTCGAGGCGTCCCGCGTCGAGCTTCGCGAAGTTCAGCACGTCGTTGATCAACGTGAGAAGACGGTGCTGACTGCGCGCGACACGGGAGAGCGCCTCCCGCTGTTGGTCGTTGACCGGTCCATGGACGCCGAGCTCGAGGAGCTGCACGTACCCGCCAATGGCGTTGAGCGGCGTGCGCAGCTCGTGGCTCATCACCGCGAGGAAGTCACTCTTCGCACGATTCGCCAGCTCGGCTGCCTCCTTCGCCTCGACGAGCTGTTCGTTCGCCTGCTCGAGCTCCTCCGTGACGGATTGCGCCTCCTCGACTTGCGCCTCGAGCTCGTTGTGCGCCGCGACGATCTCCGCCCGCATCGCGTTGAACGCTTTCGCGAGATGGGCAACCTCGTCTGCGCCGGCATCGTCGACCGGGAGCGAGACGTCGCCACGCGCCAATGCAGTGGACGCCGCGGAGAGCGTCGCCAGCGGTTTCGTGATCCGCTTGCTGATGAGCCACGATGCGACGGCGCTCGCGGCCACGAGCAGGAGGCTCAGAAGGCCGAGGCGCATCATTGTCGATCGCGGACGAGCGAGGATCGCCGTCGTGGGCAGTTCCAGCACGATCACCCAGGGGGTGCCCCCAATGGCGGCCTCGGCGACCACGACATCCCCGACTTCGCGTCGAAAGCCGGCGAAGACCGAATCGTTGGGCGCCGTGTCTCCCTCCTCGGGGCGTTCCACGCCGTCCACAGGCACGCCGGCTACGGTCGACCAGAGCGCGCCATCACGATTTCGGTAGCGCGCGGTCACCTCCTCACCAATGAGCGCTCTAAGCCCGCGCTCGGTGTTGGCGGTGGCGACCACCAGGTGCTGCTCTCCGATGTACCCGACGCGGCGCGATCCATCGGTCACCGGAACCGAGATCCCGAAGTACACGCGTCCGCCGGACGAGTAGAACTCGCCAACCCGAACGGAGTCGGCCCGCACCACGGCCGAGCTGTCGGCGCTCGGCCACGGCGGCACTTCGGGGACTTCGGCTGGAAAAGCGCCAGCCGTCGATTCGCGACCGAGCCGGACGAGCGCGCGTCCGTCCTCGGACCACAGCTGTACGCGGAGGGTCGAGTCGTCCCCCGTCGTGAGGCGCTCGAGTGCGGTGCGCGCCGCCGCCAGGGCGGCTGTCTCGTCGGTGCTGACAGACAACCCGGGATTCATCGGCTCTGCGCCGCTGGTGGTTCGCGCACTGCGTAGCGCGCGCTGGATGGCCGAATCGCTCGCCACCCGTCGCTGGAGTGCTGCCCGCTGATTGACGCCCGCTTCGATGGAGGTTGCGAGTTGTTGGGCGGCCCGGGAGAGGCGCGTCTCGGCTGCCTCGTGCGCTGACGCGGTCAGCGTGCGGTAGGTGAGCACGAGCGTCGCTCCGACCACGATGACAAGGACGCCTGTCATCAGGAGCGGCAGCTTCTGCTCGAGCGAAAGCGATCTCAAGCGCATTGACCCCGAGGTCGTCCGTTGGCAGGCCTGTCCCGGCGTGCTCGGGAGACGAGCGACCCGCGGCTTTGGTCAACTCACGGGCGAACCAGATCTTACGTCGGGTCGGCGGGGCTGTCCATGCGAGGAGGGGCTGACGCCTGCTGCAGGTCCGAGAACGCTATCAACCGGTTGGCATCCTCATCCCAGAGCGCGAGCCGAAGTGTTCGCGCGCTCTCACGGAGCGTCAGGGATGTGACCTCGTGGAACATCGGGTTTTCGTCGTGGCACCGCTTCAGGTGATAGTTCGGGATCCTGGGGCCGAGGTGGTGGACGTGATGCAGCCCGATGCTTCCCGTCACCCACTCGAGTGGCGGCGGTAGCTTGAAGTACGAGCTTCCGCGGATCGCCGCCGTCGCGTAGTCCCAGTCCGCGTGGTTCTTCCAGTACGCGTCCTCGAACTGATGCTGCACGTAGAACAACCAGACACCGCCCACGGCCGCGAGATAGATCGCGGGGAGATAGATGAGCAGCACCGCGCGAGGGCCGATCCACGCGCTGAACGCGGCGAACAACGCGACGATGGCGAGATTCGTGGACCACACGCTCAGACTCTGGCGATCGTTGACCGCGGTGTCCCGTGGATGAAGCCGCTGGAGCACGATCATGTGAAGCGGACCGAGCCCGATGAGCACGAGCGGGTGACGAAACAGCCGATACCGGAGCTGCCCCCAGCGCGTGCGAGCCTGGTACTCCCGGATCGTGAGCGTTGGGATGTCACCGTGTCCGCGGCGGTCGAGGTCGCCGGACGACGCGTGATGCTTGGCATGCTCCCGCCGCCAGCGCCCGAATGGGGTCAACGTGATCACGCCGGTCACCATGCCGACCCAGTCATTCGCGCGCGGCGACGCGAGAAATGACCGATGCGCGCAATCGTGCATGATGATGAAGGTCCGGATGAGCAAGCCGGCCGTCGGTACGGCGAGCAGCAGGGTCACCCAGTACGGGAGCGCAAGTGACTGGTACATGACGAAGAACATCGCGCCCAGCGGCACGATCGTCGTCACCAGCTGCATCACGGCACGGCGCCCGTCCATGCGTTCATACCGCGCAACGACGGCCTGCCATGTCTGGCGGCCGGTGCGTGCGCGGGTCGGTCCGACGTTAGGTTCCGCGCTCTGAATCACGGTCATATGGCTCCAGCCGGTTGGAGCGTTCCCGGCAGCCAGCGCGACAGCAACGCGTCCATACCGTGAACCTCGGGTGTGAGGGACGTCGAGCGCAAACGGGATGCTCGCGGCGACGGCGAAGCTAGACGCGTCGCTCGCTCGACAGCGGCGGCTCGTCCTTGGTAATCACCTCGACGAAGTGGCGCGAGATACGATCGTCGGCGCTCAACTCGATGCCGTGGCCGTTGCAACGGTTGCGATAGGCGCTGCGCTCGCCCGAAGAGAGACCGTCCCACCACTCGCGGCTGACCACGATGCGCGAGACACCCGTCAGGTGTCGTTTTTCGATCGCGGTGAGTGCGTCTTCGAGCGTCTGGCTACGGGTAGTCATGAGCTGGGACCCACAGGCAAGCGAGACGCACGGCGGTCTTTCTCGGCGGCGCACAAACGGGCCACATCCGATGCGACGGGAACCGCGTACATGCGGATACTAGCACGTCGCATTACTATTGTCAAAAGTAATTAGCTCAGGAGTAACTATGGGGACCATCCGGCACACTACCCTCGTCCCGGCACTGTCGTGATTCGCTTTCGCCTCGCGTCGGTCCTGAAGCAGAAAGGCTGGACGCCGTACCGCCTGTCGCAAGCGACGGGACTGACCGTTCCGACGGCGTACCGTCTTGCCGACCCCGACATCCAGTTCGGTCGGTTCACGGCCGACACGCTCGATCGGTTGTGCGCGGCGCTCAACGTCCAGCCGGGCGACCTGCTGGAATGGGTCCCGGACCGGTCAAGGCGGCGACAACGGGACGGGTGACGACCGTTCCGTCCGTGCCGGCACGTTGCCAAGGTGCACGCCGGCGCCGTTATTAGATCGAGCGTTCGTGCCACCCCACACCCTGCTCCGGATCCCATCCATGTCTCATCTTCGCGCGCTTTTCGCGACGACGGCAGCGTTCACGCTCTGCACCACCTCGCTCGATGCCCAGTCGACGCCGCCAGGATTCCGCGGCGAGTTTCTCGGTCAGTTCGAGAGCTCGATGTCGAAGTTCATTGCGCTCGCCAAGGCGATGCCGGCGGACAAGTACACGTGGAGCCCTGGCCCCGGCGTGATGACCGTCGCGCGCGTCTACGGCCACGTCGCCCGCTACAACTTCTACTACCCTGCGGACGCGATGGGCATCGCCTCGCCGCCAGGGATCGGACTCGACTCGCTCGAGGCGATGACGAACAAAGCGGCGTTGGTCGCCATGCTCGAGCGCTCGGGCGCGCACGTCAAGAGCTCGGTCACCGCGATGACCGACGAGCAGCTGGCGAAGCCGACGACCCTCTATGGCCGGAACGTCCCGCAGTGGGCCGTGCTCTTCCAGCTCGTCGCGCACATGAATGAGCACCTCGGACAGTCGATCGCCTACGCGCGGTCGAACGGCGTGGTCCCGCCGTGGTCGCAGTAACCGGCTATCAGCTATCAGCTATCAGCGCTATCAGCTGAGACCAGCTCGGCGCGTCTGGCCCAGCGTGGCGGCCCGGTCGGAACGACGATTGCACGGATGAGGCGGAAACGGCCGGATGACGGCCCCGCATCGACGCCCAGCCCGCGCAACGAGCTGAACGAAGAAAGGGGAACAGCCGCTGGGACGTCACCGTCCCGGGGGCCGTTCCTCGATTCCCGACTCCCTACAATCATCCGCCGTTTCCGCCCCATCCGCCCCATCCGCGTCATCGCACTTCCGACCGGCCGGGGCGCGCCGGACTGGAAGCGCGTGAGGTGTCTTCTGCGGCTCTCTCCGCGTCCGCGGCTGCCGCGCCCTCCGCGTCCGCCCGATGGCGCGATGGGACAAAGGGATGCGTTAGGGTTCTGAACCAGATTCTGAGGCCTAACGCCTTAGCAGCTATCATTTATCAGCTATCGGCTATCAGCGGAGCACACGGGCCGACCACACGGCCTCGCGCACGGGTCCGGTGAACGGCTGCCATCCCGAAGGGGTATACGGATGGGGCGGATGGAACGGATGGGGGCGGATCGCTCCGCGCGAGGGAGAAGCCCGATCGCAATGACCCGAGAGATGAGGAACGGTCTGCAGCGGACGGTGGCGTCCCGGCGGCCGTTCCCCTCCTTCCTTTCGGCTCGTTGGGCGGGCGTTAGGCCCGCGTCCGGATCAGCTGCCAGGATTGTGGCGATGATGCGTTGGGCTCGGCGTGCGCGGCGTCGTGCCAGGCATCGAGTGATGCCCTTCATGGCCGAGCCCCATCAGCTCATCCAGCGTCTTGTCGATGAATTCCCGCGCGCGCGGTGAGCGCACGCTACCTCGGTACGCAGCCATCAGGGCATCCGAGTGCGCAATCGAGCTCGTCACGAGCCGATTGTACGCTGCCGTGTCGCCGCGCCGCTCGGCGTCAGCGAGACTGTCAACCGCCATGCTGAGCGCACGACGATGCGGGTACGCCGTGCGCGTCAGCTCGGGCCCGCCGCGACTCTCGAGCAGATCGAACAGCTGAGGCGGATGGGTCGCGATGGCGAGGGCGAAGGCGAAGCGACGGGCGCGCTCACCCCGCGCGTTCTGCGCGAGGAGCTCAGACGCGCTCGGGCGTCCGAGCGAGGCAGCCATGTACGGCAGCCACGTGTTGTACCGGGCGAACGGCCCGCCAGGCGAATCCGTGAGCCAGAGATGAACCATCACGATATGGTCGTCCGGATTCGGCGAGAGCTCATCGTGCGCGTGCCAGTCATCGTGCGGGCCGTCGAAGCCCTCGGGCAGCGGCTGCGATCGCGGATGCTCGAACGCGTACGCGACACCCACGAGCTTCGGTTCCCCCTTGACCGGCGCATACATGAGGACCGACGGCTGATCGAGGTCGAACGCTCCGTCGCGAATGAGATCCGGGCGGACGTAGTGGACGCCCTGTAGCGGGACCATGCCGAACACCGGCTGGTAGCCAGCGTCCTCGGCGCTACGGGGATCGGCGAATTGCGCCACTGCCCGGCGCACCGTGTCGATCTGCGCGCGCGCTTTTGGGGTAAGCGCCTGGACAGATGGCTTGCTTTGCGCCGCTGCGCTGCCGGCAACGAAAACCGTGAGGCCGAGAGCGGCCTGAATGAGACGTCTCTGCATACGTACTACTACACCTCAAACCCGGGAACGGGGAACCGGGAACCGAGACCCGCGCGGGAGGCTCTCGGTTCCCGCTCCCTCAGTCCTGCCTCAACGAAACCATCGGGTCCACGGCTGCCGCTCGACGCGCCGGCAGCCAGGTGGCGAGCGCGGCGACGACGATCAGGATAGCCGGGACCCCTACGAACGTCGCGACGTCGATACCGGTCGCGCCGTAGAGCATCCCGCGCACGAGACGCCACCCTCCGAGCGCGCCCGCGAGGCCGATCACCGTGCCGAGCGCCGCGAGCTTGAGCCCCTGGCCCATGACGAGAGACAGGACCTGCGACCGTGCGGCGCCGATCGCCACGCGGATCCCGATCTCACGGCGGCGCTGCGACACCGAGTACGACATCACCCCGTACATGCCCACGGCGGCGAGCAGAAGCCCCAGCGCCCCGAAGATGCCGAGCACTGAACCGGCGAGTCGCGCGGGCAGGAGTGAGATGCCGAGGTGGTTGTTCATGGTCCGGAGGTTCGACACCGGAAGGTCCGGGTCGAGCGCCGCCACCTCCGCGCGAACGACCGGCGCCAGCGCCGCCGGGTCACCGGACGTCCGGAGGTGAACGACCATCGACGGTTCCCACAGCTGGGCTTGCGGGAAGTAGAGGTACGCGCGCGGCTCCTCACCCAGCGTGCGGTACTTACCGTTAGGCACGAGGCCGACGACCGTGAAGTCACGCCCGTCGGCGTGCACCGTCCGACCAACGGGATTCGCCTCGCGAAAGAACCGGCGGGCGAACTGTCGATTCACCACGACGGCGCCGGGCGCGACGCTGTCATCCTGCGCCGTGATCCCACGGCCGCTGAGCAGCGGGATGCCCATCGCGTCGAAGTAATCCGGGCCGACGATGTTGTAGTCGATGCTCATGTTCTCGTTCGCCGATGGCGTGTATCCGGGGATCGACACGCCACGCTGCTGATCCGAGAGACTGAGTGGCACCATCTCACCGAAGGCCACCGCCCTCACACCCGGCGCCGCACGGAGTCGCTCGCCGAGCCGGCGGTAGAACTCCTCCGTTCGCGCACGGCTGTACCCTTGAAGTCCGGGATCCACGGCGGCGAGCAACAGGTTGTCGCTCGTGAACCCTTTGTCGATCGTCATCGCCGCGCGAATGTTGCGCAGAAACAGCCCTGCGCAAACCAGCAGGATGATCGAGAGCGCCATCTGTGCGACGACGAGCGCGCGACTCGTTCGCGAGCGCGGGCCCCCCGACGGCGCCGCACCCTTGAGCGCGGGCACCAGCGCCGGCTTGGTCGCCTGCAGCGCGGGCGCGAGGCCGAACAGCATGCCAGTCACGAGAGACAGCCCGAGCGTGAAGAGCAGCACCGGAACGCTCAGGCGAAGGCCCGGGTCGAACGGGAAATCGATCGGCAGGCGAATGCCGTTCGCCAGGTCGACTGCCCACCAGGCGAGGAGCAGCCCGGCGGCGCCGGCGACCGCCGCAAACACGAGGCTCTCGGTGAGCAGTTGCCTGACGAGTTGCCCCCGTTGCGCGCCAAGGCTCAACCGCACCGCCATTTCGCGAGCACGGTCGCCGGCACGGGCGAGGAACAGATTCGCGACGTTCACGCACGCGATCAGCAGCAGCATGACGACCACGGCCATCACGACCGACGACATCCCGACCTGTGCGGCGCGGAACTGCGGATGGATCCCGGCGTCGCTCTGCGGAACGAGCAGGATACCGGAATCCTCGTAATGTTGGGGGTGCTGCTCGCGCATTGCCGTGACGACGGCTTTCATTCGGTCGCGCGCCTGGTCTACCGTTACGCCATCACCGAGTCGCGCGAGCAACCGCATCGAGTTCGACCCGCGCTCGGTCAGTCGCTCGGCGCCGCCCGGAACGATCTGACCAATCTGCATGAGCGGAACCCACAACGTTGGGGGCGCGAGCGGAAGCGGCCCCGTGAAATCGGCGGGCGTCACACCAATGATCGTGTAGCGGAGTCCGTTCAGCGTCACCGTTTGCCCAACGATCTGAGGATCGCCGCCGAACAATCCCTGCCATGCGGCGTGACTCAGTACCGTGACCGGGTGTGCGCCCGGGCTCCTGTCCTCCTCGCTTACGAATACTCGCCCGCGCTCGGCGCTGACGCCGAGCACCGAGAAGAAGTTCGCCGAGACGATCTGCCCCATGACGCGCTGCGTCTCGCCGCCTGACGAGAGGCTGATCGGCGCGTAGTCCCACGCGGTCACACCCGAGAAGACGTCGGTGGCGCGCTCGCGGATATCGAGGTAGTGGGGGACGGAGTTCGAGCCGTAGTCGAATCCCCCTGGATAGGTGCGGTAGAGCTGGACGAGCCGGTCGGCGTCACGGACGCCCGGGAGCGGCCGGAGGATCATCGCCTCGATTGCGGAGAACACGGCGGTGTTCAGTCCGATTCCGAGGGCGAGGGTCAGGACCGCAATGGCGGTGAACGCGGGTTTCTTGAGCAGAACGCGAACGGCGTAGCGGAGGTCGGTCAGAAGGGTGGACATGCGCCGCCTAATTGGGGTCAGAGTCGAATATCATCGTTCGAGCGCACTTCCCAGGCTCCGAGCCGCGGCGCGCGGGTCGAGCGCTGGTGGACCTTTGAACCGGCTCTTCGTGGCGGGTCGAGTCTCATCGGACAGGACGGGTCAACTGGACTGCGTGAGACAGGATGGACAGGATGAACAGGATTACCAAGATGGCCTACGCGGCGGCAGCGTCGCTCGAGCCAGCGGCCTGAAATGACAGGGGAACGCCTCTCGGGGGCGATGGCGTCCCGGGCGGCCGTTCCCTCTTCTCTTTCAGGCCGCTCGAGAGGCCAACGCTGCTGCCGCCCGAGTCATCTTCGTCATCCTGTTCATCCTGTCCATCCTGTCTCTTGCCGTTCCGGACAGGTCGCGATGCTCGAAGCGTGGAGAGACTCGGCCATCCCATTGACGGTCAGTTTCGCCATGACGCTCGGAGCCTAGTTGCGCAGAACGTCGATCCCCCCCGCCATCTGCCCCACGTCGGCGCTCGCCACGCGCTGTCGCGTGCGGAGGTCGATCATCTCGACCGTCCCCGGCTCGGAGCCGATTCCCTCGACCGAGATGAATGCGTAACGATCGTCCGCCGACACGACCGCGCCGTGCACCACGGGGCGACGCGTGGCGACGCGGCCGAGCTCCTTGCCGGACGTGACATCGATGATCGACACCGACTTGCCGCGCTTGTTCGTGGCGATGAGCAACTTCCCGTCATGCGTCGTGGCGAGGTTGTAGACGCCATCACCCGCCGGGATGCGCCGCTTCATGGTCCACGCGGTCGCGTCGATCTCCACGATGTCGTTCGACTTGTTGCACGCGACGAAGATGCTCCGTCCGTCGGGCGACGGCTGCGCCCACGTCGGCGAGCATCCGACATCGCCCGGCTTTGGCGCTGCCATGCCGTGACCAGCGTGGTCGCCACCGGCGGGCATCGTATGGCTGTGTGGGGCACCTGTCTCGCCATGCTCGCTGCCTTTCTTCAGCATGAAGTGGCGCGAGACCGCGAGCTCTCTCGTGTCGATCTCGACCACCATGTCATCCATCATGCACGCCGAGTAGTGCTTGGTGCCCGCGCTGTTGATGCGGGAGCCGTGCGGCATCGTGCACGTCTGGATGCGCGCGACCTCGATGAATGGGTCGGTGCTCACGACGCTGACGCTCGACGGCACCATCTCGCCGTGCAGGTTGAAGTTCACGACGTAGACGAACCCGCCGTCGGGCGTGACCTGCGCGGTCGCGGGGAAGTTGCCGAGCTCGACGTTGCCTAACGTCTCGTTCGTTTTCGTGTCGATCTTCCAGAGGTAGCCGAACGGGACCCCGTGCGCGGTCGTCACGTAGTAGTGGCGCCCGTCGGGCGAGAGCGCGACGCCGTGCGGGCCGTCGGGGTCCATGGGGTTGATCCCGACCTTCGTCGTTCCCTCGACCCTGGCGAGTGTTGGTCCGGCCCCGGGGCCGAACGTCACGCGCGTGATGACGTCCACGGCCTCGGACGCGACGAGGACGGTGTAGTCGCGGTCGGGGGCCTGGGCGTGCACGGCGGTCGCGAGGACAGTTGTCATTCCGAGCGAAGCGCCGAAGGCGCGGAGTCGAGGAATCGCTGCCATCCCGGTAGAGAGCCTCTCTTTCGGGCCGAGTGCGATTCCTCGACTCCGCCGCTTCGCGGCTTCGCTCGGAATGACCACGCTACGGAACCACATCAGGCTTCTTCGGCTCAATGCGAATGATCCAGAGCCCGTTGTTGTTGTCGTTCACGTACGCGAGGCCGTCCTTCACCACCACACCCCATGTATCCGGCGCGTTCTTGATGTGCCCGTCCATGTCGCCCGTGTGGACGTGCACCATCTCGCGCTCCTGCGCACGCAGGTCGCCTCTCAGCTCGCCGGAGATGTCGAACGCGCGGAAGCCTGCGTTATAGGCCCCCATGTAGAGCGTGTCGCCGGCGACCCACACGTTATGCACGCCGCCGTACTCCGGCTCGTAGAATGCGACCACGCGCGGCTTCTCGATGTTCGAGACGTCCACCACCTGCAGGCGGCCGTACGCGCGTCCTTCGGCCGCATCCTTCGCTCCCTTCACCCCCGTGGCAGGGAAGACCTCGTCGGCGATGAAGACGTAGTTCTTGTGACGCCACGCCGTGTGCGTGCCGCGAATGAACCCCGGGCCGCCAGTGAGCTCGACCTGCCGATACAGGTCGTTCAGATCGTACTTGAACTGCGACACGAGCTGGGGATTCGACGGCGAGCCGCCCTTCATCCCGTTGCCCACGTCCAGTACCACGAGCCCGTCGTTCCAGTAGCTCGCGTAGAGCAGCCCATCCCGAAGATCGATGTCGTGGAGCGAGCGTCCCGCGTCGGGACGATCGGTCTTCCACTGCGCGACTTCCTTTGGCTTGTACGGATCATTGATGTCGATGACGTGCAGCGCACCAGTGCCGTCGTTCGTGAGGTAGATGTGCGTGCCGAACTTGTCCTGCTTGTAGATGAACGCCGAGTGGACGCCGGCCGTGACCCCTTCGGTGAACTCGGCGATCGGCTTCGGGTGCGCAGGGTCCTCGAGCGAGCAGATCACGATGCCGTTCTTCCGGTCGCTCGCGCCCTCACGCGTGAAAACGAGGAACTTCCCGTCCGGCGTCGTCATCACGTCGTTCACGCGCCGCGTGTTCGCGACGATCGAGTCGGTGACGACGGGGTTCTCGGGGTTGCTGACGTCGATGGTGTACATGACGTCGCCGCCGCCGCCGGAGCCGAGGTAGGCGTACCGGCCGTTCGGATGGATCCAGACTTCCTCGGTGCGGAAGCGCGTGCGCGGCAGCCGGCCGAGGACCGTCGCTGGCCGGCGCGCGTCGCGGTGCGCGAGCGTCACCGTTGCCTGCGCGACACGGTTGCCGATGGTCGCCATCACGGTGTAGGCCCGAGCCTCGTATCCCACGAACGCACCGTCCGGCTCGATGAGTCCCTGACCGGGCGAGAACGTCCATGTCGGCGTCAGGCCCTCGATCGTCCGACCCTGCGCATCCTTGGGCGTGATCGTGAAGCGCAGGACATCGCCGGTCCGAGCGGCAACGGTGCCCGGCGTGATGTCCATCGACGCAATGGTGTTCGCGACGACGTTGACCGTGAGTGGCGCCGACGCCTGCCCGGCGCTTGCGGTGATCGTTGCTCGGCCCGGCGCGACGGCGGTGAGGCGCCCGTCGTTCGTGACGCGCGCCACGTTAGGTGCGGAGCTGCGCCACGCGAGCTTGTCGGACCGCTGGTCGCCGGCGGCGGAGTACGCGGTGCCGGTGAGCAGCATCTGCTGGCCGACGACGACCTTCTGCGGCGCGGCATCGATGGCGATGCTCGCAGCGGGGCCCGGCAGCATCTTCACCTCGACGACCTGCGTCACGGGCCGAGTGCCGGGGACGAGCGCGACGACCGTAACCGGAATGGTGCCCGTCGAGCCGGAGCGCACCAGCCCCGTGCTATCGACCCGTCCCTCGAACCGTGCGCCGCCGGACTGAACGTACCGGTACCGTACGTTCTCGACCGGGCGCCCGCTCGCGTCGAGCGCCTGCGCACTCAGCTGGAGCGTGTCACGGGCGATCATGGTCGGCTTGGCCGGTGTGACGACCAGTCTCGCGATGGGCGAAGGGGGGAGCGTTGCCTGCTGGGCCTGCCCAGGCGTTTGAGCCTGCAGCGTGGCGAGAATGATGACGGAAAAGACGTTCATGGATGGTCGCTCGGGACTGAGTGGAACCGGGTGAGCCACTCAACTCTCGCGTAGGGGGCACCCAGTGGCAAGCCCGGTTGCCATTCCGCGTTCCGTGCCATTTCGAGCGCAGTCTGCCCTTCCGATCCCGGTGCCCGCGAAGTGGGGCTACCCGCCGAGCGAGTGATGAGGAATCTTCTCGAACAGGCCAAGACGCATCGGCGCGATTGGCGTCAGCCACCTCATCGAATCATGTCACGTATTCGTCTCGCGGTTTCTTTCGGACTTGGTGCTTTCGTCGCCGCGTGTGCGCCATCGGCTACACCTACGCCCGCAGAAGGCGGCGTCCTCGTCACCAACGCCGTCGTCATCGACGGTACGGGAGCACCGCCCCGACGCGCCGCAGTACGGGTCGAAGGTGATCGCATTGCCGCCGTCGGCGATCTCACCCCTCGCCCTGGCGAGACGGTCATCGACGCTCACGGCCTGGCGCTCGCCCCGGGGTTCATCGACACGCACTCGCACGCGGATGGTGGACTCGACGACCGCCCCGACGCGCTTGCGGTCGTGTCTCAGGGAATCACTACCATTATAGGCGGCCAGGACGGAGGCTCACCGCTCCCGCTCGCTTCGTTCTTAACGGCGCTCGAGAAATCTCCCGCCGCGGTGAACGTCGGCATGTATGCCGGCCACGGCTCCATCCGCGATTCCGTGATGGGCGAGGACTTCAAACGCGCCGCCAATGGGACCGAAGTCGCTCGCATGAGCGCGATCCTCGCCGGCGAGATGCGCGCGGGAGCCCTGGGTCTCTCGACGGGACTCGAGTACGACCCCGGCATCTACTCCGAGCGCGCCGAGGTCATCGCGCTCGCGAAGATCTCGGCGTCGTTTGGCGGACGGTACATCAGCCACATCCGGAGCGAGGACTACGCGTTCTGGCAGGCGATCGACGAGATCATCGCGATCGGGCGTGAGGCGAAGCTCCCAGTGCAGATCTCGCACGCGAAGCTCGCGATGCGCTCGCTCTGGGGACGAGCGGATAGCCTCATGGCACTGCTCGACGCGGCGCGCGGGCAGGGCGTGGACATCACGGCCGACATCTACCCCTACCTCTACTGGCACTCGACGCTGACCGTGTTGTTCCCGAAGCGCGACTTCGAGAATCGTCAGGCGGCGGAGTTCGCGCTCACCGAGACGTCCACGCCGGGCGGGCTGCTGCTCGGACGCTACGATCCGAACCCCTCGTATGCGGGCAAGACGATCGCCGAGATCGCGGTGCTGCGCGGGACGGATTCGGTCACGACGCTGATCGACCTCATTCGCGAGTCGGAGGCGATGCGGAAAGCGACGGGGCGGTCGACACAGAGCGTGATCGGGACGAGCATGGTCGAGGCGGATGTCGAGCGGATCATGAAGTGGCCGCATACCAATCTGAGCACCGATGGGGCGTTGAACGGTCCGCATCCGCGCGGGTTCGGGGCGTTTCCCCGGTTTCTTGGGCTTTACGTACGCGAGCGGAAGGTGATGTCGCTGGAGGAAGCGGTGCGGCGCATGACGTCGCTCGCGGCGGAGCATGTCGGAATTCGTGACCGAGGCAGGATCGCACCGGGCATCTTCGCGGACCTCGTGCTGTTCGATCCGGCGACGGTGATCGACCGCGCGACGCCGCGGGAACCACATGTCACGTCCGTCGGGATCGAGCGCGTGTGGGTGAACGGAGTGAACGTCTATTCCAATGGCGCAACGTCGGGAGCCCGGCCGGGGCGCGTTCTCCGGCGCCGGTAGCGACGCATCGTGAGCCCCCCCCAGCGAGCGGTCGTCGTGACCGGCGCGTCCACCGGTATTGGCTTCGCGACGGCGCGGGTACTGATCGCTCGCGGCGTCCACGTGTTCGGAAGCGTTAGGCGTGCCGCCGATGCCAGCCGCTTGCGCGTCGAGCTCGGTGAGGCATTCACGCCGCTCGTCTTCGACGTGACCGACGAAGCCGCGGTTCACGCCGCGGTCCCGATCGTCGCTGACCGGCTCGCCGACGCCAGGCTGTGGGGGCTCGTGAACAACGCCGGCATCGCCGTCGGCGGCCCGCTCATCCACCAGCCGCTCGACGAGATCCGACGCCATCTCGAGATCAACGTCCTCGGTGCGATCGCCGCGGTGCAGGCGTTCGCCCCGCTGCTCGGCACCGATCGAACGCGTACAGGCCAACCAGGCCGCATCGTCAACATCAGCTCCGTCGCCGGCCGTATCAGTGCACCGTTCCTCGGCGCCTACGCGGCGTCGAAGCGCGCGCTCGAGGGGATGTCGCACAGCTTGCGTCGCGAGCTCATGCTGTTCGGCATCGACGTGATCATCGTCAATCCCGGCTCGGTCGCCACGCCGATCTGGGACAAGGCGGAAGCGACGGACGCGTTGCGTTATGCAGACACCGAGTATGCCCCACTGGCGTCGCGCTTCCTCACGATGGCGTTGCGGAGCGGCCGCGGCGGCCTCCCACCGGACGCGGTGGGCGAGGTGGTATGGAAGGCTCTCTCCGCGAGACGGCCGCGCGTGTGCTACGCTGTCGTGCCTCGTCACCTGCTGAACTGGACGATCCCGCTCGCGCTGCCTGCGAGGGTGATCGACCGTTTGGTCGCGAAACGACTCGGGATGCGACGCGGTAGTTAGCTGATCGTCGAAGGCTGGCGGGGCGCGGAGTCGGCACGCCGGCTTCCCCTTGCGTCGCGATGGGAGTGAGGCTATCGTCTCGGTATTACTCTCACCGGCCGCAATGGACGATCTCGACGTCAGCCTCATGCGCGGTACGCTCGACCTGCTCATCCTCAAGGCAGTGAGCTGGGGACCACGACATGGTTACGCCATCGTCGAATGGATCGAGCAAGCCACCGACGACGCCTTTCTCATCGGCGAAGGCACGCTCTACCCCGCGCTTCATCGCCTCGAGCGCCGCGGGCTCATCTCCGCCGAATGGGGTGTGTCCGAGAACAATCGCCAGGCCAAGTACTACAGTCTCGCGCGCGCTGGCCGCGCTCGGCTCCAGGCCGGGACGACGTCGTGGCACCGCTTCGTCGAGCTCGCCGGGCGAGCGCTTCGCGCGACGAACCCCGCTACCACCTAGCTCGCGAGGCGTACCCCCATGTCTGACGACATCGGTTCGCCCCCGCCGGGGAAACGGCGCGTCCCCCGCATCGAGCTTGGCGAACACCGCGTGGAGCGAGACGTGGATACCGAGCTCGCGTTTCACCTCGACATGCGCACGCGCCGCCTCATCGAGCGCGGGATGGACCCCGCGGCCGCACGCGCGCAGGCCCTCCGACAGTTCGGCGATTGGAACGTCGTCCGCAGCCAGATGCTCGACATCGACTACCAGAAGGAGCGAGCCGTGAAGCGCGCCAACTACCTCGCCGAGCTGCGCCAGGACGTCGGTTATGCACTGCGGGCGTTAGGCGGGAACCTCGGATTCACCCTCGTCATCGTGCTCTCGCTGGCCATCGGGATCGGCGCGAACGGGGCGATCTTCACGCTCATCGACGCACTGGTGCTGCGTCCACTGCCGGTGCCCAACGCCAGCGAGCTCGTGGCCGTCGGCAACACACGGTTCGTGAATGGCGCGTCCGACGGGTCCCCCCGCACCGATGCCTACACGTTCCTGCAGTACCAGGTGATGCGACGGGACTCGAGCCTCGTCACCGGGCTAGCGGCCACGGGACGCACCGGCCGCCTCGACCTCATCCCTCGAGACAGCGGCACGTCCACCGCAGCCAGCGCTCGCGAACCCGAGCACCCGCGCGGCCGCCTCGTGAGCGGCAATTATTTCAGCGTCCTCGGCGTCCCGGCGTGGATCGGCCGAACCATCACCCCGGACGATGACCGTGCAACGAACGCGTCGCCGGTCGCGGTCATCAGTCACGCCTACTGGCAGCGGCGATTCGCCGGCGACCGCGGCGTGATCGGCCGAGTGCTGGACATCAACCGCACGTCATTCACGATCATCGGCGTCGCGCCCCCCGGATTCCACGGTGAAGTCGTCGGTCGCATGAGCGACATTTGGATGCCGATCACCATGCAGCCGGCGATCATGCACAGTCGCGACTGGCTGACCGACACCGACGCCTCCTGGCTTCTGCTTATTGGCCGGCGCAGACCGGGCGTCACGCTGGAGCAGGCGAAGGCGGGATTCCAGATGCTCGTGCGGCGCGCGCTCCTCGAAACCGTCCCGGATGCGCGCCAGGCTGCCGAGGCGGCAAAGGAGCCAGTGCCGGTCGAGTCGGGCGAACGCGGGCTCTCCTCCCTTCGCGTGTACGCCGAATCCCTCGGGACGCTCATGGTAGCGGTCGCGCTCGTGCTCCTCGTCGTGTGTGCGAACGTGGCGAACCTGCTCTTGGCTCGCGGTGCGTCGCGCGGCCGAGAGCTCGGCGTTCGCATGGCGCTCGGCGCCGGGCGTACTCGCCTCGTTCGCCAGCTGCTTTCCGAAAGCCTGGTTCTCGCGGCCCTCGGCGGGGCGATCGGACTCGTGTTCGCGGTGTGGGGAAGCCGGACGCTGCTCATGCTCTTCGGTGGCGGACCATCGCCGGTGCCGCTCGACATCAAGCTCGACGGACGTGTGCTCGCGTTCACGGCCGGCGTCACTCTGCTCACCGTCATGCTGTTCGGGCTCGTCCCTGCCGTGCGCGCTACCCGGGTCGAGCTGGCGAGCACCCTCCGGTCCAGCGCCCGCGGACTCACCGGCGGGCTCCTCGGCGCGCCGGGTCGCCTCGGCATTGGGAAACTGCTCGTCGTTGGTCAGGTCGCGTTGTCGCTCACCCTGCTGATCGGGACGAGCATGCTCGTGCGCAGTACTCACGCGCTCCTGAACGTCGACGCGGGGCTGGCTCGCGATCGACTCCTCATCGTCACGGTGGACGTGGCGCCCACCGGTCAGAGTGGTGACCGTCTCACGGTCTTCGCGCGAACGCTGCTCGAGCGGGTGCGTGCTGTGCCCGGGGTGGTGGCGGCCACGCTCTCGGAAAACGGGATCTTCAGCGGGACCGAATCGATGTCCAGGCTCCAGGTGGAGGGCTTTACGGCACGCGCCGCCGATGACTCGAGTGCATACTCCGACCGGATCGGGCCGGAGTACTTCACGGCAATCGGCGCGCGAATGCTCCAGGGACGGGATATCACGGCAAACGATGATGAGCGATCGCCGCGAGTCGCCGTGATCAACCAGACGATGGCGTCGTTCTACTTTCCCAGTGGTGATGCGATCGGCCGGCGGATCGACATGGACGGGAATCAGTACCGCATCGTTGGCGTGGTGGCGGACGTGACGGATCACGAGCTCCGGCAGGCGCCCGTGCGCCGGATCTACCTCCCGATTTTTCAGGCGACCCCACTGCCGGCGCAGTTCACGCTCGAGCTTCGCACTGACGGTGACCCTGCGCAGCTCGTGACCCCCGTCCGTCGCGCGTTGGCCAGCGTCGACGGTGGGCTGCTCGTGCTCGACAACAACGCGCTGTCAGCGCTCATGCGCGAATCCATCAGCGGGGACCGTCTCGTCGCGCAGGTGGCGAGCGTCTTCGGCGGGCTGGCGCTGGCGCTCGCCGCGTTAGGCCTGTATGGCGTCATGATGTACGCCACGTTGCGCCGGACGAGCGAGTTCGGTCTTCGCATGGCGCTTGGCGCCGAACCGCGTGTCATCGCGCGGATGATGCTGAGTGAGGCAATGCTGCTGGTCCTCGGGGGTGCCGCCGTCGGGCTGCCGCTCGCGCTCCTGGCGACTCGCTTCCTTCGGAGCCAGTTGTTCGGCGTCGAGCCCATGGACCCCGCGTCGATCGTGCTCGCGCTCGTGGTCCTTGTGGTGAGCGCCGTGGTTGCGGGCTTTGCGCCGGCACGTCGGGCAGCGCGAGTCGGCCCACTCGAGGCGCTGCGAGCGGATTGATCCAACTGAGTATTGAAATGCAATCGAGACAGCAACCACCGCTGGGCGATATCGGCTGGAGCTGGCCGCTGCCGGGTGAACCCGCGCGGACGGTCCGGCGCGCCAGAGCCGGTCGAAACTGCGATGGGGCGGATGACGCGGAAAACGGCCGGATGAAAGCCCCACACTGACGCCGCGGCGCGCCACGAGCCGGAATTGAAGGGGAACGGGCGGCCGGGCCGCCGCACCGGACCGGAGGCGCGCGAGGTGTTCCCCGCAGTTCTCCGCGGCCCTTTCCGCGTCCGCCGTTGCCGCGTTCTCCGCGTCTTGTTCGGTGGCGCGATGAAGCCATCGAGTGGACGCGGTCCACAACTCTTCGGCGTGGTTCGGCTCGATCCGACGACGCTTGTCGTGGTGTCGATCACGTTCGTGGGGTAACGGCCGTCGCGGCCCGGATGCCCGCGCGTCGCGCCGCGAGCGTGTCGCCGGTCACGGCGTTGAGAGAGGAATAGTCACGCTGTCATTCCGAGCGTAGCGCGGGCGCAGCACGCGCGCCGTCGAGGAATCGCCGTCGTCCCGAAAGAGGCACCCCTCTACCAGCACACCTGCGATTCCTCGACTCCGCACCTTCGGCGCACCGCTCGGAATGACAGATGTCCCAGCCGGTGGACGCGGCTTTGTCCAGCCGCCTGGACGCGCACGACCGGTCAGCGTGACGCATTGCCGCTGACGATGGATCACGCAGAGTCACGGAAGTTGTGCTCCCGTCGCGAGATGCGACTCGCCGGAAGCTCACGACTGACGACCAGCGACTCTCGACTCGTCGCGGGCACGTCCGGTGCCCTTAGGTGCCGTGCGGTCGAATCGTTAGGGAACGCCGCGCGACAGAGCCGGCGCGATTCAGAGACCGTGGCCGCGACGTATGTCGCCTACAAGGAGCAGCAATGCGTGTCCGTCGTTCGTTCCGTGGTTTTCTCATCCTTCCCGCGTCGATGGCCGCCGTCGCGGTCTCGGCATCCCCTGCACTCGCGCAGGGACGTGCGCTCTTCGACTGGAGCGGCCGCGTCGATCGCGAGGTTCGCATCTCCATGCGTGGGCGTGACGCCCGTGCGCAATCGGTCGGCCGCTACGATATGCAGCGCTCGCGCCTGAACGTCGCGACGGCGTTGCCGCAGCGTGATGGCCGAGTGTTCGTGCGCGTGGAGGACGGGCGCGGCGACGTCGATGTCGTCCAGCAGCCCTCCGCGCGCAACAACTACACGACCATCGTTCGCATCCGCGACCGGAGTAGCGGCACGGACGTATACCGCATCTCGGCGTACTGGGCGCCCGAGAACTCGGGCAACGGCGGGTGGGATGGCCGCGACAATTATCCACCGCGTCCGCGTCGTGATGACGACGATCGTTATGGCCGAGGAGGACGCGACGATGACCGGTGGGATGATCGCGATGGCCGCGGCCGCGACAACGATCGCTACGGCAGCGACGTGCTGCACTGGAGCGGTGATGTCGACGACGCGCTCGAGATCCGCATCCAGGGCAATCGCGTGGACTACCGGACGCTCAGCGGGAAGGCGGTCCGCAACGTTCGCGCGAACCTCGTGCGAGGCGGCCTGCCGCGCGACGACGTGCACGTGGTCGTCACCGACCGGGCGGGACGTGGTACGGTGTCGGTCGTGCAGCAGCCGAGCGCCCGGAACAACTACACGGCGGTGATTCGCGTGTACGACCCCCGTTCGGGCTACGGCGACTACCGGTTCGATGTGAGTTACCGGCGCGACTATTCGGGGCGGCGGTAGGCCGGGCGGGCCGCGCTCCATCGATGTAAACACGGCCCGTTGCCGAGTACAGAAAAAGCGAAAGCGAACCGCAGAGGACGCAGAGCACGCAGAGGAATGCCCGTTAGGCGAGCATTCCTCTGCGTGCTCTGCGTCCTCTGCGGTTCATTGTCTTTCGAAACCGTCCTCGTCGAGATGGTCACGTGGCAGCACACCACTCGATCAACATGAAGGCCGGCGCGGGAACAAGTGCCCTCGAAATGCGACTCTCCAGCCGCCAGCGTCCAGACGATCGACATCGCTCAGCCGCCGATCGTGTACCGAGGCCGGCCCACCTAACGCCGACCAGATCCCCTCCGCCTTCCCGGGAATGATCGGTGCCAGGAGGATCGCCTGACGTGCGAGCAGTCGCGCCAATGTCCAGAGGACGCCCCCCAACTCCCCACGACGACTGCCGTCATGGGCGAGGGCCCACGGTGCCGTGCGTGTGATGTACTCGTTCGCGGCAGCGAGCGTGTCCCAGATCGCCGCCACGGCCTCGTGCGGTCGGAACGCGTCGAATCCCGCGATGTACCGCTCCAGGTTCCGCGCCGCGCGTGCCTCCAGCTCGGGGCCGAGCTCGGCACTCCGTCGCTCGGGCACGCGAGCGCCCTCGCAATGTCGGACGATCAGCGCGATTACGCGGCTCACGAGATTGCCGAGCGTGTTCACGAGGTCCGCCGAGTACCGCGCGTCGAAACGCGCCCAACTGAAATCGCCATCAGCGTCGAAGGGGATCTCGCGCAGGAGGAAATAGCGAAGCGCGTCGGGTCCATACCGCTCGATGGCGTCGGTCAGCTCGACCCAGACGCCCGCCGTCTTGCTGAGACGCGTGCCATCCACCGTCACGAACCCGTGCACCCACACACGCTCCGGCAGCGGTAACCCAGCGGCGTGAAGCACAGCGGGCCACAGTATACAGTGAAACCGCGTGATGTCCTTGCCGATGACATGCACCTGCGCGGGCCACGCGATCGCACTCGACGCGGCAGCGGGGAATCCCGTCGCCGTGAGATAGCTCGGCAGGGCGTCGAACCAGACATAGATCACTTGATGGCGTCCGCGAGCATCGGGGAGCGGGAACGGAATTCCCCAATCCAGCGACGCCCGTGTGATCGAGACGTCGTCGAGGCCGCGCTCCACGAACGCCACGATCTCGTTGCGGCGACTCTCGGGTTGGACGAACTCCGGGTGCGCGGCCAGGAAGGACGCGAGGAAACCCTGGAAGGCACTGAGCCGGAAGAACCAGTTCGATTCGGCGACGCGCTCGATCTCGAGCGTCGGGTGCACCGGGCACCGGCCACCCACGAGGTCGTGCGTCGTCCGAAACGACTCGCACCCGACGCAGTACCACCCTTCGTAGGCTCGTTCGTAGAACGCGTCGGGATGACGCTCGCGGATCCTGCTGATCAGCGCGTGAACCCCAGCCGCATGATGAGGCGTGGTGGTTCGAACGAACGTCGCATACCCGATGCCTAACGCGTCCCACGTGCGGCGGAAGGCCTCGCTGATGTGATCGGCCTGGTCCGCCGGCGTCCAGCCGGTGGCCACGGCGGCGCGGGCGACCTTGAGACCGTGATCGTCGGTGCCGACGAGCAGCTGCGAGCGCTCGCCATGCAGGCGGCGATATCGGGCGATGGCGTCGGCGCCGATCTTCTCGAACGCGTGTCCGAGGTGAGGCTCGCCGTTCGCGTATTCGATGGCGGTCGTGATGTAGAAGGCGGTCATGGGCGTGCTCCCGAGATGCGCGTGCTGGACGCGCGGTGCGCGGCGTGAGCGGACGCGCCAGGTAGTCGGCGCGCACGCGTGGCGGAGGGCCAGGACGCACGAACGGCCCGAGCTCACGGGAGCCCGGGCCGTTGCACCAGGTTCACGCGAGTCGAGCCGGGCGCGTCAGGTCACGCGCATTCGATCCGCGGAGACGGCGGTCGGGAGCGGGACGCACGTGGCGACGCCACAACTCGCGCGCGCTCGGCCACGGCTGGCTGCGAGCACGCAGTCAGTCGAAGCGCGAAAGGCGCGCGGCGAAGTCGGTAGGTAGCGCGTCACGGATTGGGGGGTTACTCGGGCAGCGTTGCGCCGTCCGGCAATGGAATGGTTAGGCGGATCTCGAGCGGCTGTCAACTCACGGACGGGACGCAGAGCCAGTGAATGAGTGTGGGTGTCGGGCGGGGTTTGTTCCGCGTGGGAGGCCCTCTATCGGAAGAGGAATCCAGTAGTGAGTAACCAGTCATGAGCAGCCAGTAGACCAGTCGTGTACTGGATGACTGACTGACTCAGTACTGGCTACTCACGACTTGGATTCAGGACCCCGAAAGAGGGCCTTCCAAGCGCGAGCGAGCTGGCCCGACGCCCACACCCATTCACTGGCTGTCCTCCACGCGCGCCGTTGCTCTTTCAGTGTACGACCTCGAACTGTGCCGTCTCCCGGTACGCCCGCGTGCGCGACATGACGAGCAGCACGCCAGCCAGGAGCACGTAGCCAGCCGCCCAGTGGTACGGCAACGTCGTCGCCACGCTCCACGGGAAGTACACGCCTCCCGACGGCAGCACCGAGTGAATGAAGCCGAACAGCGACAACACTCCGCACGTCACGAGCACGAACGTCGCGCGGCCGATCTGCCGGTCGATCAGGAACGCGACGGCCGACCCCCACAGGAGCGCCGTGAGGATGAACCCGTTCGCGAGCATGATCATCACCCCGCACGTGCGAATGAACGCGAGGTTCGCGATACCGGTGGCCTGCGCCGTGGCGCTCGGATCGAGCGCCGCCGTCATCAGCGCACCACCGTGCACCTGCGAGAGGAAAATCACGACGAGCTGCGCAATCGACGGCAGCACCGCGAGCGTCACCGCTGCTGCGTGGCGCCGTGGCGGAGCGAGGTAACTCTGGCTGGTGATCTCGAGTCCAATGAACACGAGAATCGGTGCGAGCACCGCCCTCGGCAACGCGTCCGCGACGAAGGCCACGTACCCGAAGATCCCACCGAGTCCCACGACGAGTCCCGTGGCGAGTGTGTACGCGGCACGACCGCCCATCGCCTTGTACGCCGGGTGCCCGATGTAGGGCGTCGTCTGGCTCACACCGCCGAACACTCCTGCCACGAGTGTCGCGATCGCTTCGACGAGCAGGATGTCGCGCGTCTTGTACTCGTCGCCGGCAACACGCGCGCTCTCGGTCACGTCGATTCCGCCGATGACCGTGAGAATCGCGAACGGGAGCGCCAGTGGGATGTACTCGCGAAACACGATCGGCAACCCCTCGAGGAAGCCAAGCGTTGGCGTCGGGAACGCGAGCGGGAACTCGAGCGCGGGAAGCGCGACGGGGTGCACCGACAGCCCTGCAAGCGCCAGCCCGTAGTAGACCAGCGCGCCGACCGCGACGCTCACGAGCACCTCCGGCGCGCGGAACGGCAGCCGGATCCGCGCGACCAGCGCGTACAGAATGAGGCCAAGTGACACGAGGCCGGCGATCGGCTCGCTGAACACTTCGCCGAGCTGCAGCGCTCCGAGCAGCGCGATGCCGACGCCGCCGATCGATCCGAGGAGGCCTGCCTGGGGCACCCATCGCCGGATCTGATCGCCCACGAACGTCATCGCGAGCTTGAAGACGCCGATGACCACCATCGTCGCCATGCCCACCTGCCAGGCGACGATTGCCGCTTCTGCCTCCGGCATCCGGGCCTTTGCCGCAACGAACGCCGGGCCGAGCACCGCGAACGCGATCCCGATCGTGGATGGCGAGTCGAGGCCAAGTGGCATGGCGGTCACGTCGGACCGTCCCGTTCGCTTGGCGAGCCGGAACGCCAGCCACGTGTACGCCAGGTCGCCGATCATGACGCCGAGCGCCGTGCCCGGAAACATCCGCGTGTAGACGATGTCCGCCGGGAACCCGAACGCGCCGACGAGGATCCCGGCGAGGATCGCGAGGTTGACGACGTTGTCGAGAATCAGCCCGAAGAACGCGTTGATGTCGCCCGGGGCGGCCCAGCGGTACCTGCCTAACGAACCTCCGGTCGGGGCGGCTGAAACCGGCGGGGAAGGGTGCACGGGAAGATCCTCGAGCTGTGACCGGCGGCGGAGGCGTCCTCGTCCGGGACAGGACGGTAACGGCGTCGCGCGAAGCTAGGGAGGACGCCCCGCTGGCGGAAGAACGCGCAACCCCACAGAATGCAGAGGAACGAACACAGACAGGTGCAACGGTGCTCCTCACGCCACGTCGCCGCGTCGCCATTGCAGGCACGCTCGCTGCCGCGCTCGTTCTCTCGAGCTGCGCCCGCACTCCCGGTAACGCCGTATCGTCGTCGAACGGCAGCACGGCGCGCGCGTCCGAGATCCCGGAGCGACTGGCCGACACCACGTTCTGGCGCATGATCACGGAGTTTTCGGAGCCGGGCGGCTACTTCCGGTCCGACAACTTCGTGTCCAACGAGACGTCGTTTCAGTACGTGATCCCGGAACTGCAGCGCACCATCAAGCCGGGCGGCGTCTACATGGGTGTGGCGCCGGATCAGAACTTCACGTACCTCGTGGCCCTCCAGCCGAAGATCGCGTTCATCGTCGACATCCGGCGGCAGAACCTGATCCAGCACCTCATGTACAAGGCGCTGATCGAGACGTCCGCCGACCGTGCCGACTTCATGGCGGCGCTCTTCGCGCGCCCGCGTCCGGATGGACTCGACGCCGAGAGCTCGGTGGAGAAGCTGTTCCTGGCGTATAGCCTGGTGCCCGCCGACAGCGTCCGCTTCAGGAAGAACCTGGCCGCGATGACGGACTGGTTGACCGAACGCAAGGGATTCGCCCTGTCGCCGAACGACGTTCAATCACTGGAGTACGTGTACCGCGCGTTCGTGACCGCGGGCCCCGACATCACCTACGCCTTTCCGAACGGCGGCGGCCGCGGCTTCGGGCGCTGGCCGTCGTACGCCCAGCTGATGCTGGAGAGCGACGGGCAGGGAGCGAACCGCAGCTACCTCGCAAGCGAAGCAAACTTCCGCGTGCTGAAGGACATGGAGTCGCGGAACGTCATCGTTCCACTCGTCGGGAACTTCTCCGGCGACAAGACGCTCCGCACGGTGGGCCGCTACCTGAAGGAGCGTGGGGCGACGGTAACGACGTTCTACACGTCGAACGTGGAGCAGTACCTCTTCCAGCAGGCCGACGACTGGAACCGCTTCTACGCGAACGTCGCCACGCTGCCACTCGATTCGACGAGCACGTTCATTCGGTCGCTCTCGAACGGCAACGGCTTCCGGCCGGGCAGCCCGAACTCGCGCTCCGTGCAGTTGCTGTCCTCGATGACCGAGCTATTGAAGGCAGTACAGGACGGCCGAGTACAGACGTACTACGACATGATCCAGCTGTCCAAGTAGGGCGCGGGTGTCCCGGACGCTACTCGAATCGGCTACCGCAGTCGTCAGTCATCAGTGACGGCCGGAGTCATCAGTTCCCAGTCATCCAGTCGTGAGTTCCGAGTAGCGTACTCGCAACTCATCACTGGATGACTCACGACTGATGACTGCTGACTCGAAACTGATAACTGACGACTGCCTCACCGAACGGTGTGGCCTGTCGGTCGACCTAACGAGCCGCGAAGCCTGCCCCACCACCGGTTGCCTGCTCGTACGCGTAACCGACGCGTAGCACTCGCCGTTCCGCCCACGGTGCTCCCACGAACTGAACTCCCACCGGCAATCCGTCGCCCGTCACGCCGCACGGAACGGAAAGCGCCGGCAGCCCCGTGAAGTTGAACGGCGCGGTGAGTCGCGTCAGCACGCCCGCCGTCGCGACCGCGTCGAGTTCGCGTATCTGAGGGGCCGGGATCGGCGTCGTCGGCAACACGACGACGTCGAACGCGCCCCCATGCTCGACGAACCACGACTCGAGGCGGCGGCGGTCCCGGGTCTGCTCGCGGCGCGCGTGCGCGTAATCCGTCGCCCGGTAGGAGGCCCCTCGGCGGAGTCGCGTGAAGACGTCGGCGCCGAAGTCGCCCGGGGCCTGCTCCATCCGTTCGCGGTGGAAGGTCGCCGCATCGGCCGTCGTCATGAGGCCGTTGAGACGCGCCGCCTCCGCCAACTCGGGCGCATCGAACCGCTCGACTCGCCCCCCGAGCGATGCAAGCGCATCGACCGCCGCTCGCACCGCGTCCGTGACCTCGGGATGTACGTCGCCGAGGCACTCGGGCGCGATGACGCCGACACGCCACCCCGCGATCCCCGCGTCCAGCTCGGACACATAGTCGTCCGTCGCGACTGGCGCCGAGCTCGGGTCGGCCGCGTCGTAACCGGCGATGACGCCGAGCAGCGTCGCGACATCGCGGACGCTCCGGGCCATCGGTCCCGTATGGTCGAGGCTCCAGCTGAGTGGCACCACGCCGCGCAGACTCACGCGCCCGTACGTCGGCTTGAGCCCCACGACGCCACACAGCGCAGCGGGGATGCGGACGGACCCGCCGGTGTCGCTGCCTAACGCCATGTCGCACATCCCCGCGGCGAGGGCGGCCGCCGATCCGCCCGACGACCCGCCGGCGATGCGGTCCGGCGCCCACGGGTTGCGACACACCCCGTAATGCGGGTTATCGTTCGTGACGCCGAGCGCCCACTCGTGCATGTTCGTCTTGCCGACGATCGTCGCGCCGGCCTGACGGAGGCGCGCCACGACGAACGCGTCTTCGCTCGGCACGCGATCGGCGAAGAACTTCGAGCCGGCGGTCGTCCGCACGCCGGCGGTGTCGAAGAGGTCCTTGACCGCCACAGGGACCCCCGCGAGAGCTCCGCGGGCCTCACCGCCTGCGAACGCGCGCGCGGCACTCGGTGCCGCGTCCGCGGTGACGGTGATGAACGCGTTGATCTCCGCGTCGCGCTCGGCGATGCGCGCTACCGCGGCGGACAGGGAATCGCGAATGGTCGGATTCGGGCCGGCGACGCCTAACGGTACAACGCGGAGAACTCGTGCTTGAGCCGCTCGACCTTCGGCGTGTCGTGAAAGACGATGTATGGGTGCGTCGGGTTCCGCTCCGCGAAGTCCTGATGGTATTCCTCCGCCGGGTAGAACGCGTCGAGCTTCGTCAGCTGCGTCACGATCGGGCGCTTGAAGACCTTCTGCCGAGTGAGCTGATCGATGTACGCGCGCGCGACCCGCGCCTGTTCCTCGTTCGCGAAGAAGATCGCCGACCGGTACTGGGGGCCGACGTCCGGCCCTTGCCGGTCGAGCTGCGTGGGATCATGAACGACCGAAAAGAACACCTGCAGCAGCTGCTCGAACGAGACCTCCGCGGGGTCGAACGTCACGCGAACGACCTCGGCGTGTCCCGTCGCACCGGAGCTCACCGCGTCGTACGCCGCCGTCTCTCGGGTCCCGCCGGCGTACCCCGACACGGCGTCGGTCACGCCCTTGATGTGTTCATACACGGCCTCGACACCCCAGAAGCAGCCGCCGGCGAATACCACGGTCTGGAGCCCAGGCTCGGTGGGAGCGGCGCTCGCTTCCTGCGGCGCGGGAATGCCGGCAACCGCGACGGACGGAGATCGCCGCGCGAAGACGATGAACGGTGCGGCAACGGCAACGGCGACCAGAGCGCGTACGGCCAATCGGGACATGGGACCTCGTACTGATCTCGGGAATGTCGACCTTCGACAACCTTATGAGTGCGACCGCCCCTGAAAAGGTTCCAGCGTCAGGAAAAAGGTGACATCGGCGCACCTTCCCCGGATGGTTTGAACCCCATCACTGGCGAGTGGTGTGTAAACACTTGTAAGTTGCACGGCCGGTCCGACCGGCGGACGCAACCCAACTACAAGCAGGTCGGCGGCTCCGCGCCGCGTCGGACACCGCAAGTGCCCCGAGCCGAGGAACGTTCAGTGAGTCCAGCCAGCGACGCCGTCATTCCCCAGATTCTCAAGGCCTCCGAGGCCGACATCCTCGAGGAATGGCTGCGCGAGCAGCAGACCGCGTTCCGATCGGGGATCAGAATCCGTGAGTCGGAGCTCCGAAGTCAATCGAGCGAATTTCTCAGCCTGTTACAGCAAGCCACCCAGTCCGGCAACGTGACCGACGTGCAGGCCCCGGCGTACAGTCGCGTACGTGAAATTCTCAGCGACATCTCGCGTTCGCGCGGCGTCCAGGGGTTTTCCCCATCGGAAACCGCGATGTTCGTGTTCTCGCTCAAGCGGCCGCTCTTCTCCCGCATTCGGCGCGAGCTCGCTGGTGATGCCGAGAGGCTCGCTGCCACCACCTGGGCGGCGACCGATCTCCTCGACAGGCTGGGGCTCTACACCACCGAGGTCTATCAGAAGAGCCGCGAGGAAGTCATCGCGCGACAGCAGCAGGAGCTTCTCGAGCTCTCGACGCCGGTCGTGAAGCTCTGGGACGGCATTCTCGCCCTGCCCATGATCGGAACGCTCGACAGCGCACGTACCCAAGTAGTGATGGAGTCGCTGCTGGAGCGGATCGTGGAGACCGGCGCGGAGGTGGCGATCATCGATATTACCGGCGTTCCGACCGTGGACACGCTCACCGCTCAGCACCTCATCAAGACGGTCACGGCGGCCCGTCTCATGGGCGCCGACTGCATCATCAGCGGCATCCGGCCGCAGATCGCGCAGACGATCGTTCATCTCGGCGTCGACCTGGCGAATATCGTGACGAAGGCGACCCTCGCGGATGCCTTCCGGCGAGCGCTGGACATGACAGGCCAGCGCGACAAGCTGCGCCCTCGCACTTGATCGGAGGCGGTCTCGTGGATCGCATCCCGATTCTCAAGCTGCGCAATCTCCTCCTCGTCACCATCCAGGTGGACATGCACGATCGGCTCGCGCTGCAGCTCCAGGAAGAGTTGACAGCGCGTATCGCCGAAACGGGGGCACGTGGTGTTCTCATCGACATCTCCGCGCTCGACATCGTCGACTCGTTCATCGGGCGGATGATCGCGAATATCGCGTCCATGTCGCGCGTGCTCGACGCGGAGACGGTCCTGGTCGGAATGCAGCCGGCCGTCGCCATCACGCTGGTCGAGCTCGGGCTGACGCTTCCCGGTGTTCGCACCGCTCTGAATGTCGACCGCGGGATGGCGATGCTGGAGGCGGCAACGCAGACCGCGTGGGACTCGAGCGAGCCGGATGACAATTCTTCGGACTGAGTTGGTGGAGCTTCGCTCCGGGTCCGACGTGGTATCCGTTCGCCAGGCCGTCCGCACGTGGGCGATCGCCGCGGGTTTTTCTCTCGTCGATCAGACGAAGATGGTCACGGCCGCGAGCGAGCTCGCTCGCAACACGGTCGACTACGGTGGAGGGGGTACGGCTCGGCTCGAGCTGATCGCCGACGGGATCCGCCGAGGACTGCGGGTTGCATTCGAGGATCGGGGACCAGGTATTCCGGATATCGAGAAGGCGCTCACCGATCATTTCACTACCGGAACCGGCCTGGGGCTTGGCCTCGGCGGAGCGAGACGACTGGTGAATGAGTTCGACATACACTCACGAGTAGGCGAGGGAACGAAAGTCGTGATTACGCGGTGGAAGTGAGCGTGGGGCCACGGCTCGTCTCCGAGTCGGGGATCACGATTCCCATCGAAGATCCGAGCCAGATCGGCGAGGCGCGACGCGCGGCGAGCACCGTTGCGTCGGATGCGGGGCTGAGCGAAGTCGAGGCCGGGAAGTTCGCCATCATCGTGGCCGAAGCGGCGACGAACATCGCGAAGCACGCAACGCGCGGGGAGATCGCATTGCGGTCGGCGGGTCCTGACGCGCGCAGCGTCGAGGTTGTCGCGATGGACAAGGGTCCCGGCATTCGCGACCTCGATCAGGCGTTCCGCGATGGGTACTCCACCGCGGGGAGCTCCGGGACCGGGCTCGGTGCGATGTCGCGGCTCGCGACCGCATTCGACGTGTTCACGATGCCCGAGCTCGGCACAGTCGTCGCCGCGCGCGTCGACGGGAGCCGGCCCGGCGGCGGGCCGCACAAGGTCATGTTCGACGTTGGCGTCGTCCGCGCCGCGAAGCGTGGCGAATCGGACTGCGGCGATGATTGGAGTCTGGCCGTTGACGGCGAGCGTGGTCGGGGGGTCCTGACCATGGCGGACGGGCTGGGTCACGGCTTATCGGCGGCTGAGGCGTCACGCCGAGCGGCAGAGGTCGCGTACGAACACGCCGCGGAGCCACCAGGGCACATCGTCGCCGAGCTTCATCGAGCCCTGCGTTCGACGCGAGGCGCGGCGGTGGCCGTGGCTGAGTTCACGGCCGATGAGCCAACCTTGCGGTTTGCCGGACTCGGCAACATCTCGGCAGCGATTGTCGCGCCCGGCGAGTCGAAGAGTCTCGTGTCGCATAACGGCATCGCCGGTCACGAGATGCGAAAGATTCAGGAGTTCTCCTACGACTGGCCGCTCGGAGCGATGCTCGTGATGCATTCCGACGGCGTGAGCGCCCGATGGGATCTGAATCGATACTCGGGACTCGTGTTGCGGTGCGCGAGCGTTGTGGCCGGCGTGATTTATCGCGACTTTTCGCGCGGGCGCGATGACGCACTCGTCGTCGTGGTCCGTCGCGTGACGTGACCCGGTAGCAGGTACCGAGCGGGATGGCGACCAACGCCTTGATGACCATCGAGCTGATTCGCGAACACGACGTGATGTTCGCGCGCCAGCGCGCACGTCAAATTGCCGCCGAGTTCAAGCTCGAGGCGCAGGACCAGGCTCGCTTTGCGACGGCGGTGTCCGAGATCGCGCGGAACGCGCACCAGTACGCTGGAGGCGGCCGCGTGGAGTTCCGCGTCGAGGCGGGTCCGCCCGGGATGCTCATCGCATGCGTCATCGATCGTGGACCGGGTATCGCGCGGCTCAAGGATGTCCTCGACGGCCGTTATGTGTCGCCGACCGGGCTCGGCATCGGCATTATCGGGGCGCGCCGGCTCACCGACACGTTCGATGTCACCACATCGAGCGAAACCGGTACCGAGGTGACGCTCGGGAAGCGGCTCCCGTCGACGATTCGCGTGACGCCTGTGACTGTCGGCACGATCGTCGGCACGCTGGCGACGGTGACGCCGATCGACCCCGTTTTCGAGCTTCACGAGCTGAGCCAGGAGCTGCTTCGCACGGTGGCGCAGCTGCGGGAGAAGCAGGCGGAGAGCGACCGGCTTGCGCAGGAGCTCGCGGAGACGAATCGCGGAGTCCTCGCGCTCTATGCGGAGCTCGATGAGCGCGCGCTGTACCTCGAGCGTGTGAACGAGCTCAAGACGCGGTTTCTCTCCGACCTGAATCATGAAATTCGCACGCCGCTGAACGCGGTACGGAACGTCGCGCGGCTGCTGCTCGATGGGTACGAGGGGCCGCTGACGGAACGGCATCGCCGAGCGATCGAGATGATGCGTCAGTCAACGGACACGCTCTCCGAGCTGGTGAACGACTGGCTCGACCTCGCGAAGATCGAGGCGGGTCGGACGGAGGTCCGTGTCGAGACGTTCGCGGTGGAGGCTCTCTGGGGGGCGTTGCGGGGAGTATTCCGGCCCATCGAGACTGACGATTCGGTGTCGCTCATCTTCGAGCCGCCGCCGTTACTTCCCCTGTTGAATACCGACGAATCCAAGGTGGCGCAGATCCTCCGGAACTTCATCTCGAACGCGCTCAAGTTCACCGAGCACGGCGTGGTCCGCGTGCGCGCATCTGCTGGCCGCGATGACACGATCGTGTTTTCGGTGACGGATACCGGCATCGGTATCGCGCCGGAACACATGCACCGGTTGTTCGAGGAGTTTGCGCAGATCGACAATCCAATGCAGCGTCGAGTGAAAGGCACCGGGCTGGGGCTTCCTTTGTCACGGCGCTTGGCACGATTGCTCGGCGGGGATGTGATCGTGGAGAGCGAGCTCGGTCGCGGGTCAGTGTTCTCGCTCGTGTTGCCGATCAATTACGCCGGCGACGACACGTCCGGCGCACCCACTCCGACCGCGGCCGAGGTCACGCAGGCCGAGGTGTCGCATGCCTAATCGTACGAAGATCCGAGTGCTGGTCGTCGACGACACGCTCGCGAATCGCTGGGTCCTGTCGAGAATACTGCAGGAAGCCGGGTACGAAGTCGTCGAAGGGGAGACCGCGGAGCAGGCCGTGCGCCTCGCGGCCGAACGGCCCGACCTCATCGTGCTCGATGTCCGGCTGCCCGACGGGAGCGGGTTCGACCTCGCCTACAAGTTCAAGGCCGACCCGAAGATCGCCGACATCCCGCTCCTTCTCATTTCGGCCAGCTTCACGTCGCCTAACGAGCGTGCGCGCGGGCTCGATGCGGGGGCCGACGGCTACCTCACGCATCCCGTCGAGCCGCCGGTGCTGCTCGCGACCGTTCGCGCGCTCTTGCGCGGGCGGGAAGCGGAGCTCGCGCTCCGAGAGAGCGAGGCGCGGTTCCGGGCGATGGCCGACACGGCGCCGGTGATGATCTGGATGGCCGACGTGTCCGGTGCCCCGGAGTGGTTCAATCGATCGTGGCTCGATTTCACCGGGCACTCGCTCGAGAGCGACCTCGCGGCCGGCTGGGTGGCGCTCGTGCATCCGGACAGCGTGGACGCCGTCATGGCGGATTTCCGCGCCAAGTTCGATGCGCGCCAGCCATTCCGCATCGAGCTCCAGATGCGCAGACATGACGGCGAATACCGCTGGATCCTGAATTCGGGCGTGCCGCGGATCAACGCCGCCGGTGTGTTCACCGGCTACATCGGTTCGTGCATCGACATCACGGATCGTAAGGAGATCGAGACGGAGCGTGAGGCGTTGCTCGCGCGGGAGCGCTCGGCACGCGCCGACGCGGATCGAGCCCGCGCGCTCGCCGAACACGCGAACGATGTCAAGGCACAGTTCCTGGCCGCCATGTCACACGAGCTCAGAACGCCGCTCAACGCCATTGGTGGCTACGTGGACCTCCTCGAGATGGGGATCCGCGGCCCGATCAACGACACGCAGCGCGAGGACCTCGACCGCATTCGCCGCAATCAGCGTCACCTGCTCGGCCTGATCAACAACGTCCTCAACTTCGCGAAGATCGAAGCCGGTCACGTCCGCTACCACATCGTGAACGCGCGACTGCACGACATCCTCGACGGGATGTACTCGCTCGTGGCGCCGCAGGTGCGCTCGCGCGGGCTCTCGTACCAGTACAAGGAGTGCCCGCCGTCGGTCGTGGTGCGCGTCGATGTGGAGAAGGTCCAGCAAATCCTCCTCAACCTTCTCTCGAACGCCATCAAGTTCACGGAGCCTGGTGGCGAGGTGCGGCTCGAGTGCGCGTGCGATGACAGTTCGGCGGTGGTGCGCGTCGTGGACACCGGCCTCGGGATTCCGTCGGAGAAGCTCGAGGCGATCTTCCAGCCATTCGTCCAGGTGGACCAGAACTTCACGCGTGAGGGGCAGGGGACGGGGCTCGGACTCGCCATCAGCCGCGATCTGGCGCGCGCCATGGGTGGCGACATTACCGTCACGAGCGAGTTGGGCGCGGGCGCGGTCTTCACGCTGACGTTGCCGCGAATGAACGAAGCAAAGATGAACGGTGCGGTCGACGGCACACGGGTGCTGGAGGCCTCGTCCTGACCTCGTCGTTCCGAGCGGAGCGCCGAAGG
>DAINRQ010000021.1:73673-75733 GCA_036741775.1 Gemmatimonadaceae bacterium | reverse complement strand
CCCTTCGCCCTTCGCCCTTCGCCCTTCGCCCTTCGCCCTTCGCCCTTCGCCCTTCAGACGGTCTCCGCCCGCTTGAGCTGGTCGTAGAGCAACATCGTCTTCCGCTCTGGCCGCGCGCCGAGGTCGCTCTCGAGCTGCTCCGCGAAGCGATCGTAGAGCCGGAGTGCCTCGCCACGATGGCCGGCCCGGGCAAGCGCCGTCATGAGCTGGCGGTGTGCCTCCTCGTTCAACTCGTCCGCGCGCACGACGGTCCGGTACACCTCGACCGCCTCCTCGAATGCCTCGGTCGTCGAGTAATACGTACCTAACGCGAGGAGGCTCTCGACCCACACGCGACGCAACTGATCGCGGATCTCGAGGTGCCAGTCTCCGGCGCTCTCACCGACGAGGAAATCGCCGCGATAAAGCGCGAGTGACGCCCGCAATCGCTCCGCCGCTTCGGCCGACGTCGGCTGTGTGCGTAACGCTCGGCGCGCCGCCGTTGCTTCACGCTCGAACCGCGCCACGTCGAGCTCGACCCCGAGCGACCAGTTGACGTGGTACCGGTCATTCTCGAACACGACGAGGTCCGCTCGGCCTAACGCTCGGCGCAGGTGGTGCAGCATCACGTGGAAGTTGTTCTTGACTTGCGCGGCGGACGCGTCGGGCCAGAAGGCAAGGCCGATCTGCTCGCGCGACCGTCCCTCGGGGTGTGCGAGCAAGAACAGGAAGAGCTCGCGGGGTCGCGCGTATTTCCACGCCGAGTGCGGGACGACCACGCCGTCGCGCTCGATCTCGAGCGGCCCGAGTGCGTGCACGCGGAGCACCGGCGGCGCAGTGGCCTCGGCGTGCGCATTCGGCGCCGGGCTCGACGACGGACTCACCATGCTCGGCGCCCGGCGAGCCACCCCGTTCGTGGGCGGTGGAGCGACGCTCACCGCGCCGGCCGCATCGGCAATCGCGACGTCGACGGCCTGCTCGAACGGCAGATCGCGTCCCGCCTGCCACGCCTCAGCGAACGCGTCGTCACCAAGGGCGGCACGCGCTGCTTCGACATGTGGTGCCAGCCGCTCGCGATCGAGCCGGAACATCACCGCGCCCATGCGCTCGCGCCGCGCTTCCGCCGCGCCAAAGAGGCGCGCCGCCTCGAGCGGACGACTTCGCGCGCACTCGATGACGCCCAGCAGCTCGAGCGCCCGCGCGAGCCAGAACGCCTGCGGATCGTCACGCAGCGCACGCAGCGCCTCACCCAGCGCCCGCGCCGCGGCGTCGAGCTCGCGCTGATGCATCATCACGGTGCCTAACACCTGAAGCGCGATGCCGAGCTCGCGCCCAAGCCCGTACGCGTACGCGACCCGGACCGCTTCCTCGGCGGCCATACGGGCGTTCGCAAGGTCGCCTTCCTTCAGCCGCATCGTGGCGATCACCATCAGCGCCAGCCGCTTGCCGTACAGGTCACCTACCTCTTCGAACCAGGGTAGCGCCGCACGCGCGTGCGCTTCGGCGGCCGCGTGCCCTTCCTGGCCGAGCGCGACGCCGAGGTAGTTGTTGGCGTACGCCTCGAGATGCCGATCGCCGATGGCCTGCGCGATCGTGACCGTCTCGTCGAGCCACGCGCGCGCCACGGCGCCCTGCCCTTGCAGCGATGAGATCACCCCAGCGGCGAACAACGCCGTCGCGCGTCGCGCGTCGGGCGACTGGGCCTCCGGCAATGAGAGCGCACCTTCCAGCCAGCGACGCCCCTCGGTCCAGAGCCCCGACGAGTACCAGAACCAGCCGAGCCGGCCGACGAGCTCGACGTGCAGCGCGGGGGCTTGCGCGCGACTCCAGCCTAACACGAGTCGCACGTCATCCAGCTCGCGCTGGATGCGCTCGACCCAGCGGGGACGGCCAGGCGTGATGAAGTGCGGCTCGGCCTGCCGGATGAACGACGCGTAGAAGTGTGCGTGACGCTCGCGCGTCGCGTCCCTGTCTCCGGATGCCTCCAGTTGTTCGCCCGCATACTGGCGGATCGTCTCGAGGAGGTGGTACCGCGCCTCGTCCACCTGGTCGCGCACGACAACGAGCGACTTGTCCACGAG
>DAINRQ010000021.1:57474-73573 GCA_036741775.1 Gemmatimonadaceae bacterium | reverse complement strand
CATCTGCTCGGGGGTGAGCGCGCGGACCCGCGCCGCGGCGAGCTCGATGGCCAGCGGGAGCCCGTCGAGACGCCGGCAGAGTCGAGCGACCGCGGCCGCGTTCGCATCGGTCAACCGGAACGTCGCGCTCGCGGCCTGCGCGCGCTCGACGAACAGACGCACGGCCTCGGAGTCCGCGATCGCGCCGAGCGAGTCGTCGTGCGCCGGGAGGGTGAGGACCGGCACGAGCCACGCACGCTCTCCCGCGACGCCGAGTGCTTCGCGGCTCGTGGTGAGAAGCCGGACGCGCTCGCATGCCGCGAGTATTCCCTGCACGATGGCCGCACAGGCGTCGATGACGTGCTCGCAGTTGTCGAGGACAATGAGCAGCTCGCCGGGGCGCGCGGCCTCACGCAGGGCATCGCGCAACGCCTCGGCGGCGGGTCTGCCCGTGGCTTCGACGCCGAGCGCCATCGCGATGTGGCCGGCGACGAGCGCGGGGTCGGTGATGGCCGCGAGCTCGATCCAGACGACGCCGGCCGGGAACCGACCGGCCACGGAACGCGCGACTTCAGTAGCGAGCCGCGTCTTACCGCTGCCGCCCGCGCCGGTGAGGGTAACGAGACGGGCGGACGCGAGGACGTCGGCGACGGCCGCGACTTCGCGCTCGCGCCCCACGAAGCTCGTGAGTGCTGGCGGGAGCGCGGCGACGGGCGGGGCTGGGCGAATGGCCGGTGGCGACACGGGCGCCAACGTTGGAGGCGCGCGCGACGGGTGTCAACGACACTGAGAGGGACGACTGCCCAAAATGTCGCTATCCCGGCAGGTCGTTCCCCTCTGTCCTTCCCCTCGATTGGGCCGTTAGGCCGCCAGGAACCGAACGATGGCGTCGTGCTGGGGGCCACGGTCAGAGGTCGGGTGAGACGTACGCGTATCGCGAAGTACCAGTAGCTCGCACTGCGCTTCCTCGAGCCGTTCCGCGAGCGGCTCGCCGGTGTCCAGCGGGTCCGGCGCATCAGTGAAGGTGAGGACGAGTCGCCGCACGCGATCCGTGTCCGTGAGAGCAAACGCGAGGGCTGCGAGCGCGACGTCATCCCGAGCTACGATCGAGACCTCGTCAAAACCAAGGCCATCGAGGAAGCTCCGAAGGCGACTCGAGAACGCCACGCGGGATTTGCCGTCGGGGGCTTCTGCCGAGGACAACTCCGGGACGACTACCCGGTGTGTGCATGCCAGCAGGCCTATCAGCGGATCGAGCTCCGGGGTAACGAACGACGCGCCGAGCAGCAGGACGACATCGCCGCTCCCCGCGCGAAGGTAGTTCGTTGTGGTCCCGCCCGCGCAGACCGACGCGCGGAAGGCCGCGGGAATGGCTTCCGTTTCTATGCGATTCACGGCCGCGCCCGGGGGCGCGCCGACCAAGGGGAAGGTATCGGTGGTCATGACTGCGGGATCTGCGGGCGACCCACGTCGCCAGACCATCTGACGGCGCATAGGGATCGCTCTGGTGACAGCCCAATGGTAGGGCGTCCCGCTTAACAGAGCGCTTAAGCCCTGCTGACCGACACCGAATTCCCGGCCCTAAGCGATGGATAATCGGGGTTCGGCAGCTTCCTCCGCGACCGGGAAACGCGAGCCAATCGCGCGCCCTACGGTCCAATCAATTCGACGAGGACTCTTACAATGTCACGCACGATTCAGTTTCCGCCGGTCGTTCACATGGTGGCGGACCTGGACGACCTGGAAATCGGCGCCCCCGTGGTTACGCGGCGGCGCCGTAGCTCGATGGTTGGGTTGGTGAAATCGGTAATGCGTCGCCTGCTCGCCGAGCGGCGGGCAGCCGCGCGTGCGATGATGTCCGTGCTGCTGCTCGTCCTCATCGCCTGCTCCGACTCGGACGACCCGGTGACGCTGCCGCCGCCTCCCGTTGCGAGCGTCTCGGTGTCGCCGACCGCCGCCGGGCTGAGCGTCGGTCAGACGGTCGCGCTTCGCGCGACCTTGAAGGACGCGGGTGGCAGGGTCCTGACGGGACGGTCGATCCAGTGGACCACGAGCAGCGCCGCCGTAGCGACCGTGTCGTCGTCGGGCGTCGTCACGGCGGTCGGCGAGGGCGTCGCGACGATCTCGGCGCAGAGTGAGGGGAAGACGGGACAGGCACAGGTGACGGTCGCGCGCGTGCCCGTGGCGCGCGTTGCCATCTCGCCGACGGGCCTCGTGTTGCACGCCGGCGAGAGTCGGCAGCTCGCCGCGGTCGCGTACGATGCGAACGACAACGTGCTCGAAGGCCGCCTCATCCAGTGGTCCACGCACGCGCCGACGGTGCTGACTGTGTCCGAGACAGGACTGGTGACCGCGCTCGCGCACGGGTACGGGGACGTCGAGGCCACGGTGGAGGGGAAGTCGTTCACGATCGCGGTGACCGTGATGGAGCCCGATCCTGAGCCGGAAGAGGAGTTTCAGGTGCTGTTCGAGCGGCGTCCGTTCAATGGTGGTGGTGACGTCCGCCGGCTCTCGCTGGTGGACGGATCGATCACGCCGCTGCCGCTCGCGGTGACGATTCCTGGCGCATTCCTGCGCGACGTCACGCCCTCGCCCGACGGATTGCGTGTGGCGTTCACCATCGCCTGGTACCCGGAGGGCGAATCCGAAATGGACGGCGACATCTACGTGGCCAACATCGATGGGTCGGGGCTGCGCCGCCTAGCCGCGGTGGCTGAGAATGAACAGCCGATAAGAGGAACACGAGCGGCTTGAACCTCGCACAACCCTGAAATGGCGCAGGCCCGACCGGTCGGGCCCTGCGCCGCTTCGTAGGCTTCACACCCGCAGAACAGTCTGCTCTGCGATGACCCAGACTCGATCGCCTGGCTCCACGTCCACATCGCCCAGCCCGGTGAACTCGCCAAATGCCGGCATTACCATGGTCCGCGGCCGCACCCAGAAGCATGGCAGACGCGTGTGCTCCCGGCCCGGACCCGTTAGGCGTACACTCGGGTGCAGGTGACCGCAAATTACGTAGCCAAACTCCGAGGCAACGGGCTTGTGCGTGAAGACGAAGCCCGTTTCTACAACTGGCGCGTCCACGCACCTGATGTCGATCTCCGGCCCCGGATCGCCTGCGCGAGCGTCGTGGTTCCCGCGAACGAGTAGCATGTCCACGCCGGCGTGCCGGCGCCGCCACTCCGCCACCACGCGCGTCGTCTCCGGCTCACGCCCCTCGCGCGCGTGGAGGAAGTCGCCGAGGAACACGATCCGCTCTGCCCCTGTTCGCGTGAGCGCCGCGTCGAGCCGCTCGAGAGAGCCCGTTGTCGTCCCCCGCGGTACCGGCACGCCCGCGGCGCGAAACGCGGCCGCCTTCCCGAAGTGCGGGTCGGCGACGAGCAGCGTGCACGTCCGCGGCCAGTACGCGGCGCGTTCCGGCATCAACACCAGCCGCTCGCCCGCGACCTCCGCCGGCGCGTCACCACGCGCAACGTCACCGAGCCACGCGTCACGCACGTCGCCGCTCATCCCGCCGCGCGCTCCAACGCCAGCTGCATCCGCTTGATCCGGTCCGCGATCGATTCCGACGACACCCGCTCGCGCGTTCGATCCACGAGCAGCGGGAAGGCGAGTGGCGTCACGCGACGCGGCTGCTTCACCACGATCGTCGCCTCGGACAATCGACGAAGCGTCAGACCGAGCCTCGTGCTCTCGAGCTGGCGCTCGAGCACTTCGCGAGCCGCCTGCGACAGGAGCAGGTTCCCGGGGTCGTACCGCTGGAGCACGTCGAAGAAGAGGCCGCTCGACACCTGCAGCTGTCGCGCGGTCTTTCCGGAGCGCGGAAACCCCGGGAAGACGAGCCCGGCCACGCGCGCGAGCTCGCGGAACTGCCGCTTCGCCATCTCGGTCGCGTTGAGGGCGGCGTTGATGTCGTCCACGAGATTGTCGGGGCTGAAGAGCGACGCACCGAGCGCAGCCTCGAGCGGCGGCTCCGCGGCCGACAGCAGCTCGAACCCATAGTCGTTGGACGCGAGCGAGAACGTGATGGGCGCGTGACGCGCGAGCCGGAACGCGCATAACGCGGAAAGCCCCTCGTGCACGAGCCGCCCTTCGAACGGGTAAACGAAGAGGTGCCACCCCTCACGCGTCTTCACCTGCTCGATGAGCAGCTCGCTCGGCGCGGGGATGTGCGACCACTTGCGCTGCACGGCGAAGAGCTGCGCGAGAGCCCTCATTTCGGGACCGCGGAGGACCCCCTGCCCTGCCTCGCCGAAGCGCTCACGAAGGAGCGCGGCCAGCTGTCCCGAGAGCGGTAACCTGCTCCCCGCCCATCGGGGGATCGCACCCTGCACGTTAGGCGCTCGCCGTACCCACGCTTTCATGTCGCGTACGCGAACGAACTCCAGCGGCGTTCCCGCGAACACGAACCTGTCGCCGGACTTGAGGCGTGCGACAAACGACTCCTCCACGGAGCCGAGCGAGCCGCCGCGCAGGTACTGCACGCCGATCTGTGCGTCGCCGACGATCGTCCCGATCGACATGCGGTGCCGGCGCGCAATCTCGTCGTTCGTGACGACGTACCTGCCATCCACGAGCGTGATGCGCGCATACTCCGGGTATGCACGTAGCGCGTCGCCGCCATAGGTGAGGAACTCGAGCACCCACGCCCACTCGGCGTCCGAGAGCGAGGCGTAGGCGCGGGTCGTTCGGACTTCCTGCAGCAGCCGCTCGGGCGCGAACCCGCCGCCCAGCGCCACGGTCACGACGTGCTGCGCCAGCACGTCGAGGGGACGCTCCATCTGCAGCCGCGACTCGAGCGTGCTGCGTTCCACTCCGTCGCGGGCGGCCGCGATCTCCACGAGCTCCAGCGCGTTCGTGGGCACGCACGTCACGCGACTCGTGGCGCCGGGGCGATGGCCGCTGCGTCCCGCGCGCTGCAGCAACCGCGCGACGCCCTTGGGACTTCCCACCTGCAGCACGCGATCCACGGGCGAGAAGTCCACGCCGAGATCGAGGGATGACGTCGCGATCACGCACCGCAGTCGCCCCGTACGCAGTCCCTCTTCCACCCACTCGCGTCGCTTTCGATCGAGCGACCCGTGATGCAACGCGATCGTTCCGGCCCAGTCCGGCCGCTCGGCAAGCATCGCCTGGTACCAGATCTCGGTCTGCGACCGCGTGTTCGTGAAGATGATCGCCGTCTCACCCTCCTCGACGGCGGCCAGCACCTGCGGGAGCATCTGCGTGCCGAGGTGGCCGGCCCACGGGAACCGCTCGATCACCGGCGGGATGAGCGCGTCGATGACGACGTTCTTCGGGTCGACGCCGCGCACGATGCGAGTGCGGCTCGGGTCGGCGTTCACGCCGAGCAAGGCCCGCAGGGCGTCTGCGAGGTTGCCGATGGTGGCCGAGAGTCCCCACGTGCGTACGGAGTGCTGGTGATAACGCAATCGCGCGAGGGCGAGCTCAACCATCACGCCGCGTTTCGTGCCCATGAGCTCGTGCCACTCGTCCACGACGACGAGCCTGAGATCGTCGAAGATCTCTCCCGCATCATTGCGGGCGAGCAGAAGCGACAGTGATTCAGGTGTCGTGATGAGTGCCGTCGGGAGCCGTCGTCGCTGACGCGCGCGGATGGCGGCGGACGTGTCGCCCGTGCGCGACTCGAGCGACCACGGGATGCCGAGGTCGGTGAGCGGTTCGCGGAGCGCCTCTTCGGTGTCGGCGGCGAGGGCGCGCAGCGGGGTGATCCAGAGCACGCGTAGCGCGGGGGATCGGTCGCGCCGTTTTCGCTTCCCGTTAGGCGACGGTTCTGCACCCGGTGGATGCGTGGCGAGCCACTCGTCGAGCGCGGCGCCCCATGCTGCGAGTGTCTTCCCGGTGCCGGTGGCGGCGTGAACGAGTCCGCTCTCACCGTCTCGATACGCGTTCCAGACCTCACGCTGGAACGCGAACGGCGTCCATCCGCGTGAGGCGAACCAGTCGCTGACGGTCATTCCGAGCCCATCAGCCCCTTCAAGGTGGCGAGGGTATCCGCGTCCTCCGGGCGCTTGTCCGTCCGCCAGCGGAGAATGCGCGGGAACCGCACCGCCACACCCGACTTGTGCCGGGGCGACGGCTGGATCCCCTCGAACCCCAGCTCGAAGACGTGCACCGGCTTCACGTGCCTGACGGGACCGAACTTCTCCACGGTGTTCGCGCGGATCCACCGGTCGAGCTCGCGGATCTCCTGGTCCGTCAACCCCGAGTACGCCTTCGCGAACGGGACGAGCGCTCCGTCATCCCACACGGCGAACGTGTAGTCCGTGTGCAGCGACGCGCGCCGTCCGTGCCCCGCCTGCGCGTAGATCATGACGGCATCCACCGTGAACGGCTGCACCTTCCACTTCCACCACGCGCCTTTGCGGCGGCCCACGCCGTACACGCTATCACGCCGCTTGAGCATTACACCCTCGGCGCATTCCTCGCGCGCGCGGGCGTGCACCGCCCGAACGTCGTCCCACGACGCAACCGGTAACGTCGGCGACGGAACGAACACCGTGCTCCTCGCTCCCGCGATGACCTCCTCGAGCAACTCACGGCGCCGGGAGAGCGGCTCGCCGCGTAAGTCGCGCCCCGCGGCCTCGAGGAGATCGTACGCGATCAGCACCACAGGCACGTCACTCAGGATCGACCCGCCGAGCGACTTGCGACCAATGCGGCGCTGAAGCTGCGCGAATGGGAGCGGTCGGCCCTCCCTCCACGGCATGATCTCTCCATCGAGCACCGTGCCCTCGGGAAGGAAGTCCGCCGCCGCGGCGATCTCCGGAAACCGCTCAGTCACCAGCTCCTCCCCTCGCGACCAGACGAACGTCTGGCCCTCGCGCCGAATGACCTGCGCGCGGATGCCATCCCACTTCCATTCCGCCTGCCATTCCGCGGCTACACCGAGCGCGTCGAGGTCGGCTTCCAACGGATACGCGAGGAAGAACGGGTACGGTCGCGAGACGTCGGCGTCCGCAGTCTCCGCAGCAGAGAGGGCCATGAACGACTCGCCGCGTGGCTGCCATGTCCCGCTCAGACGGTGCGCGATCACGCCCTCGTCCACGCCCGTCGCCTTCGAGAGCGCACGCACCACGAGCTGCTGCGACACGCCAACGCGAAATCCGCCGGTAATGAGCTTGTTCCAGATGAACCGCTCCGTTCCACCGAGCTCACGCCAGCTCCGCACGACGCTCGCGCGCTGTTCGTCCTCGGCCTTGCCCGCGAGTGGCAGCAGACGCTCGGCGATCCAACGGTGCAGCGGGAGGTCTGTCGTGCTCGTGCTATCGGGCAGGAGCAACGCCATCGTCTCGGCCAGGTCGCCGACCGCGTCGTAGCACTCATCGAAGAGCCACTCGGGGATAGCTGCCTCGTCCATCGCCCAGGTGGCGAGTCGCCTAACGGGTATCAGCCGCTTCGGCCGGTTACCGCTCAGGAAGTACACTGCCCACGCGGCGTCCGCGGGCTCCGCCGTGCGGAAGTAGTCGACCATCGCCTGCACCTTCTCGTTCGTGCGCGTGGTCTCGTCGATGGCCGTATACAACCGCGCGAACGCCTTCACGCGGAGATCTCCTCGCCCGCAACCTCCACCGCGTCCGTGTCTTCCTCGCCCTTCCAGAGGCTTGCAACCACCTTTGCCTCGATACCACGCTCCGTGAGCCATCGAACGAGCGGCTCGCGCGTGCCGTGCGTCACCCACACGCGCTCGGCGCCCGTGCCTTCGACCGCGGCGAGGAGGGACGGCCAATCGACGTGGTCCGACAGCACGAACCCGCGGTCGATCGCGCGGCGACGGCGCATCCCGCGTACCCGCATCCACCCGGAGGCAAAACCCGTGGAGATCGTTCCGAAGCGACGCATCCACGTGCTTCCCGCGGCCGACGGCGGCGCGACGATGAGACTCCCCGCGAAGTCGTGCCCCCGAGGCATCGCGCTCGCATGCTGCGACTCGGCGAGCCTAACGCCGCCGGCCCGATAATCGCGATTGAGCCGCTCCACCGCGCCGTGCGTGTAGATGGGCCCAATGTCGGCGTCGGCGAGTCCCGCGAGCAGGCGTTGCGCCTTGCCGAGTGCGTAGCCGAACAGGACGGACGTACGTCCCTGCTCGCCGTTCGCCCGCCACCATCCGCGAATGGCGTCGAACACTTCGGCGTCTGGCGTCCAGCGGTAGATCGGCAACCCGAACGTGCTCTCCGTGATGAACGTGTCGCAGCGGAGCAGCTCGAAGGGAGTGCACGTTGGATCGGGGTCGGTCTTGTAGTCACCGGACGCAACCCACACCTCGCCGCGGTACTCGACGCGCACCTGGGCGGAGCCGAGGATGTGCCCGGCGGGATGGAGTGAGACGCGCACTCCATTGACGTCGATGGCCTCCCCCCAGTCCGCCGCTCGGATGGTCGCGCTCGGTCCGAGTCGCGTGCGCAGAACGCCTTCGCCTTCACGCGAGCAGAGATACCGCGTCGAACCCCACCGAGCGTGATCCCCGTGCGCGTGCGTGATGACGGCGCGCGTGACGCCCTGCCACGGGTCGATGTAGAAATCGCCTGCCTCGCAGTAGAGGCCGCGCTCGGCGAGTCGAAGCAGCGTCATCGGTGGTGGTATAATCAGACTCTGTGCCCGCAAGTTACCCTTGGTCACCCGGGATCAGGTCGAATCACCTACCGTAAATGAGACTACTCGTGCTCGGTGCGTCCGGCGGTGTCGGACGCTGGCTCACTCGTTTTGCCGCCGAAGGCGGTCACCAGGTCACGGCGCTGGTGCGCCCGGCCACGACATTCGACGCGCTGCCAAGCGTCCGCGTGATCCGCGGCGACGTGCTCGATCCCGCGACGCTCGCGGCTGCGGTTCAGGGGCAGGACGCCGTGGCGTCGTGTCTCGGGCTCCGTCGCGCGTCGAAGGCGCCGTGGGCGGCCCTGCAGTCACCGCCGGACCTCACGACGCGCGTCGCCGCTTCACTCGTGCCCATCATGGAGCGCTCGGGCCCGCGCCGCATCGTCGCCATCAGCGCGGGCGGCGTGGCCGAAAGCATCACGCAACTCTCGGCGCCCGTCCGATGGCTGGTGTCGGCGGGGAACGTCGCGGTCGCCTACCGCGATCTCGCCGAGATGGAGCGACTTCTCTCGGCCAGCCGGCTCGATTGGCTTGCCGTGCGCCCGGTGACGCTCGTGGACGGCAAGCCGACAGGACGGGCTGGCCCCGTGACACGCTACGGATTGTTCTCCATCATCCGGCGCGCCGACGTCGCCGCCTGGATGCTCGGTGCGCTTGCACGCAAGACTCCTTTCATCGAACAGACGGTCCTGCTGGGCACCGTCTGACAGTGCCCAGCATCTCGCGACGGTAGCCTGTTCCTCATGGATGTGAAGGACGTGACGCGAGGCACCGCCCTCGACATGGCCGAGCATGAACAGTCTGCGGCGCGTGAGCGCACGCTCGCGCGTCTCGGCGCGGACGTGCTGGTCGCGGGGGATGAGCGACTCGCACTCCAGCGACTCGCCGATGCCGCCGTCGTCGAGCTGGCCGATTGGGTCATCGTGGACGTGATCGGGGAAGATGGACGCAGCGCGCAACGCGTAGCGACGGCGCACGCCGACTCGACGAAGGTCGACGTCATGCGCGAGATGGCCGAGCGGTATCCGCCGGATCCCACTCGACCAACGCTGGGGCGCGAGGCAATGGTGACGGGCCGGCCGCAGCTCTACAACGACGTGGATGACGCGTTCGTCGCATCGGTCGCCCGGGACGCCGAGCAGGTCCGTCTTGCGCAGATCATTGGCGCCAGATCGGCCATGGTCGTTCCGCTTCAGGTACGCGAGGGGCCGTTCGGCGTGGTCGCGTTCGGCTCGGGGCGTCGCGCGTTCACCCAGGATGACCTCGCGGTCGCGGAGGAACTTGGTCGCCGCGCCTCACTCGCCGTCGACAATGCGCGGCTCATCGCGGCGGCCCGGCGCGCGACGCACGAGGCGCAGCTGGCCGCCGCCCGAACGGCGAGGCTCCAGACGTTGAGCGCAGCGCTCGCGTCCGCGCTGACGCCTAACGACGTTGCCGCGACGGCGGTCCGCGAAGCGGTCGCCACCATCGGCGCCGATGCCGGGGTGCTGGTGCTCCTGTCGCCCGACCGTGCATCGCTCGACGTCATCGAGGCGATTGGATACGAGCCCGGCCTCATTGCAGCGTGGCGTCACTTTCCGCTGGATGCGGAGGCGCCGCTGGCGGAAGCCATCCGGACCGGAGAAACGGTGATCGTCGCGTCAGTCGAGGAACGCCTGCGCCGCTATCCGTCCGTGGACCGCGGCATGGCGGTGCGGAATGCGGCGTCCATCTCGATTCCGCTCATGGCCGAGGGGCGGTGCTTCGGCGCCCTGGGGCTGAGCTTCCGCGAGGAGATCATCGTCAAGCCGGAGGATCGTGAGCTGCTCATTGCCGTCGCGCGGCAGTGCGCGCAGGCGGTCCGTCGCGCGACGCTCTTCGACGCCGAAGCCGTGGCGAGGGCTGCGGCCGAGGCGGCTGGCCGGCGACTCGCTTTCCTCTCGGATGCGAGCGCCGCGCTCGCGTCGCTCGACTATGAGACAGCGCTGCGGCAGGTGGCTCGCCTCTCTGTCCCCGTGTTCGCCGACTACGTGGCGATCGACCTCGTCGATGATACCGGGACGTTGCAGCGCGTCGCGTACGCGCACGTCGATGCGGCCCTCGAGCCGCGACTGCGCGCGATGGCGGCACATCACCCCAGGGCGGGCGAGGACACGCACCCGTTACGAACGCACATGGATACGGGCACGCCGCTGCTCGTCCCCGAGGTGACGGAGGAGTGGCTCTGGCAAGCGACGCGTAACGCGGCGTACGTCGCGGACGCGTGGTCCCTGGGCCCGCGCTCGATGATCATCGCGCCGGTGGAGACGCGGGGCCGCACGTTAGGCGCCATGACGTTCGTCGTGGCCGATTCCGGGCGACGGTACACGGAGGATGACGTCCCCGTCGCGGCCGAGGTGGCTCGGCGTGCCGCGACGGCGGTGGACAACGCGCGGCTCTACCAACAGAGCGAGGTGGCGCGTCGCGAGGCCGAAGCGGCGAATCGCGCGAAGGGGGAGTTCCTTGCGGTGATGAGCCACGAGCTCCGCACGCCGCTCAACGCCATCCTCGGCTACTCGGAGCTCGTGGAGCTTGGCGTGCACGGGCCGGTGTCGAACGCGCAGCGCGAGGCCATGACGCGCATCCGCCGGAGTGGACAGCACCTCCTCGCGCTCGTGAACAACGTGTTGAACCTCGAGCGGGCCGAAGTGGGCGCGATCGAGAGCACGCTCGTTCCGTTGCCGGTTGCTCAACTCTTCGACGACGTGGACACCTTGTCGCGCGTGCAGGCCGAATCGAAGGGGTTGAGGCTCACCGTCTGCCCACCGCCGCCGGGAACGACGGTGATCGGCGAGCGCGAGCAGGTGGGTCAGGTGCTCGTGAACCTGCTGTCGAACGCCGTGAAGTTCACGCCGCCGGGTGGCGAGGTGGAGTTGGCGTGCGAGGTGGATGAGGCGGTGGCGCGGTTCCGCGTGCGCGACACAGGCGTCGGGATTCCGCCGGAGGCGCTGGAGCGCGCGTTCGAGCCGTTCGTGCAGCTCGACACGGGCCTAACGAGGCGGGCAGAGGGCGCGGGGTTGGGGTTGGCGATCAGCCGGCGACTCGCGCGGCTCATGGGTGGGGACGTGATCGTGGAGAGTGTGGTGGGGCAGGGGTCCACGTTCACGCTCACGCTTCGGCGGTACTGAGGGCTGCGAGCTGGCGGGCCAGCTGGTGGCTGGCGGGTTGCTAGCTGCAGCTCCGAGCTGGAGGGCTACTGACAGCGGCTGGCTGCTGGCAGCCAAGCTCGGAGCTGGCAGCCTGGCAGCCAGCAGTCAGCCGCTTTAGTAGCGAGCAGCCACCAGCTAGCAACCTGCCAGCTCCCAGCTGGCCTTCCAGCTCGCAGCTCGTTCCCGTTTACCGGTTGGTTACTCGGTTCCACGCATCGCGAACCGCGTCCTTCATGTTCTCCCAGGTGCTCTGCCCGCGGTGCTCGTAGCGATCCCAGTCGCGGCGCAGGTCTCCCTCGACGTCGTTGAAGTTACGACCACGGTACCGATTCGCTGACTCGTAGCCGAAGCGATACCCCGGGCTATAGTAGTCGAAGTTGCGGTCGGCCTGCGCGTATGGGCGCGTGTTCCAGTTCTGCCGCCAGTACGTCTCCTCGACGGACCATTCATCGAGGCCGCTGCGTCCGGTCGACGTGCCGGTCGAGATGTTGGGGTCGTTGCGGTTCGGCATTGTTCGTCCTCCATTTGAAGCGATTGCCTTGTTTCGACGACAGCGGGCGCCGAGGCGGGCTCGGCGGCCATGCTGCCGTGAGGCGGACGAACTCGGTGCAGATGCCGTGCTCGACTCGTTGGTCGAGTCCGGTTTTTTTGGCATCGTGTTGTTGTGAGTGCGGAAGATCGCGATGCTCGCTCAGCCGTTCGCGCGCGGGTCCCGATGAATGGGATCCACCCAGAAGACCGACTCCGGCTCCTCAGCCACCGGGATGTCGAGGTTCACGACGACCGCTTCCTGATCGCTCCGCACGAGCACGCATTCCAGCGGCTCGTCGGGCGCGGCGTTGATCTCCTGATGCGGCACGTAGGGCGGCACGTAGATGAAGTCGCCCGGCCCCGCCTCGGCCGTGAATTCCAGGCGATCGCCCCACCGCATGCGCGCTCGGCCGCGCACGACGTAGATCACGCTTTCGAGCGGGCCGTGATGGTGCGCGCCCGTCTTCGCGTTAGGGTGAATCGTGACGGTGCCCGCCCAGAGCTTCTGCGCGCCCGTGCGTGCGTAGTTGATCGCGGCCGCGCGCGTCATGCCAGGCGTCTGCGGCGTGTTCAGGTCGAGCTGGTCGCCGCGGACGATGCGGACGCCGTTGTTGCGCCAGTCGGTGTGAGGTTCGGTGCTCATCGCGCTCAAGCTGCGGTCGACAGGTGAGGCGGGCAAGGTTCCGATGGCGCTGATACGCGCCGGAGCCACGCATCCTCGGCCGTGATTGCTTGCGACCCGATTTCAGCGTCGAGCAGATTATGGCCATGCCTGCGCAACGAGCGCCGCACCGCCGGTGGACCGAGGCCGAGTTCTACGCTGCCCGCGACGCCGCCCCGAAGGGCGAGCGGTGGGAGCTCGTGGATGGCGAGGTGTTGGTGACACCGTCGCCTCACTGGGCGCACCAGCGCATTCTCGCCGAGCTGTTCACGCTGGTGCGCCAGTACGTTCGGGCGCAGGGGCTGGGTGAAGCGTTCTTCTCGCCGCTCGACGTCAGGCTCGAGCCGGGATTGGTTCTCCAACCCGACATGCTCGTGGTCCCGGCGGGGGAGCTTCAACGACGCTCGGACACCATCCGACGGCTTCTCCTCGCCGCCGAAATCGTCTCGCCGAGCTCCGCGCGGTACGACCGCGTCACGAAACGCCCGCACTACCAGCGCCATCGCGTGTCCGAGTATTGGGTCGTCGACGACACGTCGCGTACCATCGAGCGGTGGACTCCGCAGGACGACCGGCCGGAGCTTCTGGCGGAGAAGCTGATGTGGCACCCAGCAGGAGCCACAGAGCCCTTCGTGCTCGACCTCGTGCGGTTCTTCGAGGCGCTCGCTCCCGAGGATGGCTGACTCGCTTCTGCGTCAGCGGCGTCGAGCCGTGCGACCTTACCTCATTCCGCCCGCATCTCGCTCACGGGATCCGCGGCGGCCGCGCGCCGCGCCGGGACGAGAACGGCGAGTGCACACACGCCTAACAAACCGATCGCTGCGCCGCCGAGGCTGACGGTGTCCGTCGGCGTCACGCCGTGGAGGAGGCTCGTCGCGAGACGTCCCGCCGCGAGCGCGGCAACGAGACCAACGCCCAGCCCGCCGACAGCGACCTCGAGCCCCTCGCGCAACACGAGCTGCAATAGCGCGCGCGGCGTGGCACCGAGAGCGGCGCGCAAGCCAAACTCGCGACGGCGACTCGACACGCTGCCGGCAACGACCGCGTACAGCCCGGCCACGGCCAGCATCACCACCACCAGGGCATACGCACCCAGCACTCCGGCGAGCAGGCGAGGTCGAGCCAGGGGTTCCGCCAGACGGTCACGCATCGTGCCGTGATCGTGGACCAGCATCGTCGGGGCGTGCTCGGTCACGGCTCGCCTGACGGCGCCCACCACGTTGGTACCGTCGCCTTCTGTTCGCACGGCGAGGAAGAGCGCGCCCGCGTTGAATTGCCGGTACGGGACGTAGATCGACGCGCGCGGCTCGAGGAACTCCCGGAACCGCGTGTCGGCCACGACGCCGACGACCGTTGTGAGGCGATCACCTCCGAGTTTCACCTGGCGACCGACAGCTGCTCCGTCTGGGAAGAGCACGCGGGCGGCTCGATCGCTGAGCACGACGACCCGCGGAGAATTCTCGCGATCCGTCTCGGCGAGCCAGCGCCCGCGAAGGAGCGGCACGCCCATGACACGGAGGTAATCGGCGTTCGTGACCTCCATGTTGAGGTACGGTCGTCGCGCGGAGTCCTCCGGGGCTGCCCCCTCGGCCTCTACACGCGCGTCCCAGCCCGCCGCCCCAGCATAGGCCTCGTGGACGACCGGCGCCACCGCAACCACGCCCGGCGACGCGCGGACCTGAGCCATGATCGCGTCATGCTGATCGAGCCACCGGACGAGCCGCGCACGTTCGCTTCCGGCGTCCGTCGCATTCGCGTCCGCGGCCGACGCCGAGGGCACCAACTCCACGAACCTCAGGCGCTCGGGGGCGAACACGCCGAGATCGAGCGCGGTGAGGCTCGCGAGACTGCGCCCCAGGAGCGACGCGCTCGAAAGAACGACGAGCGCCAGTGTCACCTGTGCGCCAACGACGACGCGCCGGGTTCGCACGTCGCCTCGGCGCCCGCCGAACCCCTCGCGCGCCCCGCCTAACGCCGCTGCCGGCGCGACACGTGTGGCCGAGATGGCGGGGGCGAGCCCCGCGACTATCACGACGAGGCTCGTCACCCCAGTCGCGAACGCGAGCAGCGTCCAGTCCAGACCGAGGTCAGCGATCCGCGGCAGGTCGGCTGGCGCGAGCGCCGCGAACATCCGCACGAGCACCGCCGCGAGCGCCGTTCCCGCCACCCCACCGGCGACGGCGAGCAGCAGATGCTCGGCGAGCAACTCGCCGATGAGGCGGCCGCGCCCGGCCCCGATCGCCGCGCGCACCGCGAGCTCTCGGCGGCGCCCGTTCGCGCGAACCAGCAACAGGCCCGCAACGTTGCCGCACGTCACGAGGAGCACGACACCGGCCGCCGAGGCGAGTGCAATGAACGGAGAGCGGACGTCACCGCTCACGAGCTCGGGCAGCGTGCGTACCGTCGCCCGGGCACCCGCCCAGTGCGTCTGGCCTTCGCGAGCGAGCGTCGCGTAGTACGCGGTCAGTACATGGCGCGCCTGCTCAGGTGTGGCGTTAGGCTCCAGCCGCGCCACGACGTCGACGTTGAACCAGGAATCGTCGAGTGAGCCGTTTCGAGCCGCGGTCGGCGCGAATGCGGTCCAGAAGTCGACGCCGCGCGGCACGTCGAGTCCGGGCGGCATGACGCCAACAATGGTATAGGGTTCGCCCCAGATCACGGCCCGCAGCGAGCTCCCGATTGCGCCGGTGTCGCCGCCGAAGTGGCGACGCCATGCGGAGTGGCTCAACACCATGACGCGCGGCGCGCCGATGACGTCGTCCTCGGGTCGCAGCGCACGGCCGAGCACGGGGCGCGCGGCAAGGACATCGAAGTAGTTACCGCTCGCGAGCGTGCCTCGCAGGTAGAGCGGCGGCCCGTCGCTGCTTGGAGGGTGGAATGGCCACGGATACGCGCCGTTGTAGTCCCCTACCGCAACGGTCGCCACGCCACGCATCGCGGTCGCGACCGCGGGCATGTCCCTGGGTGCAAGGGGCATGTGCGGGAACGAGCCCGCCTGATCGATACCCCAGAGCACGACGACGCGGTTCGCGTCGTGTACTGGCAGATCGCCGAACGCAATTGCTCGCGCGACTACGCCCGTCGCGGACGCGAGCGCGATGCCGAGCGCGAGGGTGAGCGTGACCGTCCACGCGAACCCCGGCGTCCG
>DAINRQ010000021.1:9987-57374 GCA_036741775.1 Gemmatimonadaceae bacterium | reverse complement strand
GCGTCGCCGCTCGATGTGAAGCTCGAGCCCGGGTTGGTCTTGCAACCCGACGTACTCGCGGTCCCGGAGGGGGAGCTGCGACATCGGTCGGACATCGTTCGCCATTTGCTTCTCGCGGTCGAGGCGGTGTCGCCGAGCTCCGCGCGTCACGACCGCGTCACGAAGCGGCCGCACTACCAGCGCCACCGTGTGTCCGAGTACTGGGTCGTCGACGACGCGTCGCGCACGCTCGAGCAGTGGACTCCCGACGACGAGCGTCCCGAGCTTCTTGCGGAGCAGCTGGCTTGGCACCCCGCAGGAGCCACCGAGCCCTTCGTGCTCGACTTGGTGCGGTTCTTCGAGGCGCTCGCTCCCGACGACGGCTTTTGAGTCCCTCTCGGCCGAGGAGAAGTTCTGCGTGAAACCGCGGTAGGCCATGTGAAGGATCGCGGTTTAGCGACCGGCACCTACAAATGAAGCCCGGCGAACTGCTTCTCGCCGGGCTTCATTTTTCGCTCGCAAGCATGGCGAGCGGCCGATACGTCGCTTTTTCTGGGCTTAACTCATGAATCGCAGCACACTGACCACTCCATCGTGTCGAACCGACAGCACCCAACGATACGAGTGGTCAATGATGTCGAGATCGTCGGAGCCAGGGTACCAGAAATCACTGAAGAACCTCGCAAGCTCCTGTAGATCTACTCGGTCAACTTCCTCGAACTGCCCCCAGTTAAGCAGCGCGTACTGTGAGTGATCCAGCTGAAGAGCGTCCACGAGCTGCAGCAGGTCGAAGTCACCGGCCTGCGCGTCGACTCCTACTACTGGCTCTGCCTCCTCGGCGATCTGGCGCACAACTTGGGAGCCTGTGCCCGCTGGACTGCCGCCGAGGCGCACGGCGATCTGTTCGCGAGTACGCTCACACTCGTCCTCACTCAGTGATTGAACATTGGGAAACGGCGTTCCTGCGTGGAGCTTTTCAAAGTTCTCCCGTTTGAAGGCATCCATCTTTGCCTCAGGGCTCAATCTTCACGCCGCCACTTCTTCCGCCGCTTCCGCGCTTGCCTTCGGTCCAATCCCACCAGTTAATGTGCCAGCCTTCTTCTGGAGAACCTGGCTTCGTTCGGGTGGGGTGGATCAAGGCGGTAGCCTTTCTTGGTGGTTCCGCGTTGCGGGCTTCCAAACTTACCGGGCTTACCTTTGGGGAGCTTGCCGACCTCGCCGTGAACTGCCCCCAGTGCTGCCTTGATCTTGCGGAGAGCCGGAGGCGCATGTTTCGCGCCTTCCCGGGCGAGCTTCCCCGAGCCGAAGAAGGTCCCCGCTATCGTGATCCCAACGCCGATCTCGCCAATATCCTCGCCAGTCATCAGGTCTGAGCCGACGACGGCGCCCGCGATTTCGATCGCGTCTCCTACAATCGGGATAAATCCTACTCCGATTGCCACAGCGTCTGAACAGGGCCGCCCCGTGATGAACTCTGGGCAGAGTCCAAAGGGATCGCTGAAGTTGACTGGATCTCCCCCAGCGAACCCATAGAGGTTCAGCCCCCCGGCGAGCCCGATCGGGTCCTCCTGCGTGAACCGGCCAGATGCCGGGTCGACGTAGCGGTGCCGCCGGAACAAGAGCCCCGAGCCGTCCCGCTTCGACTCCAGCAGCGACCCGTGCCAGAGGTCGCGCACGTACGCCTGCTCGGTCGTCGCCGTCCAGCCGAACGGCCACCGCACCTGCACGCAGCGCGTCCGCACGCCGTCGTTCGCGCACTTCGTCAGCGACCCTCCTCACCCACGACGCCGGCGTTCCACGCCTCCGCCGCGGCGACGCAAGGCGAGTTGACGCCCGCGTCGTTAGGCAACTAGCACGAAAAAGCAGAAGAAGCCCAGCCGATGATCCGGCTGGGCTTCTCGCAGATCCCCACGGTTTTCAGACTCTCAGACGCCGTGCCCTCCCGTCAGGCGCGGAGGGCCCTCGCCTCCAGCTTGCGGCGGAGGATGCGGAGCGCCTCCGACCCGCTCCCCCCGTGCTGCCTGGGGCATTCGCGCCGGTTTGAGTTGGGTCGCTGGGATTCAAGACCTGCTGTGAAGGCGCTGGTGAGCCCTCCTACTTAAGCATGTAGCCAAACGTTCTGTCACAATTCGCCGCGGTTTCTGAGGGGAAAACCTCAGCAATTCGTCGCAAACCCTTTGGCTACCTACTTACGGATGAAACACGCGTGCGTACGCCCTCACGAACCAACCAGGCAACCCTGCCTCTTCCAGCTGGCGAACTCGACGATCAAATCTATCTGTCTCCGACCAGCTAGCATTTCTCCGCTTCTGCTCTGCGGCCTCGATCAGCGAGTGATAGTCCGGACCGAGCTTTGAAGCGAAATCAATCTCGCTCGTGATGCACAGGTTCTCGATCCGTCCTCGTGTGTGAACATCGGCGGTAATGCCGGCGCGATGAATGCGAGCGTGAGTGGCCTCGTGCACGATGGTGAGCGCGAGCTCCGCAACGTGCGCCTGCTCGATGTGGCGAGCGTCGAGGAACACGCCGCCAGCCTTCGGTGCAAAAAGACCTGCTACCTGTAGCCGTTCTATCGTGATGCGTCCTACGTCGGTCAACAGCCGGTTATACCGACGGCGATCCGCACGGTGAATTAAATCAAGCGCACGGCCCACCTTGCCCGACAGAACTGAATGGTCCCCCTGCGAGTACCACGTCGAAATCACGATTCCGTCATAGGACGTTTTCGGTGATTGCCGACGCAGGTACCCGATGTACGCCTGACGCAGGGGCAGCATGGCCGCATCGGTCAATAGACCGACTGCGGTCCGTAACGCTCCAGCCATCAGCGATTCGACTCCGAATACGGACTACGGCTCGGGAGGTTGCTTGGGTGCATTCTTCTTCTCATCAGGTTTCGCAGGCTTCTCGGCGCCAGCCGGCACGGGAAGCGTCATCCCGGATGTTCCGGTCGTCGATTCTCCGGGGGCAAGGAGACCGCCGACTACGACAACCTTGATCCACTGCTTCGCCTTACCAGCAGCATCGGAGAGCTTGTCTCCAAGTCCGCTCATCTGAAGCGCGCTCGAAAGATCGCGCGCTGCGCCGACGATCGCACCTGCTCCGAGTCCGGCAACCCCGCCAGCGATCGCTCCACCGGCCGCCCCGACCGTGGTCCCCACACCTGGCACCACGAGGGTGGCACCCGCCGCACCGAGTAGACCACCCGTGGCCGCTCCGCCGAGCGCACCCTGGCCGGCCAGAATCAGCGTGCAGGGAATCCCGTCTACTTCAAGGGGACACAGTCCGTACGGATCGGCGAAGTTCGCTGGATCCCCGGCTGCGAATCCGTACAGGTTTAGGCCGCCCGCGAGCCCGATCGGGTCTTCCTGCGTGAACCGGCCGCTCGCCGGGTCGACGTAGCGGTGCCGCCGGAACAAGAGCCCCGAGCCGTCCCGCTTCGACTCCAGCAGCGACCCGTGCCAGAGGTCGCGCACGTACGCCTGCTCGGTCGTCGCCGTCCAGCCGAACGGCCACCGCACCTGCACGCACCGCTGCCCCGTGCCGTCGCTCATGCACTTCGAGAGCGCCCCGTCGGCGAACGAGCCGTTGTCCGCCTCCCCCTGAGGTTCCAGTGCGGCACGAGCGAGAACGGCGCCCAGCGCACGAACGGCCGGTTGAACGCCGTGTCCGCGTAGTCGAAGCGCACGACACTGAGCGGCCGGTCGATCCCCAGCGCGTGCGTGTAGGCGACGCGCCCGAAGAACAGGCTCGCGTGCTTGTATAGGTTGAGCGCCTCGTCGAAGGGATGGCGAAGCCTGCCACGGGGTCCGTTGGACAGCCAGCCGACCACCCCGTACAATCCGGCAACGCCATTCCGCAGGAGCAATCCGCATGTCTCGCTTTCGCGTCGTCAGGCTGGCGAGCCTGCCCGCCGTCCTCTGTCTCGCGTTCTCGACCGCTCCCGCCCAGGAGAAGCGCGTCGACACCCTACTCACCGTCGAGAAGTACCTCGATTTCGAGCAGGTCGGCGGCCCGAGCGTGTCGCCCGACGGGTCTGAGATCATCTACACCCGCCGCTGGGTGAACAAGCTCGAGGACAAGTTCGAGTCCGCCCTCTGGATGATGAACGCGGACGGCACGAAGAACCGCTTCCTCACCACCGGCGGCGGCGCCATCTGGTCGCCCGACGGCACGCGCATCGCCTACCTCGCCGAGGGCAAACCGTCGGGGACGCAGATCCACGTCCGGTGGATGGACGCCGAAGGCGCGACGTCGCAGATCACGCACCTGACGAGTGCACCGTCCGACATCCGCTGGTCGCCCGACGGGAAGTGGATCGGCTTCACCACCGTCGTACCGAAGTCGACGCCGTGGAAGATCGACATGCCCGAGGCGCCGAAGGGTGCGAAGTGGACGGGGCCACCCCGCGTCGTGCAGTCGCTGCACTTCCGCCAGGACCGCCGCGGCTTCATGGAGCCGGGGTTCCGGCACCTCTTCGTCGTGCCCGCGGACGGCGGCACCCCGCGCCAGATCACGAAGGGCGACTGGAGCATCGGCGCGCGGTTCGACGGCCTCGACGGCGCCGTGGGCTGGGACTGGACACCTGACGGCAAGACCATCATCGCCGACGGCCTCGCCGACTCCACGGCGGACATGAACTACCAGAACGCGAACCTCTATGCGATCGACGTGAACACGGGCGCCATGCGGCGCCTGAACACCGAGGACGGCAACTGGTCGTCGCCCGTCGTTTCGCCCGACGGTCGTCGTATCGCCTACCGCGGGCACACCCGAGTGAAGGACAGCTACCACACGTCGGAGCTCTACGTCATGAACATTGACGGCTCCAGCGCACGGAAGCTTTCGGGGAACCTCGACCGTGACGCCGGCGACATCACCTGGGCGCCCGACGGCAGCGGCGTGTACTTCACGGTGCCCGACACGGGGACGTCCAACCTCTATTTCGCGCCCAACGCCGGTGCGCCGCGCGTCATCACCACCGGCACCCACATGCTCGGCGGCTTCTCCATGGCGAAGAACGGCCGCGTCGCCGCCGCCGTACGCTCGGCCCCCAAGTTACCGGCGGACGTCGTGCGGATCTCGCTCGGGCGCGGGCCCGCCGAGCTGACGCAGCTCACGCGCGTGAACGAGGACGTGCTGGCGCGCGTCACGTTAGGCGATGTCGAGCGCGTCAAGTACACGTCGTCGGGCAACACGCCGGTGGAAGGGTGGATCGTCAAGCCGCCGGGCTTCGACCCATCGAAGAAGTACCCGCTCCTCATGGAGATCCACGGCGGCCCGCACGGGATGTACAACGTGGGCTTCAACTACATGTTCCAGAACTTCGCCGCGAACGGGTACGTGGTGCTGTACACGAACCCGCGCGGCTCGACGGGCTACGGCAGCGAGTTCGGGAACGCCATCCAGCGCGCGTACCCGAGCGTGGACTACGACGACCTCATGGCCGGCGTGGACGCGGTCATCGCGAAGGGGATCGTCGACACGACGCGCATGTACGTGGGCGGCTGCTCGGGCGGCGGCGTGCTCTCGAGCTGGGTCATCGGCCACACGAACCGCTTCGCCGGCGCCGCGGTGCGCTGCCCGGTGATCAACTGGATGAGCTTCGCCGGCCAGACGGACGTGCCGCTCTTCACCTACAACTTCTTCGACGCCCCGTTCTGGGAGAAGCCGGAGCAGTGGCTCAAGCAGTCGCCGCTCATGTACGTGGGCAACGTCACCACGCCGACGGTCGTGATGACGGGTGAGCTCGACCTCCGCACGCCGATGCCGCAGAGCGAGGAGTACTACGCGGCGCTCAAGATGCGCGGGATCCCCACGGCGCTGTTGCGCTTCGAAGGTGAATACCACGGGACAAGCTCAAAGCCGTCCAACTTCATGCGGACGCAGCTCTACATGATGAGCTGGTACAATCGCTGGAAGCGGGACGGGAGCGCGGTGACGACAGTCATGGAGTAGCCGCTCCCGCAGGGTGAGGGTCTCGAGTTTTTCAGTCGTTCAGTGGAGGAGTCATCAGTCGTGAGTTCTACAGTCCACAGTCATGAGTGGCCGCACTGACGGCTCACGACTCACGACTGTATGACTCGCCACTGGATGACTCCTCCACTGACGACCGACGACTGGCAACTTTCATCCGGCCGTTTCCGCTTCATCCGCTCGATCGTAGTTCCGCCCGGCCCGCCACGATGGAGCTCATCCCGCATCTGTAGTCTGCCCCTTACCGGGCGTCAGGGGGCAGCTCGCGTGGGAACCCGCGCCGCCTGATCCGCGAGACGCAGCTCGTGTCGAGTCCGGCCACACTGCCCCGCTCGATCGTCTCACGCTGAAGCCGGTTGATGCACTCGATCCCCACGAGCCCCGCGAGCGAGTGCCCTCCGAACGGCACCTCGACCACGAGACTGTTCCGCATCGTCCGCGCCACCTCCCTTGCGTAACGAGGCGGCGTCACCGGGTCGTTCGCGCCGGTCACGAGCAGCACCGGCACGTCGGACCGCACGGGCGTGTGAAACTCTCGCGGCACGGGCGACTTCCCCCAAGCGTCGCACGCGGCACGCTGCTGCTGCATGCGGTACTCGCCGAGGAACGTGCCCTTCGCGTCGGCGGCCTCGCGCGTGGAGTCCGTGAACGGGACATCCTCCATACACGTGATCGCGAGGTAGACGCCGTCGAAGTTCCCGTTGCCGGTCATCGCGCCGCGCTCGCGCAATGCGCGACGGGCGAGCCACGTGTAGTCTCCGCTCGCGGCCGCGTGCATCGCGGCAGGCACGAGCGCGGCGCCGGTGCTCTGGTACAGCATGTAGCGGAGCGTCTCCGCCACCATGTCGTAGCTGAGTGAGACGGTCGTTGGCTGGCCGGTACGCGGGTGCATCGCCGTCGCGGTCACGCTCTCGCGTCGCAATCGGTCGAATACAGCCGTCACCTCATCCCCGAGGCGCGGAAAAGCGGCTCGACACGACTCGTCGGCAGCACACTCGGCGATGACCGCATCGAGCGCCGCCTGCGCGTCGCGCGCGAAGTGCTGCGGCATGTGCTCCGACGGCGGTACGAGCCCGAACAGCGTCGCCGCGCGCACGCGACTCGGATAGCGCCGGATGTACTCCTGCGCCGCTCGCGTCCCGTACGACCCGCCCGACAGGTTGATCCGGTCGTAGCCTAACGCGGCTCGAACGACATCGAGGTCGTGGGCGGCGATCGCCGTCGTGTACTGCGTGAGGTCACGCTCCTTCTCGAACATCGCTCGGCAACGCCGCACGGCTTCCAGCGGCATGAAATGGCCGAGGAATGATTGGAGCGAGTCGGCCGGCCCGTAGAACGGGCAGTCGAGCGGCGCGGACCCGCCGGTGCCGCGCTGGTCCACGAGCACGAAGTCGCGTCGTTCACGGAGCCCGGATGGATGGCGCGCCAACCCGTTGGCCTGCTGGACGATGGATGAACCGGGACCGCCAGCAATGAAGAACACAGGATCCGGCTCACGGTTGGGACCGGTCGCGGGGAGGACGACTACCCGCAGGTCGATCGTGCGGCCGCGCCCCGTCGTCCGGTTCTCGATGACGCTGAGCGTGCCACACTGTGCGTTCGCCGATGCGTCTCCGCCCGGAAGCGTGCACGGCGCGAGCACGACCCGTCGTGCTCCCGTCTCTCTCGTACCGGTCTGTTGGGAGCCGAGCGTTGCGGACGCTGCACCGATCGTCGCGACAATGCCCGCTGCGGCAATGACCGTTCGCGAGATGCGTGATATTGGGGGTCGGGATGGCATTCGCGGGAATCTAGGCCGCGCCCCCGCGCCGGCTATGCGGCTCGTCCCCTGTGACCCCGAGTCGTTGACCCTCAGGGGGACGCACGGGAGATTACGCTGTATGACCCTTCGCCCCCATCTCGGTGCCCTGCTGATCCTGGCTGCGTGCTCGTCGACCGAGCGCGCGGCACCAGCAGGAACGTTCACTGCCCTCCCGTCGCCCGCGGGCCTTCAAAGCGGCGAGCCGAACCTGACGACCGACGCGTCCGGCGCGGTCCACATGACGTGGATCGAGCGCACCGGCGACTCGACGCACGCCGTGCGCTACGCTCGACTCGAGGGCGAGACGTGGTCCACGCCCTCCACCGTCATCGAGCGGCGCGACCTGTTCGTGAACTGGGCCGACTTCCCCGCCGTGATCGCCACGCCGTCGGGGCGACTGCTCGTTCACTGGCTCCAGCGCAGCGGCGCCGGCCGGTACGCCTACGACGTGCGCATCGCGCAATCCACGGACGGCGGTGCGACGTGGAGCGCTGACACCGTGCTGCACACCGACCGCTCGGCGGGAGAGCACGGCTTCGTCGCCCTGTGGGTCGCGCCCGGCGACTCCGTCCGCGCCGCGTGGCTCGATGGCCGTCAGATGGCAGGCGGTGGTCACGACGGCCACGCGAAAGGTGCCATGACGCTCCAGTCCGTCGCCGTGGCGCCTAACGGCACAATCGGCGCCGAGGAGCCGCTGGACGTCCGCACGTGTGACTGCTGCCAGGTGGCCGCGACGGTGACGCCATCGGGACCGGTCGTCGCGTACCGCGATCGCACCGAGGACGAGATCCGCGACATCGTCGTCGTGCGGCAGGTCGATGGGAAGTGGACGACGCCAGCTGTGGTGCATAACGACGGATGGCACATTGAGGCCTGTCCGGTCAACGGACCAGCGCTCGCCTCGCGCGGCGACACGGTCGCTATCGCCTGGTTCACGGGCGCGCAGGACACGGCGCGTGTGCGCGTCGCGTTCTCGGTGGATGGCGGGGAGAGCTTCGCCGCTCCGGTTCGCATCGATGGCGGCACGCCCGCGGGTCGTGTTGGCATCGCGCTCGACGCCAACGGTGACGCGATCGTGAGCTGGCTCGAGCGTGTGCCGCCCGAGGACGCCGAGGTGCGTGTGCGCCGCGTGGCACGATCGGGAGAGATGGGTGCACCCTTCGCGATCTCGCGGACGAAAGCCGCACGGGCGTCGGGCTTCCCGCGCATCACGCGCTCGGGTGACGGGCTCGTCGCCGCGTGGACAGTCCCCGGCGACAGCGCACGCGTCATGGTGGGGCGCCTGCCACTCAGCGGGCTCGAATGACGCGGTTCGTGCTGTTGGCCGCCACCGCGCTCGTGATGGCGGGATGTAGCGGGGAGCCGAGGCAGCAGGTCGCAGTCGGGAGCCCGGCGCCTCGTTATGCGGCGACGACGCTCACCGGGGACTCGGTCGCGACGTCGTCACTCGCGGGAAGGGTGGTGCTGCTCAACATCTGGGCGACCTGGTGCGCGCCATGCCGCCAGGAGATTCCATACCTGCAGTCGTTGTACGAGCGACACCAGGCTGACGGCCTCGAGATCATCGGCGTCTCGGTCGATGCGCGTGGCGAGGACGACGCCATCGCGGCGTTCGCGAAGGAGTTCGGGATGTCATACCCGATCTGGCGCGACCCCGACGAACGTATCCAGTCGCTGTATCTCGCGGTGGGGGTCCCGGCGTCGTACCTCATCGACCGCTCGGGCATCCTGCGCTGGCGGCGCGTCGGAATCGTGAACGAGAGTGACACGACGTTCACGCGGGCGCTCTCCGACGCCCTCGGTCAGTAATTGGGGTCAGAGTCGAATATCATCCTTTCCCCGCCGCGCGGCGGGGAAAGGATGATATTCGACTCTGACCCCAATTTCGCCTGGCTCGACCAACTCGAACGGAAGGCATCGGCGTACTTCCAGCACGAGGTGGACGCCGAGACAGGGCTCGTTCGCGACAACACCTCCGAGGACGCACGGGCCACGATCGCCGGCTCGGGCTTCGCGCTCTGCAACAATGTAATAGCGGCCGAACGCGGCTACCTCACACGCGAGGACGCCGCAGAACGGGCGCGCCGAGCGCTGCGCTTCCTGTGGAACGCGCCACAGGGTGACGGCAAGGATGTCATCGGCACGCGCGGCTTCTTCTACCACTTCCTCGACATGCGGTCGGGGCGGCGCATGTGGCGGTGCGAGGTTTCCACGATCGACTCCACGATCCTCTTCGCGGGCGCGCTCGTGGCCGCTGCGTACTTCGACCGCGCCACAACTACAGAACACGAGATCCGGTGGACCGCGGACGCGATATACCGCCGCGCCGATTGGAACTGGGCGCTCGACGGCGGAAAGCTGGTGTCACTCGGCTGGCGGCCGGAGCGCGGCTTCCTCCCGTACCACTGGGTCGGCTACACCGAGGCACTCCTGCTCTACGTGCTCGCACTCGGCTCACCGACACACCCGCTCCCGAGCGACTGCTACGTCGAATGGTGCAAGGGATACCGATGGCGATCGCTGTACGGCTACGAGCTGTTGTACGCCGGGCCGCTCTTCATCCACCAGTTGAGCCACGCCTGGATAGACTTTCGCGGCATTCGCGACGCGTACATGAGCGCTCGCGCGAGCGACTACTTCGAGAACAGCCGTCGCGCCACGTACGTGCAGCGCGCGTACGCCACTCGCAACCCGCGCCGGTTCGTGGGCTATGACGCGGACTGCTGGGGAATCACGGCGTGCGACGGTCCCGGCCCGGCCATCCGGCCCATCAACGGCGAGCAGCGGCGGTTCTGGCACTATCGTGCCCGCGGCGTTCCCTTCGGCCCCGATGACGGAACAGTGTCACCGTCGGCCATTGTCGCGTCGCTGCCCTTCGCGCCCGAGATCGTCGTTCCGACCATCGAGGCGATGCGCGCGCGTCACCCCTCGATCGATCGGGCGTATGGGTTGGCGTGCAGCGTCAACCCGAGTGTTCGTGTCGACGGTGATGATGCAAGCGGCTGGGTGTCGCCGGTGCATTACGCCATCGATCAGGGCCCGTTGGTGATGATGCTCGAGAACGTCCGCTCGGAGCTCGTGTGGCGGCTCGTGCGATCGTGTCCGTATGTCGTCGACGGTTTGCGACGGGCCGGGTTCACTGGTGGCTGGCTGCGATTCCCCTCACGTTAGGCATCCAGAACGAGCGGTGAAACGGATGAGGGGATGAGGGGGATGCTGGGGATCGCTCCTCATCCGGGACGCGCCCGCTTGCCGGGGCCGCGAAGTGTTGGAACTGCGCTTCGATTGAATGGCCTCCGCAGCGGACAGCTCCCCCTTCGTACAGAGCCCTGGCGAGGAGCTTTCACTCACTCGGTATGATGTTCCTCATTCCCTCATCCGGTTCACTGGATGCCCAATGTCGTTCCGGACCCTGGTGTTCATCCGGCCGTTTCGGCCGTTTCGGCCGTTTCCGCATCATCGCCGTTCCGACCGGCCCGCCACGGCGCACCCAAGGCGCGAGGGGTTCTCCGCGGCCGTTTCCACGTTCGCGCCTGCCGCGTAATCCGCGTCAGGCCCGATGCCACGACGGGGCCGGCCGGGCTCGTCCCGCCATCGAGCGGAGCGCGGAGGGCGCGGCAGGGTCGAACACGGCAACGGCGGACGCGGTAACGGCGAACCGGGTGCGCGTCGAGTGAGCTCCGGGTGGCGGGCCAGGTCGGCGTTCGTACGCCGCCGGCACGCAACGGAACGATGATATTCGAATCCGACCCCAATTCGGCAACAGGAAACGCGCCGCATCGGGCCTGACTGGATTCCCCGACCTGTTCGTCCCGCGCAGCATCAGCGCCAGGTTGTTGAGACGCGCCCAGAGCTCACGCTCGAGTGGGTCGTCGCTATTGAGCACGGGCTGCTCGTCGCCGCGCATCAAGCCGCCGAGCCGTCGTTCGCGGTATGTCCCGGAGAACACGACGCGCGCGCTACTACCCGACCCCGTGATCTCGGCGCGAAAGACCACGTCGGCGTTCTCGTGGCGGAACTCCTCCGTTTCCGGGTTCGTCCCGGACGTTGGCGTCTCCTTGACGGTGTAGCCCTGATCGCGAAACGCCGCGAGCGTCCGCCGCACCGCTTCGCTTCTCGAGGTGCTCAGGCTGACGCCGACCTCCCGCTCGGGTGGCCGCCCACGGAGGAGCGCACACCCTGACAGCGACAGCGTCAGGATCACGGGCGCGAACCACTGACGCGCCGGCGTGCACCGGTGCCGCGTCAGTCGAACCGTCACTTCTCCTCCTTCCCCGGATCGGCGAGCTCCTTGACCGCCGGTCCGTTGAGCACGCGGCCGTAGGGATCGAACCGCGAGCCGTGGCACGGGCAGTCCCATGTCTTTTCGAGCGAGTTCCAGTCGACGATACAATAGAGGTGCGTGCACACCGCCGACCGGATGTGGACAGCGCCCTGCTCGTCGCGGTAGACCGCGAACTTCTTGAACCCTTCGCGCATGACGGCCCCGGTGCCCGGCTTGATCTCGTCAGGCGACGACACCTCGCCCGGCGTCACCCAGTCGGCGTACATCGCCGCGACGTTCACGTTCTCCTTCACGAACTCGGGAGCGCCACGGAGCGTCTTGCGCGACGGGTCGTAGAGCTTCTCCCACCGGTTCTCGACACCGAGGATGAGGTCGGGGATGAGCATCCCGGCGATGGTCCCGTGCGTCATGCCGTTCCCCGAATCGCCCGTGGCGATGTAGACGTTCTGGTCACCAGGGTTCCGACCGATGAACGCCATGTAGTCGTTAGGCTCGATGACCTGCCCCGACCAGCGGTACGCGACGTCGCCGGCCATCGGGAAGTGGCGGCGGGTCCACTCGAGGAGTGGTCCGAAGCGTCGTTCCTCGTGATCGGCCTGACCGGTCTTGTGATCCTGGCCGCCCACGATGAGCAACGGAGAACCATCGCCGTCCCTGGCGAGTCGCACGTAGTGGTAGGGGCTGAGCGTGTCCCAGTAGAGGCCGCGGGCCACGGTGTTCGACGGAATGCGCACCGCAATCACGTAGGTGCGGTACGCTGCCTGCTTGGTATGCATCTTCACCCAGTCGTTCACGGGCGAGTTGGTCGTGAACACGACGGCGTCGGCCGTCACGCTCTTCTTGTCCTCCGTCGTGACGCGAGGGCGGCGCGGGCGGTTCTCGAAGTCGGCGACGTGCGAGCCGCAGTGGATGCGCCCGCCGTCGCGGACGATCGCGCGCGCGAGACCGGCCAGGTACTTCAGCGGATGAAACTGCCCCTGGTTCGGGAACCGAAGCGCAGCGCTCGTCTCGAACGGTACGCCCGGGATGCCTCCAACGCGCTCGACCTGACCGGCGCCGGCGCGCCGCGCCGCCGCGAGCTCGGCGTCGAGGAATCGGTCGTCGTCAGGCTTGGCGGCGAACCAATACCCGTCGAGGCGCTCGAACTCGCACTCGATTCGCTCCTGCTTCACGATCGACTCGATGCGATCGACCGCGGCCTTGTGGCTCTCGGCGGCGATGCGGGCGCCGTCGGCGCCGTGGGCTTTCTCGATCTCGACGTAGTAGTCGTCGAGCGCCCAGCTGAGGTGCGCCGTCGTGCGCCCAGTCTCGCCGCCACCGATGGGCCCGTCGTCGAGCACGATGACGCGCTTGCCGGCCTTCGTGAGCGTGTACGCGGTGGTGAGACCCGCGATGCCGGCGCCCACGATACAGACGTCGCACTCGGCGTCCTCGGCGAGCGGTGGGAAGTCGGGTACGTCGGCGGTCGTCATCCAGGCCGACGTCGTGGAGCCGGAGTCAGTTCGTGGATTTGTCATGGTCGAGCCTGAAGGTACGGGTTCGTACCCGACTCGACTTTGCAACACTAGGGCCGACGGACCTTACCCGACAGGAACTGCCTCCCACCGCCTCGGTGGGGCGGGGCGCTCACCGATCTGAATCAGCATCGTCCCCTGGAGCGTTGCGCCCTTCAGGGCGCCCATCCAGTCTGTGCGGGTCGGCATCTCCGTCGGCTGCCCATTGATGCGAACCGTGCGACGGAGCAGGCCGGTCGTGAGCCTGAGCACCTTCCCGTCGAACGTTCCGCTGAGCGGACGTTCCGGATCAGGCATGCCGTCGGGCATGAACCTCCCGAAGACCGAATCCCCGCGCTGTTCCAGCACGAGGCGGCCCGTCGAGCGCTTCTTCACCGTGACGACGTCGCCGCCCGTGTTGATGTCCGAGTCGTACGTGACCGTCCAAGTCCCGGCCACGCTCTGCGCACCCGCTCGCGGCGTCGCCACGAGCAGGCTACCTAACGCTAGCAAGGTCGTATACCACCGCATCGTCGATCCTCCTGTAGATCAGGGTCGCCAGCGGGACCGGCTGGGATGAGATTGCGTCGATCGGCATCCGAACGATTCAATTCGACTCTGACCCCATTTGGTGGATGCGTCAGTCCCGCAGCGAGCCCATGGGGTCCGATCGCGCCGCGCCGAGCGCCGGCACCAGCGTCGCCGCGATCGCGGCAATGCCCAGCACCGCTGCGATCGTCACGAACGTCACCGGGTCGTACGGCGTGACGCCGAAGAGCTGGTTCCGCAGCAGGTGCCCGGTGCCCGCAGCGCCTAACGCCCCGGCGACGGTGCCGGTCGCGACCAGCCGCGCCCCCTGCCCCGTGACGAGCCCGGCGATCTGGCGCGGCGTCGCGCCGAGCGCGAGGCGAACCCCGTACTCCCGCTGCCGGCGCGTCGCGCCGTAGGCGATCACGCCGTACAGCCCCGCGACGGCGAGCGCCAGCGCCAGCGCGCTGAACAGCGCACCGAGCGACGCGATCAGCTGCACATCCGCGAGCGACCGGCCGAGATGCTGGCGCACCGTCTCGAACGACACGGCCGGGACGCCCGGTACAGTACGCCTGATCTCCGCGGCAGCACGGCTCGCGAACGCGGGCGTCGGCGTGGCCGTCCGAACGTGCAGGAGGATCCGGCCGCGCGCCTCCTGCGAAACCGGAATGTACGCCTGCAATCCCGGTGGCTCACGCAACGACCGGTTCCGCGTGTCCGCCGCGATGCCGATGACGCGCGCCGTGCGCGGCCCCTCGAGCGTACCGTAGGCGACGTCGTTGCCGAGTGCATTCCCTTCGGGCCAGAGGCGACGCGCCATTGTCTCGTTGATGACCATGACCGGCGTCGCGTTCGAGGTGTCGGCGGCCGTGAAGCCGCGGCCCCGGAGAATCCTGACGCCCATGAGGGGCAGGTAGGCCGTATCCACCGTCATGTACCGCACGTTAGGCGGCAGCGACCCGGCGTCGATACCGTCCACCCGCCACATGGAGCGGCTCGCCATGGGGCCCGATGCCGGCACCGCAGAGGCGCGCGCGACACCCACGACACCCGGCAGCGACGCGAGCCGCGCCATCACTTCCACTACCCTTGGTCTGGCTGGGGCCGATGAGGCGACGCCACTCAGGTCGAGCTCGCCCACGAGCACGTCCGCCGTGCGAAAGCCGGGATCGGTCGCGTTCATACGCTGAACGCTTCGCACGAGCAATCCGGTGTTCGCGAGGAGGATGAACGAGAGAGCAAACTGCCCCACCGCCAGACCGCGCATGAGCCGCCCACGATCCCCGGCCACGGCAGTGCTGTCGCCGCGCATCACGGTGATGAGGTCGGTGCGCGCGGACCGCCATGCCGGTGCGAGGCCAAAGATCACGCTCGTCCCAACGCCCACGACGATCGCGAACATCAAGACTCGCATGTCCGGCGTGTACGAGACCGCCACATCGTACGGGATGAGCGGCGTCACGAGCTTCGCCGTCCAGAACGTCAGCAGGAACGCAGCCACGCTGCCGAGCGTCGCGATCGCGACGGTCTCCAGCACCAGCTGCCTGACGAGTCGCCCTCGGCTCGCTCCGATGGCGAGACGCACCGCCATCTCGCCACGCCTCGCCGCGCCGCGCGCGAGCAGGAGGCCGGCGAGGTTCGCGCTCGCGATGAGAAGCAGTCCGCCCACGATGGACATGAGCACGACGAGAATGCGCCGAGCCATCGCGCGCTCCTCGGGACGAAGCCCGAGCCCGGCGACGAGCTGGACACCCTCTCTCCGGTCGGTGGGCCTGTCACGCTCGAGCTCCCCCATGATCGATCGGACGGCGGCACCGGCCTGCGCCACCCCGACATCCGGGGCGAGCCGCCCGGCGACCCAGAGCCAGCTGAGTTGTGGGTTACCGAGTCGTTGCATACCGCCGCCGAGGATGGCCGCATGCATCGACAGCGGCACCCAGAAGTCCGGGCGGGTCGATCCGATGTCGGCACCGACGAACCCGCGCGGCGCGACTCCGACGACCGTGAACGTTTCCGCGCGGACCACCAGCGTCTTACCGATCACGTCGCGCGCGGCGGCGTACCGCGTTCGCCAGAGCTGGTCGCTCAGGATCGCGACGGGATGGCCACCCACCTCGCGTTCCTCCGCGTCCGTGAACCAGCGACCTAGCGCCGGCCGTGCGCCCAGCATCCTGAAGTAGTTCGCGGACACGACCTGCGCGGCCGCAAGCTCCGTTTCGTCGCCGCTACCGATGACCACCTCGCCCGCCACCCATGCCGCGAGCTCCGAGAACACCTGCGTCTCGTCACGGAAGGCCACGTAGCGTGGATGCGACCAGTTGTCGAAGTCGTTAGGACTCGTGCCACGTCCCAGCTGGACAATGCGTTCAGGGTCGACGACCCCGGCTGGCGGACGGAAGAGCACCGCCTCGACGATGGTGAACACCGTCGTGTTCGCGCCGACACCGACCGCGATGAGGAGGATGGCCGTCAGCGCGAAGCCGCGGTTGCGCAGGACGGACCGCACGGCATGGCGCACATCCTTGAGCAAGAGCTCCATCGTCCACCCCTGTCTCCATTCGTGAAGCGCGTGTGGCAGGGCGCCGAGCGTGAACGAGAGGGCGGCGCGTCGCGGGCTGCCGTAGCGTCGCGGCACGCGTTCCGCTCGGCGCATGAGCTCCCAGAGCTCGCCGTCCCATTCGTCGCGCCAGTTGCGGCGCCGGTCGCCGGGGACGATGTGCGACAGGGCGGCGAGGAAGGCGCGGCAGAGGCGGAGCGTGGTGTCGGCGGCGGATGGCACGTCAGCGTCCTTCGGGCACGGCGTCGTCGGCCCACCCGCTCGCGGCGAGTGGCCCGTAGTACCGGACCGCCTCGGCGAGCGCGGCCTTACCCGCGCTCGTTAGGCGGTAGTAGCGGCGGCGCGGCCGCCCCTCACGCGTGGCGACGGTCGCCGATTCCCACGTTCCGGTGACGTAGCCGCGCCGTTCGCTCGACGCGAGCGCGGGGTACACCGTGCCACTGGGGAGTCCGGTGGCGTCGATGATGTCGAGCCCGTAGCGGGCGCCGTCGGCCATGGCCTTGAGCACGGCGACGGTGGCGTATCCAAGCTGTCGTCCCATGTTGGTAGAACTTCTACATAGGGTCGCTGTCGCGCAACCCTCGCTGACGCCGGCCGCGATCCCGAGGGACGAAGCGCGCTCGATACCGGGTCGGTCGTTGCCGGACGATGGTCGCGGCGCGGTGTGCCGTTCATCGAGCAACACCGCGCGTTCATCGGACCTGATGCGCGTTCGCGGAACGGCCGTTGGTCGCCGGCGTGTCGCGCTTCATCGTGCGCGCATGAGTCCTTCTCTCGCACTCCTGGCGCTCGCGACGGCGCTCCAGGGAACTCACCGAGCGCCCCAGGTGCCCCAGCCTGGTCTCCGGCCCGACGGGTCGATCGACAACACGATTCACGGGCTCGCGGGCTGATCGTGGTGGGCGGGGCGCCACCCGCGTTTCGTCTGCCGCCCAACGCTGACCCGCAGCGGCCCGGGGCGCGCGACAGCGTCGCGCGGGACGTGTTCGTCCACGGTGCCCAGGCGACCTTCTTCCGGTCAGTCACGCCGACGATGGGGCGAGCCGGCGCGTTTCCGGCACAGGCGCTGTCGTGACAGCCCGAAGTCGCCGAGCGGTTGAAGACGGAGCAGCTGACGTCGCCCATGCCGATTCAGATCCGCTACTACCTCGAGTACATGACCGCCGACGTGTCGGCCGAGTATGCTGCGCTCCCCATTCCGGCGGTGGTGATTCCGGTACAGGTGCCGTACGAACGCGCGTCCGAGCAGATGCGGACCATGCTTCTGCAGCGGACCGGATCCGACTCGGCGGCGCGGCGCGTGTACGCGCTGATCGCTCAAGGGTAGCCCATGCCGCAGCCCCGGCGGCTGGAGACGGTACAGATCGCGGACGCTGGCGTCTTCGTGATGCTGGACCGGCCGAACGAGTTCGATGGTGTGGTGAAGTCGTTCGTGGGGAGGTTCGGTAACCCGCGATCATCCCGAGCGGGGCGAGGAATGACAACGATGTGGGATGACAACCGCGGTCGCGGGCGCTACGTTCTCCCGCGACTCCCGCCTCCATTCCCGTGCGCCTGTCGTCCTTCGCTCGTCGTGCCGCGCTCGCGGCCGTCTGCTTCGTCGTCGTCGCGAATCCCGTTGTTGCGCAATCGGACGACCCACCGCCCATTCAGCGCGAGTTCCGCGGCGCGTGGGTCGCGACCGTCGCGAACATCGACTGGCCGTCACGACCCGGGCTCTCCACCTGGGAACAGCAGGCCGAGCTCATCGCGATTCTCAATCGGTGCGTCGCGCTCAACCTGAACGCCGTCGTGCTGCAAGTTCGCCCGGCAGCCGATGCGCTCTACGACTCGCCCTACGAGCCGTGGTCGGCGTACCTCACCGGAGTGGAAGGGCGAGCACCGGAGCCCTACTACGATCCACTGACGTTCGCGATCGAGGAGGCGCACAAGCGCGGACTCGAGCTGCACGCGTGGTTCAACCCGTACCGCGCGCGACACCCCAGCGCGCGGAGCGACCCCGCTCGCACGCACCTCGGCGTCACTCGGCCCGACCTCGTGCGCGATTACGGGCGATACCGATGGATGGATCCCGGCGAGCCCGCCGTGCGCGCGCAGACGCTGCGCGTGATGCTCGACGTCGTCCGGCGTTATGACGTCGACGGCATTCACATCGACGACTATTTCTATCCGTATCCCGAGATCGGGGCGGATAGCGCGGCGATTCCCTTCCCCGACTCGGCGAGCTATGCGCGGTACGTCAAAGGCGGCGGAAAGCTCGAGCTCAATGACTGGCGGCGCGAGAACGTGAACATCCTCATCCGCGACATCTATCGCCGCACGAAAGCGCTCAAGCCGTGGGTGAAGGTGGGGATCAGCCCGTTCGGCATCTGGCGTCCGGGGACACCGCCGGAGATCGCCGGCTTCGACGCGTACGACAAGCTCTACGCCGACGCGCGAAAGTGGCTGCACGAAGGGTGGGTGGATTACTTCGTGCCGCAGCTCTACTGGCCCATCGCGCAGACCGCACAGAGCTATCCGACGCTCCTCCGCTGGTGGATGAGTGAGAACCGGAAGCAGCGACATGTCTGGCCCGGGCATAACGCGAGTCGCGCCGCCGGCACGGTGTGGCCGCCGAACGAGCTGCTCGACCAGATCCGCGTGACGCGCGAAGCGAACGCGGGTGGAGACATCCATTTCAGCATGCGCGCGCTCATGCCGGCGAATACGGTGCAACGCGATTCCGTACTCGTGGGCGTCGCGACCCAACCGCCCGCCCCGACGAGTGCTGCGGCGCTCGCGGACCGGCTTCGCGCGGAGCTGTACGCGGAGCCGGCACTCGTCCCGGCGTCGCCGTGGCTCAGCAAGACGCGCCCCGCGCGCCCGACCGCCCGCGTGCGTCCCGACACCGCGACCGGCGAGCACGTCGTCACGATGGCGCCGGGGAATCGCCGTCGCGTGCGTTGGTGGACGGTGCAGGCACTCACGGACGGGACGTGGAAGACGTGGGTCCTGCCGGGTTCGCAGCGACGCCTCGTCGTCGCCCCGGTCGGCGCCAAGCGGCCTGCACGCGTGGTGGTGACGGCCGTCGATCGCTACGGGACGCCGAGCGCCGCCGCGGAAGCGAGGTAGCGTAAGGGGAACAGCTCCTCGGCCGCGTGGTGTCCGCGCGCAGTCGTTCCCCATCGTTTTCGGCCCCGGCGAGCCGAGCCGTCCTGCGAGACGAATGGATGTCGCTCATCCGCTCATCCTCGTCTTCCGCTCCCGCCCTTCTGGATGCTTGATGCGCGATGACGGCAGGCTGAACGACAGAGTCGGGTCAGGCCGTCGGCGACACCGGCATGGCCCTCAGCACGCCGACGAGCTGTTGGATGTCTCGCGTGATCGTACTGCCTGACCGCACGACCATGTACACCTGATTCAGGCACGGCGCGCCGCGACCCGTGTACATGATCTCCACCTCGCCGCGCTCGTACGCCGCCCGAACCGCATCACGCGGCACGATCGACAATCCCGCCCCACGGCGCACGAAGTCGATGACCTCCTCGAGCTCGCTGAAGTGCGCGACACTCTGAAGCGTCGCCGGCTGGTCGGCGAAGGTCGCGTCGAACCAGCGCCCGAAGACATAGTCACCTTCCTGATACGTCACGAACGGGGTTCGCTCGAACGCGTCGAGCGTAGAGAGGTCCGGCGCCTTCCGTCCACGCCGCCGCGTGGCGGAGATCAGGACCAGCTCCTCGTCGTACACCGGCCGATACCGGAGATGATTCGTGATCCGACGGTTGTAGACGAACACCGCGTCGCACTCACCGCGCTCGAGGCGCCCCACGACGACGTCCGCCGAGTCGAAGGCAACGTGCGGGGTGAGTGCCGGCTCGCGGCGCCTGGCCCGCGACTCGGCAAGTCGGTGCAGGGCGGGCACGAGCACGTAGCGGCCGAACCCCGAGGCGGAGCCGAGGCGGAGCGGAGCGGGACGATGGCCGCCGACACATTCGCTACGGACGCGGGCAAGCTCGCCGAAGAACTCGTGACAGAACGAACGGAGCCGTTCCCCCGCGGGCGTGAGGAGGACGCGGCGTCCGCCGCGCTCGATGAGCTTCGCGTTCAGCACGCGCTCGAGCGAGCGCACCTGGTAGGAGATGGCGGGCTGCGTCCGCCCCAGGCGATCTGCCGCGGCCGTGAACCCGCCCTCGGCGCAGACGGCGTAGAAGACTTCGAGGTACGGGAGCTCGGGGCTGAGCCGGGCTTCGGATAAAGGCATTTTGTCGTCGCTATAACATCGCGTGGCTTGTTTTATGGGACGGAGGTTGGCACCGTGCGGCATGTCTGTCAAGCGTTCTTTCGTTCGCCTCGTGTGGGCTTGCCTAACGCCGGTGGTCGCCGCCGCGGGAGCTCAGGGACACGAGTGGCACACCGTCGCGCCAGGCGGCCGAACCCGCTGCGCGTTCGACACCCCGTTCGAGTTCTGGGTGAGCCAGGCCGACCCGGCGCGGATCGTCGTTTACCTGCAAGGGGGCGGAGCCTGCTGGGACCTCGACAGCTGCGATCCCGATCGCCGAGCCGCGTTCGACACCTGGATCGACTCCACCGACTACAGCCAGCGGCGGCACGGGGTGTTCGATCGGGCGAGTGCGGCGAACCCGTTCCGCGACCAGACGTTCGTCTTCGTACCCTACTGCACCGGCGACCTCCACCTCGGTACCCGGATCGCCACGTACCGCGCGACCGGTGACTCGACAGGGGGGCTCACGATTCACCATGCGGGATACCACAACCTCCGCGCGGTGCTGGCGTATCTGAAGTCCCGTCCCGTTTCCCCGACCCGCGTGACTGTCATCGGAGCGAGCGCGGGCTCCGTGGCATCGCCGGTCTTCGCCGCCGAGCTGGGGGCGCTGCTTCCGGCCGCCGATGTGAAGCAAATCGGCGACGGCGGAGGCGCGTTTCGGGCGCCCGCGATCCGGACGCTGCTCGGGCGCTGGGGGGTGGACTCGCTCCTTGCATCGTTAGGCATGCCGATCCCGGCCACGGGCGATCCGATCGTCGGATTGTACAGAGCCGCCGCCGCGCGCCAGCCGCGGATCCGGTTCGCGCAGGTGAGCACGTCGTCCGACGCCGTCGTCGCCGCATGGCTCCGCCGAGTCGGCGATGATCCCGGGCGCGTGTCCGCGTACATCGATCAGACGTACACCGAGCTTCGGTCGGCACCGTTGTGCTTCTCCGGGTTCGTCCTCCCGGGCGCGGAACACACCATCTTCTGGCGACCGGAGTTTCTGACGGCTCGCATCGGCGGTCGATCGCTCGCCGAGGCGATCGACCGCGAAGTGCTGCGCCGTCCGTGCCCGTCTGAAACGTCGCAGAGGGAAGCCCGGTCTCTCGATCGCGGCGATGCCGCGTTCCTGTTCGCATACCGCGCGAAGCCCGACATGGACGCCGCGTTCGCGGAAGGATACCGGCGACATCTCGACTGGCACGCACAGCGCGGCGACTCGCTGAGTTGGCTCGCCTGGACGGTGATCGACGGCCCGAACCTCGGCACGTTCGTCGACGGCGCGTTCGGCATCAGATTCAAGGCGTTCGACGACCGCGTCGACCCGCGGGGCGACGCCGAGGATGGCGCGCGAAACGTGACGGCGTTCGCAAACCCGACGTCGCGCGGCGTTTACCGACTGCGCCGCGACCTCGGCACGGCCGCCCGGCTCGAGGCCGGTCGCCCGGCAGCCATGCAGAAGGTCGTTCGCCTGACGATCCGGCCGGAATCGGTCCGCTCGATCGAGAATGCGTTGCGCCCCGTCGCCTCTCGGCGACGTGGTCGCGGGCTGGGCTATGCGGTGTACGAGCGCGTGTCCGGCGGTGACGGGCCGGCGCTCATGCTGATCGCGCAACTCGCGGCGTGGGCGGATCTCGAGGATCCGGACGCGGATCCGAGCCGCGCGGTCATTACCGGTCTCGGTTCAGCGGTCGTTCGCGTCGAGAGCGAGATCTGGTCGTATCGGCCGGAGCTGACGTACTTCTCGAAGTGATTGCTGGCGAACGCGTCGCAGGCGGACGAGGAGAATCGTCACCGGAAACGGCCCCGGTAGACCGCTGGCGTCACCCCCATATGCGCGCGGAAGGTCTTCGTCAGATGGCTCTGGTCACTGAATCCGGCCTCCAGCGCAATGGACGCGATCGGCAGATCGACCTCCGCGAGCCGCCGCGCCGCCCAGGCCACTCGGAGCGTGCGGATGTGCTCGGCCACCGTGCACCCGGTGTGTCGCTGGAACACTCGGCACAGGTGAGCCGGCTCGACGCCCGCGATTCGCGCAACGTCCGACAGGGTGAGTGGGTCACGGTAATGCGCGCGCAGGTAGTCGACGACGCGCGGCAGCCACGCGGGACCACGGACGTGGTGGGCCTCTCGTTCGGGGCGCGCGAACGTCGACAGAAGAACGATGACATGACCCATGATCGCCAGGGATGCGGCCGTGTCGCCGTCATCGAGCTCCACCCACACTCGACGCGCCGCGAGGGCAATGTCCGCACTCGTCCGCTGCGCCGGGCGTGCGAGTGCCGGCAGTAGTCGATCGAGAAGTCCGGAGGAGTCGCGCTCGTCAGGGACCACCGAGAGGATCTGCGCTCCCGGCGTGAGCACATGGTTCGCGCGCTTCTCGCCGCCCGGCTCACACCATGCTTGCTCGCCGTGACTCTCGAACTGCCTGCCGGCGATGGACGTCTCGCACCGACCAGTGATCATTGCCGCGACGACCGGTCGATCGAAGCGATGTGTGGCGATGCGACCGGCCCCGAGTGTGTGCGCCACGACCTGAAATCCGGGCAGCGACCGAGCCACGCAGGACCGCGCTCCACGTACACCTACGGCGTGCTGACGAGACATCAAGGGCTCCTGCTCAACGTCGTACCAGGGCGATCAACCGCGTACGAGACAACGGCGATGACGTCATCTACCATACGTCATGTTCACCGTCTTCGCCGTACTCTTTTTGGTGGGCGGCCCGTCGATGGCGTCACCGCTACCCGGCCCGCTCCCTCACTGGATCGTTGGGTGCTGGCTGCACGCCGCCGAGGGCGAGCAGATGGTGCAGCGGTGGACCGCTGATGGTGCCGCGAGGCTGTTTGGCGCGTCGTGGACCGTACGGCGCGACTCACTCGTTCGGCTCGACATCGCGCGGATGTCAGCGGATGCCGATTCGATCACGCTCGACCTGATTCCCACGTTCCCCTCGGGCGACCCGCGAAGCCTTCGCGGACCGGGCGTCCTCAGGTCCGCGACTGGCGGGGCGTCGCTCGCGGCGAGTGACGGGCGCATGCACGTGGAATTCCGCCTCGCCGGTTCCGATGTGATGCGCGTGCTCGAGGCACATGGAGGCGGCGGGAATCTCGAGCCATCAGACCGCGTGTTTCGCCGCGTCGGCTGCGGCGAGGTGCTTCGCCCGGACTCGGCTGAGTCGCCCGCAATGCATCGACTTCACGAGGCCGACGCGCGCGCGGTCGTCGCTGGTGATGCCGATGCGCTCGAGCGCCTCTGGACCGATGACATCGTCGCCCTCGCGCCGGGCATCCCCCCGCGCGTCGGGCGAGCGGCGAATGCGGCTGCCATGCGCCGCGGCCTCGAGCAGAGTAAGGCCATGATCACGGAGGGCTATCGGTTGATCGTGGACGACGTACACGTCGTCGGTAGCCACGCGATCGAGTGGGGACGGTACGAGGGTCGCGTACGGCCACGCGCAGACGCGCCGATGATCACGATCGGCGGCCCGATGCTGCGCGTCATTCGCCGCGAGCCTAATGGCGACTGGCGAGTAACGCGCACCATGTTCGGGATGCGTTAGGACTCTGACCCCTGACGTATCGTTTCTCATCGGCCCAGGATCAGCTCGATCCTGGTGTAGACGAACCGGCCGTTGTACCCGAAGGGCGACGCCCCCGCCCACGGGAAGATCCCGTAGCCGTTGTCGAGCGTGTTCTTGTCCGGGAAGACATCGAACAGGTTCCGCGCACCTAACGCGAGTCGGGTCGCGCCGAAACGCCGGCCGAGCTCGAGGTCGACGAGCGTCTTCGCGCCGAACAGCTGCTCGCACGTCTCGCACAATCCCGGCGCCGATGAGAACTCGCCGTAATACGAGCCACGCACCAACAGATTCGTTGGCCCGCGGGTGAAGTCCGCCGTCACCGTCCCGCGCCAGTCGGGACGCTCCTTCTCGATCTGGATGCGGGCGAACATGTCCACGAGCTCTGCGCCGGTCCCCTCGAGCTCGGGCGGGAGCGGCCGCTGGTCCGCGATCTCGTTCGACGTGTAGTTCACTCCCGTGCTCAACGTCAACGCGCTCCTCGAGCCGATGATCGCGCGATAGTTCGCGGTCAGGTCAATGCCCTTCGTACGCGTGTCGATAATGTTCGTGAAGTACTGCGCGGACGTGAGCGGTAACCCTCGCCCCGCCAGGATCGCCTCGATCGCCGGGCCGCCGATGAAGCCGGTGAGCAGGATCCGGTCGTTCAGGTCGATGACGTAGCCGTCGAGCGTCATGTTGAACGCGTCGACCGGGCTCCACGCGAACCCCGCGCTCACCTGCACCGACGTCTCCTCCTTCAGCGGCTCGGCGCCTAACGCGCGGGCGACCTCGTCGTCCACTGGGAAGATTCCGACCTCGAACGGGATCTGGCGCCCGGTCGTCTCGTCGAGCCGGAAGTTCGTGATCCGGCTGCCGTAGAAGCTCTGCGCGAGCGAGGGAGCACGGAATCCGGTGCTGAACGACGCGCGCAACACGAGCGGCGTCGTCGGCTGGTAGCGCATCGCGACCTTCGCACTGAGGTTCGACCCGAAGTCGCTGTAGTTCTCGAACCGCGCCGCCCCGTTCAGGAGGAACTGCCGAGTGATGTCGGTCTCGAGGTCGATGTACGCGCCGACGTTGTTCCGCGACTCATCCACCTCGGTCGACGGCAGGAAGCCACTGAACACCTGCGAGCCCGGCGCCGCCGGGTCACCGTACCGGTCGGGGTGGCCTCCCTGAATCCACGAACCCGGCTCGCCGGCAACGAGGGTGAACGACTCGCGGCGATACGAGGCGCCGAACGCCACGTTCAACGGGCTGCGCAGCCCCACGTCGAGCGGGCGAGCGACGTGCGCATTCAGGCCGAGCTCACCGGCACGGAGCCCGCCAGCGTAGAAGCGCGTGCTGTTCGGGATGCCGGGGTCGTCCGCAGTACCCAGGACACCGTCCAGCCCGGGAGCGCAGGGCGTGTCGAGACAGGGACCGAGCGACGCGTTCAGCGTGTTGCGGAGATGATAGTCGAACACATCGCGCCCATACGACGCGGCCGCGTCGTAATTCCATCCAGCCGCCGCCCCACGAATGCCTGCCGCCGCCGACCAGTCCACGACGTTCGGCCGGAACTCCGGGAGGAAACCCAACGGATAGATCTCCGGCCAGTTCCGCTCCGAGAGCCCCTGCCGGTAGAACCCGTTCCCCGTCCCGACGCGATAGGTGTAGCCACCGAAGCCATACAGCTCGCTCGTCCCCGCGGCATTCACGGGGAGTCGCAGGTTCGCGAACGTGAGCACGTCCTTCGCGAGGCCATCACCCAGGTGATGGTTCGGCTGCTCGACCGGGTTGTTCTTCTCGATGATGTTGCCGTTCTCGTCTACCACGTCGGCGTCACCGGGCGCGATCTGATCGGCTGCCTCCGGCCACGCGCGGTTCGTCGCCTGCCGATTCCGGTACTCGGCGAACAGACCTAACGAGCCGCGCCCGAGCCGGACACCCCAGCCGCCGTTAATGTTGAAGGTCTCGCCGTCGTCCGGAAAATCCTTCACGACGTACTGCCCGACGTCGGCGTTGAGGAACGGCGCGAACTCACCGTCCTTGACGACGAGGTTGATCACCCCCGCGATCGCGTCCGACCCGTACTGGGCAGCCGCGCCGTCACGGAGCACCTCCATGCGGCCGATCGCGCTCGCCGGGAAGGCGTTGAGGTCCACGCCGGTCGAACCGGCAGGCATTCCGAACGCGAACACGTGGACGAGCGCGCTTCGGTGACGCCGCTGCCCGTTCACGAGCACGAGCGTGTGGTCGGGCGACAGGCCGCGCATGGTGAACGGCCGCACGATGTCGTCGGCGTCGGTGACGCTCTGACGCGGGAAGTTCACTGACGGCGACACGTTCTGCAGGATGGCCGACAGCTCCGACGTCCCCTGCTGCGTGATCACCTCGGCCGGAATGATGTCGACGGGGACCGCGATCTCATCGGCGGCCGTGTGCGACGCTCTGGAGCCGACCACGACGTCGACCGCCGCGAGTTGCACGGCGGAGCGGCGCATCGTCAGGTTTTGCGTGACGGTCTCCCCCGCCCGCACCGTGACTTCAACGGCGAGTGGCGCGTAGCCGATGACCTGTACGCGGATCGTCCGCACCCCTGCCGGGACGCCGAGGAGGACGTAGCTGCCGGTCGAGGCGGATTGGGCGCGGACGTTGGTGCGATCGACGGCGAGGAGCGCACCGGCGAGCGGCGCGCCGGTGGAGTCGACGACCCTCCCGCGGACGCTCCCGACCTGGGCGCCGCCGGCCGAACTGACGGCGATGAGAAGCGAAAGCACGAGATACGTCGGACACCAGCTCCGCATAGACCCCCCTATGGCGTTGCGCTTGCTTTCAGCTATTTAGTCGTGCGTCGTCAGTCGTTCGCGATGGCTTGGAGGAATTAGCTGATAAACCTACCGGCGGCTAGCACCCAGACTTGTACCCCATCGGCCCTTCAGATGGAAACCACCTCCGGACCGGCCCCGTCCGCCTGCCTCAACTGCGGAACGCCACTCGGCGGGTCGTTCTGCACGGAATGTGGGCAGCGGGACATTCCGCCGTACCCGAGTGTGCGGGAGCTCGTGGTCGACGCGTTCGCCGAGCTCTCGGGATGGGACGGGCGGATCGCCTCGAGCGTGCGTGCATTGTTGCTGCGACCGGGCAAGCTCACGCGCGAGTTTCTCGAGGGGCGGCGCGCACGATACATCTCGCCATTCCGGTTGTACCTCATGACGAGTCTCGCGTACTTCGTCCTCGCCGCAACCGCCCCCGACGTTAGGCTCGAATCGGGCGAGACGCTCAACCTCGGATTCCGGGTAAACACGACGACGTCACCCGACTCGGCTGCCTCGCGGGCCGAGCGTGTGGGGAGTGCCGCGAGCAGGGCGATGGAGTCGAAACAGGCGTTGAGCGCTGAGGCACGGGCCGCCGTACTCGAAGAGATCGCGTCGGCACCGCCGCTCATGCAGCCGTTCCTGCGCCGATCCGTGGAAGACCCCGCGGGGTTCAAGGCCGGGATACTCGCCGCCGTTCCGCGGATGATGTTCGTGCTGCTCCCGGTCTTCGCCGGGATCGTCGCCCTGTTCTACCGCGGGAGGAAGTATCCCGAGCACCTCTACTTCGCTATCCACCTCCACGCGTTCTTCTTTGTCACGCTCGCGGTCGTCGAGCTCCTGAAGTTCACGCAGGTTGCACCGCTCGTGATCGCCGCGGGCGTGCTGGCCGCGCTGTCACTCCCGATCTACGCGACGCTCGCGTTCCGTAACACGTATGGCGGGTCGCTGGGGCGCACGGTGATGAAGGAGACAGGGATCGGGGTGATCTACGCGGTCGTGGCGGCAGTCGCGTTCGTGGTTACGATCTACACGGTATCCGTGGCAGGGTAAGGGACGGCAACGATCAGCAATCGACCACCGGCTGCGGACTCACTCGCACACCTCGTGCGTCGGCGTGCTGGCGGCGAAAACCTCCCGGGCTGCGGCGAGCACGGAGTCGGGGTTGAGCGGGTGGCGGCGGACGCATGGAGGTTGGCCCGGACGAACGAAGACGTATCCTGCCGACAGCGACTCACCCAGCGCGACGGTGGTATCGAGCCCAGCGTTGCTCGTAAGCCGGACGCTCGGTTCGGTAATCAAGGTGAATCCAAAGCCGTTCGCCTCGAGGCTATCACCGACCGTGGCCATGGCGTAGTTCCAGTCGTCCGCGCGGACAGCGAGGTCCGGCATCGTGTCCACGGCCCCGTCAGGGATGATGAAGTACGCGGCGACCGTGGGGCGCGTCACGACGATCCGTGTCAGGCCGACCGTGTCGGCGGGGCCGGGTGTATCGGTCGGGCGCTCGCCCTCACGACGCGCTGGCTCGCAGGCCATCGTTGCGAGGGCAGTCAAGGCGACGAGGACACGGGGCGTGGGCGATCGCATGACGGCTGTCGCGTTAGGTGGGCGACGGGAAGAGCTCCCAGAGGCGACTCGACCCTGCAGGCGTCACCCGGTCGACACGCCACCGCGCCTCCCCGACCGCCCGGCGGAACTCGCTCTCGGTCGGCATCCAGAGATCCCACCAGTCGGTGATCTCGCCACGATACTCCAGACGCACGCGCGTCAGCCCCGGCGGCCGCCCGGCAGCACGGTTGCGCTCGTGGTAACGAAGGTGGTTCGGGTCGGTCGTCGCGAGCGGATCGATGAGTGCGAGTACGAGCCGGCCACCGGGTGAGAGCAGAGCGCGCACGCGATTCAAGCGGTTCGGCAACGTATCAGGCGTCGCGCCAATCCCGAACGTGTTGCCCATGCACACGACTGCATCGAACGGACCGAGTGACGAGTCGACGTCGTCGATGGGCATCACCCGCGCGTCGCGGCATCCGCGCTCGCGGCAGACCGCGATCGCCCCGGCCGACGAGTCGATGGCGACGACCTCGAGGCCACGCTCCTGAAGCAACAGCGCATAGCTCCCGGGCCCGCATCCGAGGTCCAGCACGCGGCCCGTGAACGTGCTCAGGACCTCACGATCCGCGTCGCCCCGAGGCGCCCGAAAATAACTGGCGGCCGAGTCGGCGACGTCACGGTTGCCGTCGTCTCTGTGATAGACGTGCGGGTGCGAGTCCCCGCGCCAGTGGTCGAGGTAGATCTGACCCCAAACATCAGTCATATGCGATCAACCGTTAGCTCGATTCTGGGTTCGGACCACCCCGGTGGACCACCTGTACCCTTGACCGTGCGGTGCCATCGGGGGCGTCACTACAATGTAGACTCCCGCGGGTCGGCGGAACGCTTCACGTGCGCGGGGTGGATGACGGTGACGCCTGGGCGTCACTCTCACGCGCCTGACCCTGCGAAGCTCTACCGGCTCGCGCGAGGCGCTGCCCCCGCTTGCGTTGCCGAGCGGACGTGCGTGGCGCATTGTCATTAGGTCTGCGCGGCGAGCCACCCGAAAGACGGAGGTCAGGTCATGAAACGGAGAGAGTTCGTCGTCCGCTCGGCAGTGGGCTCCGCGGCGCTCGGCGTTGGGAGGGTTTCATTCGTGGAGGTGCCCGAGCCAGTGCGACACGTGCGCACGGCGACGCGCAAGATTCTGATCGCCGGCGGCGGCTTCAACACCGCGTTCATTCGCTACATGGCACAGCTCACAGACAAGCCGCGCCCGAAGCTGCTGTATCTCCCGACCGCGTCCGCCGACAGCGCGACGGGGATCATCAACTGGTACCGGAACTGCGCGCCGCTCAACGTCGAAGCGCAGGTGCAGGAGAGCTTCATTGCGAGCACGAGGCAGTCGCGCGGGTGGGACGAGGTGCTGCTCTCCGTCGATGGCATCGTCTGCTCCGGCGGCAACACGCTCAACCAGCAGGCGATCTGGAAGGCGCAGGGGATCGACGTGGTGCTGAAGGAAGCCTGGGACCGCGGGATCGTGTTAGGCGGAGCGAGCGCGGGCTCGTTATGCTGGTTCGAGGAGGGGACGACCGACTCGCGGCCAAAGGAGCTCACGATCGTGAAGTGCCTTGGCTTCCTGAACGGAAGTCACTCGCCGCACTACGACGCCGAGCCGGGGCGGCGGCCACTCTACCAGAGACTCATCGCGTCTGGCGAGATGAAGCCGGGGTACGCGTGCGACAACGACGCGGGGATCTACTTCGAGGACAACGAAGTGAAGCGAGTCGTCCACACGCGTGCGGCCGCGAAGGTGTATTACGTGAGCGTCGACGCCGGAAAGGTCGTCGAGCGCGTCTTGGAGCCGGAGCTCATCTCCTGATCCAGTCAGCCGCTCGTTGCGCTCCATCGATGTCGGCCATGCATTGAGCGGCCTGTTCCAACAGGCGCAGGTCGCGCTGGGCCATCGCGAGCGTGAACCGCGGTGGCCCGCCTGTACGAATCGCATGCAGAAGATCCGTGAGCATAGCACGGTAGCCGAGCGGGTCACCAACGGCCATCACGCTGACGGACCGGCGTCGCCCGCTCGTGACGGCCGCGAATCCGTTCGACTCGAACGTCACGGCGCCTAACGTGCCCTGAACCTTCGAGAGCCTCAAACCTCCGAAGGGAGCGGCAAGCTCCCACGAGTGCGCGAGAGTGCCGACGGCACCGTTCGCATACCGGAGTACGACGAGGGTACTTCGATCTGGGCCTTCCGGTGGCCCGACGCGCTGGGCAGTCACCGACTCGACCTCGAGGCCAAGGCTCGACGCGAAGCTGATCCAGTGGACTCCGCCCTCGAACAGCGCCCCGCCACCGCTCAGCGCCGGATCGCCTCGCCATCCGACCGCTGGCTGCCGCTTCGTCGCGTTGAGGGTGACGAATCGAACATCGCCGAGGTCCCCCACCCTGATGCGACGACGCAGAAGCCCCGCGACCGGCTTGTATGGGTAGTTTTCCGCGACGAACACGCGACGGCTGGCGACACGTGCGGTTTCGCTGACGACATCGGCGTCGCAGGATCGCATGAAGGCGGGCTTCTCGACGATGACGTGCTTGCCCGCATTCAACGCGTTCACGGCGAGCTCCCGATGCGTCACCGTAGGCGTCGCCACGAGCGCGATATCCACCTGCGACTCGGCCAACCCGTCGGCATACGAGCCGAACGCTTTTTTGCCGCCGTATCGTTGCCGGTAGTCCTCCGCGCGTTCGTAATCGCGACTCGCGTAGAACAGCTCGACCCCACCGATTCGTCGCAGCGTGCGGCTATGTATCCGAGCTGCCTGGCCACAGCCCATGATGAGCACGCCCAGCGCTTCCGATTGCGCACTCATGGCCGAGCGCCGGCGTGGCTGCCGTCAGAAGGCGCGGCATGCCGCGTTTCACCGCGGAGCGCGGCGGCGCCCGTTGCGATCACGACAAGCCAGATCGCGATGTACGCCGGCACGAAGTACTTCCGGCGCGACAGCATCTCCGGATACAGGATGGGCTTCCCCGCAAACTTCCCGCGCGGCTTCGACGGAAAGAAGAACGTCTTGTACGTCTCGGCAGTAGCTCGTTCGTAGCCGATCGAGGCCACGGCTACGTGCAGGTAGCTGTCGGTGAGTGGGGCGAGCACGAGCGCGAAGAGCACGGTTAGGCACGGACTTCGGAAGAACTTGAGCGCGTCGAATCCTTCTGTCGGAGCATCCTTCCACGCACCCCCGAACGCGATGATGCCGCCGACGGTGAGCCCCGCGAGCGCGCTTCGGAAAGCGGTCGGCGTGTGCTGTGGCCCGAGCTCGACGTGACTCACGGCGACGAGACAGAGGATTACGACAGCGACGTACGCCGCGCCAGCGGCCAACCGAACGCCGCGACGGTTGACCGGCACGCCGTGGACGCTCAGCTGCATGGGAATCGTGTACTTCGACTGGTCCTCCTCGCGGACGAACGTCTTCCACACTTCCACGATGCCACGCTCGGTCGCATAAGCGAGACCGAAGAGCACGAACAGCCCGGCCGGGCTCGGCAACGGCAGGTTCAGCACCAGTTGAATCGTTGCCGCGACGATTGCTCCGACGATCATGCTGCGCGCGAAGCGCCGCCGGGTGAATCCCTCGTGAATCGCATCTTTGTACATGCCCCAGATTGCCGTGTGGGTACCGGAGAGCACGCCGACCGCGCTGGCAAGAGCGAGAGACTGTGTGGTAGCGGAAGTCAGAAGGGTCACCATGTCAGGACCGGTGAACGTGGACGATGGACGGGGAGGTTTCGACGACCGATGCCGGCTTCGGCGGACGCGGCGATATGAGTGCCGATCCGCAGCGCGTTGGCCGCGATCGTTAGGCTCGGGTTCACGCCGGCTGACCGCGGGAGCGCGCTCGCATCCGCGACATAGAGATTGTCGAGTCCGCGGTAGCGGCCGTGTTCGTCGAGCGGCGCCGTTTGCGGGTCGGCCCCCATCCGAACGGTGCCCAGCGCGTGCGAGAAGGTCTCGATGGGATGCACGTAGGTGAGGCGTGCACCTGCCTCGCGCAGAATGCGCTTCGCGTGTACGACGAGAACGGCGGCCGCGGCGTCGTCACGCTCGGTATGGGCGTGAAACACGCGCAACAGCGGCAACCCGAAGCGATCGCGACTCGTGCGATCGATCACGACGCCGTTCTCACGTCTCGGCTCGTCCTCCGCGATGACGAGCAGTCCCGTCGCGAACGACACGAGCGCCGCCGCCGGGTCACGCATGACGGCCGGCATGTACGCACGAACGAGCCCGATCGGCGGCGTCAACTGCTGGATGCCCCCGAGCGGTCCGTGCCACTCGGGTTCGTCAGACGTGCCATGGTAGAAGTCGTGAATCGCGACCTGTTTGTCGAACGCTCGCTCGGGATTCGGCTGGCGCGCGTACACGCCTAACACGACGGCATTGCGGTGTCGCATGAGATGCCGTCCGACCGACGTACGCGCGGGGTTGCACTCGGCAAGCTGCGACGCGAGCAACAGGTGCGGGGTTGCCAGCGCACCAGCAGCGAGCACGATGCGCTCGCCAGCCAGTCGAAGCCGGTCACCGGTGATGCGGTCGATGCATTCCACCGCCGTAATGCGGGCGCCGTCGCGGACCAGGCCCACGCACACGGTGTTCGGGCGAAGCGTCAGCCCCTCGCGTATCAAGTTGGGGATGATCGCGGTCGCGATGTCGTTCTTGGCTTCCGCGGCACATGCATACCCGTCACAGGTACCGCATCTCATGCAGCCACGTCGGTCTTCGTTCGCCGCATATGTGATGGCCAGCGGAATCCGGAATGGCCGCAGGCCGAGGCGGCTCGCCGCGTCGGCGATCACCTGGGCTGGCCGCGAGAGGGGAGCCGGCGGCTGGAGATACCGTGCGCTGCGACGCGGTTCCGTTGGATCACGACCGGCTTCGCCGGCGACGCCGAGCAGTTGTTCGGCCCGGCTGTAGAACGGTTCGAGGTCGTCGTATCCGAACGGCCACGCCGCACCGGAATCGCCGACGATCTCAGGGGTTGCCTCGAAGTCGCGCTCGCGGAAGCGGAGCGATGCGCAACCATAGAAGACGGACTGCCCCCCGACGCAGTGCCACGAGCCGGCACGGTAGCGACGGCTTCCCGAGGTCACCTCGTATGGCGACTCGACGGTGTAATGCGGCGAGGTGAGCCCGACACCAGTCGCGTCCCAGTTCTGGGGACCGCGCGCGACCCATCCGCCGCGCTCGAGCATGAGCACACGGTGTCCGGCGGTCACCAGCGCATGAGCCGCCATGGCGCCGCCAAAACCGCTGCCGATGATGATCACGTCCCAGGGACGGCGTGCCGACATGTGCTACCCCGACGCTGAGGAGCACGCGGCCGAGCTCGAATCCTCTGCCTCGCTGCCGCGTTATTCCGAACGCGGAAAGAGACGGCGAATTGGCTCATTGCGAGCTTGCCCGACGGCGGTACCCCGCTTGACTGAGCTCGAGACGGCCCCTATCGTCGACCTCCTGGGCGACGGAGGGGTCGCCGGGCCGACACTCCGTGGCAGCGCAGGCTTGTGGCTTCATGACGACGCCCGTCGGATCGCCTTCATCAGACGCCTCCCAACCGGACGTCACTCAGCTCTTGCTCGGCTGGAGCGTCGGTGACCGCTCGGCCGGCGAAGCCTTGATGGCCGCCGTTTACGACGAGCTGCATCGTCAGGCGGCGCGCGCGATGGCACGCGAAACACCCGAGCACACGCTCCAGGCGACGGCCCTCGTGAGCGAAGCCTACCTGCGCCTCATCGACCAGCGGCGCGTGCAGTGGCGAAACCGCGCGCACTTCTTCGGCGTGGCCGCTCAGCTCATGCGACGCATCCTCGTGGACCACGCGCGAACGCGTCAGGCGGCCAAACGCGGTGGCGGGGTGCGCCAGCTCACCCTCGGCGATGGTGTGTCGGCGGGTGAGATGCCTGACGAGTCGGGCGTCGATGTGCTCGCGCTGCACCACGTGCTGGAGCGGCTCGCGGCGATCGACCCGAATCAGGCACGTATCGTCGAGCTTCGGTACTTCGGCGGCCTGACGATCGAGGACACCGCGGAGGCGATGGGCGTGTCGCCGGCGACGATCAAGCGCGAGTGGGCCGTCGCGCGGGCATGGCTGCGTCGCGAGCTCGGCGTGTCGTGACGCCGGAGCGCTGGGCGGACGTCAAGGCCGTCGTCGCCGGGGCGATGGAGAGTCCGATCGCGGATCGCGAGCGATACCTCGAGCGCGTGTGCGGCGCCGACCGCGAGCTTCGCCGCGAGGCCGACTCCCTGCTCGCCGCGGCGGAGGGAACTGACAGCGTTCCTGGCGCTCGGGCTGCGGTGGCGACGGCCCGTGAGACCTTCGTCACGGAAGGCGACTTTGCCTTACGCGCCGTCATCGAGCGCGCGCTCGGATCGCAGTACGAGATCGTGAGACCGCTGGGACGCGGCGGCATGGGTGCGGTCTACCTCGCTCGCGAGCGCTCGCTCGAGCGGCTCGTTGCCATAAAGGTCCTCCGACCCGACCTCGCCGAGGCGCCCGAAAGCCGTGAGCGGTTTCGTCGCGAGGCGCGCATCGCCGCGCAGCTCTCGCATCCGGGGATCCTCCCGCTCCACAGCTTCGGCGAAATCGACGGCCTCTGGTACTTCGTCATGGGATACGTGCGCGGCCAGTCGCTCGCCGAACGGCTGCGCCTCGAAGGAAGCCTGCCGTCGACCGAGGTACGCCGGATCCTCTGCGAGCTCGCCGATGCGCTCGCGTGGGCTCATCGCCACGGCGTGATCCATCGCGACATCAAGCCAGGGAATATTCTGCTCGACGATGAGTCGGGGCGAACGATCCTCGCCGACTTCGGCATCTCGAAGCTCAAGGGGACGACCGACACCCTGACGGCGACCGGCGCGGTCTGGGGCTCGCCACACTACATGTCGCCGGAGCAAGCGCTCGGTTCCACCGACATCGACGAGCGGAGCGATGTCTATTCGCTCGGCGTCGTTGCGTACACGATGCTGGCGGGGCACGAGCCGTTCGCCGGCGTCGGATCGGACGAGCTTCCGTGGCGTCGTTTGTCACACGATCCTGTTCCGCTTCATGCGGTAGCGCCATCGACTCCGGACGATCTCGCGTCGGTCGTGATGCGCTGTCTCGAGCGCGATCGTGCGGCGCGCTGGCCGAGCGCATCGGAGCTCAGGGAAGTACTCGGGCACATGGACGCCGCGCCCGCACCCTCGCTGCCCGAGCCGTTGCGTGACCTTCCGAGCTTCGGTCCGTACGCGATGCTCTGGGCCATCGCGTGGTCGACGCTCGCGTTCCTCACGGTTCGATCGCCCGCGGAGCGGGCGTTGCTGCTGCTCGTGGCGATTCTGGTCCCCGTGGGGCTTCTGCTCCACGTCTGGAACATCGGCCGGCACGGGCTCGGCCCGCTCGACCTCGCCCGGATCGCTCTGTGGCCGCCCGAATGGTGGGGGATGTGGTGGCCTAGGTCGCTGCGTCGTCCGGCCGACCTATGGCCACGCCTTCCCTGGCAAGCACGATTCGTTCGGATCACGCTCAGCGTGTTCCTGCTCGCGCTCCCGGCGATCGTCCTGACGCGGCAGTGGCTCGTCATCAAAGGCGGTGCGCTCTCAGTGGCCCTGCGGCACGATCTCGTGCTGGCGGGCGAGGGCGTGCTGGTGATCGGGACGGCTGCCGTGGTAGCAACCGCGCTCTGGTGGACGCATCGGCGCGGCCTTCCCCTCGCGGACGGCGCGCGCGTGCTGTTCGGCGCGACGACGCCGTCACCCGCGTGGAGCAGGCCGCACGTCGCCCGTCTTCTCTGCGCACCCGACGGAAGCGTCCGTGCCCCGGATCGCGACTCGCCGACGGATCATCAACGCGCGATCAGGGAGGTCGTTGCGATGCTGCCCGCGACGGTAGGCGATGTCGCCGCGGGTGCGAGCCTCAGTGCTCGCCGGCTCGCGGAAGCGATCGCGCAGTGCGACCAGGAAGCCGCGTCGCTTGTGCGTAGCGCGAGCACGGCGGAGCTCGACAGGCTGGAGTCTCAACTCGCCGCACTGCACGCGTCGCCCCACCCGGAAACCGACGACCAGCGGGAGTTGCGCGCGCTCGTCGAACATCAGCTCGAGGTGGTGCGTCGCATGCATGCCCGCGCGGACGCGCTCGCACACCGCCGCGCGCACCTGCTTCACCTCTTGCGCGGTCTGTGGGCTCAGGTCTGTCTCTTCCGGAGAGAAGCATCCACGGCGTTGACCACTGCGCCCGCTGTTCACAGACTGCGAGCGCTATGTGTAGAAATTGCCGAGGAGATCGACAGGGGTCGTTAGGGGGTCGTTAGGGGTCAGAGCCCCAACGCCTCGTTCTATCGCCGTTGGGTCGCGCGAAACCACATCGGCGTTGAAGTGGTTCGTCAGGACTCTGACCTCGATGCTCTCTCTGGATGCCGGCTCTCGTGACCATGGACCGGTCCGGGTGAGTCACGGCGCGCGGTGATGAGTGCTCCCGAGCACTCTCGCAACGCCACGGTCCGCGGATGGGAGCGCGAGCGCCCCGTTGATCGCTCGCGCAATCTTCGCCCCACCGTGCGATGACGGCTCGATGGGGTTCGCGTAGTCGGCCGGTTCGTTGCACACCAGCCGCAGATCGATCACCGCCAGCGCTCGCTCGAACGCGACTCGCAGGATGACGTCATTGAACACCGTGAGCGCCGTGGACGCGAGTCGCTGAAAGTCCACGTCCGGGAAGTTGCCATTATAGATCGTGCACAGCGTGAGCGGTGCCCGGCGCTCGAGCAGCGCGTTGACCGTGCGACGGTACCGTGCCTCGAACTCCCCCGCCGCCATCGCGAGCTGGTCGAGCACCTCGGCGCTCGAGCGCACGCGAAGGTCGAGCAGATCCATGTGACCCAGTGCGTCATTTCCGCCGACGCTCAGAACGAGATGCGTCACGTCGGACGGCAGCTCACGGAGCTGACGCGCCATGTCGTGCGTCGTCGCGCCATCCACCGCACCTAACGTGGCTCGCCAGCCGTCCGGCAGGATCCCGCGGAGCTGCGTGATGACGTCGGGGCCGCCGCGCGTGTACGCTGCGTTGTCGAAGATCGAATCACCAAGCAGAACGACGTGTGGCATCAGGTCCCTCGTACAACATCATGAGCTCGCCCGCCAACCCGAGCGCGCTGTCATTCCGAGCGGAGCGGCCCCGTAGGCCGCGCAGTCGAGGAATCGCCGTCGTCCTCGTAGGGGGCCGGCCCCTTTACCGGGAAGGGGAAGAAAACACGACGCAGATTACGCCGATTTCGCAGAAGTCGCAGATCCTCCTCTACCCGACGGTGGCTACTCTCGCGCGGCACAGCATCCCGATAGAGGGCTTCTGCGGATCCGCGAAATCTGCGGCCATCTGCGTCAGGTCTTCTCAGAACGGCCCGGTAGAGGGGCTGAGCCCTCTACCAGCAGCCCTGCGATTCCTCGACTGCGGCCCTTCGGGCCTCCGCTCGGAATGACGGCTTCCCTTCCGAGCACGGACCGCGCCAGTGCTGCCGCCGACGCGTTAGGTGCGGAGCGCCGCCGACGGATCGATGCGCCCGATCCGAAGCGCCGGGAGGAACGTCGCCGTGAGCCCGATCACGACCACGAGGGTAACGACGACGGCATACGTGACCGCGTCGAAAGTCTCCACACCGTACAGCAGCGCCGCGACGACGCGCGATGCCCCGAGTGCCACCACAATGCCGACCACGGCACCGCCTCCCACGAGCGCGGCACCGCGACCGACGACCGTACGCAACAACTGCCATTGGTCGGCGCCCAGCACGAGGCGGACCCCGAACTCGCGCGTGCGCTGCGTGATGATGTAGGCGATCACGCCGTAGACGCCGAGGCCGGCGATCAACACCGCGCTCACGGCGAAGCCGAGCAGCACCACCGCCACGAATCGCGTGCTCGACGTCTCGGCCCTCACAATGGCGGCGAGCGGCCGAGCCTCGGAGATGCCGACGGGAGCACCGCTCTCCCGAATCGCGCGTGTGACCGCCGAGATCGCGGCGCCGGGCGGAGCGGTCGAGCGAACGTATAGCATCGAGTTGAAGCGCGGGGCGCCTGCGTCCTCGCCAGCGAGGAGATAGATCGCGGGCGTCGACGCCGCGTCCACCGACCTGAACCGGACGTCGCGCGCGACGCCGACGACCTCCATCGGAGTGCCATCCCCTTCGCTGAACGCGATTTCCCGCCCGATCGGTGACAGCGTCCCGAAGAGACGTCTCGCCGCCGTCTCGCTGATCACGACGCGCGGTCGGCCGACCGTCGTATCCTCCGCGACGAGCGCTCGACCGGCCGTGATCGTGATGCCGAGCGTCCTGAAGTAGTCCGCGGCTGCCGGACGGTACTCCATCCCCACCGGGCGAGCCGTCGGGTCCGCATTGCCGACTGCCCGGACGCCGACGGTCATCATGCACGCGAGATCGAACGGCACGCAGGGCGCCATGGTCACGCCCTGCACCGCAGGGGCGCCCGCGATCTGCGTCAGCATCTCCCGACGCCGGATGCGCGCCGACGCCGACGTGTCGATCGACGACAGGCGGAACGTGACGACGCCGCTCGGCTGGAAGCCGAGGTCGGTGTTCAACATCGCGCGAAGGCTTCGCGTCATGAGCCCGGCCGTAACGAGCAGGATCGTCGCGAGCGCCACCTGCGCCATCACCAGGAACTGCCGCCCGCGCACCGGTGCCGACGTGTGCGAGTCACCGGCCGACGTCATGAGCTTCACCGGATCCACGCGCGCCGCGGCCACCGAGGGGCCGATGCCGAACAGCAGCGTCGCGATCGCGGCGACCGCCGAGGAGAACACGAGCACCCGGAGGTTCGGCGCGAGCGATGCCCCCGCCAGCAAGTCGGTCCCGCGAAGCAGCACCCACGTCTGCGGCAGCGACGGGCGCAGGCTCGCGAGCGCACCCGCGCAGACGAACCCGAGCAGGATGCCGGGCGGCAGGCCTAACGCGCCGAGCAGCGTGCTTTCCGTCAGGACCTGCCGTCCTACTCGGCCCCCGGATGCACCTAACGCTATTCGTACTCCCATCTCGTTGCGCCGCGCATGGCCGCGAGCGAGAAGGATCGACGCGATGTTCGCGCAGACGATCAACATGAGACCCAACACCGCCGCGCCCATGAGCTGGAGCATCGGCTTGACGAGCGGGTGCCGGCGAGCCTCGGCCAGTGTGATGACCCCGATCCCGAGCTGCGCGTCGGACGCGACGTACGGTTCGGCAGTCAGCGCGTTCAGAATGGGGAACGCCGCCTCGAGCTGCCGCTGAATGAGGGGGATGGTCTGGCCTGGCGCCATGCGCGCGATCACCGTGCCTACCTGCGTGGAGATTCGCTCCGTCCATCGTGACGAGGGATCCACGCGCGCCATCATTCGAATCGGGAGCCAGACGTCGGCGCCGACGACGAAACCGTTGAAGGCGCGCGGCATGACGCCGACGACAGTGACCGGCACGCCATTGATCGACACGGCGCGGCCGACGATCGAACGATCTGCTGCATATTCCGTCCGCCAGAGGCGGTCGGAGATCATCGCGACCGTGCCGGCGACGTCGGCTGCGTCCTCGTCCCCTCTGAACACGCGCCCCGCCTGCGCGCCGATCGACAGCGTCGTGAGGAGGCTTGGCGTGACCGCCTCGATGCGGATGGGCTTGTCCTCGATGTCCGGACGGATGATTCCGTCCACCCACGCGGCAAAGCCGGCGTCCTCGAAACCTTGCACGGAGCGGCGCAGCACCTCGTAGCGGGCGAGACTCCACGGGATCGTGTCGCGCCGCGCCCCGGCACGCACGATCACCGTCTGATACGGCACTACCAGTCGCTCGGCGGCACGATACGGGAGTGGCCGGAAGAGCATCACATCGGCGAGCGTGAAGACCGCCGTGGCAATGCCGATGCCGAGCGCGACGGACGCGACCATCACGCTCGTGGCGAGTGCCGTGCGGCGGAGTGATCGGAGCCCGTACCGAGCGTCCTGCGCAATCGTCTCGAGCCAGCGGCGAATCGGCCGACGAGAACTCATGGAATGTCCAAACGAGGAGACGAGCCAGGTACGGAACGAACCGTGCCGGCGACGATACACGCGAAAGCTATACGCCGTAACGTGTTAGGACGCGCCTCAGCCCCCGGGCTGCTCGGAAGCGGGATACAGCGTTCGGATTCGAACACCCGGACAAAGACATCGTCGCGCCGTCATTCCCAACGAAAGACCTTCGCCGAGAGTGCGGTACAGACGACGAAAACGATCACGAGCCCCGCGATGTCGCCGACGTGCGCGGACCACGGATTCCCCTTCCAGATCCCACTCAACAGCGACACCGCGTTCGTGAGCGGGAGATAGCGCACGGCAGAGGGCAAGAGCTCGAGTGGAATGAACAGCCCCGACACGGCGAGCATTGGATAGAGAATGATCGCTCCGATCGGCTGAGCGAACCGCGCGGTGGGGACGACGCTCGCGATGAGGAAGCCGATGGACAGGATGCTCCAGGTGCTGACAATGAGCGCGAGTCCGAACGAGACCACGGGGACGTCGACGTTCATGGGATAGTACTGCCGTCCGGCGAGCACCATCAGCACGAGCGTGACGGCTGTGAGCAGCAGTTTGACGATGACGTGCGCGGTGAGAATCGTCCACGGCCTGAGCGGCGTCGCGCGGAGTCGCTTGAGGATCCCGCCCTCGCGGTAGATCGAGATGATGGCGACCAGTGACAACACGGCGTTCATGGCGATGAGGATCGCCACGAACACCGGCACGTTGACCCCGAAGAAGTCGCTCGTCTCAGGGCGCCTCCCTCGCCCGATCGCCTGAGCGAGACGGCCGAACAGGATGAAGAGAACGACGGGCATGACGATCGTCCCGAAGGCGCCGAGTGGCTCCCGCAGGAACACCTTGATCTCGATCCAGGTGAGGCGAAGCAGTCCGCGGAGCATGTCAGTCGCGGATCGAGTGGCCAGTCAGTTTCAGGAACACGTCCTCGAGCGTCGGCATTACCGTACGGAATTCGGTGACGTGAATGCGCTGGTCGGACAGACAGTGGATCACGTCCGTGACGAGGTCGTCGCCGCTGCCGCGAACCGTGAGCCGGCCATCCGTTGCCGTTACGTCCGCGACGTGCGTCATCGCGCGAAACGCCGACTCGGCGTTCGCGTCGTCCGTGCGCAGGACGACCGTCCGCTCCGGGCAATGGCGTCGCACCAACCCTTCGGGCGTATCCATGTCGATGATGCGGCCGTGGTCGATGATCGCGACGCGGTCGCAGAGCCGCTCCGCTTCTTCCATCAGGTGGGTCGTCAGGAACACCGTCTTGCCGCGGTTCCGGATGTCGCGCACGAGATCCCAGATCGTCCGGCGCGCCTGTGGATCGAGCCCGGTGGTGAGCTCGTCGAGGAACACGACCTCGGGGTCGTTGATGAGGGCGAGGGCAATGAAGAGGCGCTGCTTCTGCCCGCCCGAGAGGTTCATGAACCACGCGTTTCGCTTGTCGCTGAGGCCGAGCTGGTCGAGCAGACGCTCGCCGTCCGACGGGCGTCGGCGATAGAGTGCCGCCCAGAGGTGGACGGCCTCCCAGACCTTGATGCGCTTCTGAAGCTGGGCCTGCTGGAGCTGGGCGCCGATGCGATCCTGCAACGCGTACACGTCGCGGAACGGGTCGAGGCCGAGCACGGAGATGGTGCCGCGGTCCGGTGTGCGGAGCCCTTGCACGCACTCCATCGTGGTGGTCTTCCCGGCCCCGTTAGGCCCGATGAGGCCGAAGATCTCGCCGTCGCGAACGTCGAACGAGATGTCATCCACGGCTACGGTCGACCGGTAGGTCTTCCGGAAGTTACGGACCTGGATGACGGGGTGAGGGGTTTCGATGGGCATGCGTGAGGAAGGATAGCGCGTGCAGATGCCCCCGCGCCGCTGACGTCGCGTCATGCGCTGATCACAGTCGGTCACCGCCCGGCACCGCCGGACCCGACCGGATTGCTCCGGGCGTTGCTGGTGAGAACTCTGTAACGTCCCCGTCGCCGATGACGGCAGCACCGAGGCTATTGCGCTGGTGAAGGTCGCATCGTAATCAAATGGAGCCGCGATACTGATTTCGGTTCGCGGTGAAGCGCTCTCGGCGAAGGCATCCATAGGCGACGCCCGTCGTGCCAACCGTCCTCGCGCCTCATAACGAGGATGCGCGCCCTCATGTGTCGCTCCGTCGCTGGAGTGCGCGCACACTCATCAGGAGGCGCCATGAGAAGACGTCTGGTCGTCCGCATGTCGCTGCTTCCACTCATGCTGGCGCTCTACGCGAGTTCGGCCACCGCGCAGGGCACAGGTGGAACGGTCAGCGGCCAAGTCAGTGATTCCCTCTCCCGCACCCCGTTATCGGGGGCCGAGGTGCTCCTCGGCGACGTCGGGGCCGTGAACGTGCGAACCACGCGCACGACCGCGGAAGGACGCTACACGTTCAGCAATGTGCCCGCCGGACTGACTACGGTGAGCGTTCGCATGGTCGGCTTCGCGCCGAAGGCGCAGCGCGTCACCGTACGGGACGGCGAAGCGACGACGGCGGATTTCGCCATGTCGCAGCGCACGACGCAGCTCGACCAGGTCGTGATCACGGGGACTGGTGGCGTGACGCAGCGTCGCGCTGTCGGCAACGTCATCGAAACGATCGACGCGAAGAGCGTCCTCGAAACGGGGGCGCCACGCACAATCGACCAGCTGGTCGGGTCGCGCACTCCCGGGCTCATCGCGCTGCCGTCCAGCGGCCAGATCGGGACCGGCCCGCAGATCCGCGTCAGAGCGGCCAGCAGCCTAACGCTGAGCAATGACCCCATCATCGTCATCGACGGCGTGCGCATGGATGCGGCGTCGTCGCGCGGTCCCAATCAACGCGGCGGCTTCGGCGCGAGCCGTCTCAACGACCTCAGCCCCGAGGACATCGAGAGCATCGAGATCATCAAGGGGCCTGCGGCCGCTACACTGTATGGCACCGAGGCGTCCAACGGCGTCATCCAGATCATCACGAAGCGTGGCCGGTCCGGGAGGGCGGAGTTCGCCTTCATGACGCGTCAGGGCACGAACTGGCTGCAGAACCCCGAAGGCCGCGCCGGGATGTTGTACGCTCCCAATCCGGCTGGAGGTGAGCCGATCGGCTTCAACCTGTACAAGCACGAAGCGGAGAACGGCAGGGGCGAGATCTTCCAGACGGGCCGCAACCAGGGCTACCAGGGGAGCGTGACGGGCGGAACGGACGCGAGCCGATACTACGTCTCCGCCACGTACGACGACGACGTCGGCGTCGTGAGCTGGAACTGGGATCGGAAGTTCAGCGGCCGGGCCAACCTCGACGTGCTGGCGAACGACAAGCTCCGCTTCCAGGGAAGCGTAGGCCACATCCGGGACCGCATCCGGCTCGCGCAGAACGACATCGCGACCGACCCGTTCAGCCAGCTCGTCTGGGGCACGCCGCGTACGATGAACGGACCGACGCGCGGTTTCCTGAACACGCCGCCGGAAACGTGGAAGCTGATCGAGGGGCTCGCCAACAACGACCGCACGACGCTCAGCTTCAACGCCGACTACAACCCACTCTCGTGGATGACGCACCGGCTCGTGACGGGGCTGGATGTCAACTCGGAGCACAGCTCCCTCCTGTACCCGCGCATGCCGTTAGGCGGGCAGGACCCCATCGGCAACCCCGGGAATGGCCAGAAGACCGCCGCCCGCACCACGCGCAGCTTCCTGACGCTCGACTACTCCGGCTCGGCCAAGTACGGGTGGGGGGAGGCGTACCGGTTCACCACGTCGGTCGGACTACAGCACTACCGGTCGGACATCACCACCATCGGCGCGACGGCGACGGTCTTCCCGGCCGAGCCCGTGACGCTCATCAGCAATGGCACTCAGACCACCGGCAATGAGCAGTTCACCGGGAACGCCAGCGTCGGCATGTTCGTCCAGCAGCAGATCGCGTGGAACAATCGCCTCTTCCTCACCGCGGCGCTGCGCGGGGATGACAACAGCACGTTCGGCAAGGACTACAAGGCGGCATACTACCCGAAGTTCAGCGTCTCGTGGGTCGCGAGCGAGGAGCCGTGGTACAGGCTTCCGTTCGTGAACGACCTCCGCCTTCGCGCAGCGTTAGGCGCCGCCGGCACGCAGCCGGGTACGTTCGACGCCGACCGCCTCTACCAGACGACCACCGGCTACCAGGATGCTCCCGGGCTCGTCCCGTCCTCGTACGGCAATCCCGAGCTCAAGCCCGAGCGGAGCCAGGAGCTGGAACTCGGGTTCGAGTCGACGTTCCTCGACGGCAAGATCGACCTCTCGTACACGCACTACCGCCGCAACATCAAGGACGCGATCGTCAACCGACCCATCCCGCCCTCGCTCGGCTTCCCCGGCTCGCAAGTCGTGAACATCGGGCGCGTGAAGGGCTGGGGGAACGAGCTCGCGTTGAACGCCCGCGTCTTTCAGGGCAGGTATGTCGGCCTGGAGCTCGGCACCCAGCTCGCCCGAAACGGGAACGAGATCGAGGACATGGGCGGCGCGGAGTTCTTCACCGTCGGCGGCGGCGGCCAGGCGCAGAACCGCGTCGGCTTCGGCATCGCGGACTTCTTCATGTACAAGGTGCGCCAGCCGGTGCTCACGGCCTCCGGCGCCGCCAATCTCAGCGCGTCGATCTGCGACGGCGGACGCGGGAAGGGCGGCGTCGAGCAGGGGGGACCGGACGTTCCGTGCTCCGAGGCGCCTCGCGTGCACTGGGGCCACTCACAGCCGATCTGGCAGATGGGGTACAACACGACCGTGACCATCATGGATCGCCTGCGGCTCTACGCTCGCGTCGACGGTAACGGCGGCCACTACCAGTCCAACACCGAGGTTCGCGCGCTCCACAACCAGGGCTCGACACTCGGCGTCATCCAGCGGGATCCGCTCCTCGCCGTCTACCGCGCGATCGAAGCGGACGCGCCGGGCACGTACCGCGCCGGGTTCCTGCGGCTCCGCGAGGTCTCCGCGTCCTACACGGTGCAGCCGTCGTTCATCCGGCGCATCGGGGCGTCGAGCGCGGTGGTGAGCGTCGCGGGTCGCAACCTCCGAATGCTGTGGACCGCACAGGACGGTTGGGGAACCTCTCGCGACGGCCTGATCAGGATTCCGATCGCCAACACGCACGTGTGGGATCCGGAGATCCGCGCCAACGGCCAGCTCTCCAACGGATTCCAGACCATCATGCCCCCGACGGCAAGCTTCACCACCACGCTCCGTCTCACCTTCTGACCGAGACCTAACGATGCGAGACATCATTGCTAGGACCGCGGCGCGTCGGACGGTGACCGTCACCCTCCGACGCCTCACCGCCACGGTCGTCGTTGCCATGACGGCGACGACCGCCGCATGCGACCGGCTGCTGGACGTCGAGAACCCGGCGAGCGTGCCGATCGAAGCGCTCGACAACCCGGCGCTCATGCAGACGCTGGAGGCAGCGGCCATCCAGCAGTTCCAGTGCGCGTTCGCGAACTTCGTCGCGACAGCCGGCATGCTCTCCGGTGAGTACTGGTCGGCGAACGGCTTCGTCAACAACCACCCCTGGGAGTGGCGCGGCGTCGTCCAGATCAGGAACGAGCCAGGGGGTTGCCCGGGACGCAACGCGACATCCATGGGCTTCTACACGCCCATGCAGCAGGCACGCTTCCAGCTCGATGACCTCTTCACACGCGCCTCCGCGTTCACGGACGACCAAGTACCGAACCGGCAGCGCATGCTCACCGAGGCCCGCGCATATGCGGGCTACGCGTTCACGATCCTCGGGGAGACGATGTGTGAGATGACGGTCGATGGCGGCCCGAGGCTGACGAGCCAGGAAGTCTGGGCCATGGCAGAGGAGCGCTTTACCGAAGCGATCACGCTCGCGACGGCGCTGGGCGACAACAGCCTGAAGAACATGGCGATCGTCGGGCGCGCCCGGGTGAGACTCGACATGGGCAAGCTCAGCGAAGCCGCTGAGGATGCCCGGCAGGTCCCGGCGGGCTTCGTGCGAGACGCCGAGTTCTCGACCGTGACGCAGACCCGCGAGAATCGCATCTACAACCTCACGGTCGCGAACAGCAACATCTCCGTGACGCCCCCGTACCAGGACCTGACGGTGGACGGGCAACCCGACCCCAGAGTCCCGGTGCAGAACATGAACCGGCTCGGGCCGGACAACGCGACGCCGTTCTGGCGGCAGCTCAAGTACACGGCGGCCGATGCACCGATCCCGATTGCGTCGTACGCCGAGGCGCAGCTGATCCTCGCCGAGGCGTCGAGCGATCCGGTGGAGAAGCTTGCGGCGATCAATCGCGTTCGCGCGCTCTCGGACGTCCCCGCATTCGCCGGCTCCGTGACGGACGACGTCATCATCGAGGAGCGGCGTCGCCAGCTGTTCAGCGAGGGCCATCGCTACGTGGACATGCTGCGCAAGGACCTCCCGTTCCAGTCGGGAACGAACCGGAAAGGGCAGACCTACAGCGACCTGACGTGCGTCCCGTTGCCGGACGTCGAGACGCTGAACAACCCGAATTTCAACTAGAAGCCATCAGCTAACAGCTA
>DAINRQ010000021.1:0-9887 GCA_036741775.1 Gemmatimonadaceae bacterium | reverse complement strand
AGCGTTAGGGGTCAGAGTCCTAACGCATCCTTTGGTCTCATCGCGCCATCGGGCGGACGCGGAGGGCGCGGCAGCCGCGGACGCGAAACGGGCCGCGGAGAACACCTCGCGCGTTCAGGCTCCTTCGTGGCGGGCCGGTCGGGACTGCGATGGCGCGGATGGGGGCGGAAACGGCCGGATCGGTTGTCGGGAATCGGGAGTCGGGGGAGCTCGCTGGGACGGTGGCGTCCCGGGCGACCGTCCCCCTCATCAGTCTCGGCCCGTTGCGCGCCGCGGCGTCCGCGCGGGGCCGTCATCCGGCCGTTTCGGCCCTTTCCGCGTCATCGTAGTTCCGACCGGCCCCGGCGCGCCGGACGGGAAGCGCGGCGGTGGGCATGCATACGGCGGAGTGCGAACCCTGACCCTAACGCGTTGTTTTGCTGATAGCCGATAGCTGATAGCTGCTAGCTATTTCTTCCGATACTCCGCATGCTGAACATCCGGCTCACGGTGGACGCGGACCGTGTCGCGGTCAACGGTCCCGGCGCGCAGCTCGTTCGCCTGCGCCTCGCCGAGCCGCGCTGCCTGCTCGACGTTCGCGAGGGCGCGTTCCGCCAGCGCAAGCTCGAGCTCGGTCGCGAACTCGGTGGCGAGCGCCCGGTCGGCACCCCGCAGACGCAGCGCGAGCTCAGCGGGATGATCAAGGGCGAGCCCCGCCGCGCCAGCTACACCCTCGAAGGCGCGGAGATCGGCGGCGGTGAGGATGAGGTAGAAGCCAGGCGGCCACATCCACCGCCAACGCACCGCCGCACCTGCGACAGCCGCGAGCGGAACGACAAGCTCGCGCACCGGCTCGACCTGCTTGTCCGTGCGGATCTGCATGCCGACGCGGTCGGTGGACCGCGCGACACGCCACTGGATCTGGAGCCGATCGCCGTCGAGGCGCAGTAGGCCATGGACGGTCTCGGTCGTCGAGGTGATCTCGAGCGCGCCGACGACGTCGCTGGACCGGCGAATGACGAAGGGAACCGCGGCCGTGTGCGGCATACAATCATCAAGCTAAGGCAAAGTGCGCCACTATCCTATCTCCAAGCATCGTCGCCCCGTTCGGCATCGCGACCGGTCCGGGGAAACGACGGCCATTCCCCTGTTCTCTTCAGGCCGCTGGCGCGAGCGACCGCGCCGCCGCACAGAACACCTTCGTAATCCTGTCACTCGTGTCCATCCTGTCTTCCTGCCTTTCCCACCCGCTCTGCTTTCCGAGACCAGCGTTCGGGTCTTCTTCGCAATCCGAACGTGCTCGACTCGTAACAGGTGAGCTCGGAGTCCGGACCGGCATTTGCCCTGTTCGACGGTCGAATTGCACTCAGGCGTCGAAGCAGACCCGACCTTTGGGCGGGTCGGCGCCAGGAACGTCCCCAGGGAGGAGCACGTGTCTCTCCAACTACACCCCCACCTCGAACACCGGCGGGCTGACCTTAGAGTCCTCGCAATCCTGACCACGCTCGTCCTCGCGACCGGATGCTCGGAGCCGGAGTCGAAGCCCCCGGCCGACCCACGAGCCGCCCAGTACGACGACTTCGCGAAGCGGCTCGCCGCCTACATGGAGGTCCGCGACTCGGTCGAGGACGTCGTGGGCGATCTGGATCCCACGAAGAGCCAGGCCGAGATCGCAACGCGCGCGAGCACACTCGCCAGCGCGCTCATCGCCGCCCGTCCGAACGCCAAACCCGGTGACATCTTCACGCCGGAGATCGCGACGGTGCTCGCGACGATGATCAAGGAGGAGTACAGCCGGCGCCCCGACACGGTACAGGAGACCCGGGATGACGCGCAGGACGAGCTGCCGAACTTCGAGCCCAAGGTGAACTCGCTGTACCCCACGACGTACCCGCTCGCGACGTTCCCGCCGAAGCTCCTGCCACTCTTGCCGCCGCTTCCCGAGAAGCTCGAGTACCGCATCGTCCAGAACTACCTCGTGCTGCGAGACGTCGAGGCGAATCTCATCATCGACTTCATGCCTAACGCAGTACCCGTGTGAGGAGGCCGTCGTGAAACCTCTGGTATTGATCACCGGGATCGTCATCTCGATGGGCGCCGCGTCGGTCGAGGCGCAGGAGATCGCACTCCCGCGCAAGCCCGGGTCGGTGCGGTTCGTCGTCCTCGGCGACGCCGGAACAGGCGAGCGCCAACAGTACGAGGTGGCGAACCAGATCCTCCGGTTCGGTAAGCGGTTCCCGTTCACGTTCGCCATCATGCTCGGCGACAACATCTACGGCGCCGAGCGCCCGCAGGACTTCCGGCGGAAGTTCGAGCTGCCGTACAGCGCGCTCATCCAGTCTGCCGTGGAATTCCACGCCGCCCTCGGCAATCACGATGACCCCAACCAGCGGTACTACAAACCGTTCAACCTGGGTGGGGATCGCTACCGAACGTTCAAGAAAGGCAACGTCCGATTTTTCATCCTCGACAGCAACTACCTCGACCCCGCACAGGTGAAGTGGTTGGAGAAGGAGCTCGAGTCGTCGGGGTCGGACTGGAAGATCGTGTACTTCCACCATCCGCTGTACACGACGGCGCGCCGTGGGCCGGAGGTCGAGCTTCGGGCGATCCTCGAGCCGCTTTTCGTCAAGCACGGTGTGGACGTCGTGTTCGCCGGCCACGAGCACATCTACGAGCGGTTCAAGCCCCAGAAGGGAATCCCGCACTTCACCGTCGGCGGCGCCGCGAAGCTCCGCCGAGGCGACACGAGGCCGAATCCCATGCTCGCGGCGCGGTACGACCGTGATCGTTCCTTCCTGCTCGCCGAGATCGCGGGTGACACGCTGTTCTTCCAGGCCGTCTCGCGGCAGGGCGGGGTGATCGACAAGGGGTTTGTCGTTAGGCGGGAGGTCAGCCAGCCCGTCGCGCTCGCGCAGCCGGCGCGAACGCCGTAGCGACGTCGTCTAGCGGCGTCCATCGGGGAGGCGAGCACCGCGTGGCGGGTGTACTTTCCCCGCCATGCGCTTCGCCAGTCGACCACTCGCGGCGTCCATCGTCGCCGCGCTGCTGTCCGTCTCTACACTCGGCTGCGGCGGCACCACCGACCCGCCGGGCGGCGGTACGACGACGCCGCCTCCGACGCAGTCCATCCCGCCGGGCCCGTATACGCCCGGCCAGTCGTACACGGGGCGCAACGGGTACGTCGAGTACATCGCGGGGAGTGCCCCCGTGATCTACACCGCCCCGCACGGCGGCGACCTCACGCCGTCGGAGATCAACGACCGGACGCCCTCGCGATGCGGGGGATCAGCCACCACCGGAACGGACCTGAACACGCGCGACCTCGTGCTCGCGCTGCAGCAGCGCCATTTCGCCCGGTTCGGCACGTACCCGCACGTCATCATCAACCACCTCGCGCGAAGGAAGCTCGACGCGAACCGGACCGAGACGGAGGCGACCTGCGGGAGTGACGCCGCGCGTGTGGCGTTCGCCGAGTGGCACGCGTTCATCGACGTGGCGAAGGCAGCCGTACTCCAGTCGAGCGGACGCGGGTGGTACATGGACATCCACGGCCACGCGCATGCGAAGGCGCGACTCGAGCTCGGGTATCTCCTGACGGCCGCGCAGCTCGACCTGTCGGACGCCGCGCTGGACGGGAACCGGGCGTTTCAGGATACCGCGAGCATGCGAGCGATGTCTGAAGCGGCCACGCTCTCTTTCTCGGCGCTTCTGCGAGGCCCGATGAGCCTGGGTACGCTCTACACGAGCAACGGCTTCCCCGCGATCCCGAGCGAGACGGACCCGAGACCGTTAGGCGACGAGTACTTCACTGGCGGCGACAACACGCGCCGCCACGGGTGCGGCGCGGAAGCGAGCGCCCTGGGCGGCGCGACGGGCGGCAACATCTGCGGCGTGCAGATCGAGGCGAACTTCACGGGCGTCCGCGACACGCCGGCGAACCGCGAGCGCTTCGCGGACGTGACCGCGATGGTGCTGGAACAGTACCTCGCCGCTCACTGGGAGCTGGATCTCACTGCGACAGTAGGCGCTCGTGGGCGTCGTTAGGATGCGGAAGCCGTTAGGCGGGCATCCGGGCTGGGGTCCGGGACGGCCTGCGCGCGTAGCGCCGCGGCGCGCCGGCCCGGTCGGAACAACGATGGCGCGGAAACGGCCGAAACGGCCGGATGACTGCCGCGCTTCTTGAGGGGGGCTTAAGGGGGTCAGACCCCGTTGGGGAGCATAAGGGGTCAGAGTCGAATAACATCATTTTCGCGCAGCCGGGGCCAGAGTCGAGCCGAATCATCTCACGCAGTGCGACTCTGACCCCAGTCGCGAGGACGGTCGATCGGCAAGCGTCACGACAGAACTTCTCGGCTGTCTCTGGGGTATGGCTCTGTGAATACCCCTCCCGTCCGCCCCATGTCCGGGGGTCACCCGAGGATTCATGCGCCCGAGCTATCGTCAGGCTCGTTGGTCGATATGCGTCTCGATATGCGTCTCGATATGCATCCCGACGATGCTCGTTGGGTGCCGCGGCCGGCCGGCGCCGGCGAACGTCGTTGTGGAACCACTGCCGACCGCCCCTGAATCGCCTCAGGTTGCATGGACCCAGGGACCCGAGGCGAGCACCAACGTCCCGCCTGGTGAGCTCGCCGGGCTCGTCGTGGACGCGGCCACCGGGGAGCCATTGACGTTCGGGCAGGTATACCTCGATCCCCTGCCGGCAACGCGCGTAGTGACGGACTCCAGCGGCCGGTTCCGACTGCCGTTACCTGACACACCAACTCGTGTGCGAGTGGGGCGCATCGGCTTCCGCACGGAGTCAGCCACGCTGCATCCGAAATCCGATTCTGGTTATGCCGTCGTTTTCGCGCTTCGACCCGTAGCGGTCGTACTCTGTCGTGTGTTCGCGGGCGGGTACGTCCCTTTGCAGGCCGTGCAGGTCCGCATTCGCGACGCCATGAGCGGCGACGCCCCGACCGTGCCGGTTGCCGTGACGGTTCGAGACGGCGCCTTCCGCGACTCGATTCCAGCGCGTGTCGATTCGCACGGGAGGTTAGTGGCGAACGCGGCACCGGATCGCCCGGGACGCTACGACGTCACTGTGCGGGCGCCCGGCTACCGGGACTGGTTCGGCCAGGCTGCAACCCGCCCCGTACCGGGATGTACCAGCGATCTCGAGCCGGCCGTGTTTCAGGTCTGGCTCATCCGACGTTGACCCCTAGCCCATTCGGCCGTTTCGGCCCTTTCCGCGCCATCGCAGTTCCGACCGGCCAGGGCGCCGAACCCTACCCCAAGAGCCGTTCACCCTGCAGCTACCAGCTCCAGCTAACAGCAGCCAGCGCCGTTCTCGTAGTTCGTTACCAGCCGATCCCGTAATCCTCTCCGTGATTGCTCGCCCCGCCCCACATGGTGCGGTGCTTCCGATCGAACCAGATCGCCGTGATGGGACCGGACGTCCGCTCGTTGATGTCGAGCGTGTATCCCATTCCCCGCAGCGCCTGACGAGTCGACTCGGGCAGCGACGAGGCGACGACCATGCGGCCGGGTCGCGTCTCGTGGGCGCCGAACGAGTTGCGCATCTGAAAGCTGTTGACGTTAGGCGCCTCTGCCGCCTGCTGCACCGTCATCCCGAACTCCACGACGTTCAGGAAGAACTGCAACAGGTTCTGGTCCTGCGAGTCCCCGCCCTGCACCGAGAACGCGAGGAACGGCTCGCCATCCTCGAGCGCGAGCGTTGGCGTTAGCGTTACGCGCGGGCGCTTGCCCGGCTCGATGACGTTGTATGGCCCGTCCTTCGGGTCGGTGACGAAGCTCTGCGCGCGCTGGCTCAGCCCGATCCCCGTGCGACCCGCGATCACCGCCGGATTCCACCCGCCACTCGGTGTCACCGACACGACCCACCCTTCCGCGTCCGCCGCCTGAATGGACGTCGTACCAGCGTAGAACGATTCGCGGTGCGAGGAATCGGCGTCGATCGACATCGTCGATGGCGTACCAAAGCCGCCGGAATCCTGCGGCACCACGCGGCGGTCCTGCTGGCCACTGGCCGGCTGCGAGTCGGGAATCACGAAGTCGCTGTTCTTCCACTGCGCGAGCAGCGACGCGAACGGGTTCGTGCCCCCCTGGAACGGGTACGGGTCGCCCGGCTTCGCGTTAGGGTCGTTCTTCGACCAGTCGATCTGCGCATACCGCGCCTTCGCGTACTCCTTCGACAGCAGCCCCTTCACCGGCTCCTCGGGCGGGAACGCCGGGTCGCCGTAGTAGAAGTCGCGATCCGCGAACGCGAGGTTCATCGCCTGGTAGATGGTATGGATGTAGCGCGGCGAGTTGTACTCCATGCTCTTCACGTCCGCGTTCTCCAGGATGTTGAGCGCCTGGAGCATCACCGCGCCCTGCTGCCAGAGCGGGAGCTTATAGACGGTGATTCCCTTGTACGTCGTGGAGAGCGGCTCCTCGATCTTGACCTTCCAGTTCGCGAGGTCCTGCATGGTGAAGAGCCCGCCGTCCTCGCGCACACCGCGCACGAGCTCCTGCGCGATGTCTCCTTTGTAGAAGCGGTCGTACGCGGCGTAGATCGCCTGCGTCCGCGTCTTCCCCGCGGCCAATGCCTGCTTTTCGGCCTCCACGAGCTTTCGCAACGTGGCGGCGAGATCCTTCTGCACGAAGATCTCGCCCGGCTCGGGCGCCTCACGTGCCTGCCCTGCGTGCGGGAGGAAGACGGCCGGCGAATACTTCCACTGCTTGATCCAGCTCTTCTGCCGCTCGATGGCGTTCGCGAGCTGCGCCTCGATGGGATAGCCGTCCGCCATCTGGATGGCCGGCGCGAGCACATCCGCCACCGACAGCTTCCCGTACTCGGCGAGCATCGTCAGTAAGCCGCCGATCGTGCCGGGGGTGACGGCCGCGAGCGGGCCGTACTCGGGCGGGTGCTTGAACCCCTTGCTCTTGTAGAACTCGGCCGTCGCACCGGTTGGGGCCACACCTAACGCGTTGATCCCGATGACCTTCTTGGTGGTTGGATTGTAGATGAGCGCCTGCGTCTCGCCGCCGCACCCTAACGTGTCCCACATGGTGCAGCCCGCCGCGAGCATGGCCGCGGCGGCGTCCACGGCGTTCCCGCCTTTCTGGAACATCATCGCGCCCGCGGTCGCCGAGAGTGGCTTGCCCGTGACGGCGAGCCAGTGCCGGGCATGGAGCGGCGGCTTCTGCGTGTTGGAGTTCCGCGGGTCGGCCGCGCCGACCGGCTGGCCGCGACCCTGTCGCCGTTGCGCCTCGAGCGACGGAGCACCAAGGACGAGGGTGAGGGCGACAGCTACGAATGGAAGATACGGACGTCGAGACATGAGCCCTTCCGGTGACAGGGAGCCGCAGTCGAACCGCACGTTCAAACTTCCACGCGCACCACCATTGCGCAATGAAGCGCGAGCCGAGCCCACGGCGATCAGGGGCGCGCGAACTTCAGATGCGTCACGCCCGGGTGCGTGAGCACGAACACCGGATGATGGAACGGCGGGTTCCTACCCCACCACCCATTCCACGGATTGCTGGCGTCCCAGCCGCCGGGGTCCCCGCCGAACATATTCCTCCCCATGATGGTCGCCCCGATGTTGGCAACCTCCTCCTCGACGACCCGCGAGCTCTCGTTCACCTCGCCGCCTTCCTTCCCGTGCGCCGTTCGCCAGGCGGCGAGCGGCAACACCCACTCGTGCAGCCCCTCACCACCTACGCCGAGCGGGTTCTCCACACTCTGGTCGGGGCCGGCAACGAAGCCGTCGAGCGACATCGAGATTCTGAAGCGCAGCCTGGCCATCACGTACCTCTCTTTAGCGAAGGGTGGGGACGGCTTTCGATCGATCATCCGGGTTTGCGAAAATCACCACCCCCGACCATAGATTGTCGCACGCCCACGTTTATCCGGAGTGTATGGTATGCGGCGCTCGCAGTCACTCGGAACGATCGCTCTGCTGCTCATGCTGCCATCCGCGGGCAGCGCGCAATCCGCAGCCGCATCAGAGCCGGCTGCCACCACGAGCGTCGATCAGCGTGTGGACGCGTTCGTCCGCAGCGAGATGGCCCGCCAGAAGGTGCCCGGCATCGGGCTCGCCGTCATCAAGCGTGGCGAGGTCCTCGAGTTATCCGGCTACGGTGAAGCGAACGTCGAGCACAAGGTCCCGGTCACGCCCGAGACCATCTTCCAGTCCGGATCGCTCGGCAAGATGTTCACGTCGGCGCTCATCATGCTGCTCATCGAGGACGGCAAGCTGGAGCTCGACCGCTCGATCGCGACCTATCTCCCGAACGCTCCCGAGCCATTCAAGACGATCACCATTCGTCACCTCCTCACGCACACGTCCGGCATCCCGGATTACACCGACGAGCTGATCGACTTCCAGAAGAACTACACTGAGGACGAGCTCACCGCCGCGGCGTTCAAGCTGAAGCTCGAGTTCCCGCCAGGCTCGCGCTGGAACTATAGCAACACGGGCTACGTCCTCCTCGGCATCATCGCTGGCAAAGTTGGTGGGAAGTTCTACGGCGATCAGTTGCGCGAGCGTGTCTTCGGGCCGGCGGGGATGACGACGGCGCGCGTGATCTCCGAGGAGGACATCATCCCGAACCGCGCAGCGGGCTATCGTCTCGTGCGCGGAGAGCTCAAGAACCAGAACTGGGTGGCGCCAAGGCTCAATACCACGGCCGATGGCTCGCTCTACTTCAGTCTGCGCGATCTCGTGGCGTGGGAGCGCGCGGTACGGACGCGGGCCGTGCTGAAGCCTGAGAGCTGGGCGCGCGTGGTCGAGCCCGTGCGCCTGACGAGTGGTCGCCCGTACCCGTACGGCATGGGTTGGTCGCTCGACACGGTTGGCGGGCAGCCGACACAGGGACACGGCGGCGCGTGGCAGGGGTTCAAGACAGAGCTCACCCGCTACATGGGTGATGACATGACGGTCATTGTGCTCGCGAACGCCGCGCAGGCCAACCCCGGACGGTTCGTCGACAGCATCGCGGCGATCTACAACCCGGCGCTCGTGCGCCCGAAGCCGGGCCCGATCGCGGATAACAACCCGGCAATCTCCGAGCGGCTGAAGGCGCTCCTGGCCGACGCCGCGGCTGGTAAGCTCGACCCGGCGCAGTTCGCGTACGTGCGCGCGGGGTTCTTCCCTAACGCGGCGCGCACGTTCGAGGGCGCGCTACGTGGCCTCGGCGCTCCCACGAAGGTCACGCTCATGACGCGGGAGCAGATCGGCGATGACATCGTCTCGACGTACGTGGTGTCGTACGGCTCGACGGACTTCGAGGTCGGGCTCGCGCTCGCGCCGGATGGGAAGGTGGCGCAGTTCGGCGTACGGCCGCGTCGTTAGCCGCCGCGGCGTCAGACTGATGCCTGATGACTCGGACTGAGCGACTCAATACGGAGGACTGGCCCCGCTGCCGCCGAGGGGGCTCTCGGAAGGACTGGGCCAGTCGTCGGTGTGCCAGTGAGCCAGTTCGAGTCATCAATTCTCAGTCCGAAGTGCGGCTGCATCACGGCCACCAGTTGCCGTCAGTCCGCGGGCGCCAGCTACTCATTGGAGTCGTCAGTGCTGCGTCTTGGACGCTTACGCCTTCGAGGCGAGCGAGATTGGCGTCTCGAGTCTCCGGCCGCGAGGACGGTGCGCCGGAGACCGATTCTGCCGCGCGGCGGATCTGGGACTTGAGCTCGGTATAGCCGATGCGAGGGAACGCGTCCGTTGCTCGACGAATTCCGAGTGCAAAGCCGTGGGCCCGTTGCCACACCTCGAGGGAGCGGAAGTCCTGCATGGGACTCTTATACGCTCGCTCGCGCGAGTTTCCATCATCGGCGCGCGGCGGGCCGGGTCATCCTGTTGCGATGACCTCAGCTGCCGCGCTTCAGACTGATGCCTGATGACTCGGACTGAGTGACT
>DAINRQ010000020.1:59497-75870 GCA_036741775.1 Gemmatimonadaceae bacterium | reverse complement strand
ATTCACCGGGACGCTCGCTGCATTGACTGACTCAGTAGCTCCCGCCGACATCCGCGCGCGATGCTCCGAAATACCGGACGGCCGAGGGGCGCCAACCGGCCAATTTCCGAGTGCCACGCCTCCAACGGGGATACTACCGTGGCCATCATCCTCGAAGCGGATCGCTCCACCATCCGAAGCGTACTCCGCGTCTGGCGGCCCGTCGGGTCGGACTCGACTGAATACGAGGCTCTCGTCAGGCGCGTGAGCGAACGGCACGGAGATGGTACGATCGCTTGCATCGCAGACGACGAACCGCCCGGCCGTCAATCGGCCGACGACGACACCCCGAGGAGGTGATTCGCGTCACGCGAGCTTGAGCAATGCTCGAGGGGCCGGCGCCGCTGAAAAAACACATTTCAGCGGCGCCGGCCCCTTTGCAACCGAACGATGCGTTAGGAGTCTGACCCCTAACGTACCAAAGCTACGCGACGTGCAGCTCCACCTCGACGGGCCGCTCGTACGACTGCCGCAGCGATACGCCGTGCTGCTCCGCGATCACGAGAACTTCCTCGGCCATCAACACGCCGCGGTCCACCAGCGCCCGCGCGATCGCGTCCAGCGCCGCCGCGTGCTCGCGCACGATCGACTCCGCACGCGACATCTGCTGCGCGATCAACGCGCGCACCGCCTTGTCGATCTCCGACTGCAGTTGCGCCGACACCGCGCCGTTATGCGCCGACGCGTCCGCCGAGACGAGACCCACCTCCTCGCTCATCCCGAACTCGGCCACCATCCGGTGTGCCACGCTCGTCGCCTGCACCAGGTCGTTGCCCGCGCCCGACGTCACCCGGTCGGGGCCCAGGAACACCAGCTCCGCCGCCCGGCCGCCTAACGCCTTGGCGATCACACCCTCGAGGTAACGACGCGAGTGCAGGTGGCGGTCGGTGTCCGGCGCGAAGTGCGCGGCACCGAGCGAACGGCCACGCGGCTCGATCGTCACCTTGTGCAGCCGATCCTCGGGGCACGTCACGATCCCAACCACCGCATGCCCCGCTTCGTGGAGCGCGATCAGCCGACGCTCCTCGTCCGACACCACCACGCCCGCGCGCACGCGACCCAGGAGGATCTTGTCGCGCGCCTGGTCGAGGTGCGCGCGCGTGATCACCGCGCTCTCCTCATGCACGGCAATGATCGCGGCCTCGTTCAACAGGTTCGCGAGCTCGGCGCCCGAATAGCCGACGGTGAGCGTGGAGAGCTGCTGGAGGTCGACGTCCGTGTCGAGCGGACGCTTCGCCGCGTGCACCTTCAGGATCTCGAGCCGGTCGGCTGCGGTCGGCATCCCGACCTCGACGACGCGGTCGAACCGGCCCGGACGGCGCACCGCCGGATCGAGCATGTCCTCGCGGTTCGTCGCCGCCATCCACACGATCCCCTCACTCCCCGCCATCCCGTCCATCTCGACGAGCAGCTGGTTCAGCGTGAGGTCTTCTTCACTCGTGCGGTTCGGCCGCCCGCGCTTGCCGCCGATCGAGTCGAACTCGTCGATGAAGATGATGCAGCGGCCGTGCGCCCGCGCCTTCGACGCGAGGTCACGGACGCGCCGAGCGCCGACGCCGACGTACATCTCCCCGAACTCGGAGCCGGATGCAACGATGACGGGAACGCCAGCCTCACCCGCGACCGCGCGCGCGAGGAGCGTCTTGCCGGTGCCGGGAGGGCCCACGAGCAGCACGCCGGCCGGGCAGCGCGCGCCCATCTTCTTGAATCGACCGGGGTTCTTGAGGAAGGAGATGATGTCCTGCAGATCGGCGCGAGCTTCCTTCGCGCCACCCACGTCAGCCAGGGTGAGCTGCCGATCTTCGGCCACCTTGTCGAACTTCTTGCTGCCGCTCATGGCGCCGGCGCGAAGTCGGGCGACCAGCATCAGGGTCACGCCAATGAGCACGAACGACACGACGAACGAGACGGGGTCCTCGGGGAGTCGTCCCGGACCCTCGACCTGGACGCGCGCGCCGCGGGACGACCAGCGCTCGAGGTCAGCGAGCCCGACCGCGCCCTTCGGAACTTCGGCCGAGACGACCTTCGAGGAGATCGAGTCGATACGCCGCGGCACGGTGAGCCGAGCGACCAGACGAGTACCACCGTCCTTGACGTCGAGCTCGGTTACCTGCCGCGAGTCGAGCGCGGCCGCGAGGTCGGAATAAGGAACGGAGGGGATCGGAACGTTCGCGCTACGATGCTGCACCGCCTTGAAGATCACGACACCAAAGGTGACGGAGGTGAGCGCGACGACAGTCACGACCCATCTCGGCTGCTTCTTCAGGCGCTGGCGAACGGCGGTTACGAAAGCGGAGATACGGCGACGCATGCGTGAGACCGGCGGGAGGCAGTGCTTACAGGCGTCACTCCAGCGGTGGGCGACGACACAAAGCGCTTGTCCCGAGACGACGACGCGCAATGGGCGCCGTCACAACCATAGAAAGAGAGCACTCTGGGACAATGCGACCCAGGGCGAAGGACAAAGACGTACTACACCGGACTACCAGCCCGGTGGCATTCGACGGCCGAAAAGATTCGCGGGCGCTCGGGACAGCCGAGCGCCCGCAGGTCCTCCGTCGCCATAGCCAACTTAGTGATTGGTACAGCCACACTCAACGGCGTTGTTGAACGCGTAGGGTGGTTCGCCTGACCGCACGGATCATAGAGAGCTGCGCGGTGGGTCTGAGGTCGATGCGGGTGAGCGGTCCGGCGTCAAAACCTCGTCGTAAGTGTGACGCCGCCCACAATTTCGCGTCCGTCCGCGGTCGCTCGGCCGGTGTCGAACCGAGCCATCTGCCCCCGAATGAATGGCTGCAGCAGGTACGGGCCACGCTCATATCGGAGCCCGACCGTCAACGCACCGGCGGTGGCTGCGGCCGAGGCCACCGACGAGTCCGCGTCGATACCCGTCTGATGCCGGAGCAGGAGCCCACCGCCAAGCCCCAACCGCGGCGCGAGCGGATAGAGCGCGTTCACGCCGAGGTCGAGGTAGTTGGCGCTGCTCTCGGGGACGGTATTGCCACCGCGTGAGTACTTGGTCCGATACCGGTCCGTCGCGTAGACCACGAGCTCGCGCAGGCCGGTAGCCGCCAGCCGCATCTGCCATTCGGCCGTGAGGATGGGACCGAGACGCGTTCGGGCGCCGGTGATCGGCTGGTCGCCGGACGAGTAGTCGTCGTTCGAGAAGATGTCGGCGCTCAAGCCGAACGTCATCCCGTGGGCGCCGACGAATCCTTCGGTACCAACCGAGAGGTGTACGGCGTCGCTCGGATTGAAATCGAGTGACGGCAATCCCGACGTGACGACGAGCGGCGTCGAGCCGCCGCGCAGCTCGTACGATGCGCCGAACGCCCACGCCCACCCTACCATCTCGCGGGCGAGGACGACCCCGGCCGTCGCCGCGCGCCCGATCCCCAGCGCGGGCACCTCGAAGCCGAGCGCCGGGGCAGCGAACACGCGCAGGGCCTCTAGCTCGTCGGGATCCAGCTCCGTGCCTCCGGGCGGCGCGTTGAATCCCACCGTAACGAGCACCTGGTCGGGAACCACCTGTGCCGTCAGCGTGAGCTTCACGTCGGTGATGCCGTTCAGGGTGTACTCGTCGATGCCGAGCGACGTGTCGCCGCCATCGAGGGACACACGGCCGTTCACGAACGCCGTACTGATGCCGAGCTGCCACCGTTCGCCGATTTGCATCTCGGCGCCGATGGGCAGCGACACCCGCGATGCGCGCGTGACCCGGACGGCGTCACCACGTATGGTTGACTGGAGGAGCCCGTCGCCGAAGCTCCAGCTCTCGAAGAGCGGCGTGATGGAGGCCGAGCGAGTGGCTGCGAGCCGCTCCTGTGCGGACCCGGCGGATGCGACCGAGGCGAGCGCCAGCGCGGCGATGACCGCGGCGGACGGCGTTAGGCTGGACACGAAGGTCTCACGGGCTGGTGGAGATCGTGATGAGCACGGTGACCGTCTGTGACGGCACCGCGGCCTCGGCAATGCCGCCGCCGATCCGGCTCGGATGGTACGGAACGGGCGCATTTACGCGCGCGAGCGTGAAGCTCGCGATGCCGGGCGTGGTGACTGCCGCGGCGAGCTGGACGCGTTGCCGCACGTCGCGGGCGCGGAGGCTCGCATCGACGAACGCCGGATCGAGCCGCGCCGCTGCGTCGTACTCGCGCGCCGCCGCATCGAACTGCCCGAATACCTCGTACCGCACGCCGCGGCTGTAAGCGAGGAACGCCGCGAGGTTCGCCGTGGGGCGCTGCTCGATGGCGGCGCGCTCGGCGGGGGTGAGCGTGACACCCATCTCGGCGAGGATGCGATACGCGAGCTCCTTTTCCGCCTGGAAGATGTCGTCGAGCCGCGCCGACGCCTGCACCGCTGGCCGGACCTGCGCGTCGCGCGTGTCGGCGACGCGGGCGTTGATTCCAACCTGCCCGCCCGGAACCTGCGTGACGTCACCGAGCACGAGGCGTCGCGCGCGCACGAGGCGACCGACGCGTGGCGCGGTCGCCGGATCGACCATCCCCGCCTGCACCAGTTTGAGCTCGCGGAGCAGGGCGTCCATGCGCAGCCGGTCAACGACCTGGACCTGCGCGCTGCGCCCCAGATCGGTCATGAGCATGTCGGCGAGGCCGTAGCCTAACGCGGCGAGCGTGGTGTCCGCCGCATGAACACGCAGTGGCGGTATGCCGATGGTGCGCGACGGGAGAGAATCTCTGGCGAGTTTCTGCTCGTCGAGGATCGCCTGATGCGCCTGGACCTGGGCCACGAGTGCGCGGTCCGGGGCGAGGCGAGTGGGAAGGGGGCGTGCACATGCGGTGAGCGATGCTGCGAGCAGGATGATCACCCCGGCCACCGGATATGGCTTTCGGCGGCGGCTCATCCGTTTCCTGGAGGCGTTCACGTTAGGGACCTCTGTTGGTAGGCTCACTCGACGACCTCGATAGTCCAGGTCACCCCGATGGCCGCGCTTCCACCGCGCTCGCTGTTAATGATCACCGTGGCTTTGTGGGTGCCGCCGGGGAGAACACCGAGGATTGGCGTGACGACTATGATGTCGCCATCGAAGCCGACCCTCAGCCACGACGGCCGGCTGCTGACCGATAAGCGGCCGAGATCGGCGAAGTTGCCGAACCCGACATTCGACGCACGCGCGACCCCCGATCCGGGGTCGCGCCGGTTCGGAGTCGAGAGGAACTCCATCGTGTTGGGCGAGATGCCGAGTCGCGGCGGCGGGTTCGTGACGGCGAAGGTCACGTTGATCGTCGCGTTGCCACCGTTCGCGCTCCTGACCGTCACGGTAGCGGTGTGGGTGCCTCCCAGCACGTTCCCTGGATGCGCACCAACGCTGATGGCCGAACCGGATACCGTCGCATCGAGCCAACCGCTCGCGGTTTGCCCATACGTGATGCTTGCGATGGTGACGGCGCCGAGACTACCACTACCCGAGTTCGAGATCGCGACCGGCTGTCGTGGTGGAGACGACGAAGACCGGGAGACGCCCGAGAACGACAGCGACGTGGGTGAGAGCACCAGCCGTGGCGGCTGACTGACAGCAAAGCTCGCGCTGAACGTCGCGCTACCGCCATTCGCGCTTCTCACAGTAACAGTGGCGGTGTGAGTCCCCGCCGCCGCGTTCGCGGGGTTCGCCCCGACGCTGATGGTGGCGCCCGAGACGGTCGCGTCGAGCCAGCCACTGGCGGATGAGCTGTAAGCGATGTTCGCGATGGTGATCGCGCCGAGACTGCCGCCGCCCGAGTTCGAGGCGGTGACCGTTTGTCGCGGGGGCGATTGGGATGACCCAGCGACGCCCGTGAACGAGAGCGAGGTCGGGGACAGCACGAGCACCGGCGACGGAGCGAGGAACCGGGCCGACACTGTGGACGACTGGTTCAACGTCACGGAGCATGACCCTGAGCCGCTGCACGCACCGCCCCAGCCGCCAAATCGATTGCTGCCCGACGGGTCGGCACTGAGCGTGACCGATGCGCCCTGGTTGAACTGTGCGCTGCAGGTTCCACTCACGTCGCCGCTGGCGATCGTGCACGAGATCCCCGCGGGCGACGAGGTGATGGTGCCGCTTCCGTCGCCGCCGTCGCCGGTCACGGTGAGCACGGGAAGCTCCTCGAACCTGGCGGATACGGTTGCCGGCTGATTCATCGTGACCGAGCAATTGCCAGAGCCGTTGCACGCGCCAGCCCATCCGCCGAAACGACTCCCGCTCGATGCTGCCGGCGTCAGCGTAACCGTCGCGCCGGCCGCGAAGGTCGCGCTACACGTGCCCGTCACACCTCGGCCGGTGATCGTGCAGCTGATACCGGCGGGCGACGACGTGATCCTGCCGCCACCGTTGCCCCCGCCGCGCGAGACCGTGAGCACGGGCTCGGGCTGGATGAGGTAGGTCACGCTGAACGTGGTTGGTCTCACGCCGTCTACCGACGAGGAGACAGTCACGCTGGCCGAGTAGGTGCCGGTTGCCAGGGCAGTCGTGGTGGGACGCACCACGATCGCGCGGGCGCCCTGATCGACGTTCGCCTCGAGCCAGCCCTGGCCGGTATTGAAGGTGACCGTCGCCGCGAGCGTGCCGATTGCCGCACCGGAAATGTCGACTCCCACCTCGACGTTCTGTGCGGCCGGCAGTCCCTGCTGCTGCGAGCGCGCCGAGAACGTCAGGCCGCCTGACGACAGCGCCAGCGTCGGCGGCGAGAAGACGAACGTCGGGGTCTCGGGCACGTTCGGGCCGTCGACGGGCCCGACCATCGCCTCGTCGCTGCCGAGCACTTCGCCGGCGCCGTTGAGGAGCGTGAGCTCCATCGCGAACCGGCACCCCGTCGCCCCGTTCTCGTTAGGCTCACGCGTCGCGTCGGAGTTGCAGGGGCCGATGTCCACGACCACCGCCTGCTGGATGACCTCGCCGTCCTGGAGCGTGACGCGCGACGGCTGGACCGGCAGCGTCGGCTGGTCACCGTCCTGCCGGCGGTAGCGTGCCCTGATCTCGACTACGCGCTCCCCGACGGCGACGCCGCCGCGCAACTCGAGCTTGAGTGCCATGGCCAGCGCCCGCGATGCCGAGTCGTCGGGCTGCAGCGGATCACGGCGGTCGAGGCACCCAAGGGTGAGTGCCGCCGCGACCGCGGCGGATGAGGCCCATCGATTAGTCCGCACGGTGCCTGCTCGTCATCGGAGCGCCTTGCGCGCCCGCTCGTGTCCCTGCGCGGCCGCCAGCGAGAACCAGCGCTTCGCCTCTGCATCGGAGCGTGCGACGCCCTTCCCGCGCGCATACATCTCGCCGAGGCGATACTGTGCCTCCGCGTACTGTTGCTCTGCTGCCTTACGGAACCACGCCACAGCGGCGCGGTCATCCTTCGTCACGATGTCGCCGGCCTCGAACAACGAGCCCATCTTCGTCTGACCGCGCGGATATCCCAGCTCGGCGACGCGCGTGAACACCGCGAGCGCCTCGCTGGCGTTCTTCCTCACGCCCTGACCCCGCTCGAGCGCTTGTCCGACCATGTACATCGCGTCGAGTTGCTGCTGATCCGCGGCACGCCGGAACCACGTGACGGCCTGGGCCTGGTCCCTGCTCACGCCTCGGCCCTCGAAGAGCAGGAGGCCCGCGCGATACTGCGCGATCGCATCACCACCCTCGGCGGCTTTGGCATACCATTGAAATGCGACCGCCGCGTTAGGGTTCACGCCGAGACCGCGCTCGTGAATCGTTCCTACGGTCCGCTGAGCAGTGACGCTGCCGCGTCGTGCTTCCTCCTCGCAGACCACGCGCGCGCGTGGCCACTCCAAACGCGCGAACAGTGACCCACACGACACCGCAGTCAAGTCGGTGAGCGGCGTCGTGTCGCGGCGGTTCGCAGCGACGGACGCGGGCTGAGCTGAATCGCCGTACGCATTCGTCGTCGAGCGAGCGGTCGGCGATGCGGGACGCGTGGTGGGCGATGGAGTGGGGCGTGCGGGCGCCGGCCTGCGCGGCTCCGGTGGGCGTGACTTGGGTGACGCCACCGCTCCGCCGCTGCTCGAGACGCGCACCAGTTGCGGTGTCCACACCAGCGTCTGCTGCGTGCGGACCGTGACCTCCTGCGTGGCGTCCCGGTAGCCGGGAGCCGTGAGGCTGAGCGTGTGGGTGCCTGCCGGGAGGCGGAGCATCTTGCCCGACGCGGCTGCGCCGTTGACGAGAACACGTGCGCCGCGCGGGAGCTGAACGTCGATCTGCACGTCACCCGAATCGACAGCCATCATGGTGCTCGCGATCGGTGCGGTGGTGTCGACCACCGACGGGTCGCCCATGAGAAGATCGTCATCGGCACCGGCACGCGACACCGCGAACCAGATGAGCGCCAGCGCCGTGACCGCAGTCGCGCCGATCGCGATCCACTGATCGCGGTTGGGGCGCCACGGTGCTTGGGTAGGTTCGACGGTCGGCGGCGTGACGACGGGCGCGGGCGGTTCCGGGGTCACCGGGACCGCGAGCTGCGGCACGGGCGGAAGCGGCGGCGGCGCGACGACGGTGGCGGCGACCTGGGCGGCCGTGGGTACCGGCGCGGCTTTCGGTGGAGCGGCCCCGACGCCCAGGGCAGCCGCGAGCGCGGGCCTGAGCACGCCGGTTACGCCAATGTTGTACCGCTCCGTGCCGTGGACACCAGCGCCCTCACGCTGCAGGCGCAGCGCGACGAGCTTGCCGGTGGCGAGCTCGCGGGCGAAGTAGACCGTGCCGCCGCCTTCGGTGCGGTCCATCTGGCCGAGCACGTCGTAGCGACCGCGCGCGACCGCGCGCACGTCCCGCAGCAGCTCGTCGGCGGCGCCGGGCTTGTCGGCGGGGACGATGCCGCCAAGGTCGGCGCCGCAGTGGCGGCAGAACCGTCCCCACCCGCCTAACGACTTGCCGCAGCGGGGGCAGTTGCTGTCCACGGCCGGAACGCTCGCGTCGAGCGTGCGGACGATCTCGAACCAGTAATCCTCGCCGCCGACGGTCTTGGTCCCCGTGGGCGTGAGTTGAAGCGCGACGAGGCGGCCCGAGGTCTGCTCGCGAGCCAGGTACACGATGCGGCCGCCCTCGCCGCGACCGAGCTCCCCAAACAGCTCGAACTGCCCGGCGAGCGATGACTGCAGCGTTCTGAGCAGCCGGTCCGCGGGTGAGAGCTCGGTCCGCGGGTCGGCGGACACCGTCACGCGGGTCAGGGTGGTATCCTGCTTCATTCGATTGTCTCCCGGGCGCACGCGGCCAGCTGACCGGTGTCAGACCGGCCGCGACGGCGCCCACGTCATTTCCAGTACTGCGCGATGTAGTCGCGCTGATTCGGCCGGCGATTGCCCTGGCCGATAAAGCACATCTGTGAGTGCTGCTGCGCGTGCTCCCAGATCTTCTCCGCGTCGGCCTTCGTGTCGGCGAGCAATAGCCGGCGGGGTGGGTCGGCGAGGCTAAACCCCTGCGCGCCGTTCTCCACTACGCGCAGGGCGGACCGGCTGTACGCGAAGCACTGCTCTCCGTCGATCGCGAGCGACGCGCCGGTCGGCTCGAGCCAGTATTCGATGAGGTATACGTTCTTGTTTGGCCGCCGGCTCGTGCGGCCGAGGTAGCAGTGTTTCTTGAAGGCGCGCGCGAGCGAAACGCCACGACGCGCGTCGCTTTCGTTGTCGAGCGTGAGTATCGGGCTCGCGGGATCGCTCGCGACGGCGAACCCCTGGTCACCGTCGAGCTTGTGCACGCGGAGCGAGCCCGGGTCGTATGCCACGCAATCCTCGCTGCCGCCGCCGCCGGCGGCCGCATCACCACCGGCGGGTGTCGCCGGTGCGGGTGGTGCCAGCACCGTGACGGTCGCGCTCGCGAACTTCTCGCCGATGCGCGCGGTGACCGTCGCGAGCCCGCTGTCCTTCGCGACGACGCGGCCGTCGCCACCGACGGTCGCGACGAGCGGGTCACTCGACTCCCAGCGCGGCGCGCGCTGCATGCGCTTGCCCGCGGCATCGAGCGCCGTCACGCGCAGCGCGCGTGATTGGCCGGGACCGAGCACGAGGCGGGTGGGCGCGACGGTCATCGTCTCCACTTGCCCGGCGACGACCTCGACTTCCGCCGATTGCGACACGCGGCCATGCGACGCGACGAGGATCGTCTTACCAGCCTTCCTTCCCTCGATGATGCCGCTGTCGGAGACGACGGCGATGCTCGTATCGCGCGTGCTCCAGGCGACCGCCTGATCTGCGAGGAGCTCTCCCTTGCGGTTCGTGACCTCTGCGACCACGCGCTCCGCCTTCGTCTCCTCCACCTGCACGCGCGCGGGAGTGAGGCGCAGGACCACGGTGTTCCGGTCGCGCAGCGCGAACAGCGTTGCGGCGGCGGCGAGGGCGAGCACGGGCGGCGCCCACGTCGGGATGAGGGCGCGCCTAACGAACTGCCCAGTGGCGACCGCGGGCGTAACGGCAATGGGCGGGCTGCCATCCTCCAGCGCTACGGGCTCCGCGCGCAGCGCGAAGGTGCGCGTGTCGGCGCCGCCGAGCCAGCGTAGCTTGCCGCGAACGCGTATGCGCACGTCGGCGGACTGGCCGTTATCGAGCGTCAGGTTCTGGTCATCGAGGAAATCATACCGAAGCGATTGCTCGTCGTCGCTGCCGGCAAAGAGGAGGCGCGTGGGGGCGTTCCCGCCGTTGCGCGCGCGGAGCGTGTAGGTCGCGCGCCTCCACGTCGTAGCGCGTACCGGCGTGAGCGAGACCGACGGCGCGGCGAACGGCAGCACCGTCCACTCGCCGGTCGCGACGGCGTACTCGCCGGGGTTGAGCAGCGACGATGCACGCACCGTCACCGCGTACGGGCCAGCGCGGTTTTCCGGCGTCTTCGGCACGCGCACCGTGATGCCGACCGTGACTCGCTCCTGCGGGTTGAGCTGCGGCGGGTCGGGTGGGATCTGTACCCACGACGCCGGTACGCCCTCCACACTGAGCGGGAAGTGCTCGGTCGTTCTGCCGGCATTGACGAGCGTCACGCGCAGGACCTGCGGCTGGTCCGGGACGAGCAGGAGCGCCGTGCGATCGAGGACGACCTGAATGCGCTTCGAGCGCGACGCCTGCTTCGCGCCTTTCATTGCGGCGTCACCCCGCTGGCCAATGCCGATCGGCAGCGTCGGGCCGGCATCGGCCAGGTCGAGCGCCGAGGCCTTGAGGTGGACGCGTGGTCGCGGGTCGGCGGGGACGTTGGCCGCGGCGGGCGGAACCGCGGGCGCGGGTGGAGCCACGGGCGGCGCGTTAGGCGCCGCTCCGACCGAGCCGGCCGGCGCACTGACGTGGCCGGGGCCTGGAGCGGGCACCGAAATGCGCCCGACCGCCGGCGCAACCGGCGGGACAGGTGACGCGACAGCAGGCCGCGCATCGGCCACCGGGCGCACCTCGGGTTCGATGACGCGCCGAACATTGACGGGCGCGTCGGCTCGCGGCTGCTCCTCGTCGCGCCACGTGATCCGCCGCTCCTTCGGCTTGTCAGCTTCCGTGGGCGGCGGAGACACCGGTGGCACGGGCGCGTCCGGCAGCTTGATGTGAACGCGCAACCGCTGTGGGGCGACGGCCCCGAGTACCTGACGGAGCTCGGCCGCAACCTCTTCCGCGGACTGGTACCGCTGATCCGGGGCCTTCGCGAGACAGCGAAGAATGATCGCCTCGAGCTGCGCGGGGATCGTGGGCGCGACGGCGCGCGGCGACGGCGGAGGCGTGCTGACGTGCTTGTCGAACGCCTCGGCCAACGTACCGATCCTGAACGGCGGCATCCCCGTCGTGACCTCGTACAACACGACGCCGAACGAGTAGATGTCGCTCCGATGGTCGAGGACGCCGCCCCTGCACTGCTCGGGGGACATGTACCGTGGCGACCCAGGGGCGCGCCCGCCGACGACGGTCACGCCGGTGTCGATGAGCTGCGTCAGCCCCCAGTCCACGACGCCGACGCTCTCGATCACTCCTCCCGCGCCCGGCCGGGCGCAGAGGATGTTCTCGGGCTTGAGGTCGCGATGCACCACGCCGCGGCCGTGCGCGTACGCGAGCACTTCGGCAACCTGTCGCATGTAATCGAGCCCCCGCGCGAGCGGGAGGAGCTCGGCGTGTCGCTCGAGGAGCGTGCGCAGCGAGCCGTGCGTCAACAGCTCCATCCGGATGAAGAACTGCCCACTGCTCTCGCCGACTTCGTCAACCGTTACGGCATAGGGATGCGAGAGTCGCGTGGCGCCCGCGACGCGAGCGAACCGCTGGCCGAAGCCGCGGTCCCGGGTGAGCTCGGGATGCACGAGCTTGATGGCGGCGAGCCGTCCGCTCGGATGGCGCGCGCGGAACACGGTCCCGACCGAGCCTGCCCCGACCTGCGATTCGAGGAGGTAGTCGGCGATGATGCGGTTGATGAGGCTGACCATCAGCTGATCTCCAGCACGTAGCCCACGTGAGCCGGCTTGTGCGCGCGGATCAGGTCCTCGATCACGTCGGGGCGCACGATGCTGTCGGCCGGAATCGTGACGCGAACGCGGATGACGAATGGTTCGGCGGCGTCGATGATGACGGGGATGAGCCCGGTGGACACCTCGATGATGCGAGCGAGCCCGTATGCGGTACCGCGCCAGCGATACAGCTCCATCGCCTCGGACAGGAGGCCGCGGCGTCGCTCCTCTGGCCAGTGGGGATCGAGCGTGATGTCGAGCCAGGCGCCTAACCAGGGGAGGAATTCCGCCGGGCAGGTGCGCGGGTCGAAGTACATCGCGACGTGATCCTGGCGCTGCTCGAGCGGCTCCCAGATGGACTCGAACACGAGGAGCATGCGCGCGAGGAAATCCTGATTGCGCCGCAGCGGCTCGCCGCCCGGGCGCCGCATGACCTCACCGCTCGGGCGCCGCAGCGGTTCGCCGGCGACGCGCAGCGCGTCGATCGCGGCGTCATCGAACAGTGACGGGAGATAGCGCAGATACTGGCTGCGCAGCGTCGGCGGCAGCGGTACCGGGAAGCGCGGACGCGCTGGAACTGGCGGGAGGACGTCGTCGATCGTGAGCGTCGAGATGGGCGACGGCGACACCGTCCGGCCAAACGACACCGGCTCGGGGGTGGTCGTCGCCGGGACGACCGGCGACGACACCGGCGTCTGCGCCGTGGTCGCGGCGACGTACGTGAGCTCGTACGGGCCGATGTGGATGACCATCCCGTCCTCGAGCTTGAACGGCTGGTCGGCGAGCAGCGTCGTGCTGCCGACGGACGTGCCGCCGCTGCTTCCGAGGTCGGTAACCGTCACGACGTGCTCGTCGTGCTCGACGCGTACCTCCGCGTGCTCGCGTGACACGCTCGGTGCCGGGAGCACGATGCCATTCTCCGGCAACCGCCCGATGCGTACGGGGCGGGTGCCGAGCGTCACCGTCTGGAGGACGGTGCCGTCGAGCGAGACGACGAGGGCCGCGCCCTCGCTCCGCGGGCGGTCTAGCCCGCGTTCAACGTCGATTAACCCGATGGACATCGGAACAGATGAGGCCGTGCGGTGGAAGCGTTAGGCGTGCCGGGGCCGGCTGCGCCGCCGCGGCGGTCGCGGCGTCCCGAGTGGACACGCGGAGCTCTTCGACGTACTCGATGGCCGGGATGCGTTGTAGCAGCGCGTACAGCTCGGACACGTGGAGGTCGCGACCGAACGGCCACCCTTTGCCGTCCGGACCGCCCAGGAACGGATTCAGGTACCGGTACAGTGCCGCTTCGGCCGCTCGGCGCGTCTCGACGTACAGGGCGGGGTCACTGCGGTCGGAGATGCGGACCGTCGCGTCGATCGACACCCAGATGTACTGCGGCGCGATGACTTCGAGGCGCGTCGTGAGCAGGCGGCGCTCGTTGAGGAACGACCCGACGGCCTGTTTGAGGTCAGCGGACAGGGCGATCCGTTCTGCTGCGATCGCCCCCGTTGCCGGCAGCTCCGTTTGCGGCAGGATGGCGACGACCACTTCGCCGGGCCGCGGTTGCCCCGGGGCCCCTGGCTGGGACAGCGGCGCCATGCAGTGCGCGCGCTCGACGCCCGGCACCTGCATGGCCAGCGTCTCGAAGTCGTCGGCCGTGACCGCGCGCGTACGGGTGCGGAGCCGCTGCGGGGCGCGCAACTTCGCGTCCTCGACGGTCTGGGCATCGCGCCCGCCGACCGCCGGCTCGCGATTGACGACGCGAGCGACGTACGGGATGGACGACTTGAGCACGGACAGTGTGCCGCGCGGGACGTTGCCGGCCGCGCCGCCGCCCGTCTGATACCGCGTGAAGCGCAGCCTGCTTCCCTTGGTCGGCACCGCGCCGAAACGGTACACGGTCCCGTCGGGCTGGAGCAGCGCGGGGCCTAACGTCAGCGTGCCGTCGACGCTGTCGAGCGTATAGTGATAGTCCTCGGCGGTCGACTCGGCGAAGTCCGGCACTTCCGTCCACCGCTCGACGCGATCGCCTGGCGTGTGGACCGTCAGGTAGTCGCGGGTCTTGTCGCGGGCGAGCAGCGGCGTGAATCGAAGCTGGAAGGACTGCCCCGGCGTGCCGTCGCTCGAGCCGACTTCCTCGTTGAGCACCGTCGCCGCGTTGCGCGCCGGCACCGTGCCGCCGCGCGATTCGATGCGGAGGCGCGAGATCTCCGGCGACACGTGATACTGCCCCTGACTCGGTCGCGGCTCGACGACGCGGCAGCGCAGCCAGTAGGCCGACACGTCGCGGCGCGTCACGAGGGCCATGGCCGGGATGTGCAGCAGCACTTCGCCCGACCAGTTGAAGCCGCCGGTGCCGTCCTTCTCCACCTCACACTTGACCCAGCGCGCGGCGCCCCCCTGCCACACCTCCCACTGGATGGGCGGATCGTGCGGGTCGATCCCGGCGCCCTTCGCGCGGTCGCACTCCATGAGCAGCGCGAGGATGTGATGGCTCAGGTCGGGCTTGAACGCGAGGTAGAACGCGTCACCCGGCGCTGGGTCGTCGGAGAAGACGCAGATGCTGTGATCGGGAAGGTCGATCTGCGACAGGTCGTGCTCGGCCCACTGCTCGTCGGCGCCGCTGTCGATGTCGCGCGTGAACGCGCCCGCGAGGACGGGCGGCCGGATGGTGAAGTCGCGCTCGGTCGTGAAGATGATCGCTTGCGTCGCCTCGGTGCGGACGGTCGCGACCTCGGTGTTCTCGGCGATGGTGACCGGGCCGGGCTGCGCCGCCGAGAGGTAGAAGGTGACGGGCGCGCGCGCCGCGCGTGGCGGGTCGAGCCGCACGCCGATCATCTCCAGGAACTTCACGTACATCCGGTCGGGGACCTGATTGACGCGGTAAAGCAGCAGGTCCGTCATCCACGCGAAGAGCTCGATCAGCGTGACGCCCGGGTCGCTCACGTTATGATCGGTCCACTCCGGGCAGAACTGCGGGATGAGGGTTTTCGCCTCATCGACGATGTCCTGGAAGTGGCGGTCGTCCAGCGTGACGGTGGGAAGCGGCATGGTCCGGCCCGTAAGGAAGAAGGGACTACTCTCCCGGGATGCGATAGAACGGGAACACGAGCGAGCGGCGATCGTGCGTAGCCTTGATCTCGTACTGGATCTCGATGTCGAGGCGCTCGGGGGTGGAGCTCTCCGTGCGCGGAATGATCTCGAGGACGCGAATCCGCGGCTCCCACATCGCCAGCGCTTCGGAGACGTAGTAGCTGGCGAGGCCGACAGTGGTCGCGTCGTTAGGTGCGAAGATGAGTGTGTGAATCTGACAGCCGAAGTCGGGCCGCATCACCCGCTCGCCCTTGGGCGTGAGGAGGATGATCCGGATCGCTTCGGCGATGTCGCGCTCGCGCGATGACAGGGAGATGCCGCCCGAGTCATCGGCCTGTACGGGGAACGTCCACCCCGAGCCCAGGAAGTCGGTCGCGGGTCTGGTCATCCCATGAATACCGTGCTGGTGGCGACGACGGTGCCGGCCGGTAGGTCGGCAGGATCGTTGCACGTGAGCGCCGTATCGCCCGCGCGCGCGGCGGGCTTGCCGTTGATGAGCACGCGGGCGCTTCCCATCATGATCGTCGCCCGATTCGATGGGGGCTTCTGGAATGGCCCGCCCTGCGGGATGTGCGGCGGCGTGTTCGTGGCCGTGCTGCCCTGCGTGGCGGCCGGCATGCCCATGACGTTCACGTTAGGGCTGAGGCTCCCGTTGATGATGCCGTTGAACGGGTGCGGGATGGGCGTCGGCACGGGTGCCCCGGCGGCTGCCGGGATCATGATGATGTGGATGTCGAGGGCAGTGATGGTATCGCCCTGTTTGGCTGCTGGCTGACCCATGTCGGGAATCCGGAATCGGTGATTGGGGCTGGGAGCTGGCCGCTGGGAGCTTGTGGCAGGAGCTGATAGCTGATGGCT
>DAINRQ010000020.1:0-59397 GCA_036741775.1 Gemmatimonadaceae bacterium | reverse complement strand
GCTTCTTCAATTCAGGTTGATGACCGAGCCTTTCACATCCACCGTCCCTCCGCCGCCGTCGATCGTCACGCCCATGCCCTTGATCTCCACCGGCCCGGTCGCCTCGATCGTGACGCCGCCTTGCGTCTTCACCGACATGTTCTGCTTCGAGTCGATCGACACGTTGCCTTTCATCGTGACCACGAGCTCGTCGCCGTTCGTCTTGATGTGCACGGTGTTGCCGTTCCTGTCCTCGACCTTCACGCCGCCGTCGCCGTTCGAGTCGTCGAGCGTGATCATGTGACCGGTGCGCGATCGGATCACACGCTGCTCGACGTTGCTGCCGGCGATCATTTTGCCCATGTCGCCGGGCGGCACGTCCTTCCCGTTCCACAACCCGCCGAGCACGTAGGGGTAGTGGATGTCACCGAGCTCGAAGCCGACGAGCACCTCGTCGTTGATCTCGGGAAGGAACGCCATCCCCCGCTCGGGCCCACCGCCGGGCACCACCACGCGCGCCCAATCACTCGCGTGATCGGCCGAGAGCCACGGGTACTGCACCTTCACACGCCCCTGCTTCTCGGGATCGTTGTTGTCGGTGACGATGCCGATGACCAGCCCGGACATCGGATGGCGCTCGGGCTCCGGCGCGATGACACTCAGGAGCGTCATCGGGTGCTCTCCCGATACGCTGAAGCGCGTCGTGTACCCGTGCTCGGGGCTGTACTCGTGCGTGGCGCTCGTGACGTAGTACGTGCCGCTGAACCGGTCACCAACCGCGGAGACCTTCACGGGCACGCCGGCCACGATCTTGGTGTTGCCGGCACACACGCCTTCGGCTTCCATGAACCGACTCGTATGCCGGTTGGCGACCGTCTGGGCGAGCCGGTCGGCCGCGGCCTGCGCGCGGATGGGCCGATCGGCGGTGAGCTGCGGTGCGTCGAGGTTGAACGCGGCCTTCGCGAGCTGGCCGCCCTTGCGGCTCTCGCCCACGGCGGGCGCGCCGTTGCCGTTCTGCACCCGGCCGGTGATCGCCTGCTTGGCCGCCGGGTCCCACCCGCGCACGGTGGAGTCGGTGACCTGTGCCACCGTCGTCATACGCGGGCGGAACTCCATGAGCGTGCTCGCCCACTGCAGCTCGACGGGTGTGTCGTCGCCCTTCGGCTCGGTGAAGTGCAGCGTCTTTCCGTCGGCGTAGAGGACGAAGCCTAACGCGGCGGCACGCCCGCGCAGGAAGGCGAGGTTGGACTCGTTGTTCTGGAACACGTACGGGTGGACCTGGCTCGTCGGGCCCGTCTGCGCCTGGAGCCCGACCTCGCGCGCGATCTTCTGCACGAGATCGCCGTCGCTGACGTTCAGGAACGACCGGACGTAGCGTCCGCGCGCGAGGCGATGCAGCCGGTCGAAGGCACGGATGATCAGGCGATGCGTCTGCTCCCCGAAATCGGGCTCGAGCTCGATGATCTCGCCGTCGAACAGCGCGCCCTCCGCGCTCGATGCTTTCGCCGAGACCTTCAGGGACTTGCCGGGCTCGAGGGCGGACGCGTCGATCCACTTGAGCCGCGTATCGTGCAGGACGATCGTCGCGACGTCAGGCAGATGGAGGCTGCTCTCGACGCTGATGGACACGAGGTCGTTCGAGATCTCCTGGGTGACTGCGTCCCCCGCCCCCTCGATCTCGAGGTAGAAGTGACTGACCAGCGCGTTGGCTTCAGGCATCAGGGATCACCAGGACCAGACCGGCGGGAAGTCGCCGGACGCGCGCCAGCCGGTTCGCCTCGGCGATCTGCCGCCACTTGCTCGTATCGCCATACTCCTTGTGGGCGATCCATCCGAGCGTGTCCCCCTCGCTCACGGTCCAGAGGCGCTCGCCACCGGTGCCGCCGGAGGTCGGGTTCTGCTTGGCCAGCGCGCCTTCGTCCTCGACCTGGCGGAACGTCACGTTCAGCGTGGCGCGCACCGGCGTGCCGTCGTGGATGAACATCGTGAACTTCTGCGTGATGCTCGCGATGACGGCCTTGAACAACCACGTCTGCCCCCACTGGAAGATCACCTTGGGTGGCCGCCCCTTCTTGTTCTTCGCGTCCACGAGCTTCGGGTCCACGATCATGAGCTTCCAGATCTTGTCCGTGTACTCCTTGCGCACGTCCTTCGGCGTCCCGCCCGCCTTGGTCTGGGCGTAGGTATCGAAGAACAGCTCCATCTGGAGCGACGCCGGCTGACCGCCGCCGAACTCGATCTGCGGGACGTTGTTTCCCGTCTGCTGGTCCTTCCAGTTGTTCTGCTTCGAGAACGTGTACTCCTTCGGGTTGAACAGGCATTTCACCCGATCTCCGCTCTCCACGCTCACGATTTCGGCTTTCACGAGTCCGGACTGCGCCATGGTCGCTGCTCCTTGGTCGTTAGGCACCGCGCCGACGCTCGGCCGCCAGCCTGCGCCGCAGGACGGCGTAGACCTGCCGAGCGAGCACGTCGATGTCGGGAGCGCCGTCGCCATCCGGGGCCGGCGGCTCGGCGTGCGCAGGCTCCTCACCCGCGCTGCCGAGCCCGCGTTCCGCGAGACGAACGCTTGCGGTGGATGCGCCCGCGCCGGCGACGTCGTTCGGGCTCGGTGAGGCCGACACAGCTGGCGACGGCGTGGTCGAAGTCCGCGCGCGGGTCATGAAATCCGGGAGCGGCTCCCACGGCGCCGGGAGTCCGCCCCAGCGCGCTGGCCTCACGGGGGCCGGTGTCGCGGTCGCAGATGCGCCGTTGGCCGCGTCGTCCACGTGCGCGTTGCCGCCGATGTCGTCATCCGCGGATGGACTGTGGTCGGCCTCCACGAATGTGGTAACGGCAACCGCGCGTTCACGCGTCGCCGCTTCTCGCACGCGAGCTTCGACGACCCGCGCCATGAGCTCCTCGTCATCGGGCGCCGGCGCCGCACGTGCGCGTTCGGCATCGACGCCGCGTACGGACGATGCACGCGGCATTCCGGCGGCGGACGCCGTCCACTCCCCGCGCGCGACGGGCGGAACGAACCGACGACTGCGCGCGCGAGCGACGTGTGTGAGCTCGTGTGCAATGAGCGCGAGCGTCGCCGGATCGCGCTCATCCCGGTCCGCCGGCAGCACGACGTCGTCTCCAACGGTGGCCGCATCGGCCCCGTGCGCGGCCGCGAGCCGTGCCGCGTCGTCATCGCGCCGGACGTGTACCGTGTCCGGGTCGATGCCTACGAGCGGCCGGAGGAAGCGGCGCGTCGAAGGCGCGAGCGGCGTCGGCGGTGTCGTTGCCGGCGCCGAGCGAGGGATCGCGGATGCGGTCCGTTCGGGAATCGCGGTCGCGGCGCGCTGCGCAGCGGCGGGAGGCGACTCCTCGCCTACGACGTTAGGCGCCCCGCCGATCTCGGATGGCGCGGTGACGCCCCGCGCCGTCGTGGCGGGTTCGATGCTTGCTGGTTCCGTCGCGTCGGCCGCGAGTGTTGCCTCGAGCCTCACGTCAGCCGCTGGCGCCGCGCTTTCCGGGCTTGCTGCTGACGGCCCGTCCCCTGAGCTCGGGTCGATACGCTCGCGATCACGTGGCGCATCGGCGAATTCGGTATCGCTGATGCTCCGCGGGGTGGGCGCCGATACGAGCGGTGCGACACTATGCGGCATCCCCGCCCTTGCGTCGGATTCCGGGTGCACCGCACTCGACGAGCGCTCGCGCGACGCAGGCGGGGGCGGGGTGGGAGGATCGCCCGCCCGTCGGTGAGCTTCGCGCGCGGGAGGCGCGGAGTGTGGGGCAGGGCTCGCGTCGACGATCGCGCTGGGCGGCGACGACAGGGCAGGCGCTGTACGACTCGGCAGTCCGGGCCGCGTTATGCGCGGGGCGTCGGCCGGCCGAGTTTGCGAGGGCGTCGCGACTGGCCGCGACGGCCGCGCGCGGGACGTTGGCGGCTGCGGCGTGGTCGCCTCGATCAACAGCTGCCGCCATTCCTGCGGTGTGCGGCCGATGTTCGTGAACTGGAATTGCGTCGAACCGGTTTCGCCCGCGGGACGCTCCGATCGCTCAGGCACGGGACCGGCTGCCCTGTGTGACGATGCGGCAGGCGGTTCGGCGGGGGCGAGTTCTGGTCGATGACCTACGGCATGCCCGGGAGGCCTTCGCGCCTGTCGCCGTTCGTCGATGCGCGGGGCAGACACCGAGGGGACGGGCTCGTTCGCCGGTTCGCTCGGCACGCTCGGAGAGGTCTGCTGTTCTGGCGCCGGTGGTGCAGCGGTGCTGTGCGCACTCGCGTCGGCCCCGCGTGTGTGCGCCGCGAGCGCCGGGGGCTGTCCGGCGTCGGCGTTAGGTGGAGTCCGGGCGAGGTCACCGGGCGGCGGTTCAGCCACTCCCGGTACGGGTGGCTGTTCCGGTGCTGAACCGGCTCGGGGCGGCGCAGGACGCGGGACGTTCGGGAGCTCACCGGACGCGCGCAGTGCCGCCAGTGCGCGGCTGACGACATCGTACTGCGTTGACGTCCGGGCTGGGGACGCATCGTCCGATGCCGGCTCCCCGGATGTCGGCCGGCTGGACGCCGGTGTGGAGGATGCGATCTCGGCAACCGCGTCCGCGACGCGGATGTCGCCGTCTACCGGCGTGTCGGGTGTCGCGGCCTGGTCCACACCGCGCGCCGGAGAGCGGGAGTCGCCCGATGCGGGTTCGACAGTGGGAGCTGGATGTTCTTGCCCTGGCAGCGCAACGCGGTCACGTGTCTGAGCGCTCTCTCGTACGCCCGGCGACTGTCGTTCCGCATGTGCCGCTGGTTTCCCGCTCGCCAGCACACGGCTGACGGGCTGAGGCCCCGGTTGCGGTGTCACTGAGGGCACCGTGGGGCGGGCTACTCGACGCGGGTGAGTCTCGGGATGGTCACTGTCACTGGCTCGGCGCGAGGTACGCGAGGTACCCTGGGCGTCGGGCTGCGCGTGACGTGCGGGCGCACCGGGCGAAACGTTAGGCGAGGCACGCGTTGGTGCGTCCGCGACGGGGGCTGCGCGTGTGCCTCCGTGAGCCGGAACCGACCGAGCCGGGCCGGCGCGATCCGCTGCGGGTGCGATGGCCTCGACGTCATCGTCGTCGGCATCGACCGGCGCGGGTGGCTCGTCGCTGGTCGCTACGGCGGCTGCGGCGGTGACCGCGAGCGGAGCAGCCGGCGGAACGAACTGCCGAGGCGTCGAGGAGAGCTCATCGTCCCAGGCGCCGAGCATCTCGAGCATGCGCACGCCGGCCTGGTGCCGCCGCGCCATGGAGTGCCGCGTCGCCATGCGCTTGGCGAGGCGCCGCTGCTGGCGAATGCGAGCCCTGAGTCCGCGTCGGCGCATGATGAGGGCCGCCTACCCGAGGCTGATGCCTTCGTGCGCCAGCTCGAGCGATTCGATGGCCGCGACTTTGCCCTCGGCGGACAGCTGCGGGCCAACCCATTTCACGGGATAGGCGTTGAGCAGCGTCCACCGGCTCATCTCACTGCCGTCGTTGTCGTAGATCACGATGTCGACCTGCTTCGGCGAGATCTGTCCGCGCAGAATCTCGCGATACCACTTGAAGAACGCGTTCGACCCGGTCATCCCGCTCTTGAGCGTCACGTTGCCCATCTTCGTGCGACCGGGCACGCGGTGGACGAATCCGTTCTGCCCGCCCTCTTCGTAGTCGGTCACACTCGTCTCGATCTGCAGCCCGGCCACCTCGGTGAAGAGCGCCTCGGTGACGTCGCTGATCTGGACGTAGAACCGGCAGTTGACGTAGGGGTCGGCCAGGGTCGTCATTCGGTTGTCCGCAGTTGGTCGGCGCCGCCCGAGCGCGCGCGCTCGAGTCGTACGTCGGCAAGCATCAGTCGATACACGCGGTCGGCGAGGCGCTCCACATCGACCGGAGGTGTGCCCCCTTTGGCCCGGTCAGGTGACCGCTCCTCCGCCGCTGCCTCGCGCACGCGTCACACCGTTAGGCAGTGGCGGCGTGCGCGAGGTCGATCGGGAAACGCGTCCCGCACGACGGGCACTGCGTCTCCACGATCTCCTCGGTCACATCGTTCAGTCGTACGAACAGATCCTGGAGGTACACGAAATCCGCGGAGAACAGCCGCTCGACCACGTCCACGCCCACCGGCGCGATGGTGCCGAGCCGCGTGATCACGCGGGCGAGCAGCAGGATGCTCAGGTACGTGTCGTTCGCTCGGCCCCGAGCATCCTGCGCCGCCTCGACTTCATCGAGAGCGGTCGATAGCCGCATTACGCCCTCGCGATGGAGGGTGCCGTCATCGTCCACGAACCCGAACGGGAGGGTGAACTCGTATTCGGTCTGCAGCATCATCGCCTCGCTGTCTCAGGGTGCTACTGTACGCGCTCGTAGGACTCGTGCGTGATCTCCAGTTCTTCGATGCCCACCTCGTTGTTCGTCGCGTTCGCGGCGGGCCCGGTCAACTTGCTCGGCCACGCGTTGATGAAGTTCCATCGCGCGATGGGCGACCCGTCCTGGTCGTGCATGACCACGGAGCCATTCAGGCGCGCCTCGGTGACCTTTCCCTTTTCCACCTTCTCGCGCCACTTCCACATGTCCATGTTCGCGGTGATCCCGCGCTTGAGCGTGATGTTGTTCCACTTCATCCGCCCCGGGATCTTCTTCATCACGTACTTGCCCTTGTCGCCGCTCGCCTTGTATTCCACGACCTCGTTCTCGCTGCCGAGGCCCGTGCACTCACGAAAGGCGCCGGCAACCGTTCCGCCGAAGTCGATGGTGAAGAACGCGGAAACAAGAGGGTCTTTCTCAGCAGCAGCCATTGGAACCTCCAGGGGTGAGCGCGTGCGCACGATGCGCACGCGCGGTGTGGATCATCGGGGAGTGGTTGTCCGCGTGCATCACTCGTCAGGCGCCGCCACCTGCATACTGGCTGAAGCGGAAGACGACGAACTCGGCGGGCTTCACCGGGGCGAGCCCCACGTCAATGAACAGCTGTCCTCGATCGCGAACGTCCTGGGGGTTGAGCTCGGCGTCGCATTTCACGAAGAACGCCTCGTTGGGCGTGCCGCCGAACAGCATCCCTTCGCGCCACACCCCCATGAGGAACGCGCCGACGTCACGCCGCACGCGCGCCCAGAGGTTCTCGTCGTTTGGCTCGAACACCACCCACTGCGTGCCGCGCTCGATGGACTCCTCGACGTAGTTGAAGAGCCGCCGCACGTTGACATATCTCCAGGCCGGGTCACTCGAGAGCGTCCGGGCGCCCCACACGCGAACGCCGCGCCCCGTGAACGTGCGGATGCAGTTCACCCCCATGGGGTTGAGCAGCTCCTGCTCGCCTTTCGTGACCTGACTCGCCGGCTCGAGCGCGCCGCGCACGATCTCGTTGGCGGGCGCCTTGTGGACCCCGCGCTCGGTGTCGTTTCGTGCCCACACGCCCGCGATGTGTCCGCACGGCGGGACCTCGATCGGCGCACCATCCGGCCCGGCGATCTTGATCCACGGGTAGTACATCGCGCCGAACGCGGAGTCGAAGTTCGTGTCGCTCTCACGCCATTGCTTGATCTCCTGCGGCGTGAGTCCCGGCGGCGAATCGAGGATGGCCATCCGGTCCTTCATGTTCGAGCAGTGATCGAGCAGCGCCTGCTGGACGGCTTTCACGCCGTCGATGTCGATCATGCCCTGCTCGTACGCCGACATGAGGTCGGGGCAGCACACCATGGTCGCGTCGTCGGCGATCTGCAGTCCCTCGATGCCGGAGCGCTCCTCGACGTCGCCAATGAAGTGCGTTGACTTGACGACGGCCGCGGTCGGCGTCGGCGCGACAGCGGTCTGTTGCTTGACCGTGAGCGTGTACGTCCCGAGCTGCGGCGTACGGTCCAGCAGCGAGCCCGCGGACTGCAGCTCCGTAAGCGTGAGCAGCTTGCTCGCCTGATTCACCGTGTCCACGACGTATTTGCCGCCGCGGCGGCCGAGGGTCACGTTCTCGTACGTCTCCTCGACGTCGGCCGACTTCACCTTGAGGGTGAAGGTGCCATCGCCGCTCTCCTCGGTCGTCGGCGGCGCGACTTCGATCTGAATGTCCGCGGGGGGTGTTCCCTTCGGCGTCGCGGACAGCGATGGCAGCGCCTTGGCCGAGCGTCCGGGGATCTGCGCGATGGGCCGCGCGGGCTCGGTTTTCAGGCGCGCGTCATCGGTGTGCTTTCCGTTGCCGTTCGACGACGCATCCACGCGCACGACGTAGCAGCGTCCACCGCCGTTGTTGAAGTAGCCGTAGACGGCGTGTGACAGGTACGACTTCTCGAGGTGCGGATTGCGACGCCCACCGTTCGAGCCGGCGCCGAACGTATCGACGTACTGAGACCAGTTAGTGACCAGAACGGGCGTGTTCGTCGGACCCGCCGGCGCGAAGCCGATGAACGCGGCCATCGCCGTGCCCACGCCCTCGATGGGGCGCGTCCCCGTGTTGACCTCCTGGATGTAGACGCCGGGGGCAAGGTACTCGGGCATGTGACCTCCTCACGCGGTGGGTTAATCGACCACGATCTCGTACTGGTCGGATGGGATGTCGAACGTGACACGTTTCTCCGGTCGTCCTTCGCGCGAGACCCGCAACGTCACGGGCCCGGCGTCGACGTCCGGCAGCACGAACTCGCCTTCGCTTCCGGTGGTCGCCTCGAACGCGCGGCCGTCGGCGCTCACGCGCGCGCCGGCGAGCGGCCGGCCTTTCGAGTCGCGCACGACACCGCCGACGGCCACACTCTGCTCGGCGGCAGCGCCGTCGTGCGTGCGCAGGTACCGCGTGGTGCGCGTGAGCACGAGCGGCGCCTGGATGGCCACGTCGAGGTCCACGGGAAGGGTGACCGTGTAAAGCAGGGCGGGGCGCGGCGGCGCTTCCAGCGCGCCCCAGACGTCGAGGACCCGCGGGCTGTCGTTAGGCTTCGTGACCTTCGTGACCACCGGTACGTCGTAGACGCGTGCCGGCTCGGGAACGAGCTCGGCGGGAAGCGTCGGGTGCTTCATGAGGGTCACGAGCGCGCGCCAGAGCAACAGGTGTTCGTCCTCGACGACGGTCGTGATCGCGCTGACCATGAACCGCAAGTCGAAGCGTCGCGGCGGCATGCGGTGGACACCGACGCCATTCGCGCGCGTCGTCTGCATGCCCGTATTGCGGAGGTCGGTGTTCTCCTCGAGGTCGTACAGGAAGAAGCTGATGGTCGGCCGCATGCGCGCGCCGATCCACGCCTTCGCCGGCGCGTCGAACAGGATGTCGACGTCAGCGCGGTCGATGAGCCCGCGGTCGTAGAGCAGGGTGCGGAGCGAGGCGTGGAGAGCGGTCAGCATCGTGACTCCGGCGCGTCAGGCGCCGGCACCTCCGTCGATCATCACGGCGGAGACGCGATACGCCGCCGAGGGCCGATACTTGGCCTGCATGGCCGACCAGAGCTTCGACATCTCGTCGCCGGGGAGGAACGCGGGCGTGATCTCGATCCGTTCGACGCGATCGGCTACGTCGGACGCGGCGAGCGCGGCGAGTGTGGGCGGGACGACCCGCGCCTTCGTCCCGTGCGAGAGCGACGAGATCGTGCGGCGGATGCGCTCGCGATCGAGCACGGGCGTCCCATGCAGGAGCTGGAGCGCGTGGCCGAGCAGGATCTCGGCCTGGAAGTCCTGCGCGCCGTATGCGCTGAGCAAGTAGTGCAGATCGAGCGCGAGCGGGCGCGACGTGCCACCGAGCCCTGGCCGGAGCGAAGTGTTCGCCGTGACGAGGTACAGGAAGAGATTGAGCTGGGCCTTCTCGTCGGAGCCCGCGGTGATGCGATCGGGCGACATGGCAGACACCGCCGTGTCGGCGCCGATCTCGCTCGTCACGCCGGCCTTCGCGAGACCGTTCTCCAGTACATGCTTCAAGACTGCCGTCACCGACGCCAGCGCCAGCGCGCTACTCATCGCACGCACCCCACACCGGAACGCCCATGCACGACCGACCCGCCGGTGGCAAGGCGTCGATCGCTCTCGTTCGACTCCGCGCATCGCGGCGACGCCGACCTAACGCGCACGCGATGCCGCAGTTGTTGCTCGAAACCATTCTCGCGCGTCCAGAGCCGGAGCCCTGCACGCCAGAGCGGTTATGTCGATGCAACGACGCCCGAGGCGACCCCTCCGCGAGGCAATCGTCGACCCCGCGGTCGTGACCTGCGATCCACCCAGTCACGACCGCACACCGAGATGGCTACACGCGCGACGTCACGTTCGGCGACGCCGCGTTATGCACATCGATGCTTTGCCAGTATAGGCTGCCCGGACGCGACGTCAACGACGGAAAGTCGCCATGATGCACCGGATACCGGTCAGCGCACGAAGTGCGTAACGCACCACCCACCCCGCGTCAGGCACTCGACGCAGCGATGTGCGAGGCCGGCAACACGCTCAGCGAGATCGCGAACGGGAGAGCTCGCTCCGCCGACGCGCCTCGTATTCCGCCTTCACCGCGTCGAACGCGGTCTCACCCCATCGTGATCGAAGCGCGAGCAACGCCGGCTCGAACGTGCGCCGCGCGAGCGCATCGCCCATGAGATCCCGCAACGTCACCCATCCAACCGCCAGCGCCTCGTACGCCCCGACGCGGTCACCCTGCGTGTCGGCCAGGCGCGAGATCGTCGCGGCAGCGCTCGTATACGCCACCGGCGATACGCCGGCCAGCGCGGCATCCCGCGCCTCCCGCGCCGCCGCCAACGCTCCCTCCACATCCCCCCGCGTGACCGCCGCCGTGGTCTCGAGCAGACGCAGGTCCGCGACCACCGCCTGGTCGTTGGCCTCGCGCGCGTCGGACATGGCCTTCTCACGTACGCGCTCGGCCGCCTCCACATTGCGCTGTTGAAGCAGCGTCGCGAGCTCGACCATCGTGCGTCGGGCCGCGGCCCCTTCGCCGGCCTGCTGCAGTTGCGTGAGTGCGTCGGTCAGGTCCGTGACCGCTTCGTCGACACGACCCATCGACGCGAGCGCGGCCGCGCGCTTGCGCAACAGCGACGCGCGGACAGTCGCGGCGAGTCCCGTCGTCGCCGAGGTGAGCACACGCTCCGTGAGCGACGCGACTTCGTCCGGACGCTGCTCAGCGAGTGCGACATCTACGAGCTCGGACGTCGCCGCTGCAACCAAGTCCGACCCAGACGGTGCCAGGTCGAGCACGCGTGTCGCGCGCTCCTTCGCGCCCTCCAGATCTCCACTCAACCGGCTCACAGTCGCGGCGAGCGTCGTGTAGCGAGCTTCATCGTCATGACGACCGCGCTCGCGATGAATCGCGGCCACCTCGTCGATCTCCTCGCGTGCCTTCGTCAGCTGGCCCGTCTGCACGAGCGTATTCGCATGGACAGCCAGAGCTTCGGCGAGCGCATCGGGATCGCCGCGCTCCCGGGCCGTCGAGAGAGCGCGCTCGGCGTCGACCGCGGCGTTCGTCATGAGTTCCTCGGCAGGACGACGTAGCCTTCCTGCTGAAGGCGTTGTTCGGTTTCCTGAACGGCGGTGTCACGTGCGCCCTTGTGCGCCGGTGCCCACGCCTCGAGCTGCGTGCTCAATGTCTGTGCCTGCTCCTGTTTTTGCGTGGCCGCGTCACCGAGCTCGGCCTTCTGCTGTGCCGCCTCCTGTTTCGCCTGAGTCGCATCGCTCAACTTCTCTTGATTCGCGCGTTGCAACTCCTTCGCTCCCTGTGACGCTTCGACGAGTTGCGTGCTGGAGTCGGCCGCCTGCGCGTCGGTCGTCTGTAACCGTTGCTGGTCGCCCTGCAGTTCCGCCTGACGAGCGGGCTGCGTCTCCTCCTGCGTCAGCATCGTTGCCGCCATCTGTGCGAACGCATCCTGGAGGCGGCGTGCATCGGCGTTCATGCGTGCCATCGCATCGCCGGCATCGCCGGGGAGAATAGAGGCGAAGCGGGTGAAGCCCTCGAATACGGCGAGTGGCAACGTGATGGCTGTGAGTCCCGCGGCGCGGCTCGGATACCCGGACACGAGGCCGGCGCCCTGCTGCTGCCGCTGCTGCTGTTCCTGATTCGCCTGGGCACGACGCGCCACGGATTGCTCGTGCGCCCGGCTCGCCGACACGCCGGCACTCGTGTCGTCGATGGCCTGCTGTACCGGCGCTTCCCCGGCGCGATGCTTCGCTTCCTGCGCCGCCATGTTGCGCTCCGCGCGCTCGGTCCGCGCGCGCGCCGCGAGCAGGTTCGCGATCTCGGTCTGGATCTGTGCAAGCTGCTGCGGAGTCCCCGGCGGCTCGGGGTACTCGGGATTCACGCGCTCCACACCCTCGGGCGCCCCGTTGTCGCCGGTGAAGTGCGCGTTATGCGCCGCGGCGCGCTGCTCCGGAGTCTGTGGCTGCCCGTCAGGTCCGAACACCTGCGGCAGAAAGAGCTGGCCAACCTGCTCGGCCGTCGAAGGCGCAGCCGCCGGCGGTCCCTGGGTCGCGCGCGATCGTGCGGATTCCGATGCGAGGCTCTGCAGGCCACCGACGCCGCCTAACGGGCGCAAGCCCGCTGCTGGACCGGCGCTCGAAACCGGAGGAGTGCGAGATACCGCCGGCGCGCCCGCCGGACGAGCAGCCATCCCGGGTGGAGCGGCGCCGCCTGCGGGCGGGGTAGATCCACGACTCCGGATCGGCTCACTCGCCACCGGGACGCTTCCCGGATGAACGATCCCCTTCGGGATCTGAACCTGCGGCCCGCCACCCGGATAGACTCTACCGGGAGCGATGCTCGGGTCGCCTTCGGGCTGTGGTGCCACCTGCGAGAAGATCTGCGGCATGTGTGGCGGCAGCGGGTGCACGCCGATGCGGTCGACTGGATTTCCCGGCCATACCTTGCCTGACGCGTCCGGTGCCCATCCCACCGGCAAGGCCGACCGGTCGCGAATGTCTTCGCGCGTGCTGGCCGGCGTCCCCGTGGCGGGGTCGCCGTGCGCCACCGTGCGCATGTACGCGTCGGCCTCGGCCTGCGTCCGGAACGTGTGATCCATCCACGCGCCACCCGGACCGACGCGCACCCCGAACCCGCCCTCCGCGGGCGTCGTCGTGATGTACGCTTCGGGCTTGAACTCCGGCGGGTGTTGCACGACGGTCCCGTCCGCGAGTGTGGTGGGCGCGTGCCGGTAGTCAGGCATCCCCACCTGGCCCGCGAATGGCCCTGGCCCTGGTGGCGCCGATGGGTCGAACGAGTTCACCTGCGGGTTGAAGTCTACAGGATACGACTTTCCGTTGTGGTCGTACACGAGTCGCGACCCAGTGATGTTCCCCGCGGGGTCGCGATCGTACTCGACGCGCATGTGGCTCCAGTCGACATCGGTCTGGGGACCACTCGCGGTGGGGCGCGGCATCGAAGGCTCGGTCGTCACGACGGAACCGGGCGGCAGGCCAAGGGCGGCCTCGTCGACGATGACGGAGGGTTCCCGTGCACCGCCGCTGCTCGAGCTCGTCGAACCGTTAGGCGCGTCGGGGCCGACGCCGGGGAGCGTGCCCCCCGTTTGCGGCGGCAATCCGCCCGCAGGCGGCGGATCACGGTGAATCGGGATGTGCGACGCGTTCATCACGTCGTCGGATGCCGTCGCCGTCGGATGCCATGTCTGGACCGGGTTGCCGTCGGCATCAACCGTGGGAACCATGCGCACGCCCTGGCCGCGTGCACCTTGGTTCCCCTGCGTAATCGTGACCGTATTACCACTCGCCGAATTGGACGTTGCTGGCAGATCCGGATCCGGATCTGCCGTGTGAATCCGGATCACGGTCGGCACGTCACCCGTCTCGCCCGGTCTTCCCGATTGCGCGCGGATCGTGACCTCGTCCACCATCATCCCGTTACTGATGTTGTGCCTCGATCCGCCTGGCCCGGGCTGGTCTGGTGCTTGTCGCGGTCGAACCGTACCGGGGTCACTGAGCAGAGCAGCCTCCTCCGCGGGTGTCAAGTTTCGGAAGTCGTCGGACAGGTTTGCCCGCTGTCCCTCTACCGTGCCTCGCCGCTCGGCCTGACGGACCCCTCGGTCGATCACAGCCTCGATTTCGGCCTCCGACGCATCACTGAATCGTGTCGGCGCCGCTGGCGCGGGCGCAGTCAGGATCAGGTCGGAATGTCCCGGTGCGTCGAGCCCCGCCTCGATCTCCGCGTCCGTGAGATTCGCGAAGGGGTTCGCCGGTCCACCGCCGTCGCCGGAGCCACCATGCCCTCCGGGCGGCGGAGATTCGCTACCACCGCCGCCGCCATCATGGGACGACGGCGGGGCTGCATCCGGCGCGGGGCCGATCCCGGGAAGCGTGTGCCCGGCCTGCACGGGTTCGGCATCCGCACCCGCCGCTGCGTTAGGCGATGGCCCGAGTCCTTGGAGCGTCGGCGTGTCGGACTCGATGACCGGGATTCGCTCGGTCGGCGCGTGCGCCTCCGGGATATCCAGGTTCGTCGGCGCATGCGCCGCCGGGACATCGAGATTCGTGGGCGCGTGCGCGGCGGGACCGTCGACCCCTCCCGGGAGTGTCGCGGGCAGCGACGTCGCCGGCGGCAGGTCCAGCGACCCGACTGGCCCCGCCTGGAAATGCGGCGGCTGCGGCGCGCCCGGATGGACGTCGGCCGGGTTTACCGGGGTCATCTCCATCACGGGGTTGCGCGGCCCCGCCGGTGCCGGGGCGGACGTGCCGGAGGCCGGCGCTCCGTCCGGACCGCCTAACGACCCCACCGGGCCGGCCCGGAACCCCGGCGGCTGCGGGGCGCCGGGATACACATCCGCCGGATTCACCGGAGTCATCTCGATGACCGGATTCCGTGGGGGTCCCACCTGTGGCACAGGTTCCGGCGCAGCCGGCCGCGGGGCGGGCGGAGGCAGCGGCTCCGAGTGCCATTGCCCACCCGGTTCATACTGGCGAGCCCCCCACGCGAGGCGGTCCAGCATCGGCGCATGATCGCCCGGATACGGGTCGTGCGGCGGCCACCCCTCGACGCCGCCGAGCTGGGCGTTCGGCGGCGGCTCCACCGCGCCGGCCGGCGCACCGTCGTTAGGCGTCGCGCCACCGCCATCCGCGGCGTCCTGCGGTGCCGTCCGGCCGAGCGGATCGACCTCGGTACGCCCGAAGGGATCGACAGGACTCGGGGCAGCATCCGCCACGGGCTGAGGGGCGGTCTGCCCCAACGGGTCCACGGCCGTGCGCCCGAACGGGTCGACCCCTCCAGCCACCGGCGTCTCGACCGAACGAGCCATCGGCGACACCCCCGCCGCCGGCATCTCGCCGGTACTCGCGAGCGGAGAGACCCCTGGCTCGGATGCAGCCATCGGGACGGTATCGGCGTGAGCAGCCGGAGTGTCGACATTCGTCGGGGCGTGCGCGTCGACATCGGGCCGTCCGCCACCGGGAACGGCCATCGGCACCGTATCCGCATGCGCCGCGGGAGTGTCGAGGTTCGTCGGAGCGTTGACGTCCACCGCGGCGCCGCCGACCGCAGGCATGGGAACCGTGTCCGCGTGTGCGGCCGGGATGTCGAGGTTCGTCGGCGCGTGCGGGTCGACTGCCGCAGCGCCCGGCGGCGCCTCGAAATGCACCGCCGGTCCATCAGGACCCGCGGCACCAGCGCCACCACTCGGCGGCGGCGCGTTCGCGTCGGCGTCGGCAGACGCCGCACGCTGCGTGGCCGAGTTCTCGTCGTCCGCGCGCGAGCCAGCGCCACTCCCGATATCCGCCAACGCGCCACCTGCCTTCGCGCCGAGCGTCCCGCCCCAGGCGGCGGCCGCCTGCGCGATCTGCCCGCCCGACGCCTCGACCTCGCGCGGGTCGGCCTCCGACGTAAACGTGTGCATCGCCCGGAAGAGCAGGACGGCCGGCTGCAGCACCGCGGCGTTGATGACGTCGAGAACCGTCGTCACCGCCGTGATCGCGGTCTCGATCTCGGTCAACACGACGGACATCTCCGCGGCGGCGGCGAGCACCGGCGCGGCGGCGCCTAACGTCGCGACCGTCGCGATCGCACCAGCCGCGGTGATGCCGTAGCAGATCATCGTCAGCACGCCCACCACGCCGTTGATCGCGTTGAGTACGTTCGAGACGATGTCGATGACCTCCGCGACGGACGCGATGCTGTTCGCGAGCGTTTCGTACGTGGAGTTCCCCTCGCCGAACCGACTGATGGTCGCGGCCGTCTGGTCCCAGTTCTCGAACTTCTGCGAGAGCCCGTGCAGCGCCATCGCGCCGCCGATCGCGCCGCCGAGTCCCGGGATGAACTTCGTGGCGCGGACGGCGAGACCGATGCCCAACCCCATTGCGGCGCCTGACGCGAGCCCGCTGAGCGCTGCACCTCCGGCGGTATCGGCAACGAACGCGGCGCGCTCCAACGACCCCGCTTCTCCGACCGCTCCCTGCGCGCCCCCCCATCGTTGATGTTCGACGAGCTCCTCATCGATCAACGCCACCGACGAAGTCGGAAGCGCGGCGACGTCCGCCGCGCCGGCGCCACCCATCGCCGATGGGCCTTCGAGCTCACCCCCGCCTCGGCCTGCTGCGGCGCCACGGCCGCCGCCGCGACCTCCGCCGCCTGCAGCACCACCGGCACCCGCGGCCTTTCCCGCGGCTCCACCCTTACCCGCGCTGCCGCCGCCTTTTCCTTTGCCCCCTTTCGCTTGGCCACCAGCCTTGCCTGCCTTCCCGCCTCTTTCGCCCCCCTCTGCTCCTCCGCCTTCTCCTTCGCCCCGTTCGGCGTCGACACGCGCAACGCCTTCGAGCTCGACGACTTCGACATCATCGATGTCTGGCGATGCGATCGCGTCCGTGCCTATCGGTTCGGTATCGACACTAGCCCGATCCGCGATCGCGTCGCTCGCGATCTCATCCTCGCTCGCTGCGCCGATCTCCTCACGGGTCGCCTCGCCATCGCTGGCGGTTGTGTCGTTACTGGTACCGACTCGCTCAACGTCCTGCTCGATGGCAGAGATGCCGCTGACCGCGTCGTCGAGCGCGACGCCCGGGTCGCTGGCGGTCGATGCGCGCGTGCGGATGCTCTCCACTTCGCGGCCGGCCGACGTTTCACCTGCCGGTTTCTCCGTTGGGGGCGGGGGCGCGGGCGCCGCGGTCGTCCTCGCGCGTGCCGCGGAGGGCGCCGACTTCTTCTCGTCGGCCACTTCGACCGCGACCGCCTCGGCAGCGGCGCTCTCCGGTTCTTCCCCGTCGGTGTCAGCGGCCTCGCTGCTGTCGGCCACGGCAGACGAGACGATCGAATCATCGAACCCGCCCGATCGACGCGAATGTGAGAGCGAGTGGGCACCGGAGGCACCGTCGTCGTCCTGGGCTTCCTCGCGCGGAAAGATGTCCAGATCGGAATAGCTGTAACCGGGCGTCTCGTCGGCGGCGCGACCTATCACCTGTGCGATGGTTCCCTCGACGATCTCCGCGACTGCGGTGGAGCCGAGGGCGGCGGTGGGGGCCGATTGCGTCGCGCGCGACGCTTCCGCGACGATCGAGTCGAGCACCCCCGTTCGTCCGCCGACCATCGCGCTGCTTGGTCGTTCGGACACCCCGGCCGTCGAGGCGAGGTCGGCCTGCTGCTCCTCGCGGGTGTGCGCCCGCTTCCGCTGCATTCGTACTCGATCGCGCATCCCCAACTCCCGACTCGAGCCCAAGCGTGGCGAGCCACGCGAGCGCTCAGTCCCAGCCCGCCGTCTCCGCTTCGGTGAGTGGCCGTTCCAGCTTCGCGTACTCGCTGCGCGCCGCGCGCAGCAGGTGAGACATCCGAACCGGTTCGTCCGCATCCGCGGCGAGGAACGCCGCGTTGAGCGCGACACTTCGTATGTTTCCGCCAGCGAGATTGAGCTGCGCGAGCAGCTCGGCGCGCACGCCGTCGACCGGCATCTCGTGCGGAAACACCCGCTGCCAGATCTCGGCGCGCTGCTCGGCGTCGGGAAACGGGAACTGGACGATGAACCGGATGCGGCGCAGGAACGCCGTGTCGAGCGCGCTCTTCAGGTTCGTCGTTAGGATCGCGAGTCCGCGGTATGCTTCCATGCGTTGCAGCAGGTAGCTGACTTCGATGTTGGCGTAGCGGTCGTGACTGTCCTTGACCTCGCTGCGCTTGCCGAACAGCGCGTCCGCCTCATCGAACAGCAGGATGGCACCGCCTGCCTCGGCGGCGTCGAAGATCCGCCGAAGGTTCTTCTCGGTCTCGCCGATGTACTTGCTGACCACCGTCGAGAGGTCGATTCGATACAGGTCGAGCCGCAGCTCGCCGGCAAGCACTTCGGCTGCCATCGTCTTGCCCGTGCCGCTCGCGCCTGCGAACAGCGCCGTGATGCCGAGCCCGCGCGATCCCTGTTTGGCGAATCCCCAGTGCTCGTAGACCGTCGTGCGGTGACGTACGTGAGCCGCGATGTCGCGCAGGATGTGACGCTGCGCATCGGGGAGGACGAGGTCGTCCCATGTTGGCGCGCCGGCGATGCGCTGGGCCAGCTCATCCATTCGCACGCGCGCCTGTACGCGACACGATTCCCACACCGTGGCGGCGAGATCGGGAGTGCCCTGCGCATCGCTGACGAACCCGGACGTTGTCGCACTGCCTGACGGCGCGGGGGACTGGAAGCGGCCGGCGGCGTCGGCGCACGCCGCACGGATCAGGTCGGTCGACAGGTTGAACTGAGTCACCATCTGCTCGACCTGCCCGTTCAATCGGACTGCGGCGTCGCCCAGCACTCGGTGCCACACGGCGCGCTGTTCGGCCGGTGTGGGTTTGCTGACGTCGAAAACCACGTTGGGCCGACGGCCGGTCGGTCGACGCTCCCGTGTTGCGATCAACACGGGGCCAGCCATCTGGTCGGTCAAGCGCGCGGATGCAGCGGGTGGAGTTGCTTCGACGCGATCGTCATCGAATTCGATCAGAAGCGCGCTGCCCGTGAGCGCGCCCTCGCGCTCGAGGAGCCGAGCGAGGGTTTGTAGCTCGCCTGGCGCGGCGGGTATCAGGTCGGCGACCAGGGAGTGGAGCCCGAGTCCAACACGGGTGCATGCGTCCGCGGCGATGGCTCGCTTGTCGAACGTGCCGTCACCACAGAGCTGAACGACCGGCGTGGGCTCGCCTCGCTCCGATGGCTGCCACAGGGCAGCGATGCGTGCGGCGATGATCTGGTGGGATGGTGGCAGTTCGTTCGTGTAGTGGACAGGGGAGATGAGGCCGGTGAGCCGTTCGTCGGGGTGTGGCACGCCGGCGAGGTAGTTCAGGATGCGCTCGTCGATGCGGAGTGGCGACGTGGTGAGGCCGGCTCCACTTACCTCGACCAGTCTCCAGCGGCGGAGTGGGGCGGCTGGTGTGAGCGCGCTCCAGTGCGCGCCGGGGAGAGCGGCGAGGGCGAGACCGAACGTGGCGTACCGCTGCCCGGTGTCGCCGTTGACGATGGCGCAGAGCGGTCCGAACGCGGCATCGAGCTCGACGCCCGCGCAGAGCAGGAGTACGTCGCGCTCGAAACGGGAGAGGCGGAAAGTGGTGACGAGCTGCGCGAGCGCGGACGGGAAGTCTTCGGGGGGTGAGTCCGAGGGTGTCTGACCGACGGGGGTGTCACTCGTGCCGGGTGTGTCGGGGTTCGGCGGCGACGGCACGCGGCGCTGCGCGTAGCGGCGGAGTGCGTCGCGTACGCTGTCGAGGGCGCGCGCGAGCTCGTGCTGGTTGGCTTCGTGCCAACTCATGGCGCACTCCGTGTGCACCGACCCCGCACGCGATGGTGGTGCGCGCGCCGTGCGTCGATCGCTGCCATACGGCTCCCGCGTGTGGACCTCCGCGGTCTCTGACGCGGAAGACGACGCTAGGAGACAGCCAGAGGCGCTCCGGCGCGCGCGACCCTGCGCGCACCGCGAGGTGTGCGTTCTGTCACGTGCGCTGGTGCCTCGTTATGCGCCAGCGCGTGGCCAGTATAAGGGGCCGGGCCCGTGCGTCAACGACGGAAAGACGCCACGATGCACCGGATATCGGTCAGTGCCTGACGAGACGAGCAACTCTCGGACATCCCCGAGTTGCGCGCCCGCCGGATCACGCCATATTGCGGGCGCTGCGTGCAGCTGAGTGTTGAATGCGATTCTTGGCGTGGCTCGATGCGCCCCCGGTGAACCGACTTTCGCAAGTCCTGGACGGGAATCACGTCCTGAACGCGACCACGCGTCGCGACGAATTCCTGCAGCGACTTCGTGAAGAGCTTGTAGATGTCGCGGTGATCGACCCGTCACTCGCGGCGCTTGGCGCGCGCGATATAGAGGCGTCGATCGCTTCGCCGCTCCTCGCCACCGCGCCGAACGCGTTCGTCATCGTCTACGGCCAGCCGGTGCAGCCCGTGGTCGCGGAGCTCGGCCTGATCGCCCGCAATCATCGGACGCTGTTCGTGGCGCGCGGCGCGCAAGACGAGACGTCGCAGCTTCGGCTCGCCGTGGCACTCGCCACGTCCGTTGATCCCACGTTCGAGCTGCTGGCACGACTCCAGTCCACGCTCGCGAAGTTGCCTGGACCGCTGTCCCGCGCGATCACGCTCGCGCTCGAGCGCCCGGAGGACATCCACCGGGTAAGCGACCTGGCGTTCGCCACCGGCAAGAGCGAGCGCACGCTCAACCGGTGGCTCGATAGCGTCGGTCTCCATTCGGCCGGGTACTTCGTCACCGCGGCGCATCTGCTCTACGCATACCGGCTGCTGCGCCAGCCGCGCTCGCGCGTCGCCGATGTCGCTGACCGCCTCGGGTACGCGTCGGTCAATCACTTCCGCGAAGCCGTCCGCCGCGCCATCCACTGTTCGCCGCGCGAGTTGCGCGTGATGGACTCGGAAGCGTTCGCCAACAGCGTCGCGGGTTGGCTCGCCCGCCGCGGCTCGCTGACCGCCCCGTCAGACGTTGGAGTCAGCGAGCTCAGGGGCAGCGACCTTCGCTCATGAGCCCCGTCGCGGCCCCGGGGCTCCGGGCGGCGTCACTTTGCCTGCTGCAGCGACGCGAGCAGGGCCCTCGCGCTCGGGTTGTCGGGGGCGATGGCCAACGCCTGCCTAACGAGCTTCGTCGCGCCATCGACGTCCCGCCGGTCCTGCAGGTCGATGGCGTTACCAATCAGCATCGCGACGCGGAGCCCCTCCTTCGTCGGGCCTGTGGAGCCGGAGCTCCGTCCACTCGGCGCGTCGAACGGCGTGGGGTCGAAGTTCCGGCTCATCTTCTCACCAATCCGCGCGATGAGCTGGAGCACGTCGTCGGCATCTCCCATGAGGTTGTCCGCGTACTCCTGAACAGACGTCTCCGTTCGGATTCCGCGCACATCGAGCCGGATCCGGTTTCGGCGGTCGATGTTCGCGGATCCGGTCACGATGTATCGGGCACCGATCAGCTTCCCGACGCGCGCGGCGGTCGTGGGGTCGGCCAGGTCCGATCTCGACAGCTTCAGCTCGTCGAGCACCGTCTGGATACGCTCGCGCTCTACAATGCGAAGGTCCTGGTTCGCGCCCAGCTCCGTCATGAGGATCTGCGGCATGCCCTTCCCGAGCGGGCCCCATTCGGCCGCGTCCCGCAACGCCGAGACGGTGAAATCCGCCACGGCGATGGACGCACGGCGATCATCGGTGGGCGCGGGCTGCGTCCCGCCGCGCGCGAGCGGCAGCAGGAGCGTTGCGGTGGTGAGGAGCGCGCGATTCGCGATGCGCGACGAGCGGGCGAAGCAGTGAGTAGCCACGAGGCCTCCCTGACCGGCGTTGCAACGAGATCCATCCGCGCAGCATCACACGTTGCGTCGGGGCGACCAATGCTCGTGCGTTTGCGCGCGCTGTCAAGACGATCATCGCATCGACCTACATGATCGCCACGCGCGTGAGGCGCGTGCGGTCAGGAGCTCGTCATGGAGAAGGTTTGCCCGAAGTGTCAGCGCGCGTATGGCAGCGCGGACATGTTCTGCCCCGAGGACGGGACGCCACTCGTAATGCAGGATGCCGCTGCGGCGCCCACGGTCGTCGACCATCCGCCGCCGCCCGCTGACGATGCGCTCCTCGGACGCGTCGTCGACGGGCGCTACGAGCTCACGCACCTGCTCGGCGTCGGCGGGATGGGGCGCGTGTATCTCGCGCAGCATCGGTTTCTCAAGCGCCAGGTTGCCGTGAAGATCCTCCACCGCGGACGCGTGGACGATCCGAGCGAGCTCGTGCGCTTCAACCGCACCGCGGTCCACGCGGGCACCATCGCGAACGATCACGTTGCCGGCATCTACGACTTCGGCGAGACCGACGACGGTCTGGTCTACCTCGCCATGGAGTACGTTCCCGGAGACACGCTCGCGCGCATGGTGAAGGCGGAAGGCCCATTCGAGCTGACGCGCGTCGTGGACCTCACACGCCAGATCGCGAGCGGACTCGATGCGGCACACGCGCAGGGAATCATCCATCGCGACCTGAAGCCCGACAACATCATGGTCATGCGCGACCGCGACGGGCGCGAGATGGTCAAGATCGTGGACTTCGGCATCGCGAAGGCCCTCGGGAACGAGAGCCGCAACGTGACGCAGCTCGGTGCGGTCGTCGGTACGCTGATGTACATGAGCCCCGAGCAACTCGCCGGCGGCGAGCTGGATCGTCAGAGCGATGTGTACTCGCTGGGCCTCGTGGTGTATTTCATGCTCGCCGCCGCGTTGCCGTTCGCCGGGTCGCGGCCCGAAGAGGTGATCTACGCCCGGTTCGACCCGTCCGGTCCCCGGCCCCTCGCCGCCGTCAGGCCGTCCGCGGCGTGGCCGTCCGGTCTGCAGGCTGTCCTCGATCGCGCGCTGGCGCGTGATGCGTCCGCGCGGTTCGCCACCGCCGGCGCGCTGGCGTCAGCGTTAGGCGTGGCAGTCGCGGCGCCGATACCGGCGGGCGCCCATGCCGCGGTGCCCGCCAGCGCCGCCCCGGCCGGCGGCGAGCACGGTGCCCAACGACCTGCGCCACCGGCCACAGCTCGCCCTGTGCGCGAGGCGCCCCGCGCGCCGAACCAGGTCGCTCCGCGCCGCGACCGCGTGCGACCGGCCATGGACGTGCCGGCCGTCAAGCGGCGCCTAACGACACTGTTCGCGGGGCCGAACGGCCGCGCGAACCGGGTAGCGGCCGTGAGCACCGCAGCAGTACTCATCGTTGCCGCCAGCGCAGCCGCCGTCAAATACGGGCCGTGGAAACCGACGACCGAAAATCAGGCGCTGGGCAGTCTGCCGCTCGACACGGCCGGGGGCACCGTCCCCTTCACCAGCGCCGACAGTACTCGTGAAGACGGCGCGGTGGTGGAAACGTCCGCGGACCCACCTCCCGAGCCAGCCGATCCGCCGCCTCGCCGAGAAAGCGGTGCTACGAAGCGCGTAGACCCGCCGGCGAAGCAGACGCCGGATCCGGTTGACAGCGAAAGCGAACAGCGGACGGCGCTCCGCGCACTGGAGCGTTACCGATGGCAACTGCATCCCGACTCGAACGTGTCGGCGCCGGCCGCGCGCGCGGCGATCACACGCCTCGACGCTCTCCTGCCGCGGTTCCAGACGCGCAACGACTCGCTGTTCGCGATGCTCTACCAGGCGCACGCGTACTACCACCTCCAGGACCTGGACCGCCAGTGCGCGGTGCTGCGCCGAATCCGTGACCGCGCAGACGGGACGCGGCTCGAGTCGGTCATCGGCGAGTACTTCGGCTACGGCAAGTGCTCCTCATATTGATGAACGGTCCGTCACGCGACTCGCCCCGCGCGACTTGACGAAACAGAGGCCGGGTCCCATGCTTCCAGTCACATGCTTACTGGAAGCACATGACCAAGCCGCCGATCGACCTGCTGCAGGGCACCGTCGACGTCCTCATCCTCCGGACGCTCGCCTGGGAACCCATGCACGGCTATGCCGTCTCGCGGTTCATTCGCCAGCGAACCGACGGCGTGCTCACCATCGAGAGCGCCGCGCTGTACCAGGCGCTTCACCGGCTCGAGCGCAAGAAGTGGATCCGCGCCGAGTGGGGGCTTTCCGAGAATAACCGCCGCGCCAAGTACTACGAGCTCACGGCGGAAGGTCGCAAGCAGCTGCGCGCCGAGGCGGCAACGTGGAAGATCTACGCCGAGGCCGTATTCAAGGTATTGGAGCCGGTGTGAGGCCGCGGTTCCTGCGACTGCCTCGGCGCTCGTCGGCGCGGCTGCGCGCCGACCTGGACGACGAGCTGCGCTTCTACTTCGACATGCGCGCCCGCGAGCTCGTCGAGGGCGGCATGACCGAGGCCGACGCGCGCCGAGAGGCGATGCGCGAGTTCGGTGACCTCGAGTACACGAAACGTTACTGCCTGGCCGAGGACGTGATGAGCACCCGTGACGAGCATCGGACCGATCTCCTGGGCGAGCTGCGCCAGGACATCGCACACACCTGGCGCACCCTCCGCCGTGCCCCGGCCTTCGCCGTGGTCGCCCTGATCACTCTGGCGTTAGGCATCGGTGCGAACACGGCGATCTTCAGCGTGGTGAATGGGGTACTGCTGCGCGACCTCCCGTACCGCGACGCGAACCAGGTCGTCCGCCTCTGGGGCGCCTACGCGAACACGCCGCGCGACAAGAGCCAGTTGTCGCCCGCCGACTTCCTCGACCTGCGGGCCGCGCAACGCTCGTTCACGGCACTGGGCGCGTTCGCGTTTGGAGGAGCGACCTACGTCGGGGATGGCGATCCCGTCAGGCTCTCCGGCCTGCGCGTGGACGCCAACGTGTTCAGCGCGCTCGGCGTATCGGCGGCAATCGGGAGGACGTTCGTCGCCGGCGAGGACTCGACCGCCCTGGCGCCGACGGTCGTGCTGCTCGGTCACGGGGTCTGGCGCCGCCTGTTCGGTAGCGACAGCACCATCGTCGGAAAGACCATCGACTTGAGTGGGCGCATGCGCACCGTCGTGGGCGTGCTGCCACCGTCGTTCTTCTTTCCCACGGCGGCCGAGGCGGAGATCTTCACGCCGCTGGACCTCACGCCGGTACTGAACGACGCGAACCGTGCGCGGAAGTTCCACTTCCTCGGCGCGGTGGGCCGGCTGCGGCCGGGCGTTACCGTGGAGCAGGCGCGCACCGAGCTGGTGTCGATCGGACGCCGTCTCGAGCGTGACTACCCGGAATCCAACGCTGGAATCACGGTCAACACGCTCGGTGTGCGTGACGCGGTGGTCGGCGACATGCGGCCGGCGCTCCTCGTGCTGCTCGGCGCGTCCCTTTTGGTCCTGCTCATTGCGTGCGCGAACGTCGCGGGCATGTTGCTGTCACGCGCCGTGTCGCGCCGCCAGGAGCTCGCCGTTCGGGCGGCGTTAGGCGCCGGGCGCGCGCGGCTGGTGCGGCAGATGTTGACCGAGAGCGTGGTGCTCGCGGGCGTCGGCGGCCTCCTCGGGCTGGGCCTCGCCACCTGGGGCACGCGCGCGCTCGTCGCGTCGGCGGGTGACATGCTGCCGGCGTCGAATCGGATCGCCGTCGACGGTACGGTCCTCGCGACGGCCCTTCTCGTGACGCTGGCCTGTGGGGTCCTGTTCGGACTCGTGCCGGCACTCGCCGCATCACGCGGCATGCACACGGCGCTCAAGGACGCAGGCCGCGGCTCGAGCGGCGGAGTCGGCCGGTACCGCCTCCGCGCCGCGCTCGTCACCGGACAGCTCGCGCTCGCCGCAATGCTGCTCGTGGGCGCGGGACTGCTCGTGCGGAGCCTCGCTCGGCTCCAGCACAACGATCTCGGTTATACCGTCGACTCTGCGCTCACGTTCGACCTCAGCCTCGCCGGGCAGCGCTACGCGACCTCGGAGGCACAGGATCAGTTCTACGAGGAGCTGTACCAGCGTCTCGGCACCCTGCCCGGTGTCGTTGCGGTCGGCGGGTCCGGGAACCTGCCGCTGCGTGGCAGCTCATCGGCATCGCTCGCGATCGACGGGCGGCCGCACGAGGGCGACAAACTCCCGGAGGTCGGGTATCAGCCGGTGTCGGATGACTGGTTCAAGGCCATGGGGGTTCCATTCAGGCGGGGTCGCGCGTTCGGTCCGAGCGATCACAATGACGCGCCCCCGGTCGTGATCCTGAGCGAGGCGGCAGCACGCCAGTTCTGGCCTAACGGTGATCCGATTGGTGCGCGAGTGAGACTCGGCCCCAATCCGAACACACCCTGGTTCACGGTCGTGGGAATCGTCGGCGATGTTCGCTTGGGGGTCGCTGGCGACCCGCGACCGACCGCCTACGTGTCGGCGCGGCAGGACCACTGGGGCGGAATGGCGTTCGTGGTACGTACCACCGGTGATCCCATGGCGCTCCTCCCGGCGGTGAGACGCGAAGTCCGCGCGATCGACGCGACCCTCCCGGTCTCCGGCGCACGGTCGATGCGCGATGTCCATTCGATGCAGCTGACCGACCGGCGGCTGCCGATGCAGCTCATGACGGCGTTCGCCGTGCTCGCGCTCGTCCTGGCGGCGGTCGGCGTCTACGGGGTAATGGCCTACTCGGTGGCCGCGCGCACGCGCGAGATCGGTGTGCGGGTGGCGCTGGGGGCGCGGCCAAGCAACGTATTCGGCATGGTCGTGCGGCAGGGGCTCGCTACCGCGCTCGCTGGGGTGGCGGTCGGCTTGCTCGGCGCAGTGGGGTTGGGCAGGCTCCTGACGAACCTGCTCTACGAAGTCGCGCCGACGGACGCGGGGACGTTCGTTACGGTCGCCGTGGTGTTACTCGGCGTGGTGCTGGCGGCGTGCCTCGTCCCGGCGCGCCGCGCGGTGCGGATCGACCCGCTGGAGGCCCTGCGGAGCGAATGACGCGCCGCAGGGGGCCGGCCGGCGTCGCCGCCTAACGTGCGACACGGTCGGTTGTCAGCCGAACAGGTCCTGTCGTGCCGCGCGCGTGATCTCGAGGACGGCCGGGTGTGTGATCCGGCGCTCTATCGAGATGGCGTAGAAGCGTTCGCGAATCGACTCCACCCGTCCGACGACCTCCGCGCCGTACTGGCGGCGCACCGCCGCCTCGACGACGGACGGGGCCACCATCAGGCCGGCCCCGTTCTGGCCGAACACCTTGAGCACGGCGCTGTCCTCGATCTCTGCCGCGATCATCGGTCGGATCCCCTCGGACTCGAACCACTGATCGAGCGAGCGGCGCAGCACCGTGTTTTCGGTGGGAACGAGGAACGGTGCGCCGTCGAGCGATCGGGGGAAGCGACGACGATAGAGCCCCGCGAGCCGTGGCACCCCGAACACGGTTACGCCGCATTCGCCAAGGAGGTGACTGAAGGCGCGCACCTTCACCGTGGATGCGACCGGCGCGTCTGACAGCACGAGATCGACGGCGTGCAGCGAGAGGTCGGCGAGCAGTCGCTCCGGCCTGTCCTCGCGCAGAACGAGGCGCGTCGGCGAGCGCCCGCTCAATGCCGGCTCGAGGAGCTTGTAGGTGAGGAGCTTCGGCATGGCGTGAGCGACGCCGACGGTGAACCGGGCGAGCTGGCCGCCGGGATGGCCGGCGAGCGTTTGCTGCAGCTCACGCCCGATCGTGAAGATCTCGTCCGCGTACCGGTAGACCATTCGCCCCACATCGGTCAGGACGAGCTGGCGCCCGCTGCGCGTGAACAGACGCTCCCCCAGGGCGCGCTCGAGCGTGCGGATCTGCGCGCTGATGGCCGGCTGGGTGAGGTGCAGCTCCTCGGTGGCTCGGGCGATGCTCCCGAGGCGGGCGACCGTCCAGAAATAGAGGAGATGATGATAGTTGAGCCAGGCCATTCGACGGTACCAGCGAGTTGCCGCGATTCCGGGCGGCAAGAAAATCTATGAATTGCCTCACAACAATCAATTTGTGTCACGACCCGAGAGGTCCTAACCTACGGCATCGAACGTGGCGCGGATCGAGGGTCGCGCCGCCTGATTTGGTCGGCTGCACATCTCGACGAGGAGTCCGTGGAGATCACCATTTGGTTCTGGCTCGCGTTCAACGCGTTCGTTCTGGCGATGCTCGCGCTCGACCTGGGCGTCTTTCACCGAACCGCGCACACCGTGACGTTGCGCGAGGCGGGCACCTGGAGCGCACTGTGGGTCGTGCTGGCACTCGTCTTCAGCGTCATCATCTGGCAGCTCTGGGGAGGGGAACCGGCCCTCCAGTTCCTTACCGGCTACCTCATCGAGAAGTCCTTGTCGGTAGACAACATCTTCGTGTTCGTGATGTTGTTCACCTACTTCTCGGTCCCGTCGCAGTACCAGCACCGGGTCCTTTTCTGGGGCATCCTCGGCGCGCTCGTGATGCGCGGCATCTTCATCGCGGCCGGCGCCTACGTGCTGGAGCAGTTCCACTGGGTCATCTACGTGTTCGGCGCGATCCTGGTCGTGACAGGAATCAAGATGGCGCGGCGCGTCGGGAGCTACGACCCGTCACGAAACCCCGTGCTCTCACTCGCTCGCCGCCTGCTCCCGCTGACGTCGCAGTACCACGGGCAGCAATTCTGGGCTCGTGAAAGCGGCAAGTGGGTCGCGACGCCGCTCTTTCTGGTGCTGGTGCTCGTCGAGTTCACCGACCTCGTCTTCGCCATCGACTCCATTCCCGCGATCTTCGCCGTGACGCAGGAGCCGTTTCTCGTCTATACGGCGAACGTGTTCGCGATCCTCGGTCTGCGCTCGATGTACTTCCTGCTCGCGGGCGTGGTGCACCGGTTCGTGTATCTGAAGTACGGGCTCGCCGCGGTGCTGGTCTTCGTCGGGCTGAAGATGATGCTGGTCGATGTCTTCAAAGTCCCTGTCGCCGTGTCGCTTGCCGTCGTGGGTGTGTTGATCGGCGGCGCGATCGCCGTGTCGCTCCTCGCGCGCCCGCGGGTCGCGGCTACCCTAACAACTGACCAAGCCACCGAACTGCCAGCACCCCCAGCGTCACCATCGCGGCGATCAGCAGCATGACCGCGAGCAGGATGAGGGCGACGACGCCTCGGCTCGCCGCCTTCGTCTCGCGGGGCGACCCGAGGTACCGCTCGAGGAGCTGAACGTTGCGGCGGTTGGCCTTCACCCCAACGTCGAACAAGTCGCCGACCAGCGGGACGAGGCCGACGAAACTGTCGAGCGCGATATTGCCGAGCATGCGCACGAGCACCGACGTCGGCGCGCCTTCCTGTGCTGCCACGAGCAGGATGTACCCGGACATCGCTCCGCCGATCACGTCGCCCAAGCCCGGAATGAGGCCGATGACCGGGTCGAGCCCGATCCCGATGTTGGTTCCCGGGATGCGAATGAGGTCGTCGAGAAGCCGCGCAAGGCCGCGGGCTCGGGTGACGCCACCGCTGGGGCTGCCAGCGGACGTACGCGCCTCGGGCAAGCGTTCAACAGGGGTGCGAGTGGCCATGGTTGCCTGCTGTTCAACTAGCGGACCACGCCGGGACCCGATAGCGTCTCATTCCGAGCGGCGGCCCGAAGGGCCGCAGTCGAGGAATCGCGCTCCTCCCGGTGGAGGGCCTACTCCTCTACCGGGACGGCGAAGAAGACCTGACGCAGATGGCGGCAGATTTCGCTGATTTCGCAGAAGCCCTCTATCGGGAGGTTCGACCGCGCGAGAGTAGCCACCATCCCGGTAGAGGGAGAATCTGCGTGCTTCTGCGAACTCTGCGGCTGGTTTCCCCCCCTCCCCATAAGAGACCCACCTTTTACGAGGTCGATGCAGCCTAACGACTATCACCCACGAACTCAGACGACAGGCGGCATCTCCCTCACCTCACGTCAACGCAGAACGAACACCGTCGACCACGCGAGCGAGCAACTCCGCACTCGGCACGGTGCCTTGCGCCATCCGGGCCGAGCCTCCGCCGCGGCCACCGACGCTCTGAAGCTGCGCCTTGAGCGCCGCTCCGGCATCGAGCCCCGAGTCGTCCGACGCCGCCACGAGAACCGTCGCAGGTGATACGACAGTCGCGATGAGGACGGCGTGACCTAACACGACGAATGCCTGGGCGAGCGACCGCATCCCGTCGACCGTCCCGGTCTCGCGCTGGACCACGGCGACGCGGACGCCAGTGAGACCCGGCGGCGCGGCGTCGTACAGTGCCCGGGCCTCGTGCGCGGCGAGCTCACCGTCGAGCCGCTTGATGGTTGCCACGGCCTCGCGCAGCTGCTCTCCCTGCGCCAGCACCAGCGCGGGCGCCTCGGCGATCGACCCCTTGAGCGCGAGCGCGATCCGCGAGAGCGTCTCGTGATCGTTGCGCGCCTGACGGACGACGCGCCCACCGCAGAGAAACTCGACTCGCGTCTGCTTGCGCATGCGCTCCGTACCGCGAAGGACGATCGCGCCGATCTCGCCGGTCGCGCGCACGTGCGTTCCGCCGCACGCACTCCGATCGAGACGATCGATGCTGACGACACGGATGGTCCCCGACCGCGGCGGTGGCTTGCGCAGCCCGGCGGCCGTCGCGGAGTCCTCGAACGTCACGGTCACCAGCCTATTCTCCCACACGATCTCGTTCGCGCGTCGCTCCGCCTCGAGGAGCTGATCCGAGGAAACAGTGCCGACGTCGAGGTCCAGCGACGAACGATCGGTCCCGAAGTGAACGCTCGCCGTGTCGTAGCCGAACAACTCGACGAAGACCGCCGTCAGGAGATGCTGGCCGGTGTGCTGCTGCATATGGTCGAACCGCCGAGGCCAGTCGATCGCTCCCTCGACGACATCGCCAATGTCATGTGCCGCGAGCGGGGCGGCGAGCACGTGCGCGACGCGCTCGTCCTCGTCGATCACATCGGACACGGGGATGCTGCCGAGCGTGCCGAGGTCGAAGGGCTGGCCGCCTGACGTCGGGTAGAACGCTGACCGGTCGAGATACACTCGGCGGCCGCCATCGGCGATCTCGATGATGCGCCCCTCGAAGGCCGCGAGATACGAATCTATATAGTAGAGTCGGGAGGTCATCTGGCTCGCCGTATGCTTCCTGAACCCACTGCCGGGCCTTCGGGACGATCCGCGAGGCCTCGAGTGGACGGTGAAACATCACCATGGAGCGGTGGAGTGCATATGTCTCGGGCGATGGCGTTTCGGGTTCTCCTCGCGTCGTCGGTGGTCGTGTCGGCATGTGGCGGCGATCGCGACGTTCCCCAGGTCGACACCTCCGCGGGCTCGGTCGGTGTCGTGGATTCGGCGCCGGCTGCGACGGCGGCAACGGTGGCGGCGATCATCACCGATGAGAACGTCTTTGCGCTGCTCGATACGGCGTTCGCGGCGATGATCGCGACGGACCAACTCGCGCAGGAGAAGACCGATGGTGCCGTGAACGCATTCGCCGCGAAGGCGGTGAGTGAGAACGCGGTGACGCGGAGCGGCGTCAAGACGACCGCGGAGCGGTTGAATATCGCGCCGGTACTCCCGGACCGAGACGTGATTCGGGATCATGCGCAGGCGATGAGTGACCTGCAATCGCGGACCGGGGCCGACTTCAGCCGAGCGTACCTCGACCGCGCGATCCAGGTCCGGAAAGACCTGATCGACGAGATCGACGACGCGCTGGAGAGTGGCGGAGTCCGTCAGGAACCGGTGAGAAAATTCCTGAGCGACGTGCGAGTGAACCTCGACGCGAGCCGGAAGGCGGCGGAGGATCTGAGGGCGACGCAGGGGTAGGGCCGGCGGTGGGCCGGCCTGGTGCCCCCCCGCGTGGAGGGGGCACTCGACCGCCCGCGCCACCATCGTCAGTAGCGCGGTTCGGACGACCGGGAAAGACCGCTACTTCTTCTTCGCGGCTTTCTTCGCGGCGGGCTTGCTGGCGCCGCCGCTGCGCTTCTCGGCACGCTCGATCTTCGCGAGCCATGCCTCGGCCGCGGCGAGCGCTTTCTTCTTGCTGCCGTGACTCGCGTCGCCGAAGAACGCGCGGTGCTTCGGACGCCACGTGCCACTCTTGTCACGCGCATAACCGAAGCGCGCGAAGAAGCCGTGGGTGCGAGTCGATTCCTGGTCGATCCGGCTGATGCCGGGACGCTTGGCGCCTGACGCGCGCTTGCGAGCAGTAGTGGTTGCCATGGTCTGTAAGATAGTGAACGAGGGCGATTCGCAACACCCGCCTAACAGCCTAACAGGCTAACAGCCTAACAGCCTAACAGCCTAACGGCGACCCGTCGAGCCGAAAACAACGGCCCCTGCCTGAATCCGCGCCACGCCTCTGGCGTTCCCTGTCATAACGCGGCAACGTGTCATAACGTTCGACCGCCCGCTGCCGCCGTCCCGCCCGCCGCTGCCTGACGCGATGTCGCGTCCGGCCGGCACCGCCGACCGAACCGTCGCCGCCACCGGGTCCCGGTCGCACCCATGCCGTGCCTGACGTGACGCGGGCCCCGCGCCCTCGTCCACGGTTAGATGAGCGTTAGATGATCCCAATGCCATTGATGGCCGGCGTCTCAACCGGCCGAGTCGCACTGACGGCGCTGCTGGCCATCGTGCCCGCGCTCGTCGCGTGGTGGACCGGCCGCCAGCTGATTCGCCGTGGGGAAGACCCGGCCCTTCCCGAACTGCTCGACAGCCGACGGCGCGCCACCATTCGCGCCGTCGCCGTCGCGCTGGCGCTCATGATCGTTTTCGCCGGCCCCGAGGCCGCGTGGGGCATCCCGCTCCTCATCATGCTGCTGCTCGCGTCCGGCTACCCCGTGCGCGCGCGAGTCCTGGGGGAGACGTGGGGGTTCGGGGCGTTCCTCTGGCATACGGTCCTGTCCATCATTGGCGGCTTTGGCTTCTGGATCGCCCTCGCCTACGCGCCGGCGATCGTCCAGTGGATGCTCCGAGCCGCGGGCACCGCGCACTGGTGGTGGGTGGCGGCCCTCGTGGCCACGATGCTCATCGTCTGGGAAGAACGGTATCCGCGCATCTGGCTGTGGGCGCACGCCGCGAGGCCACTCACGCGTCCCGAGCTCGTTCCGCGGTTCGACGAAATCGTGCAGCGCGCCGGCACGGTCGTGCCCGCGGTGTATTCCGTGGGACCACAAGGGTCGCGGTTCGTGAACGCCGTCGCGCTGCCATCGGTGCGCCGCCCGGCGGTCGCAATGGGGGACGCGCTCCTCGACCTCCTCGACCCCGACGAGAACGCCGCCATTTTCGCGCATGAAATGGCGCACTTCGACCACCTGAATCCGCGCTGGATCCGGCGCAGCCAGCTCGTCAACCGGCTGCTCATTCTCGTGGGCGTCACGCTTCCGGTCATCAGCACGTTCTTCGCGCCGGCGGCCACGGTGTGGATCGGATGGATCTGGCCGATCGGCGTTCTGCTCGCGCTCGCGCACCGCGCCTCGAGGAGTCAGCAGCACGAGACCGAGAGCGACGTGCGCGCAGCCGCGCTCTGCGGCGATCCCGAAGCGCTCGTGCGTGCGCTCGCGAAGTTGCATTTTCATGCACGCATCCCGCGGCGCTGGGCCGTAGACGTCGAGCGCGTCGCATCGCATCCCAGCCTCGTCCGCCGCATCCAGGCCATCCGCGCTGGCGGCGGCGCCGCGGCCGAGCAGCTTGGTGCGGCGACGATCGTGCGGTCGCCCCGCGATGGAAGCTGGGTGGTGTTGGACGACGACCGTGCCTACTGGCTCGATGGCGTCGCCGCGGACACGAGCCCCGAGCTTGTCGCACTGCGCGACTCCGCGTCGAGCTATCGCGCCGTGAACTACCGCGATCTCGCCGAACTGCGCGTAGCGGCCTCGGGGAACGAGCGCACGTTGCACGCGCGCACCCGCGCGGGGGAGGCCTGGTCGGTAGCGCTCGCGGTCGATGACGTGGCGCGCGTGCAGCACACGCTCGACATCGTCGACGTCCGACTCGGCCGACCCGCTCCCGCATCCACGTCTCCCTCATTGAAGTTCCTCGGCCTCGTGGCGGGGGCGGTCGCGATTCTCGCGGGGCAGCTGGGGATCATCCTCGTTCCGGCAGCACTCGCGTTATGGAAGTCGGGTCCTGCCACGCTGGCCGCGCTCGGCGCAATGAGTCTGGTGCGGGCCGCGATCGGCGCAATCGAGCAGGATTATTCATTCAGCGCCGAGGTCTTCGGGCTCTCGACGGTGGCACTGGCGCTCGTTGGAGTCATCTCGATCGTCACCGTCATTCGCCAGACGCGCGCGGGAGCGCCCGTACCCGATCTGCGTCTCACTGTTGGCGTGTTGGGAGCGGCAGCCGTACTGGCGGCGGTCGGCACCGTGAGTGCCGCCGGCGCGAATGAGACGCTCGGCGGGTTAGCGTCGGGCGGCGTGCCGCTCCTGGGCACGCTCGGGACAGCCATGTTCGGCATCGGCGCGGCGCTTCTCACGGCTGGAACGACGCGGAGCCGGACGACGGCTTTCGCAACGCTCGCCGCCGCCGCGATCATGGCGATGCTCGGCGTCGATCGCTCGGCGCTCTCGCTCAAGGGCGCGTTGACCGAGACGACCGCGCGCGCGACGCACGATGCGGAGAGTACGGTTGGTGGCACAGCGTCCGGCCTGCGCGTGTCGCCGAACGGCGAGCGGTTCCTCGCGATGAGTATCGCGGTTGGTCGCCGCACTTCGACGCCCACACTGTTGACCGGTCGAGTGGGCGGTCCGGTGCGTGAGCTGTCGGCCGTTGCCGGTGATTTCCTGGACGACCAGCGTGTGCTGGCGCTCGACGTGATCGACCAGGGAGTGGAGATCCGGATCGAGCGCGTGGACACCGTTGCTCCGCCGTTATGGGTGGACACACTGACCGGTTTCGCTCTCGACGAGCCGCGCCTGAGCATTGACCGTGGCGCATCGGTGTGGTCGATCATCGGAGCAGCCGCGGACACGGACGCGACGCTGTTGGTGAGCGGGCGGGTGGGCGAGAAGGGGAGCGCACGGACAATCGCGATCCCCGACACGATCCCGCTCATGGGAGAGCCGCTGATCTTCGGCACGGCGAACGCGATCGTCGCGCCGGTGTTCCCGGGAATGATGCGCGGGCGGTCTCCGTACGCATCGCCGCTCGCGGTGTTCGGCATGATGTCGTTCAAGACGGAGTTGTGGCGCGTGGCCGGCAGCGATGTTCGTCCGATCGCGCGGTTGTCCGGCGTGCCGCAGTGCGGCGCGCCCATGGGTGATCTGGCCGCGTGCGTGGTTCGCCAGCGGAGCTCGATGGGGCTTTACACGGTAACGGCGGGTGGGGTGGCGACCGAGGTGGGACGACTCCGCGGGTCCGAGCTGGGCGTGATGGCGGTGGGCCCGGGCGCGCGGGCGTCGTCGATGCAGTTCGATGGCTCGCTCCTGGTCGTCGATCTCGCGGCGCGGCGGCTGACGCGAGTCACGCTGCCGCAGGGGAGCGAATATCCATCGGAGGTCAGAAGCGGAGACGGCTACGTCGTGACGCTGAGCTACCCGGAGAATCGGCGATCCGTCGTCCGGAGATACCGGGTTCAGTAGGCGGCCTTACTCGTCTACGGCCGGAGTCATCAGTTCCCAGTCATCCAGTCATGAGTTCCGAGTACTCACGACTCATAACTGGATGACTCAGGACTGATGACTACCGACTCAGAACTGACGACTGATTACTGCCCGGCCCTGCCGCCGGACCAGTCGTGCCCGCTGCCTCATCACGGACCCAGCCACGCACCGGATTTGGCATCGTTGCGCAGGCTGACTGCCCGCCCGCCTAACAACCTGCGTGCTTCCGCCTGGCGCTGATCGAGCTCGGTACGGAGCACGCGGTACCGCTCCACTGCGTCGCGGCCGACCTTCTGGTCCGCCTGTGTCGTGAGCCCGTAGAGGTACTGGATGTGTGCCTGAAGCTCCGGCTTGCTGTAGCGCACCGGCGGCGTCACGAGCCTGGCGCGGAGGGCGTCCAGGCGGCGGAGGGTGTCGGCGGCGGCGCCGCTCGCGTTGGCGAGTCGCCGTCGTGCGGCTTCGACGTCCGCGACGAGCTGGTTGACCTCGGTCACCATGTCTCGCACGCGTACGTTGTGGTCGAACTGCTCGCGGAGGTCGGCGACCGTGACACCGTCCTTCTCGTTCCGCGGATCGATGCGGACCTGCAGCAGTTGCGTCGTCGACTTGCCCATCGCGGTCAGGCGGAGTGTGTACTGACCCGGCACGACCACCGGACCGCCGCCGCGTCCACCGCCACCGCCCTGGCGAGCCGGGTCGAACGGCGGGGCCAGGGTCAGGTCCCACGTGAACCGGTTGAGCCCCTCCACGTTAGGCAGCCGAGGGGTGCCGACGGTCACCATCTCGGGCGCGCGCATGCCGGGTTGGTCGGGCGTCTGCTGGCGCTGGCCGGCCCCCGCGCTCGAGAAGCGGCGGACGACCGTGCCGCTGCCGTCGAGCACCTCGAGGGTCACGTCGCCACTCGCGCCGCTCGGGAGCCAGTAGTCGATCATTGCGCCGGGCGGCGGGTACTGCGGGTCGGCGGGATTGGTGCGGCTCGACTCCACGCCACCGAAACCGGCGCTGTAGCGGAAGCGGTAGGCGTCCCTCGGCTTGAACAGATGGGCAGCCGTCGTTTCGGTTCCCCCCGCCCGGTTCCCGGTTCCCATCACAGAACCGCTCATCTGATGGAGGGGGGTGACATTGTCCATGATCCAGAACCCGCGCCCTTGCGTCGCGATCACCACATCCTTCCGGTGCACCTTCAGGTCGGTCACCGGCGTCGCGGGAAGGTTGAGCTGCAGCGACTGCCACTGCTTCCCGTTATCGAACGAGACGAACAGGCCGAACTCCGTGCCCGCATAGAGCAGCCCCTCGCGGTCGGGGTCCTCACGCGCCACCCGCGTCGGATGGTTGTTCGGGATGCCGTTCGTACCGTCGGTGAGCCGAGTCCACGTCTTGCCGTAGTCGTCGGTCCGCCAGATGTACGGGCGGAAGTCGCCTAACAAGTAGCACAGCACCGAGTAGTACGCGGAGCCGCGCCGGTGCGGCGACGGGTCGATGCTCTGCACGCGGCAGCCCGGCGGCTGCTCCCGCGGCGTGATCTTCGTCCACGTCTTCCCGTTGTCGCGCGTGACGTGAAACGGGCCGTCGTTCGCGCCGGTCCAGATCACCCCCGCCTCGAGTGGCGACTCCTCGATCGCGTAGAGCGTGCTGTAGTACTCCTCACCCGTGACGTCGAGCGTGATCGGTTCACCCGATGGCGTCTGCTGCCGCTCGGGCGGGTTCCACGTGAGGTCGGGCGAGATCTGCTCCCACGTCACCCCCTCATCACGCGTGCGATGTACGTGCTGCGAGCCGTAGTAGATGGTTCGGGGATCGTGCGGGGAAATTTCCATGGGCGACACGCGCTGGAAGCGCAGGATGAGATCCTTCCCCGGATTTCCGTAGAGCGACTGCGCCCCGACCCAATACTGCTTCTCCTGCCCCGTGCGCATGCTCATGCGCGAGTACTGCCCCTTGCACGACCCGTAGACCGTGTCGGGGTTCGTGGGGTGCGGCATGAGCGGGCCCGTCTCGCAGCCCGGCCCCGTTCGCCACGACTGCGCCGGGTCGTCGAGCCGGCCGCCCCACGTCGGCAGACTCGGCATGATGAGGGTGGAATTGTCCTGCTGCGCGCCGTACAGGCGATACGGGAACTGGTTGTCCACGTACACCTGGTAGATCTCGGCCGTCGGCTGGTTGTACTGCGTGCTCCACGTGCGTCCGCCATTCAGCGACACGTTCGCGCCGCCGTCATTCGACTGGATCATGATGTCCGAATTGTTCGGATTGATCCACAGGTCGTGATTGTCGCCGTGCGGGGTGCGAAGTGGCTGCCAGGTCTTGCCGGCGTCGGTGGACTTGAAGTACCCCTCGGCGCCGGCGTACACGACATCGGCGTTCCGGGGATCGGCGGTGATGGTCACGTAGTAAAACGGCCGCGTGATGAGCTGCGGGTACGTGCTCGCCACCTGGAACGATTGCCCGCCGTCGTCCGAGCGGTACAGCCCGCCGCCGGGCTTCGCCTCGATGAGCACGTAGACGCGATTCGGGTTGGCGTTCGAGACGGCGATGTTTGCCTTGCCAACCAATTCGTTAGGTAGGCCAGCGGTCACCTTCGTCCACGTGTCGCCGCCGTCGGTCGAGCGGTAAAGGCCACCTTCGCGCGCCCCGGAGATGATCGTCCAAGGTTTGCGCTCCGCCCGCCACATGGCGGCGAAGACGACGTTCGGGTTGCCAGGTTGAAACTCGACGTCCACCGCGCCCGTGCTGTCCGAGACGAACAACACCTTCTGCCACGTCCGACCGCCGTCCTTCGTGCGGAAGACGCCACGTTCCGCGTTAGGCCTGAAGCCGTTGCCGATCGCGGCGACGAACGCGACGTTCGGGTCGGATGGATGGACGCGGATGCCGCCGACGTGCCCGGATTCGCGCAAACCCACGTGCGTCCATGTCTTGCCGGCATCGGTCGACTTGTACACGCCATCCCCGACCGACACGTTCGAACGAAGCCCGTCGGACCCCGTGCCGATGTAGATGACGTTCGGGTCCGAGAGCGACACCTCGATCGCGCCCATGGACCCCGCGCCGATCTGGCCGTCCGTGATCGGTAGCCAGTTCTGGCCGGCATCGGTGGTCTTCCACACGCCGCCGCCGGTCGAGCCCATGTAGAACGTCATGGGTTGCGACGGCACGCCGGCGACGGCCGTTACACGCCCGCCGCGCGCGGGACCGACGCTCCGCCAGCGGAGGCCGGTCAGCAGCTTGGGGTCGAGCGGTAAGGCCACCGGCGAAGCCGCCCCACCAGCCGAAGCGGTGCCCGCCGGGCGGGAGACCGCGGACTGCCGGACGGCCCCCGATTGGGCCCCGATCGCAGCGGGCAGCGCGATGAGGGCAATCGGAAGGAGGAAGCGGAGCGTGGAGTCGACGCGCCGATTCAGCATGGAGCAGCTCCTGATAGGGAATCCACTGGGGGTACGTCGGGTATGCCCGGGGCGTTGTGCCCCGGTCAACACCTCACACGCTCCACCAGGGTATGTTTCATCTGGACGCTCTCCTCATTCGGCGCGCTCCGCCGAACTCAGGGCGTTCCGCGGTCACACGATCTGATTTCACCGATCCACGACGCCGCGTCAACACTCGATTCTCGAGGCCTCCCATGCCGTCCGCCCCCGCGCCACAGCTTCCCGGCCCGACGCCCGAGCTCCAGCGAGCACTCCATCTCTCGGAATTCACGGACGGGGCCTCTATGCGGACCCTGCAAGCCGAGCTGGCAGGGTACGCTCGTACTCTGCGTGCGGCCATGGTGTCGCAGCCGGTGGTGGACCGCATGATCCGCGCGCTCGTCGACGATTCGCTGCCGACCCGTGCCGTGCCGATTCGAACGAGCGAAGATCGCACGCGGCTGCTCGCCCTCGCCGCAGAGTGGAGCGCCGCCCCGGTCTTCTGACGAACCTGCGGCGTCGGTAGCCGCTGCGCCCTCCCCCAGCCCGGCATGAACGGACAGCGAGGGGACGAGCCCGTCACGGGGCTGGTCCACCGCGTATCTTTCAGTGAGCTCGCGTCACCCACCTCCCCGAGGAACGGAATGCATCAGGACCTCACCACCGATTTCGAGTTCGACCAGGCCGGCCGTGTTTTCACGTGCAGCGTCGAGGCATCACCGGTGACCGGCGGCGACCCATGGTGGTGGTTCCGCGTGTCGACGGAGCGCTCCGCGCAACGGTACGCGCCGTTTCGGCACGTCGCGAGCGAGAGCCTGGCTGAGGTACAGCATCGCATCGTGGCGTACTACGACGACCTGCTCGCCCGGCGCGCGATGCCCGCCGTACCCTACTGGCGCCGAGGACGACCGCCGGCGGAGAAGAAAGCGGAGGTATGACGCGTGCGAAGGGGGGTCGGAGCGATCGCTCCGACCCCCCTTCGCACTCCGGCCTACCCACGTTCGATCAGTCCGGTCGGATGTTCTGGTTCACCCGGAAGAGGTTCGTCGGGTCGTACTTCCGCTTGAGGGCGACCAGTCGCTCGTACTTCGCTGGCCCGTACGCCGCGCGGACGCGCTCGCTACCCTCGGCGCCGAGGTAGTTCACGTAGGCTCCGCCTGACGTGAACGGCTGCATCGCCGCACTCGCGCCGCGCGACCAGTCCTTGTGCTGCTCAGCCGTGGTTGGATCGGTCCACCGCGAGATCACGGCAAGGTTGAACAGGGAGTCGCGGTGCGCGAACGCGGTCTCGTCGGCCGGGATACGGGCGACCGCGCCGCCGAACTGCTCGACCAGCAGCGCCGACAAGGGCGACGTTACCGATGAGAACGCGTCGCAGAGCGCATCGATCGCCTGGTCTGGAAGCCCCGTCAGGAAATCACCGCGCCAGTACACCTGGAGGCCGTTGGGGAACCCCTCGTCGAGCATCGACTGCAGTGCGGGGTAGGTCATCTCCGACACCTGATCCGCGACCGGGCCGAGGTCGCGGAGCGGTTGAATAGCCTGCTCCGCCATGGCAGCCGGGCCGTTATAGCACGAGAGTACGGCAACTATAGGGATGCCGTCGGGCGACGTCATGAGCCCCGCGAACATCGTGAGCTCATCGCTCGCTGCCGCGGCGAGGTCGCGGTACCGCCTGAGGATCTCGGGCGCGCGCGCCACCGGGTACACGAGCATGCCGCCGTAGACGGTGTGCACGGGGTGCAGCCGAAACTCGAACATCGTGACGACGCCGAAGTTGCCACCACCACCGCGCACTCCCCAGAACAGGTCCGGGTTCTCGGTCGCGTTCGCGCGGCGCACCTCGCCATCAGCGGTGACGATCTCAACGCCGATCACGTTGTCGGCGGCAAGCCCGTAGCTCCTCATCAGCCAGCCGAGGCCGCCCCCGAGCGTCAGGCCCCCCACGCCGGTCGTCGAGATGAGCCCGCCTGTCGTCGCGAGTCCGTGTGCATGGGTGGCTGCGTCCATCTCCCGCCACCGCGCGCCGCCCTGGACGCGCGCGATCCGCCGCTCGGCGTTTACCGTAACGCCGCGCATCCCGGAGAGGTCGATCACGATCCCGTCGTCGCACGAGCCGAGGCCCGCCGCGTTATGGCCGCCGCCACGGACCGCGACGAGCAGCCCGTGCTCGCGCGCGAAGTTCACGGCGGCCACGACATCGTCGGTCGAGCCGCAACGCACGATGATCGCGGGGGACCGATCGATCATACCGTTCCAAACTTTGCGGGCGTCGTCGTACCCAGCGTCACCGCGGCGGATGACGCTGCCGCTGAGGCGCGTGCTGGCCGTGCTGGGTGTGGTGCCCGGAGTTGCACTCGTCATTGTTGTTTCTCCTGCTGGCCTTCGAGACGCACTGACCACACGCCGGCGTCGGCGGGCACCAAATATCCGCTTGATGATCGCGGGATGCGAGTGCCCAGACGATGCGTAACGCGCCGTTTCGCCGCGCCGCATGTCCGTCGAGGCTCACCCTGCTCGCGACCCACCTAGGGAAAGCCAACCGCGATCACTTCACCGCCTTGCGTCGCTGGACGTGCCCGAGTAGTAGCAGTCAGAGCAGGGTCCCAATGAACTCCCGATGGCGTTCCATGGCGACCGGCCACCGCCGCCCATCGCCGCTACTCGAGGCATGTCGAGCTCGGATCCCGTCACTCTCGCCCGCGACACCACGACGACGGCCGGCACACTTCGGGGTGCCGCAGTGCTCGCCGTCCTCTGCGTACTCGCATCGGTGTCCGTCGCGATCGACGGCTTCCGGTGGGGCTTGGGCAACAACGCGCTGCAAGCGCCCATCCTGCAACGCGCGGTCGACCCGACGCTCTTTCCCGGCGACCCGTTCATCGCCACGCTCGACAAGTACACGAGCGCGGTCTGGTGGCTGCTCGCCCAGGTCGGCCACGCGCTCGAGATCCGCGAGTGGGAGCCGATCATCTTCGCGCTGCATCTCGTTTCGCGAGTGCTGTTCCTCGGCGGTCTTCACGCGCTCATCGGGGTATACGTGCGCGACCGGCGTGTCCTGCTCGCATGCGTGGCGGTCCTCGCGCTCGGCGCGTCGCTGCGGGGGCCGAGCGTCGTCGGCGTGCACGGCCTCATGGGGCGCGTGCCCGATCACACGGCCCTCGCCACCGCCGTCGGCCTGTTCGCGATCGCGGCGGCGCTTCGTGCGCGGCACGTCGTCGCCGCGGTCTTCGCGGCACTCGCGTTCGACATCAATGCGTTCGTGGGCGTCTGGCTGGTTCCCGTCGTGGTTGTCACGCTCTACGCGACTCGGTCGGAGCTGCGAGGCGCGGGTCGAGCGTGGTTTACCGCCGCCGCGAGTTACGGCATGCTCACCGCGCCGGTGGCCGCCTGGGTGTTCTCGGCGGTCGCCGCGCCGAGCGCCGCGACCGCACCGCCGCTCGACTACCGTGCGTTCCTCTACGAGTACTTCCCGAAACACTTCTTCATCGACAGCGCCGCGCGAGACGACCTTCGACTCCTCGCGACGATTGTCCTCGTGGGCGTTGTGGGCGTGCTCACCCTTGGGCCCGCCGTACGTGGGCTTCGCGCGTGCTACGCGGCCTGGATCGGAATGTTCCTCCTCGGCGCTGCGGCGCCGTACCTAACGAGCAGCCCGTCCGTCCTGAATCTGCATCTGTTGCGGATGGATGGATTCCTCATGATCCTCGCGGCGGTCGTGGCAGCAACGGTCGCGGCGGTGCTCATCGATGCTCGTCAGGCGGCACCGGGCAGCTTGGCTGCGGCGATCGGCACGCTCGCCGGCCTGGCGACGGGGTTCTGGTGGCTGACGCTCGCGGGCGTCGGTACCGCCGCGGCCCTTCTGCCCGACCGGCCCCGGCCGATTCGCTGGCTCGCGTTCGCGGCCCTGGGCGCTTCGGCTGTGAGTGTCCTGCTACTGTCGGACCATGTATCCGGCAATCGTGGCATGACAATCGTGTCGGCGCTGGCGCTTGTCGGAACGTTTCTCGTCACGGGCGCGCCGGCCGCGGCGGCGTTCGCGCTCGCGGCGGTGTGCAGCCGCACCCAGCAGCCGAAGGCGGTAGCCGTGTCGCTCGTGGCGCTCGCGGTAAGCGTCGTCCCCCTGTCGGATGCGTCGCGTCGTCGAGGGCTGGCGTATGTGCTGCTCCTTGCCGCGGGGCTGCTCGGCGTCATGCGAGCGAGCATGCTCGAGCATCGCCTGATGATTGGATTCGTGATTGTCGCGCTGGCGGCCGAGCTGCTGGTGCGACGCGTAGACCTAGCACGGCTTGGCGCGCTACGAATTGGCAGGTTTGGTTATGCAGGGCTCGTCGGACTCGTCGCGCTCGGCGCGCTCGCCGAGCTGCGCCGTCCGGGTCCGCGAGATCCGTTGGAAGCGCAGATCGGCTCGTGGCGAGAACTGCAGGAGTGGGCAAAGAGCAACACGCGGATCGACGACGTCTTCGCCGTGCCTGACTGGCCGGATGGATTCGGCGTCTGGTCGGAGCGTTCCATCTGGGTGAACTGGAAGCACGGGGCGGCGGTCATGTGGGATCCGGCATATCACCCCGTGTACCAGGAGCGGCGCCGGCTCCAGAAGGAGACGGCTGACCCGCTGGCGTTCGCGCAGGCGACGGGCGTGTGTTTCGCCGTGGCCAACATCCACGCACCGCGAGAGACGTTTCCGCGATTCGACGTCCTTGCAGCCGGGCTTCCGGTAACGTTCCGGAACGACCGCTTTGCCGTCGTGGATCTCTGCCCTGCGAGGAGTGGGGGCGCGAGCCGCAAACCGGTGGCAGCCTCTCGCCCCGCGGCCGGCGGGCCTAACGATACGTGACGTAGGCGCAGTAGGCGAACCAGAGCAGGACGTCGATGAGCAGTGGCCGGTCGGTGAGGAGGGTTTCCGTCGGGTCGCCGCCGACGCGATGGTGCGCGAGGTACTGGTACCGGAAAACGCCGTACAGGACGAACGCGGTGCTGTACGTCAGCTCCTCGGTGCCGACTTGCCTGGCGGTGGCCGAGTTCAACGTGTACATGACGTACGAGATGATCGTCGTCGATAGCAGGACGATCGACGCCTGGTCCAGGAATTCCGCGGAGTATTCGGCGAGCACCGTGCGGTGCGTCGTACGCTCATTGCCTAGAAGCAGCAGCTCGTTCCGCCGCTTCGCGAACCCCAGGTAGAGTGCGAGCAGGCTGCCGCAGAGGAGCAACCACACCGACGGCTCGACGGCGATGGCCGTGGTTCCCGCGAGCAAGCGCAGCACGAAGAACGTCGCGATACAGAACACGTCGATGATCACGACGCGCTTCAAGCGGAATGTATAGAGCAGGTTGAGGCCGACGTACCCTACGATCAACGCCAGCAGGGCCGGTGACATGAGCCACGCCCCGAGCATGCTTGCCGCACCCAGGACGCCACTCATCGTGAGCGCCTGGGCCGGGGTAATCTCGCCAGCCGCTACCGGGCGCAGGCGCTTGGCAGGGTGGGAGCGATCGGCGTGGCGGTCGATGACGTCGTTCAGCGCGTAGACGGCGCTGGCGATCAGGCAGAACAGCCCGAATGCGGCAAGCGACCGCATGATCGACGCGCCATCGAGCGCCTTCCCCGAGAAGAGCAACGGGGCGAGAACGAACGCGTTCTTGACCCACTGCGCTGGCCGGAGGAGACGAAGCCACGCCAGGGCTGCAACCCCCGTCGTCGGAACGACAGGAGCATCGCCGGATCGCGATTCAGCCACTGTCTGGAGCGGTTCGCTCATGCCGATGCCCCGGCTTCAGAATCGAATGCAGACCGGCACGGGCAGCTCGACCCGATGCTCCGTCGGCGTTAGGTGGCCCGACTCGGCGTCCACCCGGAGGACGACGATCGAGTCGGACCGTTGGTTTGCGACGAGGAGGAAGCGGCCGGCCGGGTCGAGCGCGAAATTCCGCGGCCAATGCCCGCCGCACGGAACCTGTTGGACAGGGGTGAGTTGCCCCGTCGTCCCGTCGATCGCGAAGACGGCGATCGTGTCGTCGCCACGGTTGGAAAGGTACAGATGCCGTCCCGATGGCGCGACATGCACGTCCGCCGGATGATTGTCGGGCACCGTACCACCGGGCGACGCCGCGGTCGTCTGTATTTCGTCGAGTGCTCCGGTCGCCTCATCGTAGCGAAAGGCCGTGACCGTCGAATCCAGCTCGTTCACCACGTAAGCGAGCGGCAACTGCGAATGAAACACCAGATGCCGTGGCCCGGCGCCCGGCTTCAACGCGGCACCGGAACTGACGGGAGTCAACTTCCCGGTGCGCGCGTTGAGCTCGTAGCTCACGACCGCATCGATGCCGAGGTCGACCACGAGCACGTGGCGATTACCGCGATCCGCGACGATGCAGTGCGCGTGCGGCCCGGTCTGCCGACTCGGGTTCGGGCCGCTGCCGTGATGCTCGATCACCGACCGGGCGACCTCCACCCCGCCGTCGCGTCTCACGGGTAACGTCGCCACGCTGCCGCTCACATAGTTCGCGACGAGCACGAACCGGTTCGTTCGGTCGAGCGACACGTAGCAAGGCGCCTTCCCCTGCGATGCCTGCTGGCTGATGCGCGTCAACTCCCCCGTGCTTCGATTCACCCGAAACGCGGTCACGCCGCCTGACGGCTGCCCGAGAAACTCGGACACCTCGTTCACGGCGTACAGCACGCGCCCGTTTCCGTGGAACGCCAGGTACGAAGGATTCGGTGTTCGCGCCGCGACGCCCTGAACGCGCACCGCCCCGGTGTCGGGGTGAACGCGAAGAACGTAGATCCCCGCGCTCCGACCGTCGGTCGTATAGGTCCCCACGTACGCGAGTCGCTCCGTGGTCCGTTGAGGGTGTGCCATGCCCTTCGTCAGGCCTAACGCGCCTGCGGCAACCGGGAAGAACTCGCGGCGGGTCAACATGAGAGCGCGCATCCGTCGGCGCGCTGGTCACTCCCGGCCGCCAGTGATCCGTCCGGCTGCCGAACGACGATCTGACCTCGGCCGAACATCGTGCGCCCGTGCGTCGACGGATTCACTATGATGTCATGACCTCGTGCTCGCAGCCCGTCCGCCACCGCGGCCGACGTCCCGGACTCGAGGTACACCCGTCCACCATCGATCTCGGGTTCGATGAAGAATCGCGACCGATCGAGTGCCTCCTGGGGGTCGGCCGCGTCGTCCACGAGCGCGGTGACCACCTGCACGTGACCCTGTGGCTGCATCACACCACCCATGACGCCGAACGGGCCCAGGAGAGAACCATCGTCACGCGTCAGCATTCCGGAGATGATCGTATGGTACGGGCGCTTCCCCGGCGCGAACACGTTAGCGTGTCCGGCGTCGAGCGAAAACCCGCGCCCACGATTCTGAAGCGAGAAGCCGAGCCCTTCGGGAACGATTCCGGTTCCAAACCCCATATACGTCGAGCTCACGTACGAACACGCATTTCCCGCGGCGTCCACCGCACAGAAGTACACCGTGCCGGGAATGCCCGCTGGAACCCCATGGTCGACGCGGGCTGCGGCCCGGATGGGATCGATGAGCCGACGACGCTCCGACGCGTAGGACCGAGAGAGTAGTGATTGCAGCGGTGCCGGCGACACCGCCGGATCGGCCACGTACCAGCGCGCATCCGCGAAGGCAATTCGGAGCGCTTCGACCTGAAGGTGTGCGCGCTCGACGCTCCCGAACGGATGCACGGGCAACTCCTCGAGAATCGCGAGCGCCAGGAGTGCCGCGAGCCCCTGCCCGTTCGGCGGACACTCCCACACCCGTACGCCACGATACGCCACGGCAATCGGGCGGCCCTCCCACGTCGATTCGTGCCGGGCGAGGTCGTCGGCCGTCAGCGCACTCCCGTACCGCCGAGCGGCCGCCGCGATCGCTTCGGCGACGGGGCCTTCATAGAACGCGGAGCGACCGTTCACGGCGATGCGCTCGAGTACGCGGGCGAGCTCGGGGTTACGGAATACTTCCCCGGCGCGCGGCGCGCGCCCATCCAACGTGAGCTCACGCGAACGAAGCTGCCCGAGATTTCGTTCCCACGCAGCGGCAGTGATCGGCCCCACCTCGAATCCCGACTCGGCGGTCTCGATGGCGGGAACGAGCAGCTCGGATACCGGCATCGTTCCGTGTCGCGCGATCAGGTCGAACCAACCGGCGCACACTCCGGGGACCGTCACCGCATCGCCGTGGAGCTGGGGGATCTGCCCTCGCTCATCGCGTGCGACGTCCGCGAGCGCGCGACCGAGCGGCGCGCGCCCAGAGCCGTTGAGCGCTGTCACCCTACCGGTGCTCGCCTCGAAGTGGAGCGCGAACATGTCCCCGCCGAGCCCGGTAGACGTCGGTTCGGTGACGTGCAACATGGCGTCCATCGCGACGCATGCATCGGCTGCCGTCCCGCCGTTACGGAGCACCGCAGCGCCCACCTCACTCGCGCGCCGCTGGCTCGTCGCCACCATACCGGTCATCGACCGCACCGGCTCCCGCGGCGCGAACGCGAAGGGCTGCACTCCGGTGTCGGCTGCTGCTCGCTCGCTCACGGCGTGTCCTCGAGCGCGCGTCGCAGAAAGCCACCCACCCGAGCGAGAATTCGCTCGGCTTCGTGACGATCCACGCCCCGGCGGATCATGACGACGGCGACCTTCGCCCGATAGCCAGCGGCCTCGAGCGCCTGCCGCGCCTCGCCTTCCGTCGCGTCCGTCAGCGTCCGCACGATGCGCGTGGCCCGGGCAACGAGTTTGTCGGATCGCTTCGGGACGTCGACGCTCAGGTTCTCGTAGATCTTCCCGGTCCCCAGCATCGTGCCGATGGTCATCATGTTCAGCACCATCTTGCACGCCGTCCCCGCTCGCAGTCGCGTTGCGCCCGTAATGACCTCGGGCCCCACGAGTGGCGCAATGATGACATCGGCCGCGTCAGGCGGAACACCTGTGAGATTGCACGCGATCAGCACGCGCCCTGCGCCGCGCTGCTTCGCCTCTGCAAGGGCGCCGTGAACGAACGGTGTCGTTCCACTCGCGGCTATGCCCACCACGACATCACACTCGCGCACGCCGCGCCGGCGCACCTGCTCAGCGCCGTCGCCGGCATCGTCCTCGGCACCTTCACTGCTGCGAAACACCGCCTCAGGGCCACCGGCGACGATGGCCCGGTAGATCGGATCGGGCGTGTCGAGTGTGGGCGTCTGCTCGGCAGCCTCGATCACTCCGAGCCGGCCGCTCGTGCCGGCTCCGACGAAGTACACGTGTCCGTCGCGCCGGCGTCGCTCGACGATGAGCTCGACAGCCAGGGCAATCCGCTCGATCTCGCGCCCGACGACCGTCGCGACCTCGGCGTCCGCCTCGTTCACGATCCGAAGCGCCTCCCGCAGCGGCACCGCATCGAGATGCATCGTGCGCGGGTTGCGCTGCTCCGTGAGAAAGCGCCCGAAATCGCGCTCTGGTCCCGTCGTGCCGGGCGAGCCGGTCACGCGCGCGCCTCCTGAAGGGGCGGCGACGTCAGCTCGCCAGGAAGCACTCGTTCGGGGAGCGCTGGCTCGTTAGGCCGCCGGCCGAGCGCGAGTCCGAGCCCGAGGGTCAACGCGGCGCCGAGCGGGAACGTCCACGGGAACGCGAGCTTGATGGGCTGTGACACGCCGCCGACGTCGATGCGAACGAACGTCGCCGCGAGCACGATCGACGCGCCGAGCAACACCCACCCCAGCTTGAGCCACTCGCCGTGAAGAAGGGGAAGGGACAGCACGAAGATGCCCGCGAGCGCGACCACGATCACCACGCGCGCCCACGCGTGGTGCTGCCAGTTGAGCGCGAACACCAGCAAGATGGTGAACGGCACGCCCCACACGAGCCCTCGACCGTCGCGTCGAACCGGCAGCAGCGCGAGGAAGAGGATGCCGAGCATCGCGCCGTAGGTGTAGCCCGCCATCGCCATCGCGAGACGGAGCAGGTCGGGGTACTGCTCGATGCGCGAGCACACGATGGCCATGAGGCAGATGATCGCGCCGGCGACGACGACGAAAAGACGCGAGAGGCGAAGCAGGCGGGCGTCGTCGGCCACGGTCGTAACGACGCGTTCGTAGAGCGAGAGCCCGGTCTGCGCCATGGCCGAGATGGCGGCGGTCTGCGTGGCCGCGGCGAAGATCGACGCGAAGAGCAGCCCCTTCACTACCACGGGCATCGCCTGAAGGATGAACACCGGGAAGATGTAGTCCGACCGCTCGCGAACCTTCGCGAGCTGCGCGGCGTTCATCGGGAACTGCTCGAAGTACGCGAAGAGGCCGACCCCCACCGTGAGCATGACGAGCGGCAGGATCATGGCGACGCTCGACCAGAGCACGGCCTTTCGTGCCTCCTGCGCGTTGCGACAGCAGAAGAACCGCTGGGCCATTGTCTGGTCCGTACCGTGCGAGCCGAGCGTGAGGAACGTGAAGCCGAAGAGCCCGCACCAGAACGTGAACTCGGCGGTCGGCGACAGGGAGAAATCGAACAGCTGAAACTTGCCGGCGGCGCGTCCGGCTTCGATGATGCCATCCACGCCGCCGGGCACCGCGGCAACGACGGCGATGAGCGATGCGGTCGCGCCGAGCACAATCATCACGAACTGCACGACGTCGGTCCAGACGACCGACGTGATACCGCCGATCCAGGTCCACCCGACGCCGATGAGTGTCAGGAGAAGGATCGCGGGCAGCGCGCCGATATTCGTGATGGCGTCGAGTACGATGGCGGCGAGGAAGAGCCGCGCGCCCTGGCCGAGCACGACGCCGACGAGGAAGATGGCGGAGGCGCCCTTCACGACGCCCGGGCCGAGCCGGCGCCCCATGAACTCGTACGGGCTATAAACCTCGTTGCGGTAGTACGCCGGGATGAGATAGAAGCCGATGAGCAAGCGCGCCAGGATGCTGCCGATGGCGAGCATCATGTACGTGTAGTTGCCGCCGCGCGCGAACGCGATAGCCGGCAGGGCGACGAACGTCACGCCACTCACTTCGCTCGCCACGATCGATCCGCTCACGGCCCACCACGGCAGCTTGCGCCCGCCGAGGAAGAAGTCGCGTATCGTCTGGCCGCGAGCGGTGAGTCGGTCGGCGAGCCACGACGTCCCCGCGATGTAGAGGACGAGTACGACCCAGTCGAGCCAGTGAAACTGTCCGGTCACCTAGGTCATTCCGAGCGTCAGCGAGGAATCGCGGTTGTCCCAGTCGAGGGGCCTACGTACGGGCGATTCGCAACTTGCCCGCTCCCACACCCCCGCACAAGACGAGCGCAGGCGCGGTTGCCGTCCTCGACCCCGTACCGCACGTTTCGACCTCCACGCGTCCGCCCTCATATATGATGAAACTCCTTTCGTTCGAGCGACTCGCCCTCGCCTTCGCTCTCCTTGCGTGCGCGACGGTCGCTCCGCTGCCAGCCGCGGCTCAATCCCCGTCGGTCACGGTTGCCGCGCCGTCCACGCTCGTGCGCGCGCGGCCGAGCGAGGTCGGGTTCAGCGACGCGCTCATCCCGCGGCTCGACTCGATCATCACCGCCGCGATCGCCGATAGCGCCACACCCGGGGCGACGATCGCCGTCGGGCGGCGCGGGCGGCTCGTGCTGCTCAAGGGCTACGGCCGCACCGATTGGGCGCCGAGGGCGCCGGCCGCTACCGACAGCACCATGTACGACATGGCCTCGCTCACGAAGGTGGTCTCGGCGACGACGGCGGCGATGATTCTCGAGGAGGAGGGGACGCTGGACCTCGACCGCACGGTCGCCAGTTATCTGCCGGAGTACGACGTCCCCGACAAGCGCGCCATCACCGTGCGCATGCTGCTCACGCATACGAGCGGCATTCGGTCGTATCATCCCTTGTGGAAGGACGCAAAAGGGCGCGAGCCATATTTCGCCGGGATGATCAAGTATCCGCTCCTGCACGATCCCGGGCGGCAGGCGCTGTACACCGACTGGAACATGGTGCTACTGCAGTTCATCGTCGAGCGCATCACGAACCAGACGCTCGACCAGTTCATGGAGGCGCGTGTCTTCGGCCCGCTGGGGATGCGCGACACGCGGTACAATCCGCCGGGGGCGCTCAAGCCGCGCATCGCGCCGACCGAGGTCGAGGACTTCCGCGGCGGTCACGTGTGGGGTGTGGTGCACGATGAGACCGCGTGGGTCCTGGGCGGCGTCTCCGGGAACGCCGGGCTCTTCTCGAGTGCGCGGGACCTCGCCGTGTTCATGCAGATGCTGCTGAACGGCGGCACGTACGGGACTGCGACAATCGTGCGTCCCACGACTGTGGCTCGCTGGACGGCACGCCAGCGTCCGGACGCGAGCCGAGCGTTAGGCTGGGATACGCCGTCGCGCAACTCGAGCGCGGGCCGCTTCTTTTCGCTGCGGAGCTTCGGGCACACGGGATTCACCGGCACGTCGGCGTGGGTGGACCCCGAGCGGGAGCTGTTCGTGGTGCTCCTGACGAATCGCGTGAATCCGACGCGTAACAACCAGAAGATCGGTCCGCTGCGTCGCGCGGTGGCCGATGCGGTCCAGCAGTCGATCGTCGACGCGCCGTTGCGGGATTGGGAGGCCCTGCTTCGCTAATTGGGGTCAGAGTCGAATATCATCGTTCCGTTGCGACGCAACGGAACGATGATATTCGACTCTGACCCCAATTCAGAAGTCGTAGCGAATGCCGACTTGCGCCTGCCGTGGAGCAAGGGCCCCGCTCGGCAAACCGAAGCTGGTGAGCTGGTTTCCGTTCCGGTCGTTCAGCGTTCCACTCCAGCCCGACCAGTTCACCCAGTTGAACAGGTTGAACACTTCGGCCGAGAGCTGCGCGCGCGTCGTCCCGATCGTGAAGTTGCGGGCGAGGCGCAGGTCCACCGTGCGGTACATGTTCTCCCACCCGCCCTCGGTGTCCTGCACGCGCTCCCCGTTCGGCCAGTCGTCCGTCGTCAGACCGGAATTGTTCAGGTCACGACCATCCGTGACGCCGAACGGACGCGGCGACGCGAAGATCCCGATCCCCGAGAACTGGAAGCCAAACGGCAGGGTCGTGATGCCCGAGAGCACCACGCGATGCCGCTCGTCACCGGACGTCCGCTGCATGGTGAACTGCGACGGGTCCGCGTACCCGCCGAGTCCCTCGAACGCCGCCTTGTAGTAGCCTAACGTGTACGCGACGCTCGCCCGGCGCGGCCGCATGGGGTCCGCCGACCGCTCCCAGGTCATGCCAGCCGTGAGCGCGCGGAACCGCGCCTCGCCGAAGTCATCCCAGATCGTGATGTTGCCGAAGTTCGGCGTCAACCGACGCGTGCTCGTCGTCGGGATCACCGGGTTGGCGTTGTAGTTGACGTACAGGTCGCGCCCCTGCTGGTCGACGTAGTCGAGGTTCATCACCAGGTCGTCCGTCAGCACCTGCCCGAGGCCTAACGACCACTGGTATGTCTGGGGTGTCTTGATGTCCGTCGCCACGAGCGTGATGTTCGGCCTGGCGGTCACGCCACCGGAGATTACCTGCTGGCGCAGTTGCTCGGCCGTCGCGGTCCCGGGGTTCTGGATCTCATAGCTGCGCCACGACGCCGCCTGGACCTCGGCGAACGCGTTCGTGCTCGGGAACCGCCCGTTCATGATGCCCCAGCCGCCGCGTACGAACGTCTGATCCTTGCCGGTCACGTCCCAGGAGAAGGAGATTCGCGGCGCGAAGTTGTTCAGGTCATTCTTGCGATCGCCGCGGTTGAGGAACCCCGGCAGTGCGGACTGGAGCGTCGCGTCCTCCGCCCACGGCACCTCGAAGTCGTTCGCCAGCGTGTTTATCTCCGCGTCCCACCGGACGCCCGCGGTCACCATGAGGTCGGGAGTTACGCGCCATTCATCCTGCAGGTACAACCCCGTGACCCAGCCGTCGGACTCCGCTTTCGCGTCCACGTCGCTGGTCGGGTTGAAGAACCCGACCCCGATCGTCGCGCGGAACGGGACGGTACTCGTGTCGCTGCTGAACTCGAACAGGCCGTCGCGATTCAGGGGCAGGAAGCTGGACGTGCGGACGTGCGTCAGCTCGGCGCCGGCGTTGAGGATGTGTTTTCCGCCCGGCAGCGTGTACGTCAACTTGTCGATCGCCCGGTAGTGGCGTTCACGCAGGATGAGGGGGAAGTTGTTGCGGCCGAAGTTGAGGCTCGGGTAGATGCGGCGGGCGCCCGGGAACAGCGCCTCCTCGTTGTGGTTCCACGCGAGGACATGGAGCGACGCCTGGTTCACGATCGAGCCCGTGGGCGTATACGTGTCGCGCAACTGCAGACTATGGATCCAATACTTCGCGGCCAGCCCCGACTCCCGCGACTCGGTCCCCCCGAAGAACGTCTCGGAATCGTAGTAGCGGCCGGCGTAGATGAGGTCGCCCGTATGATTGGCGGTGAACGGCGACGTCAGGCGGAGCACGCCGGTATGGTTCTTCGTCGGGGCGCTGAACGTGCCGGCGAATTCGTCCCAGATCCCCGGGTTGAACGCCGGCCGCCCGGGCACCACCTCGATGTTGTCGTTCGTGTTTCCGAGCTCGTAGTTCAACGAGAAGAACAGTTTGTCGCGCACGAGCGGCCCGCGAACGTTGAAGCCGAGCTGTTGCCGGTCGTAGTCGGTGCGCTGGTAGTTGTCGCGGTCGCGGGCCCGCGTGCGCCGCTGGAACTCGTCGAGCGCTCGCAGGTCGTTGTTCTGGAAGAACAGGAACACCGACCCCTGCATCTCGTTCGTGCCGCGTTGCGTGACGCCGCTAATGATGTAGGATCCGCCGCGCGTGAGCTCCACGTCGTACGGGTTGAGGTGCACGCGGAACTCGCGCAGCGCTTCCTGCGGAATGGGCGACCCGGTCTGGGGAATCCCGACGAGGTTGCCGTTGAACATCGATTTCCACTCGACGCCGTCGAGGTAGAAGTTCCAGAACCGCAGGTCAGGCAGCGGCCCGGCGGCAGGCAACGAGCGGCCAGCCGTCGGGGCGAACGTCTTGATGCCGGGCACGATCGCCGCGAGGTTGATCGTGTTGCGCGTGTTGAGCGGCAGATTCTGAATCTCTGCCTGCACCACCGGCGCTGAGATGTCGGTACGCTGCGCCTCGAACGTCGCACGCGGCTCGGCGGTGACCTGCACGCCGCTCAACGTCACCGCGGTTTCCTGCAGCGCGAAATCCAGCGTCGCGCGCTGGCCGAAGAGCAGCCGGATCTCCTGCCGCGCCGGCGTGAAGCCGACGCGCTGGACCCGTACCTCGTAGGTGCCGGGCTGAAGGCCAACGATCGTGTAGTCACCGGTGGCCGACGTGCGCGTGCCGCGCACCTGATTGGTCTCGCGGTCGGTGACGCCGATCTGCGCGTCGGCAATCGGGCGGCCTTGGGCGGTGACGCGCCCCGTGAGCGACGCCGTCGTCTGCGCGGCGACCGGCGCAGCAATGAGGGCGACCAGTGCGACGCCCATGACCGCGCTGCGTCTGGACGCACCACTGCTCCGTGTCTCGAGCCTCGAACGTGGGATCACTCTCGACGTGAATACCACACGCGCCTCCGGGTGGACTGTAGAAGACCCAACGGGACGACCACTCATCTCATCATCGGTACAGCAAGTACGGCTCGCGAATCGCGCGGAACGCCTCGGCCTGCGCGTCCCACTCGGCGAGCACCTCACGAAGACGGCCAGCATCCACCGCGAGGCGGAACCGGTCGGTGCCGGCGAGCCGATCCACTGTACGCAGACCGGGCTCGCGCTGGTTCGAGCCAGCCCACGCGAACTCGTTAGGATGCAGTCGCCGGATCGTGTCGATCAGCAACATCGCCGTGCGGACTGCACGAAATGAACCGCGGTCCGTGACCGTCAGTCGTACGCCCGGAATGATCTGTCCGGGGAAGCGACGCCCGTCGGAGGCGACCGGGATTCGCACGGTGTCGAACCGCACACCGGGCAATCGCAACGCAGTCAGCTCGCGAACGACCTCCTCGGCGCGAAGCCACGGCGCACCAGTTTGTTCGAAAGGAAAGTCGGTGCCACGCCCCTCGGAGAGATTCGTACCCTCGAGCAACACCGTTCCCGGGTAGAGCAACGCAGCGTCGAGCCTCCGGATGTTCGGCGATGGAGGAATGAAGCGAAGTCCGGTCTCATCGAGCATCATGTCGCGACGCCAGCCGTCCACCGGCACCACGTGCAGCGTCGCGCCGATGCCGAAACGCTCGTTATACAGGCGCGCGAGCTCGCCGACCGTCATGCCATGTCGCAGAGGCGTGGGGTACATGCCGACGAACGAGGCGAACGCCGGGTCGAGTACCGGCCCCTCGACGATGTCTCCGCCGATCGGGTTCGGCCGGTCGAGCACCGCGAAGGGGATGCCCTTCTCGGCGGCCGCTTTCATCGACAGCGCCATGGTGGACACGCGCGTGTACGTCCGCGCGCCCACGTCCTGCACGTCATAGATGAGCACGTCCACGTCACGCAGCATCTGGGGGGTCGGCTCGCGGACGTCGCCGTACAACGAGTAGACCGGAAGCCCCGTCTTCGCGTCCTTCCCCGATGGAATCGGTTGTCCGGCGGGTGCGTCGCCGCGAAGTCCGTGCTCGAACGCGAACAGCGCGACGAGCTTCATGCGTCCGTCGTTCGCGAGCAGATCGATGTTGGCGCGCCCACGCGAGTCGATCCCGGCGACGTTCGTGATCAGACCGATCCGTTTACCAGCGGCCCACGAGGGCGGCGTCGCGACGAACCGGTCGAGCCCCGGCCGAACCACGCCGGGCGTTGCATCAATGGCAACTCCCGAGCGGCTCGCAGAGGGCGACCCACAGCCCACGGCGGCGAGGGCCACGCAGAATGCGTGGTGCGAGGCGAGGAGCCCGAAGCGCACACCTGAATAGTGCGGACAATTGAACGTGACGCAAGCGGCACGGTCGCAGTCGAGTCTGCCATCATGTGAGAATCCTTCGGCGGCGAAGTTCCGGGCGAGAGCGGGCGCTGCCACAAACACGGGCGATAAGGCAAGCAGGGCGAACCACATTTCCGGAACGGGCACGCCTAACGCGAAAGCCCACTGGTCGGAGTGCGCGCGCCGCCAGCCGTTCGGCATCGCACCGGCCAACGACGCCCCGCGCCTGGATCCGCTCGTCGGCGCACCGGAGGCGCTTCAAAACAGTTTGACGCCCTCCAGGGTGGGACGAGCCGTTCGTCCCGCGCGACTGGATTCATTCGCGATCCGAAAACGCCATTGGCGTCAGACCCATTGGACCGGACGCGCGCTCCCTTACCTTGCGTTGACGTCGCGCGTCCCACGCGTATGCTCTAGCCCGCGACCCGGTGTCGAACCCACGTGACCGACTTCCTCGCCGACCTGCAGGCCCACTTCGCCGACCGCTACACCATCGAGCGCGAGCTCGGGGGCGGCGGCATGTCGCGCGTCGTCCTCGCCAGGGACCCCAAGCTCGACCGGCGGGTCGTGATCAAGCTCCTCCCGCCGAGCGTCACCGCCACCCTCTCCGCGGAGCGGTTCAAGCGCGAGATCATGCTCGCGGCAGGTCTCCAGCACCCGAACATCGTCCCGGTCCTGAGCGCCGGCGACTTCGGGCCCCTGCCGTACTTCATCATGCCTTTCATCGAGGGCGAGTCACTCCGGGCGCGGATGCGCCGGGGCCCCGTCTCGGTGCGCGAATGCGTCACGATCCTCAAGGACGTCACCCGCGCGCTCGCCTTCGCCCACGGGCGCGGAATCATCCACCGGGACATCAAGCCCGATAACGTCCTCCTCGCGGCCGGCGCCGCCGTTGTGACGGACTTCGGCGTCGCCAAGGCCATTTCGGCGTCACGGCAATCGGGCTTCCAGGCAGCCGCCGGCACGATGACCGGCGTCGGGACCTCCCTGGGGACGCCGGCCTACATGGCGCCCGAGCAGGCGGCGGCCGATCCCGCCACCGACCACCGCGCGGACCTCTACGCTCTCGGGATCGTTGCGTATGAGATGCTCACCGGCGCCCCGCCGTTCCACGGGCGCACCCCGCAGGCGCTGCTGGCCGCACAGCTGTCGGAGAAGCCGGCGCCGCTCACCTCCCGCCGATACGATGTGAGCATGCCCCTCTCCACACTGATCATGCAGTGTCTGGAGAAGGAGCCGGCCAAACGTCCGAAGACCGCGAACGACGTGCTCCGTGCGCTCGACGATCCGGGTACCCTGGTGAGCGACGCGTTCCCAGCCGCCGAGGCGCCAAAGCAGCGGCGGAAGCGCATCATGGAGATCGGCGGCGGCGTGCTCGTCGTGGGTGCGGTAGCGGCGGCATGGGTGCTCACCGCCCCACCGCCGGCGCCCGGTACCGCCGCCGACTCCGCTCGACGAGACTCGGTGCGTCCGGCCGCGGCAGGGACGGCCCCGGCCGCAGGCGTCCCCACCGGCCCGCGTGCCGTCGCAGTATTTCCGCTCGTGAGCATCGGGAACGACGCCGAGGCCGGTCAGGCGGCGCAGGGGATTACGTCGGAGGTGGCGAGTGCGCTCGCACGCGTGCCCGGCGTCCGGGTGACGTCGCAGACCACGGCGGCGGCAGTGAGGCAGGGGGTGCAATCACCGGCCGAGGCGGCGCGCGCGCTCAACGTGACGTATCTGCTGGAGGGCACGGTACAGCGCGCGCGCGAACGGCTTCGCGTGAGCGTGCGACTCGTGAGCGTGGGAAACGACTCGACGGTGTGGGCGGGAACGTTCGACGGCACGACCACCGACGCCCTGGCCCTGCAGGATTCCACGGTACGGGCCGTCGCCGGCGCCGTCGCCGCGACGGCCGGTACCGCGCCCCGCTAGTCCCGCGTTCGCTCGTTAGGCAGCCGTCACGGGACCCGGAACGCCGCCTCGGCGCGGAATTCCGGCGCGAGCGAGTGTCGCACCCTGACCTTGTACTCGCCGGGCCCCGAGCGCACGCCGAACTGCACCTCGAGCGGCCCGAGGGACTGGCCCGGCGCGAGAGCCATCTCGATGTTGTCCGCGGCACACGAGACGAGCGGCTCCAATCGGTCAAGCAACGCGGTCGCGTCGAAGTCAGACTCCTGCACGAAGCAGACGCGCGCGCGCACGCGTACCGACGCCGACCCCGTGTTCACGAGTGTCGAGGTGGCAGTAAGCATCGCGGTGTAGGGACTGCCCGCAGGCGGCGCCTCCACCCGGGTCACGAGTCGCTGCTCGAGGCCCGACGGTCCGGTAGCGCGACCGTCCAGATTCCCGACGAGGAGTGCTTTCTCCGGACCGGAAACGGAACCTTCCGAGCACGCGGAGATGGCAAGCGTGCAGGCCGCCGCCGCGAGGAGCGCACGGGCGGGGCGGGTCACCAACGGGCGAAGAAGCGGACGGCGATCCAACCTGGTAAACACGGCTACCCCTCCTCGAGTGTTGTGCTGTCGGTCGCTATGCCTAACCTCGCCCGCGGCGAATTGGTCACGCCCGACCCCTTGGTCGTATCGGGGTCGGAGTCGAATTTCATCATATCGTTGCAGCCGGGACAAAAGGATGAAATTCGACTCTGACCCCAATTACGGCACCCATCTGATCGCCGGGATCATACTCCTCGTCGTCGGATGCGCGCGCGGGCCGAGCGCCGCCACACCCGTTCCGACCGACGCGCCGCGGTTCGCCGCCGGGGACTCGGTGTCAGTCGACACCGTCGCACCGCGCATTGTGCACTACCGCGTTCGCAGGCCGACCGGTCCATTCTCCATCCACGTCGTGACGGTTCCGGCGGCGCACTACGAGATCACCGCGGCGCGCGCCCTCGATTCGCTTCACGGGCGGGAGCGAGTGACCGACATGGTACGCCGACGGCGCGAGCGCGGTGAGCGCGTCCCGGTCGCGCTCAACGCCGACTTCTTCGACCTGCGCACGGGAACGAACGAGAACAACCAGGTCATCGACGGCGAGGTCTGGAAGGCCGTGCCGGTGACGGACTCACCGCACGACACGTTTCGGAACGCGCATACCCAGTTCGCCGTCGGCGCCGACGGCCGTCCGTACCTCGATCGATTCACGTACGCGGGCTCGCTGACCGGTACGTGCGGGCGGTTCGTCGTCGACGGCATCAACGGCATTCCACGCGTCGCCGACGCGCTCGTGATCTTCACGGGCGCGTACGGGAACGCGCCGCTGGCCGATTCCGCTCGTGCGCCCGCTCAGCTCGTGGCGATGGGCCCTCCGGCGCGCCCTGGGCGCGGAATCGATGACGTCGACCTGACGATCGTGGCGGCACTCGGTGTCGGCGTGTCGGGGATCCTGCCCGATCGGTACATCCTCGCGGCCTATGGAGCGGCGCGCACGCGTCTCGATTCCATCACGCACTGTGCGTCGTCGCCGTTGCGGCTGTCACACGCGTTTCGCCCGGACCGCGATCGCCTAACGATGATCGTCGGCGGCTGGCCGCGCGTCGTGACCGACGGACGCAACGTCGCGGCGTCAGCCGACTCGGTCGAGGGGACGTTCCCTCGCTTTTCGGCGGCGCGGCATCCACGATCCGCCGTGGGATTCTCGCGCGATAGCTCCGTGGTCTACCTCGTGGCAATCGACGGCCGGCAACAGACGAGCGCAGGCATGACGCTCGTGGAGCTCGGCGACTTCCTCGTGTCGATCGGCGCGTTCCAGGCGCTCAACCTCGACGGAGGCGGGTCGACGGCGCTGGTCATCGACGGCCGCGTGGTGAACGCGCCGAGCGACCCGAATGGCGAGCGGACGGTAGGGAACGCGATACTGGTGCGCAGTAAGGGG
>DAINRQ010000019.1:0-77273 GCA_036741775.1 Gemmatimonadaceae bacterium | reverse complement strand
TGCAGGCCATGCGGCAGGGCGCGTACGACTACATCGAGAAGCCGCTCAACGCCGAAAAGCTGAACCGGTTGAAAGCGCTCATTCCGAAGGCGCTCGACAAGTTCAACGTCCGGCAGAAGAACAAGGAGCTCGCGTCGACGATCGAGGGGCTCACCCACTACGGCGAGCTCACCGGGCAGTCGGAGGCCATGCGCTCGGTGTATCGCATCATCGACGCAGTCGCGCCCTCGTCCGCGAGCGTGCTCATTCTCGGCGAGTCCGGGACGGGAAAGGAGCTGGTCGCGCGCGCGATCCACAACAAGAGCGAGCGCGCGAAGGGACCGATCTTCGCGCTCAACTGCGCCGCCCTCCCGAAGGACATTCTCGAGAACGAGTTGTTCGGGCACGAGAAGGGCGCCTTCACCGGGTCCACGAACGAGAAAGCGGGCGCGTTCGAGATGGCGCACGGCGGTACCATCTTCCTCGACGAGGTCGCGGAGATGGCTCCGGACATCCAGGTGAAGCTGCTCCGCTCCCTCGAGTCCCGAACCATTCGGCGCCTGGGCGGAAAGCGCGAGATCTCGGTCGACATCCGTGTCGTGGCGGCGACGAACAAGAATCTCCAGAAGGCCATTGCCGACGGGGAGCTCCGCGAGGATCTGTACTACCGTCTTGCCGTGGTCGAGATCTATCTGCCGCCATTGCGCGAGCGGCTCGGCGATGTGAAGCTGCTGGCGAACGAGTTTCTGGCTCGTTATGCGCAGCAGAACGGCAAGAAGGTGACGGGCTTCGACAACGAAGCGTGGTCGTGGATCCTGAATTACCGGTGGCCTGGGAACGTGCGCGAGCTGAAGAACGCGGTCGAGCGTGCCGTGATCATGTCCGCCGGCCCCGTGATCGGCGTCCCTGACATCACACCTCGGCACCTCAGGCCAGGCGCGGACGCGGGTGAAGTCTCCTACGGCAGCGTGAGCGGGCCGCCACGACGCCGAGCGAGTGACAAGCTCGCCCAGGGCGTCGATGGGAATGGGTCGGCGACGGTGCTCGGGATGACCCGCGACGAGCTGTTCGAAGCGTTCTCGCGGTTCGTGCGGGAGCGGGGTACGGGGGCAGCGAGCGGTGCGACGGCGGTCGGGGCGTCTGCGCCGCAAGCAGCGGACGGCGCAACGCGGGAGCCCGACGAGGTTGGGGGGCGAGCGAAGCCCGCACGGGATCACGCAGCGGCGAAGGACCAGGCGAAGACGAAGGCGAAGAAACGCTAGGCGACAGGCGTTCGTCACCACGGCGAGCGATCGCAGCGATCACTTGCGTTCTACGCCGCCGTCGGCGGCACACGACGAGGAGAGGATATGCGCAGGGCGGACTACGACGACGAGCCGGCAGTCATCATCGAACGCCACTCGGGAGGCGTCGGATCGTTTCTCCTCGGTGTGGCTCTGGGGGCAGCTGCTGCACTCCTGCTCGCGCCACAGTCTGGTGCCGCCACGCGGCGGGACCTCCGTCGCGGGGCGCGCCGTGCGCGCCGGGCAGCCAACGACATCGCGGGTGACATCCAGGGACGCGTGTCGGGTACCTTCGATCAGGCGCGGGAGCGTGTCGAGACGGGGATCGACGTCGCGCGCCAGGCGATCGAGCTCAAGAAGCGTCAGGTCTCGCGAGCCATGGAAGCAGGGCGCGCGGCGGCGCAGCAGGCCCGAGATGAGCTCGAGCGCCGCATCGCCGAGACGAAGGCGGCGTACAACGCCGGGGCCGAGGTTGCACGAACCACCACGCCGCAGCCCCTTCCGGCGGCTCGAGACCTCGAGCCGGACGAGTCGCCCGACCGCTGACGGTGGCGGTTCGCGCTCCCACGCGTGCAGCCCCGCCCGTTCTACCTTCGACTTTTCTGGACACTTCGTGACTACGCGAAGCGCGTCTGGGACAACGCTGGCGAAGACAACATTTTCTTCCTGGCAGGCGGGATCGCGTTCAACATCCTGTTGGCGGTGGTCCCGTTCGTGTTGCTCCTCGTCTGGGGACTCGCGACGCTCCTGAATCATTCGGCCGACCAGACGGTCGCCGACGTCACCGCGATCATCGATCGGCTCCTTCCCCCGCACGACGAGACCGCCGAGAGCCCGGTGCACGGGCTTCTCATCGACATCATCAGCGCGCGCGGCGCGATCGGGATCTACGGCGCCGTCGGCTTCATCTGGTTCTCGACGCGGTTGTTCGGATCATTGCGCAGCGTGCTCGCGGACGTGTTCGATATCGAGACGGAACGGGGGATCGTCCAGGGGAAGCTCTTCGACGTTCAGATCACGATCATCGCGACGCTGCTCCTCGTCGCCTACACGGCGCTGAGTGCGTATCTCGCGCTCGCGACGACGCGCGGTGTGGAGCTCGTCGCACGTCTGGGCTTTCGCGCAGATGTAATGGGCGGTTTGCAGTACCTGATCGGTCGGCTCATCGCGTTCGCGTTCGTGACGACGCTGTTCTTCTCGCTTTACAAGTTTCTGCCGAACCGAAAGATTCGCTGGCAGACGGCGATGCTCGCCGCCGCGTTCACGTCCGCGATGTTCGAGATCGCGAAGGGGCTGTTCACCGCGTACGTGGCCGAGTTCAATCCCGGGTCGATCTACACGGGCACGCTCTACGCGCTCGTGATCGTGGTGTTCTGGGTGTATTACGCCGCGATGATTTTCATCCTCGGTGGTGAGGTGGGTCAGGTGTACGAGCTCCGCCGCGTCAGGCGGTTACAGCGCGAGACATTCGAGGACTAGCTATCAGCTACCAGCTATCAGCAACGCCAAACCCTCGGGACGCCCCCCGTTCAGCGCAATAGGGATCAGAGTCCTAACGCAACCTCCTATTTCATCGCGCCATCGCGCGGACACGCGGAGGGCGCGGCAGCGGCGGACGCGGAAGGAGCCGCGGAGGACGGCTCTCGCGCATACGGTACGGCGTGGCAGCCCCAGTCGAAACGGCGATCACGCGGATGGGGCGGAAACGGCCGGATCGTTTGTCGGAAATCGGGAGTCGAGACTTGAGGTCGCTGAGGACGGTGGCGTCCCGGGCGGCCGTCCCCCTCATCAGTCTCGGCCCGTTGCACCGCGGCGTCCGCGCCGGGCCGTCATCCGGCCGTTTCCGCGTTATCCGTCCCATCGTCGTTCCGACCGGGCCGCCACGCCGGGCTGTACGCCGAGCTGGACTTTGCTGATAGCCGATAGCTGACAGCACATTGGCCTGAAGGTTGCCCTAAAGATGAGTGTTCGCACTCAACCGGAGGCCAACCGTGCGGAAGACTGCAATGACCTTTATGATCGCGGCGCTGACGGCGGTGGCCGCGTGTCAGAAGACCGGGGAGAATGAGTTCCAGGTCGAGACCCCGGACGTGGACGTCAGCAGGGACACGACCACGATCAGGACGCCCGACGTGGACGTGGTTCGGGATACGGCCACGGTGACGGTTCCTAACGTCGATGTCCGCAAGGACACCGCGACCGTGACCGTGCCGAAGGTACGCGTCAAGAAGCCGTAACGAAGGCTGGACACGTTAGGCGGCCGGCCGCGGACGATCCGCGGCCGGGCCGCCATGTCTTTTGCCGGGCTGCTTCCATCGATCGGCGGGGCAGGCGAACTTCCGCGCCATGCCGATCGACCTCCGCAGTGACACCGTGACCCGTCCCACGGCACCGATGCGCGTGGCGCTCGCCGCCGCAGAGGTTGGCGACGACCACCTGGACGGTGACCCGACAACGCGGCAGCTGGAGCGCCGCATCTCAGCGCTCCTCGGGAAACAGGCGGCGCTCTACTTTCCCACCGGCACCATGGCGAACCTCGCCGCCATCATGGTGCATGCGCGTCCGGGCTCCGAGATGCTGATCGATGCGGACTCGCACGTCGTGAACCTCACGGCGGCTGGCGCCTCCGCTATCGCGGGGGTCCAGCCGCGTTTCGTGCCCACGACGTCCCGGGTCTTCGACGCCGCGGACCTCGAGCGCGCGGCTCGACCGGCGTCACGGTACACGCCCCCGCTGGCGCTCGTGAGCGTGGAGAACACCCACAACGGGGCAGGGGGTGCCATCACGCCGCTGGCCGGACTCCGCGAGATCGCGAACGTCGTTGCCGCGCTGGGCGTTCCGCTCCATCTCGATGGCGCTCGCCTGTGGAACGTGGAGGCGGCCACCGGCGTCGCAGTCGCGGAGTATGCAGGGTGCGCGGACACGGTGATGGTATCGTTCTCGAAAGGGCTCGGTGCGCCGGCAGGCGCGGCCCTGGCCGGAACTCGGGAGTTCATCGACGCCGCGTGGTTCGCACGCAAACGCCTCGGTGGGGCGATGCGGCAGTCGGGCGTCCTGGCGGCTGCCGCGCTGTACGGGCTCGACCACCATCGTGATCGCCTCGTTGAGGATCATGCGAACGCGCGCCGCTTCGCCGAGCTCGTGGGAGATGCTGGTGGCGCTACGCTCGTGTCGCCCGATACCAACATCGTGATGATAGACCTTCCGGCCGGTACGACGGCTGAGGTAGTGGCCCGCCAGGCTGCGGAGCAGGGTGTCCTCGTCAGTGTATGGTCGGTGCGCCGCGTCCGCGTGGTGACGCATCTCGACGTAACCATGGGCGATGTCGAGGCGGCCGCGGCGGTCGTGCGGAGCGTGCTCGAGCGGGCGCCCACGTCGCGCTCACCGAGCGCGGTTGAATCGCCTCGCGCGACCGGCTAGGTTTCCCGGTGCTCCAGGTCCCGAAGGGCGCGAGCCCGCTAACTCCGTCAGGACCCCGAAGGTAGCAGCGGCATGTGGTGTCTTTCGTCGCTTCGTCAGACCTGGAGTATCGTCGCGGTGATGACCGGCCGTCCGGCACATCTGCGACACATCGCTTGAACGCGCGGTCGGCGCGCGAGAAATTCGGAGCCCCGTTCCGATGCCTGGTGGCACCGAACGGGGCTCCGTCGCATCAGAACGTATCGTTTCGGATTCCCAGTCTCCGGTTCCCAGGTCCCAGGTCCATGTTGGCTCTCGCGCGCAAGTACCGCCCGCGTAACTTCGCGTCGGTGGCCGTGCAGTCCCACGTCTCCAACACGCTCAAGGGAGCGATCGCGCGCGGCCGCGTTGCGCACGGGTACCTCCTCTGCGGGCCGCGTGGCGTCGGAAAGACCACGCTCGCGCGCGTGCTCGCCATGGCGCTGAATTGTGAGAACCGGTCGCCCGATGGCGAGCCGTGCGGCGTGTGCACGTCGTGTCAGCGCATCTGGAGTGGGGGCGCGAGCCTCGACGTGATCGAGATCGACGCGGCGTCGAACCGCGGGGTCGACGACGCGCGCGATCTCCGCGAGCGGGCCATGTATGCGCCATCGGGCGACGACCGATACAAGGTGTACATCGTCGACGAGGCGCACATGCTCACGCGCGAGGCGTGGAACGCGCTCCTCAAGGTGCTCGAGGAACCGCCCCCGCGCGTCGTGTTCGTGTTCGCGACGACCGAGCCGCAGAAGATCGCGCAGGCGGCGGCGCCCGTGCTGAGTCGTCTGCAGCGATTCGATTTCAGGCGCATCGGCCCCGCAGACGTTCGCGCACGCCTCGAGAGCGTGCTCGAAGCCGAGAAGATCGATGCGGAGCCCGAAGCGCTGGCGATGATCGCGCGCGCCGCGGACGGCTCGATGCGAGACGCGCTCAGCCTCACCGACCAGGCGCTGTCGTTAGGCGAGGGCGCGCTCACTGCGGAGCGCGTGCGCGACGCCCTGGGGCTCGTCGCCGAGGACGAGTATCTCGCCGTGCTCGACATCATCGCGGACCGCCGCGCGGGTGACGTCTTTCCCACCATCCAGCGCCTGAGCGAGCTCGGCATCGACTTCGGCACGTTCCTCACGGGACTCGCCGACATGCTGCGCGCACAGCTCGCCGTCACGCTCGGGTCTCGGTCCGTCGAGGTGTCGGAGCGCGCGCGCGCGGCGCTCGAGGAACGCGTCGACCGGATCAGCGCGGCCGACCTGCTGCGCATGCTCTCCGCCATCGGGGAGCTGGAGCAGCGATTCCGAAAGAGCGGGCAGCAACAGTTGCTCGTCGAGACCTTGCTCGTTCGCTTCGCGCTACTCGACCGCACCGTCGCCATCGAAGACGTACTTCGGACACTCGGCGATGGCGGATCGTCGGGCCGCACGCGGTCAGGCGGCGAGCCCCCTCACGCCGGTGCCGCTCCGCCACGCGCGGGGAGCCGCGGCAGTGCGCCTGACGACACGCCGCGGCGGGCTGCTGGCAGTCCGACGACAGGTGCCGACCGACCGGCGCCGCCGCCACCGGTGGCCCGCGATTTCACGACGCCGCGCGCGCACACGCAGAGCGACGCCGCGATGCAGGGGGGCGTCGCCACTCGAGCCCGCACTACCACGCAAGTACGCGTCACGCCGACCGCCATCGCCGGCGTGCCGAGCATTAACGTCGTGACCGAGCGGTGGGATGACGTCGTCGCGGCCGTGCGAGCGAATCGGATGGTGCTCGCCCCGTTCCTCGAGACCGCGATTCCGTCGGCCATGACCGCCGCGGGCGTGCTCACCGTTCGCGCCGAGGACGCACCATCCGCCGAGGCGCTCGAGCTCGCGAAGGGCGACCTGGTCGCGATCGTGAAGAACGTGTTCCCCAGCGTCGAGCGCATTGTCATCACGCGCCCCGAAGGCACCAGCGCGGCGCCGCGGCGTGTCACCGAGGACGAGATGCGCGCACAACGCATGGCGTCGCTCCGCAAGCGCGATCCCGTCCTCGGCGCGGCAATCGATGCGCTGGACCTGGAACTGCTCGAGTGAGGTAATCGCCGAGCGGTTCAAGCCGTGGTGCAAGTGGTCAGGCACCGCGTACTTCTCACTGGCATCCGCGCTTGCGATGGAACGGAAGCGCCGGGTAGCTTTTCGATTCTCTCCCTCGCGTGCGCGATTCCGATGGCCGATATGATGAAGATCCTGCAGCAGGCGCAGCAGATGCAAAGCCGCCTGAAGCAGATCCAGGATGAGCTCGAGGCCCGTACGGTCAGCGCTACGGCCGGCGGCGGCATGGTCTCCGTCGAGGCCGATGGCAAAGGGCAAGTCCGGAAGATCAAGATCGATCCCACCGTCGTGAATCCCGCCGACGTCGAGATGCTCGAGGACCTCGTGCTCGTGGCGGTCGTCGAGGCGCAGAAGAAGGCCGCCGACATTGCCCAGGAAGAGATGGGGAAGCTGGCGGGAGGCATGAACTTGCCATTCAAGCTTCCGTTCTGAGGCGTGCGAGAATGGGAACCCGGAACCGGGAACCGGGAACCGTGGACCCCGCGAGCCGTTCCGGTTCTCCCCTCCCGTTTGGGTCCCTGTGATGTCGGCGATCGACGAACTCGCGACCGAGCTCTCCCGTCTTCCCGGGATCGGGCGGAAGACGGCACTTCGGCTGACGTACCACCTCCTGCGCCAGCCGCCCGAGTACACCCAGCGCCTCGCGTCGGCGCTGGTCACGCTCGCCGAGCGGGTGCGGCCGTGCGCACGGTGCTTCAACCTCTCGGAGGAGGACCTGTGCGGAATCTGCCGCGATCAGAAACGTGACGCCGCGCTCATTTGTGCCGTCGAAGAAGCGTCGGACATCGGCGCGATCGAGCGCGCCGGTGAGTTTCGCGGCTTGTATCACGTTCTCGGGGGCCGACTTTCACCGCTTGATGGTGTTGGGCCCGAGGATCTCACCATCGATCGGCTGGTCGCCCGTGTGTCCCAGGGTGGGGTTCGCGAGGTGATCATCGCCACAAACCCGAGTCTGGAGGGGGAGGCCACCGCGTTGTACGTCCAGCGCCAGCTCGCGCCGTATGGGCTTGCCGTTACACGCATTGCGCGGGGGCTTCCGGTTGGTGGAGATCTCGAGTACGCCGACGGCGTCACGATCGCTCAGGCGATTTCGGCGCGCCGGGAGATGGCCTGACGTGCGCGAGGCTCGTCTCGCCGCCGTGGGGTTCGCTGCGGGGTTCGTTGTCGGCCTCGTGGTGTGGAGTCGCGAGCAGCATGTCCGGAGGCGCGACCTGTTTCATGCGCGTCCGCTGCGTCGATTTGCCGCGTTGACGTATCTGCGCGGGCAGCGCACGCCGGAAACGGCGAGCCTGCTCAAGGATTACATCCGCTGGGAGCAGCGCTCGGATCTGAAGCGCCGCGCCCGCCGACTCCTCGATCGGGTCGAGCGCCAACTGGCCTGACGCATCGGCCCAACCACGAGAGCAATGCCCGTAGGTGCAACGAGCTGGTCGTTTACCGAGGACGATTTCGGGGCGATCAATCAGCTACTGCAACGGTTCCTGTACGATAGCAACGCCCGCTGCGCGCTCCTCGTCGATCGCAGTGGGCAGCTCGTCACGACAGTCGGCGAGCGGCCGAACTTCGACGCTACGGCGTTCGCCACGCTCACCGCGGCGGACTTCAGCGCGAACGATCAGCTGGCGAAGCTCATCGGGGAGACCGATTTCAATACGCTCTTTCACCAGGGCGAACGGGAGTCGATGCTGCTCGCGGATGTCGCGCGGCGGGTCATCCTCGTCGTCCTGTTCGATAACCGAACCACCCTGGGGCTCGTACGCCTGAAGATGCGGCAGACCGTTGAAGATCTGTCCAAGCTGTTCGACGCCGTGTTCAGCCGGGGCCAGGCGGGCTCCGGCCAGCCCAACATTCTCGCCGATGCCGACGACGAGATCGACCGCCTGTTCCAGTAACGCGAGGCCGAACCGATGTCGATGATCAACTACGCCTCGCGCGAGATCAACTGCAAAATCGTCTATTACGGCCCCGGTCTGGGCGGGAAGACGACGAATCTCGAGCACGTCTACGGCAAGGTGTCCCCGAGCACACGCGGCAAGCTCATCTCGCTCGCGACGGAGACCGAGCGCACGCTCTTCTTCGACTTCCTTCCCGTCGACCTCGGTACGATCCGGGGATTCAAGACGCGGTTCCACCTGTACACGGTCCCCGGGCAGGTGTACTACAACGCCAGCCGGAAGCTCATCCTCAAGGGCGTCGACGGCATCGTGTTCGTCGCCGACTCGCAGATGGAGCGAATGGAGGCGAACCAGGAGTCGATGCAGAACCTGTACGACAACATGGCGGAGTACGGGTACGACCTGACGAAGATGCCGTTCGTCATTCAGTACAACAAACGTGACCTGCCGAACGCCGCGCCGGTGCGCGATCTGCAAGCACAGCTGAATCCGGGGTGGGAGGTCTCGGACGGGGCGCGCCAGCGCGTCGTGCCCGACCCGTATCACGCCGGGGAGAACCTGGTCGAGCAGATCCCGAGCGGCGAATGGGTGGAACGGGCGACATACTTCGAGGCAGTGGCCGTGAGCGGTGATGGCGTGTTCGACACGCTCAGGGCCGTCAGTAAACTGGTCCTCAAGTCGCTGGCGTAGCGCGTTGGCCGTGGCGCCGCGACCCGGGTCGAGGTCGACGTGAACCTGCCTAACGCGATCACCGTTGCCCGCATTGCCGCCGCGCCGCTGATCGCCGCCATGATCCTGGTCCCGTCGTGGCGCGTCCGGTTCGCCGCGTGGATTCTCTACCTCGCGGCGGCGATCACCGACTACTACGACGGGAAGCTCGCGCGCTCGCGGAACCTCGTCACGGACCTCGGCCGACTGCTCGACCCGCTCGCCGACAAGCTGCTGCTCCTCTGCACGCTCGGCCCGATGTACTGGCTCATGCGCGGTGTGCCGCTCGGCGCATCGCTTCCCGTGCGCGCCGAGTGGGCGACCCCGGGCGTCGTCGGTCCGGTCATCGCCGACGGGCATACGGCGTGGCCACTCGTTGCGCCCTTCGGTCTCGTCGGGCTGCCGCTCTGGATCGTCCTGATCGTGCTCGGCCGCGAGCTCCTCATGACGGTCTTTCGGCAGTATGCCGCGCGGCGGGGCGTGATCATCTCCGCGATCGGACCGGCGAAGTGGAAGACCGGTTTCCAGTCCACGTGGGCGGGAGCCGTGTTCTTCTGGTTCGGCGCCGCCGCCGCGGCGACCGAATACGGCTGGACCTCCAGCGCGTGGCGGTATTTCGCAATGTTCAACGGCATCGTCGGCGTCGTTACGATGACCGGAGCGGTCGCGCTCACGCTCTATTCGCTTGGCCTGTACGCGCGGCGATACGGATACCTGCTCGGCCGGCGCGCGCCAAACGAAGCCCGCCAGTAGTCCCCCGGCGCCGTCGCGCGCATCTTTGCGCGATGCGACTCGAGCTGATCACCATCGGGGACGAGCTGCTCCTCGGACTCACGATCGATACGAACGCCGCGTACCTCGCGCGGGAGCTGGCTGCCCTCGGGGTGTCGGTGGTTCGCCGCGCCACCGTAGCCGACGACGCGAGCGAGATCGCGTCGTCGGTGCGTGATGCCCTCGAGCGCACGGGCGCCGTCATCACCACCGGTGGTCTTGGTCCAACCAGCGATGACCTGACCCGCTCGGCGATCGCGACCTTGTTCGGACGCGAGCTCGTGCCTGATGAGGCGCGCTGGGAGGCGCTGCGTGCGCTGTGGAAGGACCGCGGCCGCGGAGAGATTCCGCTCACGAACCGCGTTCAGATCATGATTCCCGCCGGTGCCGAAGTGCTCGACAATCGGCACGGCACCGCGGCCGGCATCTTCATCGAGGACGATCGCGGTCGGTGGTGTGCCATGTTGCCCGGCGTCCCGCGCGAGATGCGCGGGATGGTCGGCGATGCGTTGCTCCCGGTGCTCACCCGGCGGCTCGGCGGAGAGCGGCGCGTCGTGCGCTCCCGAACGCTGCGGACGACGAGCATTGCCGAGTCACATCTGGTGGAGCGCCTCGGACCGTTCGCTACAGGGGTCAACGGGCTCTCACTCGCGTACCTACCGGGCCAGGATGGCGTCGATCTGCGAGTCACCGTGCGGGACCTACCGCCAGATGCTGCGGATGACGCCCTCGCCGCCGCGATCGGCGCGCTGCGTGAGCGGGTCGGGCCGCACGCTTACGGGGAGGATCGCGATGATCTGGCGGCGACCGTGCTCGGGTTGTGTAAGGCGCGCACCCTTCGGATCGCGGTCGGCGAGAGCTGCACGGGTGGGCTCCTGGGGGCGCGGCTGACGGCCATTCCGGGGTCCAGCGCGGTCGTGGACGGCGGTGTGATCGCCTACTCGAACGCCGTGAAGACCGCGCTGCTGGGCGTACCCGCCGAGCTGATCGCGGAACACGGGGCGGTAAGCGAGCCGGTGGCCCTGGCTATGGCTGACGGCGCGCGCCGGCGCACCGGTGCGGACATCGGTATCGGCATTACCGGTGTTGCCGGGCCTGACGGCGGAACGCCGGAGAAGCCCGTGGGGCTCGTCTGGATCGCCGTGGCGAGCGGTGACACGGCGAGGGCGCGGGGACCTCGGCTGGTGGGAGACAGGGCCGAAATTCGCTATCGGGCGACGCAGGCGGCGCTCGATATGGTTCGTCGGTTGGTGGCCGATTGAAGTGGTCGCTGCCGCATCGGCAGGCGTACGGGGCACGGGCGTTGCCCGAACTTACTTGCCTTCAGCTTGTCCCCACGCTTTCGGTTGCATGCCGATCGCGGCGCGAAGACATTTCACCAGACACTCAGCCGTGGTTCAATGAGACATAAGAAACACAATCCGCAGACCGAGCCAGTCGAGACCGAGGAGACGTTCGACGGCGACCTCGGGGCGAGCGCGTCGGTCGGCGGGGAGGATCTCGACCAGCAGAGTCCACCGACCGAGCAGGCTCCGGCGACCGAACAGGGAGACGGCAGCAGTGCCCCCGACACGGTGAGCGACGTGGCCGACCTCTCGGGTCGGGCCGACTGGAAGCGTCAGGTCGATGAGGAGCGGGACAAGTTCCTGCGCCTGGCGGCCGAGTACGACAATTTCCGGAAACGGGCCGTGCGCGAGCGTCAGGAGGCTGGCTGGCGCGCTCAGGGCGAGATGGTGCGGGGCATGATCGAGGCGCTCGACGACCTGGCGCGATTCGCCCACATCGACGCGAACACCACCGATGCGGCGACGGTCGTTCAGGGCGTGGAGATGGTGGAGCGCAAGCTCATGAAGTCGCTCGCCGGGCACGGGCTCGAGGTCGTCGACCCCGTCGATCACCCCTTCGACCCGAAGGTGCACGAGGCCGTGGCGACGGAGCCGGCGCTCTCGCGAGAGGATGACCACCTCGTCTCGAAAGTCTACCAGCGTGGGTACGTGTTCAACGGCGTCTTGCTTCGTCCGGCGCGTGTTGTCGTGAAGCAGTGGAACGGCTGACGCTGCCACGAGCCTGATTCATGGCGCAAACGAAGGACTTCTACGCCGTACTCGGCGTCTCGTCGTCGGCGTCACAGGACGAGATCAAGAAGACGTACCGCCGTCTGGCGGCGAAGCACCATCCGGACAAGAACCCGAACGACGCGAAGGCCGCGGAGCGATTCAAGGAGATCTCGGAGGCGTACACGGTCCTCGGCGATCCCGCGAAACGAAAGCAATACGACGAGATGCGGCGGCTTGGTGCGTTCACCGGTTTCGGTGGAGCGCGCCCGGGTGCGCGCCCGTCGGGCGGTGCGCGTCCGGGGCCAGGGGCGGGTGCCGCCGACGCCAACGGGTTTCGCTTCCAGGACTTCGACATTGGCGGTATTGGCGGGCTCGGTGACCTGTTCGCGTCGATGTTCGGCGGAGCCGCGGGTGAACGGCCGGGCGCTGGCCGTAGCCGACGACAGGAGCGAGGCCAGACGGTCGAGACGATCCTCGAGGTCCCGTTCCGCGTTGCGGCGCAGGGCGGCAAGGTCCCGATCGAGCTCGAGGTCACCGAGGAATGCGACGTCTGCAACGGCAGCGGTGCGGCGCCCGGTGCGACGGTCAAGGTGTGTCCGGAGTGCAATGGCCGCGGTGTGATCTCGTTCGGTCAGGGTGGGTTCGCCGTGAACCGCCCGTGCCCGATGTGTCTCGGGAAGGGGCAGATCCCGTCCGAGCGCTGCGTCAAATGCGGCGGCACTGGCGAGGTTCGCACGCGCAAGAAGGTGCTGATCACGGTGCCGGCCGGCTCGGACACGGGGACGCGCATCCGCCTGAAGGGGCAGGGAGGACGCGGCTCGGCTGGTGGTCCGCCGGGAGACCTCGACATCACGCTGCAGGTCCAGGCCGACCGCTTCTACAAGCGTGAAGGGCTCGATCTCATTGCGACCGTCCCGATCAACATCGCGCAGGCGACGTTAGGCTCGAAGATCAGCGTGCGCACGCTCGAAGGAAAGCGCGTCGCGATTCGAATTCCGGCTGGCACTGCGTCCGGCCGCCGTTTCCGCGTGCGCGGTCAGGGGATCGCGAAGGATGACAAGCGCGGCGACCTGATCATCGAGGTGCAGGTGACGGTGCCGGAGAAGCTCTCGGAAGAACAGGAGCGGATGATGCGCGAGTTCGCGGAGGCGGGGGGGTTGAAGTACTGAAGCTATCAGCTAGCAGCTATCAGCTATCAGCAATACAAGGATGCGTTAGGGGTCAGAGTCCTAACGCATCCTTTCATCTCATCGCGCCATCGGGCGGACGCAGAGGGCGCGGCAGCGGCGGCCTCGGAAAGGGCCGCGGAGAACTGCGAGGACGCCTCGCGCGACGACGGTCCGGCGTGGGCGCCCGGTCGGAACTGCGATTGGACCGGACGGGGCGGAAGCGGCCGGATCGTTTGTCGGAAATCGGAAATCGGGAGTCGGGAGTCTGGGCAGGTCTTGGGGACGGTGGCGTCCCGGGTGGCGGTTCTCCCTCATCAGTTCAGGCTCGTTGCGCGCCGCGGCCTCCGTGCGGAGGTGTTATCCGGCCGTTTCCGCGTCATCCGTCCCATCGTCGTTCCGACCGGGCCGCCACGCCGGGCCAAACGCGCCGAGCTGGTATCAGCTGATAGCTGCTAGCTGCTAGCTGTCGTTATGCAGCTAACACCGGCAGCGCAGTCCGCACCGCTCCGCCGCCGCGCTCGATGAAGCCTCCGCCTAACACCCGCTCGCCGTCGTACAGCACCAGCGACTGACCCGGCGTGATCGCGGACACCGGTTCCTCGAGCGCGAGCTCGATCTCGCCATCGTCATCGCGAACGATCTCCGCGGGTGTCGCGCGCGCGCGGTGGCGGACCTGCACTTCCACGTGGGAGCCGATCGGCAGCGGGTCCACGAGCCAGTTGAACTCACGCGCGATCACCCCGCTGCCTAACAGCGCCTCTCGCGGGCCGATCACCACGGCGCGGTCGGCCGGGCGGATCGCCACCACGTACATCGGCGCGGGGAAGCCACCGGGGACGCCGCGGCGCTGGCCGATCGTGTAGCGCGCGTAGCCATCGTGCTCGCCGACGACCGTCCCGTCGGCGAGCACGATCGGGCCGTGCGCGAGGGCGGGCGTGTCGCTGCCGAGGCGGCGCGCGATCACCTTCGCGTGGTCGCCATCGGGCACGAAGCAGATGTCCTGGCTCTCGACCTTGTCGGCCACCACGTCGAGCCCGAGAGCCCGGGCCCGGGCGCGCGTTTCGGGCTTCGTCATTTCGCCGACCGGCAGCAGCATTCGCCTGACGACAGCGCGGTCGATCCCCCACAGGAAATAGCTCTGGTCCTTCCCCAGGTCGCGGCCGCGCAGAAGCTCGCCGCTCCGCGTGCGCGCGTAGTGTCCCGTCGCGATCCACGCGGCATCCAGGGCGTCGGCCTTGTGCAGGAGATCGCGGAACTTCGTGAACGTGTTGCAGCGGACGCACGGAATCGGCGTTCGTCCGGCGGCGTATTCCGAGACGAAGTTATCGATCACGTCGTGACCGAATGCACTCTCGAGATTCAGCACGTAGTGCGGCACGCCGAGCCGATCGCACACCCGGCGCGCGTCATTGATCGAGTCGAGCGAGCAGCACGGGCGGTCGGGCACGTCGTCGCCGTAGCAGAACAACTTCATCGTCGCGCCGACGACGTCGTAGCCCTGCTCGACGAGCATCGCCGCGGCCACCGATGAATCGACGCCGCCGGACATGGCGACCAGCACCTGCTCGCGCATCGTCAGCTCGCGACTCCCGAGAGCCGGCGCGCCTTCGCGATGAGCGCGGGAAAGAGCTCGACCACGCGCGCGACGGACTCCGGCGTAGTCAGCGAGCCGAGACTCATGCGCACGGCGGCGACGGCCAGCTCCGGGCGTACGCCCATGGCCTTGAGCACGTGTGACGGCGTTACGCTCCCGCTCTGACACGCGGATCCCGACGACGCCGCGACCCCAGCGAGATCGAGCGCCATGAGCAGCGACTCGCTGTCCGTGCCAGGCACGGAGATGTTGAGGATGTGCGGGGCCCGCGGCGCTCCGCGCGCATGCACCACCGCGTCGGGGATCTTCGCCACCAGCCCGGCCTCGAGCTCGTCGCGGAGCGCACCCAAGCGCTGGCATTCAGCCTCGCGCTCCTGGACCGCGAGCTCCGCCGCGCGAGCGAGCCCCACCGCCGCGGCGACGTTTTCAGTCCCCGGCCTGCGTCCACGATCCTGCGCGCCGCCGTGAAAGAGCGGATCGATCTTGGTGCCGCGACGAATGAAGATCGCGCCGATCCCCTTGGGCGCGCCGATCTTGTGCCCCGAGACCGTGAGCAGATCGACCGGTAGCGTCCGGAGGTCGATGTCGATCTTGCCGAACGCCTGCACGGCGTCCGTGTGCATAACGCCGCCACGCGCCTTCACGCGCTCCGCCACTTCGGGAATGGGCTGAATGGCGCCGGTCTCGTTGTTCACCCACATCACCGTGCACACGGCGATGCTGTCGTCGATCAGGTCGGCGGCTGCGTCCATGTCGATCACACCGTCCGAGGTGACGGGGAGCATGCGCTCCGTCACGCCGTCACGCGCCGCGTAGTGCACGGTGGCCAGGACGGCCTTGTGCTCGATAGGCGTTGCCGCAATGACGTTCCGACCCTTCGCACGCTGCGATCGGAGGGGCCCGAGCACGGCGAGGTTATCTGCTTCGGTTCCGCCAGAGGTGAAGCAGACCTCGTCCGGCTGGGCCCCGATACAGCGCGCAAGGCGCTCACGCGCCTCGTCGAGCGAGGCGCGCGCCTCACGCCCCCATCGGTGGACACTCGACGGATTTCCGAAGCGTGGGCCGTAGAAGGGCTCCATAGCCTCGAAAACCTCGCGGCGAACGGGGGTGGTTGCCGCGTGGTCGAGATAGACGGGCTGTGGCATAAGTCAATATATCCGTTCACGATACCGCAGCAAACCGCCGGGCGGAAATCGCTCCACCTTGAGCGGACCTCGAGAGGGCCAACTCGGCTGAAGAACGCAGGTGGCTTCGCCATACACTCAGCGGGCGGCCGGAACTATACCGATGTTGTTCGCAACCCGCGCGAGCGTGCGATGGTCACGAATCTCCTGAGGACGACGGTGGGAAGCCGAGCGGCGTCAACGGCGCAGTCTCGCGGTATGCGGCGTTGTTGTTTAGCCTGCATGCGAACCGACCGGCTACGAGGCCCTATCCGGAGCGCTAGTCTCGTGATCGAACTGCTCCCGCTACGGCGGCCCTTTTTGCGCTGCGTCTTCGCTGCCGCACTGCTTGACGTTCTACGACCTGTCACTGCCTGTTCGCAACCTTTCGATGCGCACCAGGCGCGATCGCGGGCATCGCTTGACGCGTTTGGCGAAGCCGCGGTGGCCCTACAGGGTGCCGACGCGCGGCCGTTCCTCGATAGCGCAGAGGTCGCGCGGGCGGCGTCGGCCTTGCGCGGTGTCCGGGCTCAATTCCCCACACTCGCGACAGCTCCCGCGGAGGGCCAGTTCTGGGCCGCGGATCTCGTTGTCGATCGCCCAACGGCTGCTGCCGTTAGGCGTGTCGCAGGGCGTTTACGCCGCACTCACTGGCGGACGTGGGAATTGGACAATGGTCGAACGGGTGTTGCGCAGCTCGACACCCTGAACGCAGGGCTGGCAGCGCGGCCGACGCACCTGGAACTGCGAGGCCTCGGAGGAACCGACACGACGCAGATGTGGTACCGCGTGCGTCTGGAGTTCCAGCGAGCAATGCACCTGCCAGCGGCTCTCGCGCAGTACAGAGTCCTGCCGGGTGTCATCGTGGCAGAACCAGCGCAGGACATAGGACCACGAACGGGCAATCATTACCGCGCGCGCCGCTCTGGAACGACCTGGTTGTTCGAGATCGACGTGGGCACGGGAGATTGTCGGGCGGAATGCGTCCGGTGGACGCGACACGAGGTGCGTTACGACGAGCAAACCGGTGTAGCCACTCTCGTCGACCGAAGGGTCGTACCGTGACCTCCCCGACCGGTTCAGTCGAGAACGAGCTTTCCCCGCCGGAACCTCGCCAGCGCGCCCCCGATCACGATGACGGAGAGCACCGTCAGGATCGCAACCGCGTACGCCTCGACCCTCGTTTCACCGAGGGCGCCCACGCGCGTTGCCAACCGAAACCGCATCTCCGGCGAAAGCGCATTGAACGCGAGCAGCGGACCCATCGTCAGCACGATGATCGCGATCCCAAAGGCCTGCTGCGCCTGCTTGACCGTCGATGCCCGCAGCGAGATGAACACCCCGATCCCCGCCATGAGCAGCGATGCGAGGATCGTGAGGACGATGGTCGCGGCGAGGCGCTGAGCGCCGAACAGGATCGGCGCGCTCTCCGGATGCGCAATGTTCACAGCGATCAGCCCGAGGACGAGATTCGCCACCGCGAACCCGAGACCGTAGAGCACCGCGGCGATGATCTTGCCGATGACGATGGCGGAGTCGGAGAGTCGGCTCGCGAGCAGCGTCTCGAGCGTGTGACGCTCCCGCTCTCCCGCAACCGAATCGGCGATGAGCGACGATACCATTGTCGCGGCGAGGAACGGCCAGTACGCCACGATGATCTTCGACTGTACCCATTCGGGTCCGAGCTGCACCGGCGCCACCACGCCAAGGATGAGCGCGAGAATGAGCGCCGAGAGCCCGCCACGCCGCAGCGACAGGAGCTGATCGCGGAACTCCCGCCACTCCTTCCACACCACCGTCCAGATGTCGCGAATCACAGGCGCCCTCCGTTCGCGTTGGCGTCGGACCCCATGAGCTCGAGAAACGCATCCTCGAGCGTGGCGCGTGCCTTGCGAACTTCCTCGACGTCAACATCGTGCTGAACGAGCAATGCGACAATCGGCGCGGTGCTCGTCCCTGGCGCGAGTGACAGCGTCAATCGCCCGTTGTCCGCGCTCACGGAACGCACATCGGGACGGTCTCGCAGCAGCGCCACGATCTCGTCAGGCAGGCCGTGCGTTACGATCTCCACGCCTCCCGTGTCGCGTCGGGCGCGCAGCGATTCGGGGCTCCCGACAGCGAGCAGGCGCCCGCCTCGAATCACGCCCACCTGCGAGCAGAGCCGCTCCGCCTCGGCCAGGTTGTGCGTGGTGAGAAAGACCGTCACGCCTTCCTGTGCGGCGAGCGCGCTCAGATCCTCGCGCAACCCGACCGTCGAGACAGGATCGAGCCCGGACGTCGGCTCGTCGAGGAATACCAGCTCGGGCCGATGCAGGACGGCACGGGCAACGGCGAGCTTCTGCTTCATCCCGCGGCTCCACGTGCCCACCATGTCGTCGCGTCGGTCCCAGAGGCCAAAGCGCGTCAGCAGCTCGCGAATACGCTCACTGCGCTGGCGACGTGGCGCGTGCCAGGCGCGCGCGTAGAACTCGAGATTGTCCGCGGCACTGAGCCGCTCATAGAGCCCCGGGTGCTCGAGGAGAGCGCCACATCGCGTGCGAATCGCAGTCCCGTCGCGCTTGGTGTCGAAGCCGAGCACTTCCGCGCGCCCGGCGGTGGGGTCAATGAGCCCGAGAAATGCGCGAATCGCCGTCGTTTTGCCCGCGCCGTTAGGCCCGAGAAAGCCGAACACGATGCCTTTCGGGACGTCGAGCGTGAGCGAGTCGAGCGCGCGCACGGCCCCGAAGTCGCGCGTGAGCCCCTCGGCGCGAATCGCGAAGTCGCTCGTCGGCGGCACCAGCGCGGTCAGCTCTTGGTGTCGCGCAGCACCGCGCGCACCGGCGCGGCGTCGAGCGCCATCAGCTTCTGTGGAAGCGCGATCAGCTCGTACGAGCCCTGTGGCACGCGGCGCAGATCGAGATTCTCGAGGATGTACGCGTTCCCGGAAAACAGCATGTGATGCACCGGAAGCGTCTTGCTGTCGCGCGGGTCCACTGATGGCGCGTCGACGCCGAGCAGGCGGAGCCCTCTGCCGAGCAGGTCGCGGACGCACGCCTCGCTGAGCGTGGGCCACTCCGCCGGAAACTGCCCGCTCGCAATCGAGCGCCCGGTTCGCAGCAGCAAGCGCTGTCCCTGCAGCGCCGGATCGAACGCCAGCGCGTCGGTCTCGATCACACCTGACAGCGTGCTGACGTCGACGACTGCGGCAGCGCCGAGGAATGCGTCGAGCGGTAGCTCGTGAGAGCCGGGCCAGCCATCTCGCACGTGAAGCGGCGCGTCAGCATGCGTCCCGACGTGCGGGCTCCCGATCACGGCCGAGACATTCACACTCTCGCCCTTGGAGATTTGCGACGCCCACCGACAGGCGAACGGCGTGTCCCCCGGCCACTCGGGCGTCCCTTCGCGCAGCGCAACGCTGATGTCGCGGATCACCGTGCGGCCGGCTCGCCGGCGCGCGGCCCCCCAAAGAACTTCGCCCGGACCGCCCAGAGCCGCGGAAGGAAGCGCTGCGAGACCGTACGCTGCAGGTATTTGGCGCCTAACGTCCCGCCGGTGCCGCCGGTGTCCGGCCCAATGATCCGCTCGACGAGCTGCACGTGCAGGAACCGCCAGCGCGCGAACCCGGAGTCGTATTCCAGCAACCCTTCGGCGAGCAGGAAGAGCGGGGTCGGAGCGGGCCCCGTATACAGCGACTCGAGCGTCGCACCCGCATGCTCGACAAGTCGCTCGAACAGCTGCTCCAGCGTCGGACGCTCGAGCGCGCGTTGCACGGCCGGTGGAATTTCGCCGTGCTCCTGAATCACGTGCATGAAGTGCTGGTCGCGCGTCCCCGACGCCGCCTCGAGCGCGCGAAACTGGGCGCTCTGCGACCCGCTCGAGCTGCCCAGATATCCACGGAACTGCGCGAAGTGCTGCGGTGGGAGCGTCTCGAGCGCCGTAAGCTGCGCGGCGACGATCTGCACGAGCGCGTTCAGCCGCCGAACCGCAAGCACGGCGTACATCACCTCGCCACGTTCCATCGCGTCGACGAGATGATCCACCTCGTGCAGCATGCACTTGAACCACAGCTCGCTCGCCTGATGCACGACGATGAACAGTAGCTCGTCCGGGTGCTCAGGCACGGCCCGCCGGCGCTGCAGCGAGAGCAGCTCGTCGAGCGCCAGGTAGGATCCGTAAGACACCGGCGCGTTCGAATCGGTTGAAGCGGTCAAAACGTCGATACCTCCAGCGCGGTGATGTCGTCAACGCGCATCGTCTCGGTGGTGAAATACGGTTCTCCGTACCGCGTGCGGATGAGAGAGCCGTAGTGCGCCGCCTGGTGGCGCACGATCTCGTACAGCGGGTCGCCGTTCGGGTACACCTCGCCGGCTTGTGTCACGCCGTCGAACTGCGAGCCGTAGCAGCGGATGGCCTCGAGCTTCTTGTCGAACTCCGCCGAGATGTCCACGACGAACGTCGGTCGCGTGTAATCCTCGCGGTACGACAGGCAGTGGAGAACCTTACGCGGCCGGTGCTTCGGCAGGTCGGGCTCGATCTTCGCGAGTCCCGATAAGAAGCAGGCGTCGCGAATGAGCTCCGAGGAGGTACGGTGGTCGGGATGCCGCCCCTGTTGCGCCGGCGCGATGACGATACCCGGGCGAAGCCGACGGAGCACGCGGACGATCGCCCGTCGTGTCTCAGGCGTATTGACGATGCCGGCGTCGGGAAGGCCCAGGTTCTCGCGCACCGCCACCCCGAGCACCGCCGCGGCGCGTTCCGCTTCCTGCGCGCGCAGCGCCGCCGATCCGCGCGTGCCCATCTCGCCTTCGGTGAGGTCGAGAATTCCCGTGCGATGCCCGCGAGCGGCGAGCTTGGCGAGCGTCCCGCCGCACGTCAACTCCACGTCATCCCGGTGTGCCGCGATGGCGAGTACGGCAATCTCTTGCGTGTCGGACATTCGCGGAAGCTACTACTCGTATCTCAGCGCTTCCACCGGATCGAGCCGGGCGGCGCGCTGTGCGGGCAGCAGCCCGAAGATGACCCCGATGCCCACTGACACCGTGACCGCGACAATGGTGAGCGTGAGCGGAGGCGCGGCGTCCACGTTCATGAGGCGCGTGACGAGACCGCCCATACCGAGACCGATCGCAATGCCGATCGCGCCGCCGATCCCGGTAAGCGTCGCGGCCTCGATCAGGAACTGCAACATGATGTCGCTGCGCGTGGCTCCGAGCGCCTTGCGAACCCCGATCTCCCGCGTTCGGTCGGTGACCGACACCATCATGATCGCCATGACGCCAATGCCACCGACCATCAGCGCTACCGACGACAGGACGATCATCACGAGGAAGAACGCGCCCGTCAGCTTCTCGAAGATGTCGAGGATCTGATCCTGTGTGATCATGTCGAACGTGTTTCGGTCAGCGGGGCGAAGGTGTCGCAGCTCGCGCATCAGGACTGTCACCGCTTCCTGTGCCTCCTCGACCGTCACGCCGGTGCGCGGTTTGACCGCGATGTACTGACTGCTCGTCTTGTCGATGGTGAACTGCCTATCGAGCAGCAGGTATGGCACGATGGCGCCCGTCGCCGCGCCCTGCGGCGCGAAGATGTTCTCGGGGGAGATGTAGAGCCCGATCACTTCGACGGGCCGTCCGCCGAGCCGGATGGTCTTTCCGAGCGGGTTCTCGCGTCCGAACAGGCGCCGCGCCGCGTCCTCCTCGACGACCGCAACCGCTGCGCCGCTCCCGAGCTCCGCACGCGTGAACCAGCGTCCAGCCGCGAGGTCCCCACCCTGAATTTCGGTGAACCGATCGTCGGCGCCGAAGACCTGCGTCGGCTGGCTCCGTTGCCCCTTGTACTCGAGGCGCGCCGCGATCTGCGCCCAGATGGCGCCGTACGAGATCTCGGGCAGCTCCGCGATCCGATCGGCTTCGCGCTTCGACAGATCGGGGCGAATGCGGACCCACTTCGGCAGTGCGTCCGGGTTGAGGGGTGACTGCGAGTAGACCTTCACGACGTAGAACGTCGTGGGCCCCGCGATCTCGATGGTGCGAACGATCTGCCGCTGGATGCCGCGAACGATCGCGGCCATGGACATGACCGTGGACACGCCGATGACGACGCCGAGGATCGTCAGCGCCGACCGAAGCTTGCTCGTGCGGAGCGCGTCGAACGCGATGCCGACGTTCTCGCGGAGCTGGTCGCCGAGTCTCATGTCCGCGTCATTCTCCGCTACTCGGCGCGCAGTGCGGTGATCGGGTCCAGCCGAGCCGCGCGACGGGCAGGGTAGACGCCGAACATGACGCCGACCGTTCCCCCGAGCGCGAGCGCGACGATCACCGACCAGGAGCTGACTCGCGCCGGGAGCGGTGAGGCGAACGCGATGAGGGTCGCGAACGCCCAGCCGCCGAGCACGCCGATCGCTCCACCCAGAGTCGACAGGGCAATCGTCTCGACGAAGAACTGGCGACTGATGTCGCCGCGCGTCGCACCGACCGCTTTCCGGATGCCGATCTCGCGCGTCCGTTCGTTCACCGCCATGAGCATGATGTTCATGATGACGATCCCGCCAACGACGATGCCGATCGCGACGACGGCCGGGATGACGCTGAACAGGACGCGGGTCAACGTTTTCCAGAACGCCACGAGCGCGTCGGCCGTTTCGATGGAAAAGTCGTTCTCCTCGTTAGGTCGCAGGCCGCGCGCAATGCGCATGGCTTCCTCGGCGCGGGCCATGGCGGGTGCGACCTGCGCCGCCTCCGCCATCTTCACCGAGATCGTGGAGGTGTTCCGGCGCCCGTAGAGCATCTCGAAGCGCGAGAGCGGCATGAGCACGAACGTGTCGAACGACTGCCCGAGCACGCGCCCCTTGGGCTCGACGACTCCGACAATGGTGAACCGATCACCGAGAATGCGGACATCACGGCCGACCGCCTGCACCTGCTCGAACAGGCGCTCGGCGACCTCCGCACCGATGACGATTACAGGCTGGCGCTGCAGCACGTCGATCTCGGTCAACGCGCGCCCCTCGGCGATCCGATAGTCCTGCACCACTTGGTAGTCCGGCGTGATGCCGAAGATCGGGACATCGCCGAGTGTTCTCTCGCGCCAGACGACGTCAGCTTGTGGCGTGGGCCACCCCGATTGGATGCTCACGGCTTCGGCGTCGGGAAGGGCAGCGGCGACGGCCGCGGCATCGCGTGTCGTGATGCGCGGGCGACGCCGGATGCGATCCATCTCGGAGTCGCTTATCGGCGCGAGTTGAAGCGGCGTGCGGCGCACCTGAAACGCGTTCGCGCCGACGACGGCGCCGGCGATGTTCTCGCTCACGTACGCGTTCATTCCCTGGATGACCGCGACCACGGCGACGAGGAACGCAACGGACACGATGATGCCGAGCAGGGTGAAGAACGAGCGAAGCTTGTTCGCCCGGATCTGCCCAAGGGCAATCGCGAGAACGTCCAGAAAGCGCATGGTGAGCGGCTCGCTCGGTCGAACGGCCGTGAAGGATATCGAGCCGTCGCCTTGTGAACAAATTCACAAGGAAATTAAGCGACCGCGGCGCGGACGCTACTCGTAGCGCAGCGCTTCGACCGGGTCGAGTCGCGCCGCCCGCGCGGCCGGCATCATTCCGAACAGGATGCCAGTGAATGCGCTCCCGATGAGGGCCGCAACGACCGCCGGCATCGGCACCGCTGCCGGGATCGGCGACAACTGGTCGATCAGCGCGGCGACTCCTGCGCCGGCGATGAGGCCGATCACGGCTCCGATGGATGTGAGGGTGGCGGCCTCGACCAGGAACTGCCAGAGAATCGTTCCCTTCGTCGCGCCGAGTGCCTTTCGCACGCCGATCTCGCGCGTTCGCTCGGTCACCGAGATCATCATGATCGCGACCACGCCCACGCCGCCCACGAGCAGCGCGACAGCAGATAGCGCGAGCCCGACCATGAAGATCGCGCCGAAGATCTTGTCGAACGTCTCCATCATGCGCTCGGAGGTGATGAGCGCGAAGTTGTTCACCTGGCTCGGGCGGAGCCCGCGAGCACCTCGGAGAAGCGCGGTGACGTCGTCCATCACCTGGGCCTGCTGCTGGTTCGGTCGCGGCTTGACCATGAAGCTCACGCCGCGCTCCCACAGGCCGAGGTGCCGGCGCGCGGTCTCGTAGGGGATGATCGCGCGCGGCTTGTCGGGACCGCGCCCATCCATGGTCTTGAGGAAGCCGCCTTCCGTGTGGTAGACGCCGATGACTGTGAACGGCTGCGACGCGATCTGCACCTGCTTGCCGATCGGGTCTCCTTCGGCGAAGAGTTGCGCCTGCAGTGAGTCGTTGATGATGACGACGCGCGCCGCCCCCTTCTCCTCGAGGGCGGTGAAGTTCCGCCCCGGGGAGATGTCACCCGCGTCGGTCTCGAGCCACTCGGCGCTGAACGCGTCGTAGCCGACGTCCTGGAGGTACCGGTCGTGGTAGCGGACCGGACGAGAGTCACTCCACCGAACCGTGACTGCCTGGACCGACGGGAGATTGCGAATGGCCGCGGCCTCTGCGAGTGTGAGCGCCGGGTTACGGCGGTCGGGGCACGTCTCGTCGGTGCCGTCGCACCCGCTCAGGTTGATGCCACGGCGCCGCACCTGGAACGACGTGGCGCCGAACGCCTCGACGTCGCTCTGGAAGCTCGCACGCATCCCGTGGACCGCAGCCGCCATCGCGGTGACCACGAACACGCCGACGGCCACACCCATGATGGTGAGGCTCGCGCGAACCTTGTTCGAGCGGATGGCATCGATCGCGATCCCGACGCCCTCCTTGATGATCGTCAGCCGGTCGAGGAGTCGCATGGGTTACTCCTGCCGGAGCGCCGTGATGGGATCGAGCCGGGCCGCGCGGCTCGCCGGGTACATGCCGGCGACGATGCCGACGCCGGCACCAACCGCCAGCGCGAGGACAATCGACCAGAGCGCCACACTGGCCGGCAACGGCGAGATGGCGGCGATGATCTTCGCCAGCCCGATGCCGAGGCCGATGCCGATCGCGGCGCCGACGACGCTCAACGTCGCGGACTCGACCAGGAACTGCGACAGGATGTCACGTCGCTTCGCGCCTAACGCTTTCCGAATGCCGATCTCGCGCGTGCGCTCGGCGACGGCCACGAGCATGATGTTCATAATGACCATGGCCCCGACGACGAGGCCAATCGCCGGCAGGGCGGTGCCGAACAGGATGAGCCGGCCTTTCAGCTCGTCGAAGAACGAGAGGGCTTCGTCGGCGGTCTCGAGGGCGAAGTTGTCCGGACGCGCTGGCGGCAGCTTTCGGAAGCCACGCATCACTTCGCGCACGCTCTCCATCGCCTCGCCCAGCGCCTCGCGTGACGACGCCTGTACGACCAGCGCGTCGATGTCGCCACGGGGATTCGTGACGCGCGAAAGCGGCGACTTGTAGGGGCCGATCACCATGCGGTCGAGCGAGAAGCCGAACACGTTGCCCTGCTTCTCCATGAGTCCGATGACGGTATACGGCCTGCCGCCGACGCGGAGCTCGCGTCCGAGCGGGTCGAGCCCCTTGAAGAAGTGGCTCGCGACCTCGGTGCCGATGACCACGACCGGCGCCCCGAGCTGTGCCTCCTGCGAGGAGAACACGCGCCCACCCGTCAGATTGTACGACTTGATTCGGAAGTAGTCAGCCTCCGTGGCGATCACCTGAACCTGCCGCGGCCGCGCGTGGGGCGTGTTCGCGTACGCGAACGTCATGTTCTCGACGGCCGAGACGGTGCCGGGCGGCAGCGCGCTACGCGCGACCGCGACGTCCGGCTCGTAGAGCCTCGGCCGCCGAGCGTATTCGCGCCACGTCTCCTCGCTCACGTTGCCGACGTTCACATCGGGGCGGCGGCGCAGCGAGAACGTATTCACGCCGATGATCTTGGCCGCAAAATCCTCCTCGACGTAGCGGCTCATGCCCTCGACGATCGAGACGACCGCGATGAGGAACATGACCCCGATCACCACGCCGAGCAGGGTGAAGAAGCTCTTCAGCTTCTGCACCCGGATCTGTGTGAGCGCCAGGCGGATCGCTTCGAGAAAGTTCACTCAGAGCCCCATGCGGGCGGCGAAGGCGGCACGCCGGTCATCACTCGCGATGAGGCCGTCGCGCAACACCACGACCCGGCGCGCGTGCGCCGCGATGTCGGGCTCGTGGGTCACCATGATGACTGTCTGCCCGTGCGTGGCGAGGCCCTCGAAGACCCTCATGATCTCCTCGGACGTCTGTGAGTCGAGGTTTCCCGTCGGCTCGTCCGCGAGGAGGATCGAGGGGTTGTTCACGAGCGCCCGCGCGATGGCGACGCGCTGGCGCTGCCCGCCCGAGAGCTCGTTAGGCCTGTGGTCCATCCGGTCCCCGAGTTGCACCCGTTCGAGCGCCTCTTTCGCCCGGCGCTTCCGCTCGTCCGACGGGACGCCGGCGTACACCAGCGGGAGCTCGACGTTATGCAGCGCGGTGGCGCGGGGAAGCAGGTTGAACGTCTGGAAGACGAACCCGATCTCCTTGTTGCGAACACGGGCCAGCTCGTCGTCGCTCATCCGCGACACGAGCATGCCGTTGAGCCAGTACTCCCCCTCGTTCGGCGTGTCGAGGCAGCCGATGAGGTTCATGAGCGTCGATTTGCCGGACCCCGACGGGCCCATGATCGCGACGTACTCGTTCCGGCGGATCGCGATGTCGACGCCGCGAAGCGCGCGCACGATCTCACCACCCATGTCGTACTCGCGCTTGAGGCCGCGGGTGACGATGACCCAGTCCTTGTCCGGGGTCTGGCCCGGGGCTTGGACGACGGCTTGGCGCTCGGCCGTCGTACTGAGTGGGTGTTCGCCGGTCGTGGCGAGCGCGTCGTCCGCGCGCTCACCCGTGGTCTGTGACGTCACGATTTGGTCACCTGGGTTGGCTTCTTGTCGGTCTTCGGCTCGCGAACCAGCGCGCCGTCCTTCAGCTCGCGAATGGCCTGGTAGGTACCGCCCACGATTCGCTCGCCTGGCTCGAGGCCGGACAGGACCTCGAAATACTTCTCGCCGGCGATACCGACCTTTACGGGCCGGAAGCTCACTTTGTTGTCGGTCCCGACGATGAACACGCCTTCGACGTCCCGCTTCCCGACCTGCTTCGCGCTCTGGGTGCGACCGAGTGCGATGGCGGCCGTATCGGTCGCCTCGAGCGGTTCGTTCTCACGCACCGTCAGCGCGATGATCGGGATCGACAACACCTGGGTGCGCGCGTCCGTGATGACTTTTGCCGTCGCCGAGAAATCCGGCCGCGTGTCTTTCGGCGCGTTGACCAGCTGAATGGTTACCTCGTAGTCCACGGCCTGATCGGCTGCCGCTGCGGTGGTGGCGCCCTTCACGGAGCTGTTCGAGATTTTCGTGACGCGGCCGAGGAACGTGGTGTCGGGGAACGCGTCGATCTGGACGATGGCGGAGTCGCCGACCTCGACCCGGGCGACGTCGGTCTCGTCGACTTTCACGTTCGTCTCCAGCACGGTCATGTCGGCGATCGTGAGCAGCGTGGCGGCGTCCTTGTTGAACGTGCCGGGCACCGCCGTCTCCCCCTGCTCGACGGCGAGGCGCGTCACGCGCCCACTCATTGGCGCGAGGATCGTCGTCTTCGCGAGGCTACTCCTCGCGTCACGCAGCTGGGCCTGCGCCTGCGCAACCTGGTGCGTCGCCGCTTCGTGCAAGGCCTGCTGCACCTCGGCCTGAGTGCGGAGCTGTTCGAGCTCCGCGTCCGACACGAGCTGGGCGTTCGCCTTCTTGATATCGGCCGACCGCTGGTAGTTGCGATCAGCCTGGATGAAGTTCGCCTTGGCCTGTGCCTCCTGCGCCCTCGACGCGCTCAGCGCGGCTTCGGCGCGCTGCACGGCGGCGATGTACTGCGACGGATCGATCTCGAGGAGGAACTGGCCGCGAGAAACCATCTGGCCCTCCTTGACCGCCAGGCGGACGATGCGACCGCTGATGTCCGCCGCGACGTCCACCTTGGTCTGCGGCTGTACCTGCCCGCTGGCCGTGACCGACGCGACGAGGTCGCGCTTCTCGACCGCTTCAATGCGGACCTCGGTGCCCTTGTCGCCGCGCTTCGCGGCGGTCACGGCCATGAATGCCGCGACCCCCACGATGATGACGCCGCCAATGGACCACTTCACCCGTTTGGTCATCTCTTCCTCTGTGCCTAACGCAATGGGCGTCCGACCGCGCTCTCGAGCGTGGCGAAGGCCCTGTGGAATTCATAGACCGCATTGATGCGGTCGGTCTCGGCCTGCTCGAAGTCACTTCGTGCCTGGACGAGCGCAACGTACGTCTCGGCGCCGACGCGGAACCGTTCCTGCGAGAGCGCGAGCGCCTGCCGCGCCGCCTCGGCGTTCTGCTCCTGCAGGCGAACTGTGCGGAACGCCGTCACGAGGTTGAGGTGGGCCGCCGTAACGTCGGCGGTGGTTTGCAGTTCCTGCGCGCGCACGCGATACCGCGCGTCGTTGCGAAGGGCGCTCGCTTCCTGCACGCGCTGTTCGCGCTGCAGCCCGTCGAACACCGGGAGCGACACGGAAAGCGAGATGCTCCGCGGCGACTGCGCGAGCGAGAACGGGTACTTCTCCATGTCGGCCCGCATGGCGGCGATCTGCGTCGGCGTCAGCTCCAGCCGAGAGCAGTTGCCGCGCGGTGCGAGACCGGCGCCGATGCGAAGCGAGTCGGACGTCATGCATCCGGCGACGGCGTCGAGCGAGTTCCCTTGCGCTCCCGCGATGGCTGCGTCGATGTCCTGCGTCCGGCTCGTCAGGCCCGAAATCCCCGTGCGAAATGACAGGGTGGGGATGTACGAGGACTGCTGCTGCCGGAGGTTCAGGTTTGCGGAGCTCTCACGCTGGCGTTCCGCGAGGAGCGCCGGGTTCGCGCGCCGCGCCGTGGCGAGGAGCTCATTCAGATTGAACGTCGGCTCCGCCACCGGGTATTCGGTCGTGAGCTGAATGTTCATGGGGGCCTGCACGCCCATCTGTTGCAGAAGTCGCACCTTCTCGATCTCGACGTTGTTGCGCTCGCGAACGATGCCGACTTGCTGCTGTCCGACCGCCACCTCGGCGCGAAGGACGTCCAGGCGCGTGGCCGCGCCGACGGATTCGCGTGCCCGAGCGAGCTCGAGCTGTGCCTGCGCGTTCGCGAGCAACGTGTCCGCCAACACGGCTCGCGCCTGTGCCTGGAGCGCATTCAGGTACTGCGTCGCAACGCTGAGGCGCAGCGTCACATCGGCGGCGTTCACGTCGGCTTCGGCGGCGTTCAGGTTCGCTCGTTCCCGCTTTGGCGCCAGGAACGTGGCTGCGCTGTACTGCGCCTGCACGTCGATGAAGCCGTTGGACGTCAGGATGTTCTGGCTCGCCCCTCGCGACTCACCGGCCACGATTTCCTGGCCGCCTTCGCGGAAGGTGGTTCCGAACCCCGTGGTGATGTCGGGAATGAACGCGGCGTACGAGCTCCGGAGCGCAGCACCCGCGCGATTCCGCGCGGAACGCGACTGCTGGAACGTGGGGTTGTTTCGGCGGGCGATGCTGATCGCCTCATTCAGCGAGAGCACGGCCGGGGCGGCTGACGAATCTCGCGTTTGTGCCAGCGCGGGGCCGGCGGCCATGAGCGCAACGAGCGCACAAGCAGCAAATCGCATGGAAAGTGGGTCCTGGACAGGAGGCTGGCTGGTCGTACGGCGGACGTTAGTGAGCAGTTTCATGGGGCCGGCAACGAAAAACGCTCCGCGTGGAGCGGAGCGTTTCGACCTGCCGAACCGGGGTTCAACGCGGCGGCTCGTCCCGCTGCGCCACAACGCCTCGCGACGGAATTGCGACCCGGAGTACTCGGCCCGCGCTATCCGTCCATACCTCGCGGTCGGCTCCGCCCGGATCCGCGATGGTGACCTTCTTCGCCTCGATCGACGACCCGCCGATCGTGACGTTCTCGGAGCCCGCCGCGCTGACGCGCATGGTGACCTGGGCATTCCGACGAGGAACGATCACCGACACGGGACCGTTCGGTTTCTTCGCAATGAAATAATACTGGTGAAAGACGTCATCGTCGATGACCAGCGCGCCTGGCGATACGACAAATTCGTTGGCGGACTCGCCCCGCGCGGTCCTCACATGGGCACTCACGCGTCCACGCCCGACCATGCCACTCACGCGCTCGCTGACGTTCGGCCCGTTCTTCACTTCGACCACGTACTGTGCGGGCACGCCGTCCTCATTCGCGCGCATCTGCGGCAGCACTCTGCGGTCGTTGTAGGTGACCGTCGCCGTCGCGACGATCTCGCGACCGCTCGCGCCGGGCGTGCTGCGAATCCGGAAGTCCTCGCGCCCAACCCGCTCGCCCCGGACCGTGATGGTGAAGCTGCCCTCGTCGAGCGTCGTGACCTGACTCGACACTGGGGCCGCGAGACCGGCGAGGGCCAGCCCGACGAGCGTGAGCGTTCTCATGGGCACAATATACACCATGCGTCGATTTCCGTTCTGTGACGCGCGAACACCACACGCCGGTGCCGCTTGCCGTAACAGAATGATGTAAAATAACTTACTGGACGGGCGTGAGGCACCGGCGCCGTCATTCCTCCACCGGCGGCGCCCGAAAGATGCGGTCGCTGATTCTAGCGCAAATGCGCTCGTATATAGCTCGTCCCTTGGCGGCGGAGGCGAGCGAAGGGCGGCCGATCGACCCGGAGCTCCCCTTGGGAACCCGCAGCCAGCCGCGGCGGTATCGTCGCAGCGCCTCACGGGACACCATATAATCCTCCGCTAGCTCCATGCGAACCAGATGCGGCGCGATATAGAGCATTATGGACGTGTCCGCTTCATCGCCGTGCATTGCCTCGGTTTGACCTTCGAGCAAGTCGGTTATGCCGACCGCGAAGATGTCGACGACGCGAACGCGCGCGCGTTTCGTGATGACGGTGGCCAACGCCTCCTGATGCGGATCGTGGCCGTGCGCCGTCAGGAGAATGAACTCGTCGAAGCCGTTGGACTCCCAGGAGTCGAGGAGATCGTTGAGCATGCGATGCAGCGTCTTCTTGCGTACCGACCCGTTCCCGGCGAACACGCGTTCGGTCGCGGAGTTGACGCCGTACTCCACCGTTGGCGCGCGGAGTACGCTGAATTCCGCGGACAGGTCGTCGGCGAGGCGATCCACTATGAACGTGTCGCAGCCAAGGGGCAGATGAGGGCCGTGCTGCTCACAGGTCCCGACGGGGATGATCAGGCGAGGGTCGGCCTTCTGGGCCGCGACCACTTCCGACGGGATCATCTCCTTGAGGCGACGAGGTTTCGCCGCGGGCAGCGGAGAGGGAGCGGTCATTCCGACACGAGCTGAAGTCGCGTTGCGATCGGCGTGGAACCGGGCGCTGTGGCTGCTGACGGGCGGGCTGGCAGTGGTAGCGGCCGCGCTCTGGCTGCGGACGCCGTCCGTACCTTATCTCGTCGTGTGCGCGGCTGCCACCGCGATTACGCTCGCGGTCGGGTTCGGCGTGGGCGCTCCCCGGCGATGGCTCGTCGCGTTTGCGGCCGCAATGGCGGCGTTCGTCGCGTCGGCGGCGGTCGCGGAGCGTTCGACGGCCAGGATCGAGCAGGAATGGGACTCGTACCGCGCGGAGGTCGAAGCGGGAGCTGCCGCACGCCTGCAGGGTGCGCTCCTGGCGTCGGTAGCAGACCTGACCGCTATGGCAACGCGCGCGCTCGACGCGCCGGAGGACCCCGCGGACGCGTTCGAGTATCTCGATCGCTCGGCAAACGGCGTGGGCGAGCGCGGCGTCGTGCTGTACCGGCGGGGTCGTCCACTCGCGTGGGGAGGACGGATGCGCGTGTCGCCAGATACGCTCTCCGGCAGTCTCGGCGCGTCGTTCACGTCCTTCTACCTCACATTGCACGCCACGGCCGAGCGCGGTGAGTCGCGCGCGGTCGCGACCGCGCTGGTTCACGCGGACCCGCCGGCTGACCGCCTGACGCAACCGCTGGACGCCCGAGTCGCACGCGCTGCCGGGGTGCGCGGTTACGACTACCAGTTCGCCGTCGACTCGGCGGGCGCGCCCGGCTTCACGATGGTCTCGTCAGGCGCGGACACGCTGTTCGCGTTCCGGCCGTCGCCGATCACGCCATCAGAGGCACGGCTGCGCGCGGTCGAGGAAGCGACTCGGCGCGGCGCGGTGGTGCTGGCCATCGCCGTTGCGGTGCTACTCGTCGGCGGCTGGTCGCGTCCGTCATCGCTGGCACAGCGGCTCGTGGCGCTCGCCACGGCGCTCGCGACCGTTGCGCTCGTTCCGTTGAACCCGACGTTCTCGAGCGTCACGCGGCTGTTCGATCCGGTTGTGTACCTCGCACCCCTGGGGCACGCGCTCACTGCGAGCGTCGGCGCGCTCGTGCTGACCAGCGGGCTCGTGCTCCTGGGGCTGCTGACCGTCCTCCGGTCGCCGGTGCGTCTCCGGTCGCGGTGGATCGCGTTCATCGTGGTCCTCGTGATCGCGTCGCTCGGGCCATTTCTGCTCCGGGATCTCGCGCGGGGCATCAGCCCGCCTCCGTGGGGAGTGACCGCTGGCCTGTGGTTGGCGTGGGAGGTTGCGCTCTTCCTGGCCGGCGTTGCGATCCTGCTCGCGGGGGTATCCGCGGGGCAGGCCGTGCTCGGGCGGCGGCGCGGTCTGTCGCCCGCGATCGCGCCGGCGTTTGCCGGCGTGGCCGCGCTCAGTGCGCCGTTGCTCTGGGACGCCCCCGGGAGCTGGCCGGAGTGGTATCCCGCGCTGTGGATCCTGGCGATCGGATCGCTGGCGTTCTCGCGCCGGGCGCGCGGATTCGTGCTGACCGCGGCGGTCGTTGCCGCGTGCGGCGCGACGACGCTCGTGTGGGGCACGGTGGCGAAGAAGCGAGTCGAGCTCGCGGAGCGTGACGTCGCCGGCCTCAGCAGGCCGGATTCCGCGGCCCTGGATCTCCTGGCGCGGATGGCGCGCGAGCTGGAGCAGGGGGACGTGCCTAACGATCGCGCCGAGCTGCTCGAGCGGTACGTCCGGTCCGACCTCGATGACGCCGGGTACCCGGCCGAGCTGACGACGTGGGTGGTGGACGACGACGGCGGACTCCGGCCGGAGGCCTCGCTCGTGCTGTCCGAGTTCCAGCAGGATCTCACCGAGGTGACATCGGTGGTCGCCGAAGCGCGCCGCGCGGGCACGGCGGTCACCCGGCCCGGCCGTGGAGCCGCCGGCGTTCATCTCGTGCTCGCCGTTCCTCACGGACCCGACCGGGTGACGTCGGTGACCGTGGCTCCGCGCACGCGCCTCATTCGCGACGATCCGTTCAGCGCGCTGATCGGGCTCGCCCCGCCGGCGGCCGCGGAGCCTCCGTATTCGCTCACGCTCGCGCCGGATCCGCTGGATGCGCAGGGCGCGCGGCAGGGGCGTTGGCAGCGCATCGGCCATGAGCTCCACGGGGATTGGTTGATCGCGGCGTCGCGTGGGCCGACGCGGGTGCACGTGGAGGTGGAGCTGCGCTCGCCGGCGGCGCTCATCCAGCGGGGCGTGCTCGTCGTGCTGTTCGATCTCGTGTTGATCACGGTCATCTGGACCCTGAACGCGGCCGCGGACGGTGGGCTCGTGCGGTGGGCGAGCGCGCGCGTCGGGCGATGGGTGGAGAGTTATCGGGCGCGCCTCACCTTTTCGTCGTTCGGGTTCTTCATCGTACCGGCGATCGTGTTCGCCGTGTGGTCGTATCAGCGGCTGCGGAGCGACGACCGCCAATCGCGCGAGCTGCTCGTGCGCGAGACGTTGCGGGCGTTCGCGACCTCGCGCCGGTTCGACCAGCTCTCGCAGGAGGAGGAGCGTCTCGGCTCGCCGATCTTCCTGTACGCGGACGGCCAGCTCCGGGCGGCGAGCGATTCCCTGTATGGCGACATAGCGCCGTTAGGCAGGTTTCTGCCGCGGGACGTCGAGCTGAACGTCTCCCTGGGCGACGAGGTGACGCAGAGCGCGCGGCAGGAGCTCGGCGGCGTCCCGACGCTCGTCGGGTACCGGGCTGCGCCGATGGGCGGGCGCGGATCGCCACGACTCGTGGCGGCGGCACCAGCACGTGGCGACGAGCTCGCGCTCGATCGGCAGCGCCGAGACCTCGGAATCCTTGTGCTGTTCGCGACGGCCGGTGGCGCGCTGGCCGCGCTCTGGCTCAGCGGCATCGCCGCGCGAACCTTCTCGAGACCCATCGGCACACTACAGCGCGCCGCGATGGCCATCGCGGCCGGCGAGCGGGAGCCCGACCTCGCCGAAAAGCCGCTCGCGGAGTTCCGTCCGGTGTTCTCGGCGTTCCGGAAGATGGCCGCCGACCTCTCCGCCAGCCGGAGCGCGCTGGAAGAGGCGCAGCGGCGAACAGCGGCCGTGCTTCGCAACGTGGCGAGCGGGGTGATCGCCGTCGGGGCAGACCTCGCCATCGTCCTCGCGAATCCGCAGGCCGACGCGCTCCTCGGGAGATCGCTGCCGCCGGGAACGCGGCTCGAAGACGTGGCGGCGGGCGAGCTCGTGGCGCGAGTTCGCGAGTTCGTCGAGAGTGACGCAGCCGAGCGCCCGGGTCAGCGGCCGAGCGACGAGGAGGAGTTCGATCTCGAGCTTCATGGCCGGCAGATTCACGGCCGGCTGGCCAGGCTCCCGCGCGGGGCCGGCGCAGTGCTCACCCTCGACGACGTCACGGAGCTCGCGCGGGCGCAGCGCGTGCTGGCGTGGGGTGAGATGGCACGCCAGGTCGCGCACGAAATCAAGAACCCGCTCACACCGATTCGGCTCGGGGTGCAGCATCTCAAGCGAGCGCACCGCGACGGCCGCGTGGATTACGATCGCGTGCTCGACCAGAACGTCGGGAGGATCCTCGCCGAGATCGATCGGCTCGACGAGATCGCGCGCGCGTTCAGTCGCTACGGCACCGCCCCAGCAGAACGACCGCCCGGGCATCCCATCGACGTGGCGGCGATCGTTCGCGACGTCGCGGAGCTCGAGCGCATGGGGGAAGGTGAGGTCGAATGGCGAGTCGACGGCGTGGACGCGCCGATCATCGCCATCGCCAGCGGTGACGAGCTCCGAGAGGTGCTGCTGAACGTGCTGGAGAATGCGCGGCTCGCGAACGCGACGCGCGTGAACGTGCGGGTCGCGCGCGACACGGATCGCGTGGAGATCGTGGTCGCGGACGACGGGCACGGCATCCCTGACGACGTCCTGCCAAAGATCTTCGAGCCGCACTTCTCGACCCGGACGAGCGGGAGTGGGCTTGGCCTGGCGATCAGTCGGAGCCTCGTGGATGCGTGGGGTGGGGAAATCTCCGTCTCGAGCGCCCGAGGGGAGGGGACCCGCGTGGTCATCGCGCTGGCAGCAGCGACTGCGGCGTAGCATCCTTCACGGCGATGGCCCTGACTCCCGTGGACGGAGTGCGCGCGCTGCGGGTCAGCGCCGATCACCCGCGCCCCAATCGACTCACCAGCGAGCTGCCGGTCCACCTCGCGGACTGGCAGTTGCCGCCGGATTGGCGTTGGGGGGGCGAGGGTGTCGTCGCGGAATACCGCCACTACCAGGAGATCATCGACGCGCTCGGGCGGTCGCTCTCACTCGTGACCGCGCTGGATCCGGCACACCACGCGTGGCTGGCGGCCGAGGCGCGCTACCTCGGGCACCGGAACCATCCGTCGATCCCCACGACGTACCACTACTGGACGAAGTACCGCGACGTCCGGCGGGGCCCGGGGTACCTGCGGCGATGGATCGAAGGCGAAACCGTGGGCGCCCACGTTAGGCGCACCGGGCCCGAGGACGTGCCGTACGTGATGCGGCTGCTGCGGGCAGCGGGGTCGACGGTCGCGTACTTGCACGACGCGGGCGCGGCCCACGGCGCGCTCTCGCCGGAGCACATCTGGGTCGCGCCGACGGGGCGGATCTGGCTGCTCGGTTGGCAGTGGGCGATTCCGCGCGCGGACTTGCCACCAGGCGTGGCGCCCGACCGTCGGTGGACGCCGACCGCGCCCGAGTGGACCATCGGGGGCTGGTCACCAACACCGGCGAGCGACCAGTGGCAGCTGGCGGCGACGTGCTTCGCGGCGCTCACCGGTGAGCTGCCCCCGTCGACCGATCCGCCGCCACTCCGGCTCGTGCGTCCCGACCTGCCGCAGAGCGTCGCATCGGCGCTGGACCGCGCGCTGAGCGAGAATCCGGGCGAGCGACACCGCTCGATGGTGTCGTTGCTCCGGTCGTTCGATCGCGCGGCGTCATCGCGGAGCGTGATGGTGAGCGGTGGGATCGCTCCCGAGAAGGAATGGCAGTCCGAGGAGGCACGGCTGCGGTGGGCGGTCGGCGACGATTACGACGTGCTCGCGCTACTCGGAAGCGGCACGTTCGGGACGGTGTGGCGCGTGCGCGATCTGTCGCTCGAGCGGGAGGTGGCGCTCAAGATGCTCCATCCGAATGTCGCGAGCGATGAATCGGCGGTCGCGCGGTTTCGTCGCGAGGCGCGGCTGGCGGCGCAGCTCGCGCACCCGGCGATCGTGCCGATCTACGACTGGGATGCGCGCGGGGATGTGTCGTGGTACACGATGGAGCTGGCCGAGGGCGGCTCGGTGGCGGACCTCATCACGCGGCATGGGCCACGCCCGTTCGCGGAGATCGCGCCGCAGATCGACGCGGTACTCGACGCGCTCGTCGCCGCGCACGCGAATGCAATCATTCATCGGGACCTCAAACCCGAGAACATCCTGATCGACCGGTATCGCCGATGGCGCATCACCGACTTCGGGATCGCGAAGGTCACCGGTGAAGATGCGGGTGGTGCCAGCGGGACGCCCGCGTTCGCTGCGCCCGAGCAACTCCTCGGCGAGGCACAGGGGCCCGCGGTGGACTGTTTCGCGGTGGCGGCCATCGTGGTGTACGTGCTCCGTGGTCACCCGCCGTTCCCGGGGAAGACCGGCCCGACGATCCTCGCGCAGCAGTTGTCGGGGCAGCTCGATCTGAGTGATTTCGAGGGGCCATTGGCAGCCTGGCTTCGACGGGGACTGGCGACGGACACCGAGCATCGCTTCCCGGATGCGGCGGTCATGCAGTCGGAGTGGCGGAGGCTCATGCGCGCGGCCGAAACGGCAGCACAGGACACCGCGGCCGAGGAGGCGAACGGAACTCCCTCCGCGCCGCGCGTGTCGTGGTGGCGGCGAATGATTCAGCGGTAAGGCGAACGGCGGAGTGCGAACGGCGGGCACGGCGAACACCGCTTTTCGCACTTCGCTTTCCGCACTTCGCTTTTCGCACTTCGCTTTTCGCACTCCCAACTCACTACTCGGTCTGACCGCTCGCCGGCCGTGCCTGGCGGCGGATTGTCTTCACGTTCACGAACTCGCGGAGGCCCCACGGGCCGAGCTCGCGGCCGTAGCCCGAGTGCTTCACGCCGCCGAACGGGAAGCGCGGGTCCGATGCGACCATCGCGTTGATGAACACCGTACCCGCCTGCAGATCACGCGCGAAGCGGTCCGCCTCCGCGTCGTCGCGGGTCCACGCCGAGGCAGCCAGCCCGAACGTCGTGTCGTTCGCAATGCGGATCGCGTCGTCGATGTCCCGAGCACGAAAGACCGTCGCGACCGGGCCGAACATCTCCTCGTCGTACGCAGGAGATCCGGGCGAGACATCCGCGAGCACCGTAGGCTCGAAGTAATTCCCGGCGCCATTGCGTCGCTTTCCGCCGGTGAGCACACGAGCGCCCTGCCTAACGGTGTCCGCGACCTGCTTCTCGAGGTCCTCCACGATCTGCGGCGTCGCGAGCGGGCCGACGTCGATGCCTTCCGCCATGGGGTCGCCGACGGTCAGCCCGCGCATGCCATCCACGAAGCGCCGCGTGAAGTCGTCCGCCACCTGCTCGTGGACGATGAACCGTTTGGCCGCAATGCAGGACTGCCCGTTGTTGATCGTGCGGGCCTTCACCGCGACGCGAGCGGCCGCCTCGATGTCGGCCGACGGCATCACGATGAACGGATCGCTTCCGCCAAGCTCGAGCACCGTCTTCTTGATCTCGGCACCGGCCGCCGACGCGACCTGGCGCCCCGCGGGTTCGCTGCCGGTGAGCGTTACCGCCGCGATACGCGAATCCTTGATCAGCTTGTCCACGCGATCGGAGCCGATCAGCAAGGTCTGAAAAACACCGACCGGAGCGCCCGCATCAGCGAACAGCTGCTCCAGCGCCAGCGCGCATTGTGGAACGTTCGACGCGTGCTTCAGCAGGCCGACGTTGCCGGCGCATAGAGCAGGCGCCGCGAATCGGATGACCTGCCAGAACGGGAAATTCCACGGCATCACGGCGAGCACGACGCCGAGCGGCTCGTACCACACCTCGCCGTCGTCGATGCGTTCGGGCGCGACGAACGCGCTCGCGTGATCGGCGTAGTACTGGCACGCGAGCGCGCACTTCGCTGCTTCCTCGATCGCCGCCTCGAGTGGCTTGCCCATCTCGAGCGTCATGAGACGCCCGTATCGATCCTTGTGCTGCTCGAGGAGCGCCCCCGCCTTGCGAACGACGTCTGCTCGGGTTGCTACCGGCGTCGCGCGCCACGTCGCGAACGCTCGGCTGGCAGTCTCGAGTCGAGCTTCGAGCTCGTCGCCGGACAGCGCGTCGAAAACTCGAAGCGTCTCCCCGGTTGCTGGATTGACCGTCGCGATCGCCATTCGTGCACCATTGAGGTGGACTCGGCGGTGACCTCGACGGTCGTCAGCGGTTGTCCCCGTCGAGTATGCCGCCCAGCATGCCGAGGACGCTTCCCTCTTCACGTCGCGCGCCACCGGCACGCGGTGACGCCGCGATGATCCGATCGGCGAGGCGAGAGAAGGGAAGCGTCTGGAGGATCACGCGGCCGGGCCCGGTCAGCCGGACGAAGAACAACCCTTCGCCTCCGAACAGCGCCGTCTTGACGCCAGGGACCATCTGGATGTCGTAGTCCACCGTCGGCTGGAATGCCACGAGACACCCCGTATCGACGTTGAGCACCTCACCCGGAGCGAGGTCCATCGGGTGGAGCGTGCCCGACGCGTGCAGGAACACGAGCCCGTCGCCGGTGAGCTTCTGGAGGATGAAGCCCTCGCCGCCGAAGAAGCCCGCGCCGATGCGCCGCGAGAACGCGATGCTCACGTCCACGCCACGCGCGCCGCACAGAAACGAGTCCTTCTGGGCGATGAGCGTGCCGCCCATCTCTCCCAGGTCGACCGGGGCAATCTTGCCAGGATAAGGCGCGGCGAAGGCCACGTCCTGCCGCTTCGTGGCCACGTTCGTAAACCACGTAACGAAAAACGAGTCGCCGGAGAGGACACGCTTGCCGGCGGACATCAGCTTGTCGAAGAACTTCCCGCCGCCCCGGCCACTCATGTCCATGCTCGTGGCCATCTGGATCCCGTTCTGCATATACATCATGCTGCCCGCCTCGGCCACGACGGCTTCGCCGGGGTCGAGCGTGATGATCACGCCCTGCAGGTCATCGCCGATCAGCTTGTAGTCGATCTCGTCCGCCATTGCTCCCTCGATTCCGATGATGGACGTCGCCGACGAGCAGTGTGGTCGTCGGCGCGCGCCGGCACCCTGCCCGCGCGTCGGAGCGTAATGAAAGCCGACGCCGCGTGCGCCGGTAGGGTCCGTCAGGGGTTCGCGGCGGGGACCGTTTCCGAGGCGTCGCGCGCCGATTCCTGCCGGGTCGCCGTCAGGCGAGCACGGGCCGCTTTCGCGGTCGCCGCGCGCTCGCGACGCCGGGCGCGCCAAGTCTGCCAGAGTGCCGCGCCGGTGGCGCCGACGCAATCAGCGGCGATGTCGTATGGCGACGCGTACCCCTGCGCGAACTCGAACGCCGTGCCCGCGGCACACACCGCGAGCGCCGCGTGGCGCGGCCGTGCGCCGAGGTCGACGCCGACGGTCGTGATAGCCCAGGCGGCGAGGGCGTGCACGGCCTTGTCGGGGAAATCGGTCGCCGTGGTCCACCCGTCGTCGTAGCCGCCCGAATCGGGATCCACGTGCAGTACCGCCGCGATTCCGGCTGCCCCTGCGAGGGCCGAGTAGAAGACGATGGGCAGGCGACCAACCCCCCGCGCGGACGCGTTCGTCTCGCTCGGCTCCAACCCGGAGGACGCCGGTGCGGCGACGCGCGCTGCCTCGATGCTCGGGATTGCCGCGCGGAGCGAATCGCTCACGGTCCCCTGCGCGCCGGCTGGTGCGGCGGCCAGAAGCGACAGCGAGACGAAAGCGAGGGCGCAGGTGAGACGAGGCGGCATACGGCTGAGGTTGCATGAGAGACGGGTGAGCGGCGAGCGTGGTCACTCGCCCGCCCTGGTGGGGCGAAGGGAACGGGGAACCGGGATCGGGGAACCGGGATCGGGGAACCGGGATCGGGGAACCGGGATCGGGGAACCGGAACGAGGAAATGGGAACCGGTGAGCGAAAAGTGGGATTCGGACAATCGCCGGGCTCATGGTCCGGTCCGGAAACGAGGTGGACGTCGCCAGGACAGGAGATCGCGATGGCAGATGTGGCACATGAATCGTTAGGCATGGAGGGCGACGACGCGGGCCGCACGCAGCCCGCGTCTGCCACGGCGACGAAGCCGCGCCACCACTGGGTCGTGCGCGTCACGCACTGGGTCAACGTGCTGGCGCTCGGGCTCATGGTCACGACCGGGCTACGCATCTTCAACGCGTACCCGGCGTTCGCCCGACGCGGCGAGACGTTCTGCTGCTACCCGTTCGAGGGTAAGCCAATCCCCGATTGGCTGACGTTCGGCGGATGGCTCGCCGGAGCGCGCAACTGGCACTTCGCGGCCATGTGGCTGTTGTTCGCGAACGGTCTCGTCTACCTGGCGTTCATCTATCTCCACGGCGAGTGGCGCGACCTCGCCCCGCGACGCGGGGACCCCCGCGACATGTGGGAAATGGTGAAGTTCTACCTGTTCGTGCGTCGCGACCATCCCCGGCAGGGAAAGCACAACGCGCTACAGCGCTCCGCGTACTTCGCCATGCCCATCCTCGGCGCCCTCGCGGTCCTCACGGGGCTGGCGATCTGGAAGCCCGTGCAGCTCGCACCGCTCACGACAGCGCTTGGCGGGTTCGTGTGGGCTCGGTACTGGCACTTCCTGGTGATGGTCGCGCTCGTGGTCCTGTCCGTCGTGCACGTGGTCATGGTGTTCGCGGTGGACCCCTACTCCCTCAGGTCCATGATCACCGGCGGCTACGACCCGACCAAATCGCCCGAGGTGCGTAACGCGCGGCCGTTCTTCTGGCGACGCGTTGCTCCCGCATCCTCCCCCGCAGATGGAGGCACGCACGGATGAACCGCCGACGATTCCTCTCGCTGGGAGCCGGTTCCGCCGTGGGCGCAGCGCTGGGTGCCTGCGGCTCGACGGGCCCGGCGAGCGCGAAGTCGCTGCTCCATTTCGCGGAACGAAAGAACGAGCAGCTCGAGCGATGGTTGTTCCGGTCGGGATCCCGCAACCACGTGAGCGCCGATGCGCGTCTGACCGGTCGGGCGTTTCCGCGCTATTTCGTGTCGGAGCGAATGCCCGTGTGGAACGCTGCGGAGCGAGGCGTCTGGCGCCTCGAAGTAGGCGGGGTCGTGAAAACCCCGCTTTCGCTCACGCTCGACGACCTGATGCGCCTGCCGAGTATCACGCAGAAGGTCGACCACTTCTGTGTCGAGGGGTGGACGGCACGCGCCGAGTGGACCGGCATACGGGTCAGCCACCTGGCCCGCATCGCCGGGGCAACGAGCGACGCGCAGTACGTGGACTTCCAGTCCTTCGACTCGGACTACCACGAGTCGTGGGACATCGACAGCGCGCTCCATCCGCAGACGATCGTCGCGTACGGCATGGATCGCCGGCTCCTCGGCCCCGGCCACGGCGCGCCGGCGCGCATTCACTCACCCGTGAAGCTCGGCTACAAGAGCACGAAGTATTTGACCCGGGTGCTGTTCATGCCGACCCGCAACGGTGGATACTGGAGCGACCGCGGCTACGAGTGGTACGCTGGCGTCTAGCGGTCGGCCGCCGATCCGAGCGGTCGGTCAGGGCACGGTTCCCTGTTGTGGGGGCGTTTCGTAATTTGCCGGGACATGTCACGGCGTCCCTTCTTCTACCGCGAAACGCACGGGATTCGCATCACTGTCCGGCCCGCGTACCTGCCGGAGCAGTCGCGTCCCCACGCGCGACACTACGTCTTTGCGTACTTCGTTCGCATCGAGAACGTAGGAAAGCAGCCGGCGCAGCTCCTCGGCCGGCGCTGGCGCATTCATGACTCGATCGGCGAAGACAGTCATGTCGAGGGCGAGGGCGTCATCGGCGAGCAGCCGACCATCGCCCCCGGCAAGGTGCACGAGTACCAGAGCTTCGTCATCCTGAAGTCGCCGAGCGGCTACATGGAAGGCGATTACCAGTTCGTGCGTGACGACGCGTCTACGTTCGACGCGCTGATTCCGCGGTTCGAGCTCGACGCGACGGCCGGCTTCGGATCCACGTTCGAGTGAGCGAGACCTCGACGATTTCCCTCGCGTTGCTCGCAGCCGTCGCGATCGCGTGCGGCGGCGGCGAGGGGGGAGGCGGGACTCCGGATTCGCCGGCGGCGGTCCCCCCGGCCGTGCCACCGCCTTCGACGACGACGGCGACTCCGGGTGATTCCGCGGCGTGCGTGTCGGCGGGCGCGTGGGAGCCGTGTAGTGTGGAGAAGCGGCTGACAGATGCGGGCTTCGTTCCGCTGAAACAGGAGACGCCCGCTGCCGCCCTTTTCCGGGTTGAGGGTATCGAGTACGCCCTCGGTCCGGCGCGGCTGCACGTCTACGTGTTTCCGTCCGCTGCCGAGCGTGCGACCGCCGTGGCGGCGATCGATACCGTGGCGATCGCGCGGCGCGGAACTCCCGCCGCCTGGGGCGGGCCCGCGTGGCTCATCACGTCGAACAACCTCGTCGCGGTGCTCGTCAGCGACAACGCTCGACTGGTGGAGCGCGTGCAACTCGCGCTTACCGCGGGATTGCCGAGTGCCTCGGACTGACGCCGGGGCCTCATCCGCGCGTCGAGTCGCGAAGACGTAAACGATCCCACCCGCCACGAGCCACTCGGTGCAGATCGCCTTCGTCGCCGGCGCCACCGGCTACACCGGTCGAGAAGTCGTGCCCCTCCTCGTGGAGCGGGGCGTCCGAACCGTCGCGCACGTGCGCCCCGACTCCGCGAACGCCGACGGGTGGCGTGAGCGTTTCGAGGCGGCCGGAGCGGCCGTGGACAACACGCCCTGGGGCGATGCCGAAATGACGCAAGCTCTCTCGGCGCTTCAACCGACGCACGTTTTTTCACTCCTCGGGACCACGCGTGCGCGGCGCCGGGCGGCGGCGGCGCGGGGGAGCGCGGAGAGCTACGCGAGCATCGACTACGGGCTCACGTCGTTGCTCATCCGCGCGGCGATCGCGTCGGGTAGTCGCCCGCGGTTCGTGTACCTGTCATCGTTAGGCGTGAGGGAGCACGCGACGAGCCCGTACCTGGTGGCCCGCTGGCGCGCGGAATCGCTCCTGCGGGCGAGTGGCTTACCGTTCACGATCGCGCGTCCGTCGTTCATCACCGGACCGGGGCGCGATGAGTCGCGCCCGCTGGAGCGCGTGGGCGCGGCTGCCGGAAACGTCGCGGGGTTCCTGTTGCGCGTCGTCGGCGCGAACCGCCTGGGAGCCAGCCTCCGGTCGATGACGGGGAGGGAACTGGCGGAAGGGCTCGTGCGGCACGCCTTCGACGCGTCGGCCGAGAACACGATCGTTGGCGCGGCGGAGCTGTACCCGCGTTAGGCTCGCGGGGTCACCGCCGCTGCATCACGGCCGCTGCGTCAACCGGCCCGGCACAATGGCCGACCTGCCGAACTTCGCGCGGAGCTTGTCCACGGCGCCGGCCAGGGCGCGGTCTCGCTCGGTCTCCACCGACTCCGACGGCGCGGCGAAGAGCACGAGCTGCGTCTCGAGGTCGGCCGCGTCGAGCGACGAGAGTGACACGCCGAGGAGTCGCGCACTGACCCGCCGCGCGCGCCGTAAGCGGCCGAGCAACGATCGAGCGGTGGCGAGAATGACGCGATCCGCGATCACGGGATGCGGTAGCGTCCGACTCGCCTGACGCGTCTTGAAGTCGGCGTCGCGGAGCTTGACCGTGATGGTGCGGGCGGCGAGGCCATCCGAGCGGAGATCGGACGCGGCACGCACGACGAGCCGCAGCAGCTCGCGCTCGAGGTCATCGTCGCCCGACAGGTCCGTATCGAACGTCTCTTCGCGACTGATGCTCTTCGCCACATCGCGATGCTCGACCGGCGTACGGTCGATCCCGCGCACTCGATCGTGCAGCCAGTGGGCCTCGCGCTCGCCGACGAGCCGCGCGAGTGTGGGGATGTCGTGTGCGAGGACGTCGGCGACGGTGCGGAGGTTCACGCGATCGAGCCGCTCGCGGGACTTCGGGCCAATGCCCGGAAGCTCCGCGAGCGTAAGGCCACGCATGAACGCCTGCTCCTCGCCCTCCGGGACCACGAATACGCCGTTCGCCGGCCGGTCGGGCTTCGGTTTCGCGTGCTCGACCGCGAGCTTCGCGACCAGGCGCGACGTTCCACCGCCGATCGACACGCCGAGCGACGTCTCCTTTCGGACGGCGTCGCGAATCATCATCGCGACGTCGGCGAGCGATCGGCCCGCGTAGACTCCTTCGGTCCCGGTCAGGTCGAGGTACCACTCGTCGATGCTGGCGCACTCGACGACGGGCGCGAACCGCTCGAGCACGGCCGCGATCTCACGACTCTTCCGGCCGCACGCCGCTCGCGGGACCGGCACGCACGTGGCGCCCGGACAGAGGCGGAGCGCACGCGAGATGGGCATCGCGGATCGCACACCGAACTGCCGCGTCTCGTACGACGCCGAGCATACCACGCCTCGGCTTCCGGGCGCCCCGCCGACGATGAGTAGACGCGCATGCCCGGCGCCCTCGGGATCCTCGAGTCGGGCGACCGCGACGAAAAACGCGTCCGCATCGACGAGCAGGATGCGGCGCGCAGGCGATCGCTCGGATGCGTTGGATTCGGACGGAGACATGGTGACTCGGGATGGCGCGCCCGACGCGACGACGGCGTGCGGGCGCTCCCGAGTCAACCTACCGCGGGGTGGTTACGGACGCCACGCGGGGAAGAAGTCGGACGCCGGGTTGTTCGTCACGCGAACGACGTCCGTCCCGTCCGTCGTCATGGTATAGATCTCGAAGTTGCCGTCGCGGTTCGAGTGGAACGCGATGCGCTCCCCATTTGTCGACCACACGGGAAAGTTGTCGATGGCGGTGTTATCCGTAAGCCGGAGAGCACCAGTGCCGTCCACGTTCATCGTATAGATCTCGGTGACGCCATGGCGCGACGTCTGGAACGCGAAGCGCTGGCCGTCGGGCGCCCACGACGAGAAGAGATCGATCCCGGGATCCTCCGTGAGCCGCGTCGGCGACGTGCCGTTCGCGTTCATCATGTAGATCTCGAAGTTCCCGTCGCGGTCGGAGTGGAATGCGATGCGCTGTCCGTCCGGCGACCATTGTGGACCGCTCTCGGTTGCCTCGCTCGTCGTGAGACGGGTCTGGCCGGAGCCGTCAGCGTTCATGACGTAGATCTCGGAGTTCCCGTCGCGCATGCTGACGAACGCGATGCGCGAGCCATCGGGGGACCAGGCGGGGAGGCCGTCCTGCGCCGGGTTGTCCGTGAGTCGCCGCGCGTCCGAGCCGTCGGCGTTCATGGTGTAGATCTCGAGGTTGCCGTCACGCATCGACGAGAACGCGATGCGTCCCGTGGTCGACCACGCCGGCTCGCTGTCGTCATCCGGGCTCATCGTCAGCCGGCGCACGTCCGACCCATCCGCGTTCACGGAGTAGATCTCGAAGCTGCCGTCGCGGTCCGAGGCGAACACGAGGACCTGGCTTTCTCCGGGATCGGTCGGCGAGTCATCGTCATCATCACATGCGGCGGTGACGAACGCGAGCGATGCGCCGGCGACCAGACATCGTGCGGCATGGCCGGCCCGCTGCCGCCTCGCGAGCGAGAGGTGCGACATATGGGAGCGGGTTGGAGGAATCGCGACGCCCACCGTCGGGCGCCGCGACCGAGCAGGCACCTTCCGTTCCAGCCGAGCACGGATGCGGCGAGTTTCGGTGGCCACCCCTCGTCAACCGCGGGCCGCCGTTGCACCTTGTCGTCGTCCTTTTCTCACCGGTTCCAGATGCGTCCCTCCCGAACACGCTGTTTCGCTGCCGCGGCGGGCGCGGCCGCGCTGCTCACCGCGATCACGCCCGTCGCGCACGCGCACGCGCAGGCGCCGGCGCCGTCCACCGGGCAGCGGTACGGCCGCCTTCTCATCCGAAACGCGAACGTCATCGACGGGGCCGGTAACCCGACGCGCGGGCCGTTCGACATTTTCATCCAGGGCGGCACCATCGTTTCCATCCAGGCGTCGCAACCGGCGGAGTTCTCCGGAAGCAGCGTTCCGGGGCAGGGCCGCATGAACGCGCAGGCGGATCGCGTGATCGACGCGAAAGGCATGACCGTCATGCCCGGGCTCATCGACATGCACGCGCACATCCAGTTCACTCGCGCGGGCACGGCGATGCCGAAGGACTACGTGTACAAGCTGTGGCTCGCGCACGGCATCACGACGATTCGCGAACCGGGCTCCGGCGAAGGGATCGACACCGTCGTCGCGCACGCGCGGCTCTCGACCGAGAATCGGATCGCCGCGCCGACGATCATCCCGTACGCGACGGCCGCAGCGAACTCGGTCGATGAGGGGCGCGCGCTCGTGCGCCGCCTGAAGCAGCAGGGAGCACAGGGGCTCAAGGTCTTCATCAATCGCCCCGATGTATGGGAGGCGATCGCCGACGAGGCGAAGCGTCAGGGGTTGCCGATCGCGACCGACATGAAGATTCAGGAGCTCGACGTACTGGGTGCCGCGCGGTTGGGGGTACGGACGGTCGAGCACTGGTACGGCGTGCCTGACGCGGCGACGCCGGGGCCGCAGCGCTTCCCCGCGTCGTACAACTACGATAACGAGCTCGATCGCTTCCGCTGGGCCGGGGATATCTGGCGTCAGGCCGACTCGGCGCGCATGTCCGCGGTCCTGGACACGATGCTCGCGCGTGGCATGACGTGGGACCCCACATTCGCGATCTACGAGGCGAACCGCGACCTGCAGCGGGCGCGCACGCAGCCGTGGTTCCGTGACTACGCGCTCCCACAGGTCATGCAGAACTTCGAGCCTGACGCCGCCCGCCACGGCTCGTACTTCTTCGACTGGACGACCGCCGACGAGATCATGTGGCGGGACAACTACCGGATCTGGATGCGCTGGGTGCGCGAGTACGCGCGGCGAGGCGGGAACGTCACGGTGGGCTCGGACGCCGGGTTCATCTACCAGCTCTACGGATTCACGACGATTCGCGAGATGGAGCTGCAGCAGGAGGCGGGCTTCCACCCGCTCGAGGTCGTTCAAAACGCGACGTCGAACGGGGCGCGGGCGCTGGGCCTAACGAGCACCGGTGTCGTGCGGCCCGGATTCGAAGCGGATCTCATCGTGGTGGACGGCAACCCGCTCCACAACATGAAGCTGTTGTACGCGACCGGACTCCAGGTCGAGGAAAACGGCAAGCTCGTGCAGCGCGGCGGCGTCAAGTACACGATCAAGGACGGCATCGTGTTCGATACGGCGACCCTGCTGTCCGATATCCGCGAGATGGTCCGAAAGGCAGGCGGAGGTGTCACCGCAGCGCCGTGACATGCCCTGGTAGCTGTAGTAAATCGATTAACTACAGCTACCAGCGTGGTCTTCGCAGTCTACCAGCCCGGCGACAGTACGAACCCGAAGTGCGCGCCTTTGCTCCTTCGCTGGAAGGGGTACGCGTAATACGCCTCGAACACGAGGTACCCCAGCACGTTCATCCGCGCGCTCACGCCGGTGCTGAACACCGGCACCCGAGTCGTCGCATTCCGGTCGAACTTGAATTCGGGCGAGTCGCCCTCGGCCCATGCCACGCCGGCGTCGAAGAACGGGGCGATCTCCGTCGGGAGGTACGGAAAGTTGATCAATCCGTACTCGCGCACGCCGAGCAGCGGGAATCGAATCTCCGCGCTCGCCACGCCGATCTTGCTGCCAATGAGTCGGTCGAACTCGGGGCATTGGCTCGCGTTCGTGCCCGTGCAGTCGTTCGGGTCGAAGTTGTTCACGATATCGTAGCCCCGAACCAGGGTTTCCTGGCCGAGGTAGAGTGGCGCAAGGCGACCGCCCTCGGCGTCCTTGCCGAACCGTCCGTAATACAGACCACGGAACGCGAACGTGAACGGCTGCGCGAAGAAGTACCGGCGGTAGTCGCCGAGGACCGTCGTGAAGTTGATTTGCCCGAACGCGGGCGACACCTCGAACCGGTACCGTCCGCCCGCAACGGGTGACGCGAACCCGAAGTACGAGTAGTCGCCCACGAGGGCGACCGATGCCTGGCCGAAGCTCAGTCCCGCCGGCGCCGGGATATTGCCCTGCTCCTGTCCGATGAACTGGCCATTCGGCAGGTAGTAGAACGTCTCGGTATCGTTGTCGTACGAGTAGTGATTGAAGCTTCCCGAGAAGGCGATGCGGCGGGTCTGCGAGAAGGGGTACTGCAGGATGAACGTCGCGTTGTCGATAAAGACCCGCTGGAGGATGTTATCGACCTGGTAGACGGGTTGTCCTTGAACCGAGGTCAGCGTCACGTTCTGGAATCCCGTTAGGTATGGGATGTGACTTGCCCCGGCGATCCAGTTCCACCGCCGCTTGAGACTCTGGTAGTAGACCTCTCCGCCGATGTCCTTGAGTGTCCCTTGTGCGGCGAGTGCCGCGCCGACCTGTCTCGTCTCGAGCATGTCCGAGAACCCGGCCGATATCGCGCCCGCCACGCCGCCGCCGTAGCTCTGGTTGCTGACCGCGACGCCCAACTGCGGTGCGCCGAGGTACGCGAGGGAGAGGCCGGGGTTGTAATCGCTGAGCTCCGTGGGCGTCCCGGGCGGCAGCCCGGTGGTGGCGTCCGCCAGGTACTCCTGCACCACGCTCGTCGCCGCGGCATCGACCGGCGTGAGAACGCCGGCCGCCGCGATGGCCCCCTGGGGACCACGAGCGACGAGCGTGCCCTGGGCCTGCTCCGACGTGAGTGCATGAATCACGTTGCCGCCGTTGTTGAACACGGAGAACATCAACCGCCCTGTCTGGCGAGCCACCGAGAGCGTGGGCGAGTTCGACGTCACACCGCTGATCCCGGTCGCCACGCGCGTCACCTGGTACACGTCGCTGCTCGCGAGATCGATGCGGTAGATGTCGCTGAACCCCTCGCGGTCCGAGACGAAGTACAGCTGCCGCCCATCCGGCGTGAACTGCGGGTTGATGTGCTTCGCGCCCGGGAAGATGTCCAACGTGCGAATGTTGCCGCTCGTCACGTCGATCACGGCGAGGTTCATCTCACCGTAGCGCAGCCGCTGGAAGTCCGTGGCCGGGCCACGGTCGGTGGCGAACGCGATGGACTGGCCATCGGGCGCCCACGCGGGGTGCAATTCCGCGTATCGGTCGCTCGTGAGGCGTCGAACCTGCCCGTTGCGCACGTCGATGATGAACAGGTCGCTGATACCGCCAGAGATGCCACTGACGGCGATGAAGTTGCCGTCCGGGCTCCAGGCTGCGTCGTTGATCCCGCCGACGCCACGCACCCCGATCGTTCGCTCCTCGTCGCCCGAGGCCACGTCGAAGATCACGATCTGGTTATCGCCTTCCTTGAACGCGATGAACGCGAGCTTGCGGCCGTCCGGTGACCACGACCCCGACGCGCTCACGAAGCTCAAGGCATCGAAATGTGGGTCGGCGTTAGGCCCCGTCAGCGTCCGGATGATGCGACCCGTGGTCGCGTCGGCAATCGCCAGGTCGACCGTGAACAGCCCGCGCCGCGCGAAGAGCGCGACGTACCGCCCGTCAGGGCTCACGGCCGGTGCCACGTTCATCTCGCCCGGCTCTTTCAGATTGCCGATCAGCGGCTGGCCGACCGTCTCCGGCCGAGCGCGCCCTTCCATGAGCGGCAGGTATGCGGCGCGGATGGACGCGAGCCACTCCTTCGATAGCGAATCGCTCGAGATGCCGATGACCCGCCGGAGCGCCGGATCCCATCCCGCGCGCAGCGATGCCCGGTACACGTCGCTCACCGCCTGATCGCCCCACTTCCCGCCGATGTACGCCCACAACGCCTGCCCGTACCGGTACGGGAAGAAGCGCGGGTCGCTCGTCAGCTGCTTGATGGACGGGAGGTCATTGCGCAATGCGGCGTCGCGCATCCACATCGCCGTATGCGGATCGTTCCGCCCCACCGAGAGGTACTCGGCCATCCCTTCGATCAGCCAGAGCGGGAGCTGCGCGAGTCCCTGAAAGCCGCCGCCCGTCGGTGAATCTGCGATGTCGTACTGGAACACGTGCACCATCTCGTGGCCGAGCACGTGGTCGTTCTCGCTGTAGATCCCCGTGAACGGCATGATCACGCGGTTGCGCAGCGACTCGGTGACACCGCCGGTGCTCTGGTCGATCAACCCGCCGATGACGTTCGTCTGCTGGAAGTCCGGGTGGTCGGCGTAGAAAATCAGCGGCTTCTTGTTGAACTGGTGCCGCATGATGCCCGACAATCGGGCGTACCACCGTTCCGACATCCGCGCCGCGTCGGCGGTCACGAGCGATTCCGCCGGGTAGAAATGGATGTCGAAGTGCTGCGTGTGCATCAGGCGCCAGTCGAAGGTCTCGTACTGGACCTTGTTTCGGCCAAAGTACTGGGCACCGCCGACGGACGGCACCGCCGCGAAGGCCGCCGCCAGAATGGCAACGAGCTTCAGGGACTGCGTTCCCACTCCCGCGACCCGACGCATGGGATTCTCCGAGTGCTGTTCATGGCAGGTGGTTTTGTCTCACCTGCCCCGCTGGAGGGGGGCAAGCAGCATACCACCCATGGCTTCGCGACCAATGCTGAATCCGCCGAGTTGCGAAGCCGACGATCCGAGTCTTACGATCCCCCACTTCTCCGAGGGCCACGCCTTGGTACACCACATTCCTGCCGTGTTCGCCATGCGGCTCAACTTGCTTGCTCCGAGACGCGTCCGCGCTCGCACGGTGCTCCTCATGTGCGCCGCGAGCGCGGCGTGCGCGAACGCGTCGGTGCAGGGCCCAACCTCGGCCCCGCGCCCCGCGCCACCAGCTCCGGACGTCTACCTCGCCAGCCTCACTGCAAACGGCGAAACCGTGACCATCGGGGCACCCCTCAACATCACTGATCGGCCCGGTTACGACAACCAGCCATCGTTCACGTGGGACGGGTCGGCGGTGCTGTTCACATCGGTCCGTGCCGACGCGCAGGCCGACATCTACCGCTACGACATCGCGTCAGGCACCACCGCACGCGTCACGACGACGGCGCCGGAATCCGAATACTCGGCGACGCCGATCGATAGCGGACGGGCGATTTCGGTGGTCCGCGTCGAGCGCGATTCTGCTCAGCGACTGTGGCGTTTTCCCCTGAACGGCGGTGCGCCGGCGGTGATTCTCGATCGCGTGAAGCCGGTCGGGTACCACGCGTGGGCCGACGAGAACACGCTCGCCCTTTTCGTGCTCGGAAATCCGAACAGCCTGCAGGTGGCGAACGTCCGCTCGGGGACCGTCGATACGATCGCGACGGGCATCGGGCGATCACTCCATCGCGTGCCCGGAACACGAACGGTGAGCTTCGTCCGCAAGGTGTCCCCCACGGAGTGGTGGATCGAATCCCTCGAGACCTCGACGCGGCGGACGAACCGCCTCGTGCGACTTCCCGAAGGCGTCGAGGACTACGCGTGGCTGCCTGACGGCTCGATCCTCTGCGGACGGGACAGTGTGCTGCTTCGCTGGTCGGGAACGGCCGGAGACGGATGGCGACCTGTCAGCGACTTCGGCGCGAGCGGCCTGAAAGGGATCACGCGGATTGCTGTCAGTCCGCGCGGCGACCGAGTCGCGTTCGTCGCCGAAGGGCGATGAACAAGAGCGGCGCGGCGACCAGCTCGAGCGCCGCGCCGCTCAGCGAGGAACACGCCTTCAGTCGTTACTCGTGCGTCCCGCGAGGCCATCCATGATCGACCGCATTCGCGAGAACAAGCCCGACTGCCTCGTCTCCACTGTCGTGTGGACGTCCCAGACCGGTGACGGCCCTATGGTTTCGGCGACCCACTTGTATTGAGACATTGCGTGTCGTGCAACGCGCTGCACGTGCTCGGGGAATTCTCCCGGCGGGGGCAGTAGCGGGAACGCGGGCACACGGTCGGTGAGCCTGAGTAGCGCGACGTCGAACTCGCGGCCCCCACTCCATTTCGGGTGGTACACCAGCTGGTCCACGACGTACTCGTCGCCACCAACGCGTACCTGAAGTCGGCCAGCCACGGGACGGGCAGATGCAACGGCGCCGGCGGTCGTCACGACCCACTGGGCGCCGATGAGCGCGCAATCGCTGTGCGTTGCTCGCGCGCTCACAATGCACCGGCGCGTGTCGGCGCGAGGCGCGGTGGGCAGGAGCGAGGGGAAGAACGGTCCTTCGAACGACAGGAGCGCCGCCAATACCAACGAACCAAGTTGCAAGTGCCCTCCGCAGACTCAGCGAATTGTGGGTACCGCGGGAACGTGCGACTTCGGTCGATGAACCCGCAGTAGTATGCGGATCGGCCACGCGCCAGCGCCTCGCCACGGTGATGAGACGCTGCGGGCATGTGTCGAAGCGCGCGAGAGAGTGACCTGATGCGCCGTGTGCGGGGCGCATAGTCGGTCGCGCCTCGTCCCTGGGACGAGGCGCGGCGCTGCGGGTAGCGGCGGCAGGACTACGGAACGATCACGACCTTCCCGAACGTCGCGTTCGACTCCATGCGTCGGTGAGCGTCCGCAATCGCGTCGAGAGGGAACACGCTGTCGATCACAGCTCGGACGGTGTTGGATGCGAATCCCGCCGCGAGGTCACGTGCGAACGCGTCCGTAGCGGCGGCCTTCTCCTCGACCGACCTGGATCGCAACACCGTTCCGATGATGGCGATGCGTCGCGACAGGATGCGGCGCAGATCGAACGCCGCCGTCGATCCGCCCACCAGACCGACGAGCATCAGCCGTCCACGCACCGCCAGCACGCTCACGCTCGCGGGCGTGCAGACACCACCAACGAGGTCGAGCACGACGTCGAATCCGTCGGGTGCCCAGTCGGCAGCATGCGCCACCACATCCGCCGGTTCGGCGATCGCGGCGCCGCCCTCGAGCCCGTATTCACGGGCGCGCTCGATCTTGGCTGGCGTACGCGATGTGCCATACGGAACCGCGCCAACCGCGCGTGCAACTTGAACGGCGGCGAGCCCGACGCCACTGCCCACAGCGTGAATGAGCACGCGATCGCCGCCTGAGAGGCCAGCCTGGGTGACGAGGGCGTCGTGCGCGGTGATGAACGCTTCGGGGATTGCCCCCGCGTGCTCCCACGGGAGCGCCCCAGGGATGCGCGCCGCGGTTACCGCCGGGACGGCGATGAGCTCCGCGTGAGCGCCGCCGCCGGTAATCCCGAAGACGCGATCGCCGGGTACCAGCGTTTCCACACGCTCGCCGACCTCGACCACCTCGCCGGCGAACTCGAGCCCGGGAATCTGAGCGGGAGCGCCCGCGGGAGGCGCGTAGCCGCCCCGACGCTGGAGTATGTCCGCGCGGTTGAGCCCGGCGGCCCGCACTCGCACGAGTACGTCATCAGCGCCTGGAGAGGGCGCATCGACGTCGCGGACCTCCAGAACCTCGGGCCCGCCCGGGCGGGGAATGACAGCAGCGCGCATTTCGATGTATCCTAGACGGTCAATGGAGCGGCCCAACCGGGCACGTGCCGCCGTTCGAGGTTTCCGCGAAACCGAGTCTCGATCCGTGACGTACGGACGGCAGGGTTCACCGATGCAGGGATCAGGACGAGGGGGGACAGAGTGTTCGAATTGATTGCATTCGCGCTGTCAGCGGCAGCGGTCATCATAGGTTTCACGCAGGCGAAGGAATTCGTCAGGACGCGGCTTCGTTACGTAGACGCCGTACACACCCCGATCGCTCCAGTCGTCGCCGGCATTGGCGCGGCGCTCGTGGGCGCGGTGCTCGTGTGGATGATCCCGTTCGTGGGTGCCGGAACCGCCATCGCGTTCGGGCTCAGCGTCGGGCTCGGCGTCGCCGCGGGGAACAAGGAGATTCGCCGCTCGCTACCACCCGGCTGACCACACGCGAGCCCGCTGGACGCGACCGCCGCGCCGGACTCCAGTCCGGCGCGGCGGTCGCGTGTTTCACCCGTTCCAACGTGCGAGCGTTACGCGGCCGGCCCCGCGACCGGCGTACTCCCGGTCGTGCGCGTGGCCACGTGGGCCCGAGCGCGATCGAGTGCATCATCGATGTCCATGAACATGTCCTCGCCGAGCTCGTGAAACAGATCCGACGCCTGGATGACCTGCAGCGGCTGCGCATGTACCTCGGAGAGCAACACGATCGTCCTGTCGCGCCGGAATCGTCGGACGACGTCCTGGAGTGCGTGTAGCCCCGACGAGTCGAGCAGGTTGACGTCGCGCATGCGGATGATGATCACCCACGGCCGCCCGGCGATCTGCCCGAGTGCCTCCTTGAACGCCTCGGCGGCGCCGAAGAAGAACGGCCCACTGATCTCGAACACCTCGACGCGCTGCGGGATGTCGCGCTGGCTGATGGCGCCTGGCGCCGAGTAGGTCACGTCGTCGCCGTCGCTGCGGAGCGCGCGTGTTACGGCGGCGACGTTCGTGGTCTCCGCCATACGCTTCATGAACAGGAACGCGGCGAGCACCATCCCTACCGCGATCGCGACCGTGAGGTCGATGATGACGGTGAGAAAAAACGTGCTGAGCAGGACGACGGCATCCTCGCGCGGGCCGCGAAGCTCGGCGCGGAACACGCGCCATTCGCTCATCTGATAGGCGACGAGCATGAGGATCCCCGCGAGCGTCGCCATGGGCACGAGCGCGGCCCACCTGCCGAGCAGCAGCGCAATGAGCAGCAGCGTGACCGCATGTGCGATGCCGGCAATCGGTGTGCGGCCACCGTTCTTCACGTTCGTCGCCGTGCGTGCGATCGCCCCGGTCGCTGGGATGCCACCGAAGATGGGCGAGGCGATGTTCGCCACCCCCTGCGCGACCAGCTCCATATTCGATCGGTGGCGTCCGCCGATCATGCCGTCGGCCACCATGGCGGAGAGCAGTGATTCGATGGAACCGAGGGCCGCGATCGTGAATGCCGGACCGACGAGGCCACGCAGATCGGCGAACGAGATCGCGGGAATCGACGGTGCAGGGAAGCTCATATCGATGACGCCGAAGCGGCTTCCAATGGTATCGACGGGCAGGTTGAAGAGTTGAACCACGGCCGACGTCACGACCAGCGCGACGAACGGGCCCGGGATCCTGACGTTCAACTGTCGCCAGACGACGAGCAGCGCGAGCGTGAACGCCGCGATGCCAAGGGCCCAGAAATTCGTCGTGCCCGCCGCGAGCGCCAGCACCTCGATCTTCTCGACGAACTCCGCGGGCATCGTCGCGACCTGAAGCCCGAAAAAGTCGCGGACCTCGTTCACCGCGATGAGGACCGCAATGCCTGACGTGAACCCGGTGACGAGCGGGTGCGGGATGAACTTGATCATCGTGCCGAGCTTGAACACGCCAAGCAGCACCATGATGACGCCGGCCATGAGCGTCGCGATCGTGAGCCCGGGTAACCCGTATCGCTGAACGATGGAGTAGACGACGACGACGAACGCTCCGGTCGGCCCGCCGATCTGAACGCGCGACCCGCCGAGCACGGAGATGATGAAACCGGCGACGATGGCGGTGTAGAGACCTCGCTCGGGGGTGACGCCGCTCGCGATGGCGAACGCGATGGCGAGCGGGAACGCGACGATCCCGACGATGACGCCCGCGGTGAGGTCGGATGTCAGCTGACGCCGGTCGTATTCGCGGAGCGTCGTGACGAGCTTCGGAACGAACACGGAGCCTCGTGTGAGAGGGGCAGGTCGCGATGTCATGGCGTGGACGAGCGAAGGGGCGTGACGTCGCGTCGAGCGGCTCGCGCGGGTAACATCTGGTGTGACCGATTCGGGGTTCAAGGACCATTTCTCGTCGGCTGCTGCCGACTACGCGACGTATCGCCCGCGCTATCCGCGCGCGTTGTTCGACTTCGTCGCGTCACTGGCTCCGAAACATAGAGGCGCCTGGGACTGCGCGACCGGGAACGGTCAGGCGGCGGTCCCACTCGCCGACCGATTCGAGCGCGTGTTCGCGACGGACGCGAGCGCCGAGCAGATCGCGCACGCGGTTCCGCACCCACGGGTGCGGTATTCGGTGGCACTGGCGGACGAGAGCGGGATCGAGCCGGGGGCGGTGGACCTCGTTACCGTCGCGCAGGCGCTCCACTGGTTGCCGCACGACCGCTTTTTCGCCGAGGTGCGGCGTGTCGTCGCGCCGGGTGGTGTGCTCGCGGTCTGGTGCTACTCGCGTTTGCGCATCGACGCGGCAGCGGACCCGGTCATCGAGCGCTATTACACCGAGACGTGTGGCCCGTACTGGTCGCCCGAGCGCCAGCTCGTGGATCAGGGGTATCGATCGATCGCGATGCCGATCGACGAGGTTCGGGCTCCCCTCGTGTCCATGGAACAGGCGATGAATCTGGACGAGCTCGCGGGCTACCTCCGCACGTGGTCCGCGACGCGGGCGCTCGCGGCGGCGATCGGCCGCGATCCGGTCGTCGAGGTCAGGGAGGCGCTCCGCATCCCGTGGGGTGATCCCGAGACGCGTCGGGTGGTGCGATGGCCGCTGCATGTGCGCGCGGGGCGTGTCGTTGCCGGGTGAGCGCTCCCGGTTGCGTCGACAGCGGGCCTGAGGCATAATCCCTCAACGTTTCAGGGGAAGCCTCCACGCATGCGGGACGACGAGCTCGAACTATTGCAGGGCACCCTCGACGTGCTGGTGCTCAAGACGCTGAGCTGGGGACCGCGGCACGGATACGCCGTCGCGCGCTGGATCGCCGAGACCAGCGGGGCGGAGCTGCAGATCGAGGAGGGCGCCCTCTACACCGCGCTGCATCGTCTCGAGAAGCGCGGCTGGGTGGAGTCGGAGTGGGGGCTCTCCGAGAATAATCGGAAAGCGAAGTTCTATCAGCTCACCCCGAAAGGGCGGGCCCAGCTTCGGGTGCAATCGGAGCGGTGGGCGCGGTACTCGACGGCGGTCACGCGCGTACTGGCGACGGCCTAACGACCAGACGCGGGATCGGGCGGGAGCGGGACCGGGCGCTCGCGGTTAGTTTTTCGTCCATGCCCGACCAACCCGCTCCGACGAAGAAGCCGCGCGTGAACATGGCGCGTGCCTGGGCCGAGGCGCGCGCGCTCATCTGGAAGCATCGCCGCTCGCTCTCGGTCGGACTGGCGCTCATGCTGGTCAATCGCCTGGCCGGGCTCGTGCTTCCCGCGAGCTCCAAATACCTGATCGACGACGTGCTCGGTAAGCAGCAGGTCGGCCTGCTGGTGCCGCTTGCGCTCGCCGTCGGCGGCGCCACGGTATTTCAGGCGATCACGTCGTTCGCGCTGTCGCAGACCGTGAGCATCGCCGCCCAGCGCGCGATCAGCGACCTGCGCATCGAGATCCAGCGGCACGTGCTGCGGCTCCCCGTGTCGTTCTTCGACGGGACGAAGTCGGGGGTGCTCATCACGCGCGTGATGTCGGACGCCGAGGGGATTCGGAACCTCATTGGCACGGGGCTCGTGCAGTTGACGGGTGGAATCATTACGGCCGCCATCGCGCTCGGCGTCCTGTTCTACCTGAACTGGCGGCTCACGGCGTCCACCATCTTCGTGCTGCTGGCGTTCGGTGCGATGATGGCGGTGGCGTTCAAGCGTCTGCGCCCGCTCTTCCGCAAGCGCAACGAGATCAACGCCGAGGTGACCGGCCGGCTGGGCGAGGCGTTAGGTGGGATTCGCACCGTCAAGGTGTATACGGCCGAGGCGCGCGAGGAGCGCATCTTCGCCGAGGGGATCGAGCGGCTGTTCCGGAACATCGCGTCGACGATCACGGGCACGTCGGCGGTCGGTGCGGCGACGACGGTGATCGTGGGCGTGATCGGCGTTCTCATGATCATCATCGGCGGCCGCTCGATCGTCGGGGGCACCATGACCCTCGGCGACTTCGTGATGTACATCTTCTTCATCGGGCTCGTCGCGGCGCCGCTCGTGCAGATCGCGTCGATCGGAACGCAGGTGAGCGAGGCGTTCGCGGGGCTGGATCGCATTCGGGAGATTCGCGGTACGGCGACCGAAGATCAGGAGGACGAACGCCGGGCGGCCATCGGCGAGCTCAGGGGTGATGTCGCGTTCGAGCACGTCAGCTTCGAGTACGCGCCGGGCGTTCCGGTACTGCGGGACATCTCGTTCACGACCAAGGCCGGCACGACGACGGCACTCGTCGGGTCGAGCGGAGCGGGGAAGAGCACGCTCATCGGACTCGTCAGTGCGTTCAATCGTCCGACGAGCGGCCGCGTGCTCGTGGACGGGCGGGACGCGGCGACGCTCCGCCTGCGCGACTACCGAGCGAACCTCGGCGTCGTGATGCAGGACAACTTCCTGTTCGACGGCACGATCAGAGAGAACATCGCGTTCGCGAAGCCTGATGCGACGGACGAGGAGATTCGAGCCGTCAGCCGCATCGCCCACTGCGACGAGTTCATCGAGCGCTTCGAGGCGAAGTACGACACGATCGTTGGTGAGCGTGGGGTCAAGTTGTCGGGTGGTCAGCGGCAGCGGGTGGCGATCGCGCGTGCGATCCTCGCGGACCCGCGCATTCTGATCCTCGACGAGGCGACATCGAGCCTCGACAGCGAGAGCGAGGCACTCATCCGTGATGGGCTTCGGTCGCTGCGGCGCGGGCGCACGACGTTCGTCATTGCGCATCGGCTTTCCACGATCGAGAGCGCGGACCAGATCCTCGTCATGGAGGAGGGGCGCATCCTCGAGCGCGGAACGCACGGCGAGCTTCTCGCGGCGAACGGTCGGTACCGCCAGCTCTACGACAAGCAGTATCGCATCGAGCACGACCAGTTCATCAATCCCGGTGAGGACTTCCTCCCGGTCCCGGAGCCGGAGGACAGCGCGGTCCCGATGCCACGTCCCGCGCGCGGCGCGCTCTGATCTGCGTACCGTTCGGGGTACCGCTGCATCCGGGGCGCTCGCGCGTTTTTCCTGCCGTCCGACCTTTACAGAGCCCTCCAGGCGGGGCAGGTTCCCGCCGGCGAGAGGAGCGGGCGCGTCATCCACGGGCGACGGGGCCTGAGCGATCAACTTCTGGCGTCGCCTGCAACTCCACACCGGGGGTGCGCATGGACGGGCTCATGATGGAGTATCCGCTCACGATCACGGCGATGCTCCGCCGCACCGAGGCGATGTTCGGGCACAAGGAGATCGTCTCGCGCCGCGCCGATCGAGCACTCGAGCGATCGTCCTACGCCCGCGCGTTGAAGCGGGCGCGGAAGCTCGGATCGGCCTTCGCGCGGCTCGGCGTCGGGCGCGGCGATCGGGTTGCGACGCTCTGCTGGAACCACCTTCGACACCTCGAGGCGTATTTCGGCGTGCCGTGCTCCGGCGCGGTGCTCCACACGCTCAACCTGCGCCTGCACATCGACGAGCTCGCGTACATCGCCTCGCATGCCGGCGACGTCGCGCTCATCGTCGATGAGTCGCTCATGCCGCTCGCCGAGCAGCTTCGCGCGCGCGTGGCGTTCAAGCACGTGGTGATGGTACGTGAGAACGCCGACACGCCGCTGCCGCCTGATACCATCGATTACGAGGAGCTCGTCGACTCCGGCCACCCGCTCTACGAATATCCCGACCTCGCCGAATCCGACGCCGCGATGATGTGCTATACGTCGGGCACGACCGGGCGGCCGAAGGGAGTGCTCTACTCGCATCGCTCGCTGTGCCTGCACACGCTCGGCACGTTGATCTCCGACGTGACCGGGGTCACCGAGCGGGATACGACGCTCGCGGTGGTGCCCATGTTCCACGCGAACGCGTGGGGGCTGCCGTTCACCTCCGCGGTGATCGGTGCGCGCCAGGTGCTGCCCGGGCCGCACCTCGATCCGGCGAGCCTCGTCGAGCTCTTCGAGCAGGAGCGCGTGACGATGGCCGCCGGCGTGCCGACGATCTGGCTCGGCATTCTGCAGTACCTCGATGCGAACCCCACGCGCCACGACCTGAGCGCGCTCCGGCGGATGCTGGTGGGCGGTGCGGCCGTGCCCGAAGCGCTCATTCGCGCGTTCCAGGATCGCCACGGCCTGTACATCCTGCAGGGGTGGGGAATGACGGAGACGAGCCCGGTCGGCTCCGTGAGCACAGTGACGAGCGACCTCGAGGAGGCGCCGAGTGACGCGCAGTTCGCCTATCGGGCGAAAGCGGGCATTCCGTTGCCGTTCGTGGAGATTCGCGCGAGGCGCGACGAAGGAGACCTCGCTCCGTGGGACGGCGACACCATGGGTGAGCTCGAGGTGCGCGGGCCGTGGGTCGCGCGTGCCTACTACAACTCACCCGAATCCGCCGACCGGTTCACTGAGGATGGCTGGTTCCGCACCGGGGACATCGTGTCGATCGACCGGCGTGGCTGCATCACGATTCAGGATCGCGCGAAGGACCTCGTGAAGTCCGGCGGCGAGTGGATCAGCAGCGTCGCGCTCGAGGGGATGTTGCTGTCCCATCCGGACGTCGCGGAGGCGGTCGTGATCGCCGTGCCTCACGTCAGATGGGATGAGCGCCCTGTGGCGGTGGTCGTGCCGCGGCCCGGGCGAACGCCGACGCTCGAGTCGGTGCGCGCGCATCTGGCACCGCATTTCGCGAAGTGGTGGCTGCCTGACGAAGTGATGCTCGTCGAGTCGATCCCCCGCTCGGGGACGGGCAAGTACTTGAAGAGCGTGCTTCGCGAGCGCTTCCGCGACGTGTTCGCCGTGATGCCTAACGCCCCACCGGTCCCGGCGTCGAGCACGACGGCCTCGAACCCGGCGTCGCGGACGAGCTCCGCGTGAGTGACGACGCCGCCGGCGCGTCGTCGCCGGCCCCGGACCTGACGCGGGCGGGGTCACGGCGGACGTCCGGAGGCACGGGAGTTCTCAGCGTCATTATCGGCGCGGCCTTCCTCATGGCCACGTCGGCCGTCGGCCCGGGGTTCCTCACGCAGACGACGGTCTTCACGCAACAACTCGGCGCGAGCTTCGGTTTCGCGATCCTCATCTCGATCCTGTTCGACCTGGGCGCCCAGCTCAACGTCTGGCGCGTGATCGCGGTGACGGAGCGCCGAGCGCAGGACGTCGCGAACGCCGTGTTCCCCGGGCTCGGGCACCTGCTGATCGCGCTCATCGTGCTCGGCGGGCTCGCGTTCAACATCGGCAACGTTGCCGGCGCGGGGCTTGGAGCCAACGTCCTGCTCGGCATCCCCACCCTTGCCGGCGCCGTCGCGAGCGCCGCCATCGCGGTCGCGATCTTCCTCGTTCGCGAGGCGGGTCGTGCGATGGATCGGTTCGCGCAGGTCATGGGGATCGTCATGGTGGCGCTCACGGTGTACGTCGCCATGGCGTCTCGACCGCCCGTCGGCGACGCGGTCGTGCGGACGGTGCTCCCCACGCGGATCGACATGCTCGCGATCGTCACGCTCGTTGGGGGCACGGTTGGCGGCTACATCACCTTTGCCGGGGCGCACCGGCTGCTCGACGCCGGCATTACCGGGCGCGCGCGCATGGGGGAAGTCATGCGTTCGGCGAGCTCCGGGATCGGCATCGCCTCGATCATGCGGATCGTCCTGTTTCTCGCCGCGCTCGGCGTCGTGTCGCAGGGGCTCCGCCTCGATCCAGCCAACCCGCCCGCGTCGGTCTTTCGTCTCGCCGCCGGCGAAGTAGGCTACCGCGTATTCGGGCTCGTGATGTGGGCGGCGGCTATCACCTCGGTGGTCGGCTCGGCGTACACGTCCGTGTCGTTCCTGCGGTCGCTTGGCGGAACGTTCGACCGACACTGGCGTGAGCTGATCATCGTGTTCATTGCGGTGTCGACGATCGTGTTCGCCATCGTTGGGCGACCGGTGCGAACGCTCATCCTCGTTGGCGCCCTGAATGGTCTCATCCTCCCGATCTCCCTCGGCGTCATGCTCGTTGCCGCGAACCGACCGTCGATTGTGGGGAGCTATCGGCATCCGCGCTGGCTCACCGTCTGCGGCTGGGTCGTCGCCGCGGCCATGGCTGCCATGGGAGGCACGGCGCTGGTAAACGGCGTGCGTTCGCTGGCCGGGTGATTACCGAACCGTAGCATACCTTTCCCGCATGAGAGTCACGGTCATTGCCGCGCGCGTGGGGCTGTACCTGGGTGCGTGCTGGCTCACCATCGGTTCGCTCGCCAACGGCCTCTTTCCGTTCGCGACGCTCGTCGTGGCGTCGATCGCGCTCTACACGACGCTTCCGCTCGTCGTGTTCGCCCGCTGGCGTGGGTGGCCGTTCTACCCTGACGCGGCGTTCCGCCTGCTCGTCGTCCGTCCGTTCTGGTACACGCAGCTGTTGCTGCCGCTCGTCGCTGGCGGCGGGGCGCTTGGCATTTTCGTCGGGGCGTTGTTCGGGAACGCCCTGTTAGGCGGCCGACTCGCCGCGGCGACGGTGCTCGCCATCGCCGGGTCGCTCCTCATCGCCGGCTACCTCGGCTCGAAGCAGCTGGTCGTCAGGCGGGTCGAGGCGTCGATTCCCGGACTCCCGCCCGAGTTCGATGGGCTCGTGATCGCGCAGGTCTCGGATCTGCACGTCGGTCCGCACACCTCGAAGCGTTTTCTCTCGCGCGTCGTGGCGACCGTCCGCGACGCGAAGCCCGACGTGATCGCGGTGACCGGCGATCTCGTGGATGACCGCGCGGAGGACGTCGCCATGTACGCGGCGACGGTGGGGCAGCTCGACGCGCCGTTGGGTGTCTTCATGATCGCCGGAAACCACGACGTGTATGCGGGCTGGGAGGCGGTGGAGCAACGCCTGCGCAGCGAGGTGCCCGCGCGGCTCCTGCTGAACGAGGCACACATCATCCGGCGCGGCGATGCGACGCTCGTGCTGGCGGGCACGGGCGATCCCGCTGGCGGCCGGCGAGGGCAGAGTCGTGCGGCGCCGGACGTGGATCGGACGCTGGCCGGCGCGCCTAACGGTGCGACGGTCATCGCACTCGCACACAACCCCGCGTTGTGGCCCGCGCTCGTCGCGCGAGGCGTGTCGCTCACGTTGAGCGGCCACACGCACTGGGGGCAGTTCGCGGTGCCACGGTTGGGATGGAGTCTCGCGTCGCCGTTTCTGAAGCACGCGATGGGCGCATACCGCGAGCGCGATTCGCTGCTCTACATCAATCCGGGGACGGGTTACTGGGGGATTCCATTTCGACTCGGCGCGTTGCCCGAGGTGACGGTAGTGACGTTGCGGCGCGCGCCGACCGCGCTGGATGTCGGGCGAGCACGACGGGCGCGATGTGCATGAGGAGACCTGTCCACCGACTCGCGATTGGCCGCTGACGACTCGGCGATAGCGCCCGCGTCCGTCCCCCGCCTCGTGCCGGGGCTGGTCGTCGCCGCGCTCGTGGCCGTCGTGTCGGTCGGCGTCGCGGCGATCGAGACGCGGCAGATGGGGCACCCCGTCATCGAGGCGCTCGTCGTCGCGCTCATCCTCGGCATGGTGGTACGCCTCGTCTGGACGCCGAGCGAGGCCTATCACCCGGGAATACGCTTCGCGAGCAAGACCCTGCTCGAGATCGCGGTCGTGCTGCTTGGCGTATCCATCGACTTCGCGCTGCTCGCGCGCGCGGGGGCGGTGCTCGCGTTCGCGATCGTTGTAATCGTGGCTGGCGGGCTCGCGATCGGTGTCGGCATCGCGCGAGCACTGGGGTTGTCACCCAAGCTCGCGATCCTCGTCGCGACGGGCAACGCGATCTGCGGCAACTCGGCGATCGCGGCCGTGGCCCCGGTCATCGACGGCGACCCACACGACGTGGCGTCGTCCGTCGCGTTCACGGCCATTCTCGGCGTCGCGGTCGTACTACTGCTGCCGTTACTCATCTCGCCGTTAGGCCTCACGCACTACCAGTACGGCGTGCTGGCGGGATTGACGGTGTACGCGGTTCCGCAGGTGCTCGCGGCGGCGTTTCCGGTGAGTGCGCTCGCGGGTGACGTCGCCACGCTGGTGAAGCTCGTCCGCGTGCTCATGCTGGGTCCCGTGGTGCTGTTCTTCGCGCTGTGGGTGCGTCGCGCGCGGATGCGACGGGAGTCGCTCACGTCCGGCATGGCGCGCGACGCACGTTTGCCGTCGCTCGGCTTGCTCGTACCGTGGTTCATTGTGGGCTTCGTGGTGGTCGCCGCGCTCCGCGGTGTTGGCGTGCTTCCATCGGGCTGGGTGTCGCCCGCGCGCGTGACATCGACCAACCTCACGATTCTCGCGATGGCGGCGCTCGGACTGAGCGCTGATCCGCGGGCGGTCGCGCGGGCCGGGTCGCGCGTGGTCGCGGCGGTGACGCTTTCGCTCGTGGTCCTGGTCGTACTCGGCATCGCGGCGATCGCTGTGCTGCACATTCGCTAGCGGGCTTCAGCCCGGACGCGCGACGTTTCGATGCCGCCTGGAGCGACAGCCGGCCGTATCGTGTGCTCGTGCTCGCCGCCGTCCGCTCCGCCGCCGTGCTTGGCATCGACGCCTACGACGTCACCGTCGAGGTGGACGTCGCCCTGGGCCTGCCCATGTGGACCATCGTCGGGCTCGCCGCCGGCGCGGTCAAGGAGAGTCGCGAACGCGTCAGCGCGGCGCTCGCGAATAGCGGGTTCATCGTGCCCCACCGGCGCGTCACGATCAACCTCGCGCCCGCCGATGTACGCAAGGAAGGTAGCTCGTTCGACCTGCCAATCGCGTTAGGCTTCCTCGCTGCCACCGGCCAGCTCGACCCCGAGTCCCTGAGCTCCGTCGTCGCCATCGGAGAGCTCGGCCTCGACGGCGCCCTGCGGCCGGTCCGCGGAACGCTCTCCGTGGCGAGACGGCTCGGTGGGGAAGGACGTCGGAAGCGTGCGAGCGGAGCGGTCAGCGGGCCACCGCCGACGCTCCTACTCCCACCACCTAACGTGGCCGAGGCAGCGCTCGTCTCCCGACTTCGACTCACAGCGCCCGCGACGCTGGCGGATGCCGTGGCACAGCTGCAGAGCGGGCGCCTGCACCCTCCGGACGTCTGTCAGACCACGGCACCGAAAGGTGACGCCGGCGAAGTCGTGGATCTCGCCGACGTCATCGGACAGGACGTCGCCAAGCGCGCGCTCGAGATCGCGGCGGCTGGATCGCATGCGGTCCTCATGATAGGGCCGCCCGGTGCGGGAAAGACCATGCTCGCCCGGCGGCTCCCGACCATCCTCCCGTCGCTGAGCGAGGAGGAGACGCTCGAGGTGGTTGCCATTCACTCCGTCGCCGGGCTGCTGGCGCCGGGCGCCGCGCCCGCGGTCACGCGACCGTTCCGAGCGCCGCATCACACCCTGTCTGCCGCGGGACTCATCGGTGGCGGCAGCAACCCGCGGCCCGGAGAGGTGAGCCTCGCTCACCACGGCGTGCTGTTCCTCGACGAACTGCAGGAGATTCCGCGCCACGTGCTCGATGCCCTCCGCCAACCGCTCGAGGACGGGCGCGTCGTCATCGCGCGCGCCAGCACCGCGGTCACGTTCCCCGCACAGTTCACGCTCGTGGGCGCCATGAACCCGTGCCCGTGCGGGCGCGCCGGCGACCCGCGCGGCGGGTGCTCGTGCGCGTCGTCCGAGATCGCGCACCATCAGTCGCGCCTCTCGGGTCCGCTGGCCGACCGCATCGACATGCAGGTGCGACTCTCGGCGGTGCCGGTTCGTGAGCTCGGGCGCCGCGAGGGTGGGGAAACCTCGGCTACAGTTCGTGCGCGTGTAGAAAAGGCGCGGGCACGACAGCGCGGCCGTTATCGAGGCATTGCCCGCGTGCGGTGCAACGCGCACGCCTCGGGGCGCTGGCTCGACACGCGAACGCCGGTGGAGGCCGACGCGCGCGACCTCCTCGCCTCGGTGGCCGAGCGGAGTGGGTTGTCGGCGCGAGCGTATCACCGCGTTCTCAAGGTCGCGCGCACCATCGCGGACCTCGACGACTCCGACGCCATCGCCTGGACGCACGTGGCGGAGGCGCTGCGGTATCGGCCGATGGAGCCGCGCACGGAGATCGAGCTTCGCGGCGAAGCGGCTGTCGTGTCGGCCTCCGGGTCCTGATCGCCCGCCGAGTGCTATCCACGTAGCGGCGACGTCACCGCTTCGAAGCCATCGAACAGTTCCGCGGAGGAGCCGCTGCGGCGCGCCAAGCCGTCCGACTGGATACCGAAGGGGAAGCACTCATCTTGCCCTCTCGTAGATTCCGGCCGCGCCCGACGATCGTCCCGAGTGTGGCGCGGCCGTCCACGAGTTCCTCAGGCACGAATGACCGCTGTTCCCGCTGCCTCCGCTCCCGCAGCGCCGCTCGATCACAAACAGATCCTCGTCGTGTTCAGCGGCCTGGTGCTCGCCATGCTGCTGGCCGCGCTCGACTCGACGATCGTGTCCACGGCGCTCCCTACGGTTGTCGGCGAGCTCGGCGGGCTGAACCACCTCGCCTGGGTCGTGACGGCCTACCTGCTCGCGCAGACGGTCGTCATGCCGCTGTACGGGAAGCTTGGCGACCTGTACGGCCGCAAGCGGATCATGCAGGGCGCGATCGTGGTCTTCCTCATCGGCTCCGCGCTCTGCGGCATGAGCCGCTCGATGACGCAGCTCATCATCTACCGCGCCATCCAGGGTTTCGGAGGCGGCGGGCTGATGGTCACGACGCAGGCCATCGTCGGCGACATCGTCCCCGCGCGCGATCGCGGCAGGTATCAGGGCATCTTCGGCGCGGTGTTCGGCGTGGCGAGCGTCGCCGGACCGCTCCTCGGCGGCTACTTCACGACGCACCTCTCGTGGCGGTGGATCTTCTACATCAATCTCCCGCTCGGCTTGCTCGCGCTTGTCGTGCTCGCGATCACGCTCCCAGCCCAGTCGCGACGTGTTCGCCATGCCATCGACTACGCCGGGGCCGGGCTGCTGGCTAGCGCGCTCAGTGCCATCGTTCTCGTTGCCGATCTCGGCGGAACGACGTATGCCTGGGATTCGCCGGTCATCGTTTCGTTAGGCGTGATGGCCGTCGTCGCGACCGCGGCGTTCATTATCGTGGAGCGACGCGCGGCGGAGCCGGTGTTGCCGCTGCGCCTGTTCGCGAATCGCGCGTTCTGGGTGGCGTCACTCGTTGGCTTCGTCGTCGGGTTTGCCTTGTTCGGGTCGGTCACGTACCTGCCGTTGTTTCTCCAGGTAGCGAAAGGCGCCACACCCACCGAGTCGGGACTGCAGATGCTGCCACAGATGGGCGGCATGCTGCTGACGTCCATCGCATCGGGGCAGATCATCAGCCGTACCGGGCGCTACAAGGTGTTTCCGGTGATCGGCACAGCCGTGATGACCGTCGGCCTCTTCCTGTTATCGGGGATGACGCCCGAGACGAGCATGCCCGTCGCGTCAGGCATCATGCTGATCATTGGCCTCGGGCTCGGCATGGTGATGCAAGTGCTCGTGATCACCGTGCAGAACGCCGTGGACTATCGCGAGCTCGGCGTGGCGACGTCGGGCGCGACGCTGTTCCGTTTCATCGGCGGCTCGGTCGGCACCGCGATCCTCGGTGCCATCTTCGCCGGGCGCCTGGGCGGTGAGCTGATCGCCCGTCTTCCTGCGGGTACGGCTGATGTACCGGCGGCCGGCGCCGCCATCACGACCGAGATGCTGGCGGCGCTGTCGCCTCCGGTGCGGGACGCGTATGCCCATGCGTTCGCGTCGTCCTTGTCCACCGTGTTTCTGGCGGCGTCAGTCGTGGCGCTCGTCGGCTTCTTTCTCTCGCTGTTGCTGCCGGAGCACCCGTTGCGGCAGACCATCGCCGCGGAAGCCGAATCGTCCAGGCGCGTTGGTGAGGCGTTCGCGATGCCGGTGCGCGGCGACTCGCTCGACGAGTTGAAGCGTGGCCTCGCGGCGCTCGCGAACCGTGACCTGCGACGCGAGTACCTCACGCGCCTCGTCACGGAGGCTCGCGTAGACCTGTCTCCGGCCGCGGCGTGGCTCCTCATTCAGCTCGAGGAGCGCCCGGATGCGTCGGTGACTGAGCTCGCGCGCGACCACGCGGCGGATGCGAGTCGCCTGGACGCTGGAGCCGATCAGCTCCTGGGGCGAGGCCTGCTCTCCGTCCGCACGACCGAGATGGATGGCACGCGCCGGTTCGGCGTCACGCCCGACGGATGCGAGGTGCTCTCCATGATGATTGCCGTGCGACGCGCGCACCTCGCCGACGCGGCCGCAGAATGGGGTGGTGAGCGCACGCGCGATGACATCACGCTGCGCCGCTTCGAGCGCGAGCTCGTGCCCGAGCCCCGCCCATCGGTCGAAGATGCGTCCGGTGCGCGGGAGTCCACCGACGGGCGTTGAGTGCCGTCGTGTCGGGACGCGCGGTAGCTTACGCGCATGGTGCAACCGCTCGCGATCGAATCCGCCACCGCGAAACGAGACGACCCGTCCGGTGATGATTGGGCGCTCGAGAAGCGCCTGACGGAATGGTTTCGCGGTCACGGCTCGGCGCTCATCGGCTTCAGTGGCGGCGTCGACTCGGCGTATCTCGCGTGCGTCGCCGTGGATGCACTCGGGCGCGAGCGCGTGTTGGCCGTCATCGGTCGGAGTGCATCGTATCCCGCCGAGCAATGGGAACGCGCGCGGAACGTCGCTCGCGACTTCGATGTGCCGGTACTCGAGGTCTCGACGGACGAGATCAACGACCCGCGGTACGCCGCGAATCCGTCCAACCGGTGTTACTTCTGCAAGACGGAGTTGTGGAGTGTGTTGACTCCGATCGCGCGGGAGCGGGGGCTCGCAGTCGTGGTCGATGGCACCAACGCCGATGACCGCTCCGATCACCGTCCCGGCGCCCGCGCGGCGGCGGAGCTGAGCGTTCGCTCACCGCTCGCGGAGCTCGGGTTCACCAAAGCGGCCATTCGCCGACTCTCGCGTCAACGCGGAATTCCCACGTGGACGCAGCCGGCTTCCCCGTGCCTGTCGTCGCGTCTCCCGTACGGCACTGCGGTCACCGTCGAGCGGCTGCAACAGATCGAACGCGCCGAGCGTGCGCTTCGTGAGCTCGGCGTCAGCGGCGACCTGCGTGTGCGATACCACGGCGACCTCGCGCGCGTGGAGATCGGCGCGGACGTTCTCGATGAGTGGACGTCCGAGGCGGCGACGGTCGCTATCGCGCGCGCGGTGTGCAGTGCCGGGTTCGAGCGCGCAGGCCTCGACGCGCGCGGCTTCCGATCGGGATCGTTGAACGTACTTGGCGGCGTGGTCGCTGAGCCGCTCGTACGCGCACGTCGCACGACAGGCGGCGATGCCGAGGCGCTGACGCGCGCCCTTCACGACGCGAACCTCGGATGCAGCGTCCAGGCGCGCGATCGACTCGCAGTCGTTACGCCCGTCTCTGACGTGGCGCGTGGGCGCCTCCTCGCGTTCGACATGCGGACGTTCCTCGTCGATACCGCGCGCAGCCACGGCTTCACGCACGTCGCAGTCGAGCTTCCCACGGCGGGCGACGATGCGACTATTCATCGCGATTAACGTCCCGACCGCCGTTCGAGACGCGATCTTCGCGGACAGCGCTCCGCTTCGCGCGGCTACCGCCGGGATCAAGTGGGTTGCCGCGCCGTCGCTTCACGTCACGGTCAAGTTCATCGGCGAGTGGCCGGAAACCGCAGTCGACGACGTGCGCGGCGCAATTGCGCGCGCGGTGACGGGGCACGCTCCGTTCGAGGTCGAGACGACGACCGTTGGCGCCTTCCCAAACTTCCGGCGTCCCCGCGTCGTATGGGTCGGCATGACCGGCGAGACGAGACTCCGCGCGCTTGCGAGCGACGTCGACCGGCGGTGCGCTCCCCTGGGCATCGCCGCGGAATCCCGACCCTTCCAGGCGCATCTGACACTCGGTCGGGCGAAGCGCGAGCTTCCGCCGGCGGAAGCGAAGGCCCTCGCCGACGCAGCGGACGCGAAGCGTCCCGGGCGCGCGTTCGCCGTGCGGACGGTAGACTTGATGAGAAGTGAGCTCGGCCCTGGTGGGTCGAGGTACTCGGTGGTGGCCGCTGTGCCCCTTCACCCCTGAGGAACGTGAATGTTCGGGTGCCTGCGTAGAGTCGGCTGTCTTTTCGTTTTCGTCATCGCGGCAGTCGCCGCCTACCTGACGCGAGATCGTTGGTTGCCGATGATCGGCGTCAACCCGGCGCCGCGGACGGTGGAGGCGGGCGGACCCACGTGGCAGCCGGTGAGCGACGAGGCAGCCGCGCGCGCCCGACGCGCGATCGAGTCACTTGGCCGCCGCAACGGGCCGGCGTTCGTGAACCTGGCACCGGGCGATCTCGCGTCGTACTTCTACATCGCGCTCGCGCAGCAGCTGCCGCCGTCGGCCGACAGCATCGAGGCCGCGGCCATTGGCAACCGCTTGTACGTTCGCGCGGTCATTGCGCTCGATGACTTCAAGGCGGTGGACGCGCTCGGGCCGCTGGCGGGAATGATCGGATCGCGCGAACGTCTGCAGATGGGTGGTACGTTCGCCATGATCCGCCCCGGCCTCGCGCAGTTCCTCGTCGAAGACATCAGGATCGGCCAGCTTCCGATCCCACGCGGAGCGATCCCGAAAGTGCTCGGCCAGATTCGGCGCGGCTCGCGCCCCGAGGGACTCGCCGAGAACGGGCTGCCGTTCGTCGTTCCCACGTACCTGGGCGACGCACGCGTCGCCAGCGACCAGATCACCCTCTACAAGACCACGAAGTGAGTCGCCGCATTCTGGTGGTCGACGACGAACAGGGCATTCGCGCTGCGCTCGGCCAGCTGCTGGAGTTCGAGGGCTACGAGGTGCGGACGGCCGCGAACGCCACTGATGGCATTGGCGAGTACGACAAGTGGCGCCCGAATCTCGTCTTCATGGACGTGAAGATGGCCGGGATCGATGGGCTCGAAGGGCTGCGGCGCATCAAGCAGATCGATCCGTCCGCGACGGTGGTGATGATCAGCGGCCACGCGACGATTCAGACCGCCGTCGAGGCGACCCAGCTGGGTGCGTACGACATCCTCGAGAAGCCGCTCGACACCGACCGCATTCTCGTGCTGCTGCGCAATGCGCTCCAGCATCTCGAGCTGCAGGAAGAGAACGTCCGACTCAAGCAGACCATCGAGTCACGCTACGAGATCGTCGGACGGTCGTTCGCGATTCGCGCCGTCATCGACAAGATCGACAAGGTGGGCGCGACGCCTGCCCGCGTGCTCATTACCGGCGAGAACGGAACGGGCAAGGAGCTGGTCGCCCGCGCGATTCACCGACAGTCCACGCGCACGAACAAGCCCTTCGTGGAGGTCAACTGCGCGGCGATCCCGAGCGAGTTGATCGAGAGCGAGCTGTTCGGGCACATGAAGGGCTCGTTCACGGGCGCGGTGGCGGATCGCGCCGGCAAGTTCGAGCAGGCTGACGGCGGTACGCTGTTCCTCGACGAGATCGGCGACATGAGCGTCGCGGCGCAGGCGAAGGTGCTGCGCGTGCTGCAGGACGGCGTCGTCACGCGCATCGGTGGCGCGAAGCCCGTCAAGGTGGATGTCCGCGTTCTCTCGGCGACGAACAAGAATCTCGAGGAAGAGATCGCCGCGGGCCGGTTCCGTGAGGACCTGTTCTATCGGCTCAACGTCGTGCCGGTGCACATCCCGCCGCTGCGCGAACGGCGTGAGGACATTCCGCTCCTCGCGTCGCATTTCGTGCGAAGCCTGTCGGAGCGCGAGGGCGTGCCGCCGCGCGTGCTGGACCCGGCGGCCGTCGAGTTGTTGACGCAGATGGACTGGCCCGGGAACGTGCGAGAGCTTCGCAACACGCTCGAGCGGCTGCTGATCCTGTCGTCCGGCCCGCGCATCACGGTCGCCGATGTCGAGCGTCTCGCCGGTCGTCGGGCGGCAGACGGCGCGAGTCTCGGCTCGCTGCTGGAATGCAAGACCTTCGAGGAGTTCAAGCACGCTGCCGAGCGGGCGTTCCTGCTCGCGAAGCTGCGCGAGTACGATTGGAACGTGTCCGAGACGGCCCGCGCGCTCGACATGCCTCGGTCGAACCTGTACAAGAAGATCGAGCGGTACGGCCTAACGCGAGAAACGGTGTCGTGATGTCCGAGAAAGACTGGGACTCCGAGCTCAAGAAGATCGACCGGATGCTCGAGGGCGCGTCGGACGAAGCGCTGCTGCCGGCCAAGACCGCCCCGACGCCACAGGCGAAAGCCGAAGCGGTCGCGAAGCAGAAGGGGACCTCCACGCTCGGCGTGATGGCGAGGCTGGTGCTGGCAGTCTCGCTTGGCGTGGGGATGCTGTTCTGGCCCTACGAGGCGCGCTGTGGGCTCGCCCTCGCGGCGTATCTGGCGTCGGTTGGTGTCCTCGTGGGTGCCGGCGTGTGGACCTCGATCTGGACGTGGCGTCACCGCTCGTCGCGCGCGCACGTCCTCTCACTCCTGCTGATCCTGTGGGGCGGCGTGCTCGCTGCTATCGAGATCCTGCCTCGCGCGGGGTACGCGAAGCCCGATCCCGTGCGAATGACGTGGGCATGCCCGTGATTCGGCATGGGGCTTGTTGGTCCGGCGTAGCCCGCGGAGTACAATTCGAGGCCTTGGCGGCCGAACGCCGGAGATCGGGAAAGGCGATCAGCCGTGAATCGCTGATCCTCGTTCGCTGATAGCTGATAGCCGATAGCTGATAGCCGATAGCTCCCTATGAAATCCTTCCGGAACTTCATCGCTGGCTCGTGGTCTGAACCCGCGTCCGGTGAATACTTCGAGAACGTGAACCCGGCCGACACGAGCGACGTGATCGGCCGGTTTCCGCTCTCCAGCGCAGCGGACGTCGACAAGGCAGTCGAGTCGGCGACGCGCGGATTCGAGGTGTGGCGGCGGACGCCGGCGCCCACGCGCGGCGATGTGCTCCGTAAGGTCGGCGACCTGCTATCCAGCAGAAAAGAAGAGATCGCGGACCTCATGACCCGCGAGATGGGCAAGCCGCTGACGGAGACGCGTGGCGACGTTCAGGAGGGGATCGACACCGCGTACTATGCGGCGACGGAGGGGCGGCGCCTCTTCGGCCACACGGTGCCGAGCGAGCTCCGGGCGAAGTGGGCAATGAGCTTTCGCCGCCCGGTGGGCGTTTGTGGTCTCGTGACGCCGTTCAACTTCCCGCTCGCCATTCCCACCTGGAAAGCCTTTCCCGCGCTCCTGTGCGGAAACGCAGTCATCCTCAAGCCCGCCGAGGACGTCCCGCACACCGCCACGGTGCTGGTGGAGATCCTCCTCGAGGCGGGCTTGCCGCCGGAGGTCATTCAGCTGATCCACGGTCGCGGCGAGACGGTGGGCGCGGCACTCGTCGAACATCCCGGAGTTCCGGTGATCTCGTTCACCGGATCGACCGAAACGGGCCGGATTGTCGGCGAGACGTGCGGTCGGATGCACAAACGTCTGTCCCTCGAGATGGGCGGCAAGAACGCCCAGATCGTGCTGGACGATGCCGATCTCGACCTTGCGCTCGAGGGCGTGCTCTGGGGGGCGTTCGGGACGGCCGGGCAGCGCTGCACGGCCACGAGCCGCCTGATCCTGCAGCGCGGAATCCATGACAACTTCCTCGGGATGCTCGTCGATAAGACGAAGTCGTTGCGCCTGGGCGATGGGCGGAAGAAGGGCACGGATGTCGGGCCGCTCATCCACGAGTCGTCACGTCGTAAAGTCGAGCAGTATGTGGACATCGGGCAGGCCGAAGGCGCCGATCTGCTGTGCGGGGGCCGGCGCCCTGACGGGCGAACTTTCGGGAACGGATTCTTCTTCGAGCCGACGATCTTCGCGCGGGTCGAGCCCGGGAGTCGGCTCGAGCAGGAGGAGATCTTTGGCCCGGTCCTTTCGGTCATTCGGGTGGCGTCGCCCGAGGAAGCCTTCGCGGTGAACAACGACGTGCGCTACGGGCTGTCGTCTTCGGTCTACACGCGAGATGTGAACGTCGCCTACCGGGCGCTTGTCGAACTGGATAACGGAATCACGTACATCAACGCGCCGACGATCGGCGCCGAGGCACACCTCCCCTTCGGGGGGGTAAAGCAGACCGGGAACGGGCACCGCGAGGGCGGGTGGGAAGTGTACGAGTTCTATTCCGAGACCAAAGTCGGGTACATCGATTTTTCGGGATCGCTTCAGCGGGCGCAGATCGATACCTATGCCGGCAGTCCCACCTGATCAGCGGCTGGATCGCTTGAATGGGCGGTGTCCGTTGGCCGCGGCGACGATCACTCGCTTGCGAACCCCAGAACCCACGAATTAATTCACCGGGTGGTAATGGCGCTGACACACGAGACGCGTCGCGCGCTCGCTGAGCGGGTGCAACGCAGGGTCGAGGGGCGGGGGATTCCCCGTCAGGTCATCGACGACGCCATCGCGCGCGTCGCCGATGCGCTCGATCAGTACGCGCTGCCGCCTCGGTTGGGCCGAGCCGAGGGCGACGCCGCTCCCCGGTCGATCGTCGCCGTGTTCACCGCGCCGTCCATGCCGGACCTCGGCTCTCGCGTCCGTGCCGCGCTCGAGCGCGAGGCGGTCACGCCGCTGGCCATGGGAATCGGCGCTTCGGGCCGCCATACCGTTGCAGCCGTGCGTCTCACTGCCGATGCTCGCCCCGCCGCCGAACGCGCGGCGACCCAGGCGTCGGCGTCGGTCTCGTTCGTCGCCGACTCGTCTTCCATTTCGTCGTTGTCGCAATGAGCGAAGTCGCCCACACGACACCGGTCCGCCCACCGGTCAGCGAGGAGCATCGCGCCGAAGCGTTGCGCCGCGTGAACCGAAGCCCGGGTCAGCATTGGGGGCTGTTCCTCGAGTGGGCGAAGTCGTTCACCATCGCGATCGTCCTCTTCCTGTTCGTGCGAACCTTCCTCGTGGAGGCGTTCAAGATCCCGAGCGGAAGCATGGAGAGGACGCTCCTCGTCGGCGACTTCCTGCTCGTCAACAAGATGGTCTATGGTGCCGAGGTCCCCTTCACCGGGAAACACCTCCCAGCCATTCGCCAGCCGCAGCGCGGCGACGTCGTCGTGTTCCAGTGGCCGATCGACCCGTCCAAGAATTTCGTGAAGCGACTCGTCGGCGTTCCCGGCGACACGCTCATGATGCGCGACGGTGACCTGTGGGTGAACGGCACGCTCCAGGACGAGAAGTACGTGCTGCACAGCGACTCGCTCGTCGACCCGACGGCCGAGGAGTTCAGCTGGCAGAAGGAGTACCTGTTGCGCACAGCAGAGGCCGCAGAGGTCGATCACCCGTCACGAAACAATTGGGGTCCGCTGGTCGTCCCCAGAGACAAGTATTTCGTGCTCGGGGACAACCGCGACAACTCGCTGGATAGTCGCTACTGGCAGTTCGTTCCCGACTCGCTCATCCGCGGACGGCCCATGTTCGTGTACTACAGCTACGACCCGGATTCGCTCGATCGAATGTCGTGGCTGACGCGGATCCGGTGGACGCGCATCGGGGAGCGCGTTCGGTGACCTCCCGGTCCGAGATCGACGGTCCCTCCGACCGTCTCACCAAACGCGCACGAGCGCGGTGGGAAAAGAGGAATAGCGAAGGAGCCGCTGGTCGTATGGCCGTAACGCCCCCGAAAAAAAGCTCGTACGAAGAAGGCTCGCTCGACCAGTATCTCCGCGACATCAGCGCGTACCCGCTGATCAGTCGCGACGAGGAAGTGCGTCTCGCGCAGCGCATCCGGGTGAACGATCAGGAAGCGCTCGACAAGCTCGTCCGGTCGAACCTGCGCTTCGTCGTTTCGGTTGCCAAGAAATACCAGAACCAGGGCGTGTCGCTTTCCGACCTGATCAACGAAGGCAACCTCGGGCTCATTCGCGCAGCCCACAAGTTCGACGAGACGAAAGGGATCAAGTTCATCTCGTACGCGGTGTGGTGGATTCGTCAGGCCATCCTGCAGGCCCTGGCCGAGCAGTCGCGCATTGTGCGCGTCCCGCTCAACCGCGCCGGCACGCTCCACCGCATCGGCAAGCGGGCGAACGCGCTGTTGCAGGAGCTCGGACGCGAAGCCACGCACGCCGAGATCGCCGACGGCATGGACATCACCGAGGAAGAGGTCGCGAAGACGATGTCGATCTCGCAGACCCACCTCTCCCTCGACGCGCCGCTCACGCCGGGCGAGGACAACAAGCTCCTCGACTACCTCGCGGACAACATCAACCCGACGCCGGACGAGCAAACCTTCGAGAAGGCGCTCACCGAGTCCATCGAGGAGGCGCTCTCGAGTCTGAAGGAGCGCGAGGCGAAGATCCTCCGCCTCTATTTCGGCCTGGATGGCGAGGAGCCCATGACGCTCGAGCAGATCGGATCGCTCCTCGGTATCACACGCGAGCGGGTGCGGCAGATCAAGGAGAAGGCACTCTCACGTCTCCGCCACGTGTCGCGCGCTCGCGCCCTGGAGAGCTTCCTCGGCTGACGCGCCGTGAGCGGCGAACGATCGACGAACGATAGCGGGCGGTTCCGATCCGGACCCGCCCGCCGCGCATCCGGCGTCCGGCCGATTAGGTTCGATGCATGGCATCGACTCCCCACACCGCCCACGACGACCCGCTCGTCGAGGAGCCCGTCGAATCTGCGCGGCCCATGGCCTGGCCAGGGTTTCGACGCGTGTTCACGGTACTCGGTCGAGCGGCGCGCCTCCGGTGCCCGCACTGTGGCGGCGGACCGGTGATGGAGCACTGGTTCCGTATGCGAAAGCGCTGCGGGAACTGCGGGCTGGCCATCGAGCGCGGCGAGCGCGACTACTTCATTGGCTCCATGATGTTCAACCTCGTCGTGTCCGAGATGTTGTTCGCCGCGGTGTTCGTGGCGA
>DAINRQ010000018.1:0-84858 GCA_036741775.1 Gemmatimonadaceae bacterium | reverse complement strand
CCCGATTCCCGATTCCCGATTCCCGATTCCCGATTCCCGATTCCCGATTCCCGATAAACGATCCGGCCGTTTCCGCCCCGTCCGCGTCATCGCGGTTCCGACCGGCCGAAGCGCGCCGGGCCGTAGGCGCGCGAGGTGTCCTCCGCGGCCCTTCCCGCGTTCGCTTTTGCCGCGCCCTCCGCGTCCGCCGATGGCGCGACGAGATGAAAGGATGCGTTAGGACTCTGACCCCTTACGATCCGGATCGGCTCCCGCGTCGCGATCGCGGTACCAGTACGCGACCGCAAGCAAATACAGCCCGGCCAGCAAGTAACTGCCCACGCGAATCCCGATCGCCAGCGACGACGCCTCGCCAATCGCCTTGAGCGCCGCGAAGATCGCGAGCGCGAGGCCGACGTGACGGAGCACCGGGATCCGGCGACGACGACCGACAAGAATCGCTGACACCCCCACCGTCGCGTAGTAGAGAACCAGCAGGAACGTCGACACGTCCGGCGAGTAGGCGCGCGACAATTCGGCGTGTCCCCACAGGAACGTCACTCCAGCTCCAGCGAGTCGGAGCAGCGTTCGCGTCTCGAGCCTCCCGCGCCCGTCCGCGTACTCCACCCGCGACGTGTTCCACGACACCGCGAGCCACGCCATCGCCATCGCGAGCCCCGCAATCGACTCACGCGTCAGGAACGGCGTGTACGAATAGACAGCCCGGTCCGCGAGCAGGTCGAACGTCACGAACGTGACGATGAGGAGGTCGAGCGCGACCGGCACACCGATCGCGCGCTCGCGTTCGCGTCGCAGGAGCAGCGAGAGCGCCGCGGCGTGAGCCGACAACGCGACACTCGAGAGGATGGGCCGTGCCTCGAACACGAGCAGCAGGGCCGCGGCACTCGCGATGCCGGCAACCATGAGGTGCGTCGGTCGTGCCGCTGGTTGCAGTCGCGCCGCCATCACCGCTGCCGCCGACCAAACCACCGCCACGAGCGCGCGCGACACCGCCGCGTCCCGAACAGACGCGACCGCCACGACGCCTAACGCGAGCGGCAGGACGGCCCCCGTGAACAACGCCCACCGCCGAGTCGTCTCGCCCGCCTGGATCACCGCGTACGCGCTGGCCGTCCCGAGCCCGGCCATTATCAGCAGGTCCGTGGCCGGCGCACGGTCGGGCACCTGCGCGATGAGCGCTCCGGTGAGCGCCACGAGCGCCGACCTCGCCAAGCGAGCGCCCCATGGTCCGCGCGTCACGAGCAGCGCAGTCCACGCGACCGCCAACGCGAAGATCGACGGCAAGTCGCGCTCGAGCATCCGCGCTCCGCCCTCGATAGCCGCCGTCGCCGTGCCCGTGTACAGCCAGCATCCGATCGCCACGACGGTCGCCGCCGTACGCCAGGCCTGGCCGCGGAGCGCCGCGAGCCCCGTCGCGAGCACGATGTACCCGTAAATCAACAGCGCCGGAACGCTTCCGCTCTCGCTCGACGTCACGAACGGCGCAATCAAGGCTCCGCCGACGCCGACGGCGAACAGCACCTCCTCGCCCCCCCGCCAGGCGAGCGCGGCGACCGCCACCGACGCCGCGGCAGCAATGCCAAGCGCCACCGACGAGGGCACGAGCTGCAGATACGGTCCCGCCCCCCAGGCATCGACGTGCACCACGGCCAACGCCAGCGCGAGCAGCACGCTGCCAAACCGCATGGACCCGCGGGACCGGAGGCGCCACCCAACGGCCGCGAGTGCCACGGCCACGAGTACCCCGAGGAGCACACGCATCTCGGGCCCGATCTTCCCCTGCTGAATCGCCCAGCCGAGGAAGGCGCCGACGCCGAGGAGAATGGTGAGCGACGCGAGCGCGAGCGTCCCGTAGCGGCCGATGAGCGCCTCGAAATCGATGGAGCGCCGCGCCGAACTGAAACGGCGCTCGAGCTCCCTGCGCTCTGAAAGTGGCGCCGCACGGGGTCCCGGCGGCGGAGCCGAGCTTGCCGTCCGGGCGAGCAGGGGCGAATGCGGCGCGCTCGGCCGAGGTGCGGCGAAGTGACCGTTGCCCTCGAGCCGGTCGACTGCGGCCCGAAGCGCCCGCACCTCCTGGGTGAGTGCGGCAACGGTCCGCTCGAGTGTATCGAGGCGCTCCTTCACGGTCTGCAAAGCTACCGGGACCAAGCGTTCCGAGCGATGGGCTTCGGCCGATGACAGGCGGCGCCGGAATGTGACAGAACGGCGACAGGAGACTCGAACGATTCGTTGGTTTCCACTGTCGCAGCTTGGCCCGCGCATTTCCCACCCTTCAAGAGGAGCAAGGATGGACACGCTCTTTCGCGACTTGCGCTACCTTGGCCGCTCGCTCCGTTCGAGCCCCGGATTCTCCGCCGTCGTGATCCTCACGATTGCCGTGGCCGTCGGAGCGAGCACCGCGCTGTTCAGCGTCGTCAATCCCCTGCTCCTTCGCGCGGAGCCGTTCGCGGACCCCCAGCGGCTCGTCGCGCTCTGGGAATCACCGCCGCGCGTTGACGGCGGCGTCGCGCCGGGCAAGAACGAGGTGTCACCAGGGACGTTCGGTGACTGGGTCGCGGAGCAGTCGGTGTTCGAGAACGTCGCCGCTGTCGCGCCGTGGCGTCCGAACCTGACTGGCATGGACGAACCCGTCCGGCTCGAGGGGACTGCAGTTTCGCGCGACTTCTTCCCGACCCTCGGCGCACGTCCGCTACTCGGCCGAGTGTTCGTGCCCGAGGAATCGACGACCGGTAAGAACGGCGTCGTTGTTCTCTCGTACGCGTTCTGGCAGCGGCAATTCGGGGGCGACTCCGGTGTGATCGGGCGGGACATCACGCTCAGCGGGCGTCCCTACACGGTGGTTGGCGTGATGCCCGAGCGATTCCAGCTTCGCTTTCCACTGCCGCAGGCGTCCGACCTCTGGCGCCCGATGGTCCTGGAGGGACAGACAGCCGCGAATCGTCAGGCGCACTACCTCTATGTGTTCGGTCGGCTGCGTCGCGATGTGTCGGTCGAGCGCGCGCAGTCGGCGCTGTCGGCCTTGGCCGCGCGGCGTGCTACGGACTTTCCCGCAACGAACCGAGGGTGGGGCGCAACCGTGATCCCGTTGCGTGAGGACATTTCGGGTGACGTTCGTCCACTGCTGATGATGGGAGGCGCGGCCGTCGCGCTCGTGCTGCTCATCGCGTGCGCGAACGTGGCGAACTTGTTACTGGCCCGTGGCGCCACGCGCGCGCGCGAAGTGGCGCTACGAAGTGCCCTCGGTGCGTCACGCCGACGGATTATTCGGCAGCTCGCCACGGAGAGCGTTGCGCTTGCGCTGATCGGCGCTCTAGTAGGACTCCCGTTGGCTCGTATGCTCGTGTCCACGCTCGTCCGCTTCGGTCCGATCACGATCCAGGTGAACGAGGAGATCGCGCTCGACGGGGTCGCGATCGGGTTCGCAGTGGGGCTCGCAGTGTTGACCGGTCTCCTGTTCGGGCTGGCGCCCGCGGTCTATGCCGCGCGCACGTCCGCCGGCGCCGTGTTGCGCGAGGGAACGCGAGCCATCTCGACCGGACGTGCCGGTGCACGCGCGCGCGACGCGCTGGTTGCGCTCGAGGTCGCGGTCGCAATGATGCTGCTGATCGGTGCCGGGCTCACGGTCCTCAGCTTCTCGCGGCTGGTGCGCGTGGACCCCGGGTTCGATCCGAGCAACGCGATCACGTTCGAGCTCAATCTCCCCCCCGCAACGTATGCCACGCGGGAGCGAGTCGCGGAGGGACACAGTGCTTTGGTCGAGCGCCTGCGATCTTTGCCCGGCGTGGTTGACGTGGGGGCGTCGACGCACGTGCCGCTCGCGGGTGGAAACATGACGACGTTGCTCGAGGTCGACGGCCGCCCGGTGGTTCCGCCGGAGCGCCCGCCGGAGCTGAACTATCGTCTCACGACGGCCGGATTCACCGAAGCTGTAGGGATGGCGATTCGACGTGGGCGGTCGCTCGCCGCCAGCGACGCCGCGGACGACTGGCGCGTGGCGACCATCAGCGAGTCGGCGGCCAGCCGGCTGTTTCCTAACGAGGATCCCATCGGCCGCCGAGTGCGCATCACGGAGGACAGTGCGTGGTTGCGTGTCGTCGGCGTCGTGGGGGACGTCAGGCATACCTCACTCGAGAGCGCACCGTCGGCGGAGATCTACGTGCCGATTCAGCGCGAGGCATCGAACTACATGCGGTACGTGATCCGCACGGCTGGGGCGCCATCCACCGTGATCCCGGATGTTCGCCGCGCGGTGCGCGCGTTCGACTCCGCGTTGCCCATCGTCGGCCTCCAGACGCTGGAGACCGTCGTCGCACGGGCGAGCGTGCCGCGGCGCTTCTCGATGCTGCTCCTTGGCTCGTTCGCCGCGATCGCCGTGGTGCTGGCCATCGGTGGCGTGTACGCCATGGTTGCATTCGCGGTGACTCAGCGCACGCGCGAGCTCGCGTTGCGCGTTGCGCTCGGCGCCCAACGGCCCGAGGTGGTTCGCGCCGTGATGGTTCGCGGGCTCGGCGCGGTCGCCGTCGGGCTCGGGGCCGGCGTCGTGCTTGCGTTCGCGTTAGGCGGCGCGATGTCGGCGCTGCTCTATGGCGTGAGCGTCCACGAGCCGGCGATCTATCTCGCCGCGCCGCTACTGTTGGGGCTCGTCGCGGTGACGTCCGCCCTGGTTCCGGCGCTGCGAGCGTCGCGAGTCGATCCGATTACCGCGCTGAGGAACGGGTGAAGCGCGCTACGGCGTGCGCGCGCGCTTCACCATCGCCGCGAGCGACCGATCGACGTCCGCCGGAGTCGTGGCCCAGGATGACACGCTGATACGCATCGCCGCGCGTCCGTGCCACGTCGTTCCGCCACACCAGCTCGTCCCGTCGCGCTGCACCGCCTCGATCACGGTGCGCGTCCTGTCGTCGTTACCGAACGAAACGAGGACCTGGTTCAACACGACGTCGTTCAACACCTCGAAGCCGGCCGCGCGGAGTCCATCGGCGAAGCGTGTCGCGAGGCGACAGTTCTCCTCGATGAGCGCGGCCAGCCCCGAGCGGCCGAGCGATGCCAGCGCCGCCCAGATCTCCACACCGCGGGCTCGTCGCGAGAACTCCGGCGTGTAATGCGCCGGCTCGCGCCCGGCACCCTGCATGAGGTACGGCGCGTCCATCGCCAGCGCGCCATGCAGGTGCCGGGGATCTCGGCAGAACGCGACGCCGCTGTCGTACGGGACGTTCAACCACTTGTGCGCATCCATCGCCCACGAATCGGCGTCGGCGAAGCCCTCCATGAGGTGCGCGCGCTCGGGAGCGGCCGCCGCCCATAAACCGAATGCGCCGTCCACGTGCACCCAGGCGCCAGCGTCGTGCGCCGCGGCGATCACCTCGCGTGCGGGGTCGAACGCGCCCGTGTTCACGTTTCCGGCCTGAATGCAGCAGATGGTCGGCCCGCTGAACCGGGGCAGCGCGTCGGCGCGAACGCGTCCCTGGGCGTCGGTGGGGACGCGAACGACGCGCTCGTGTCCGAGGCCAAGGATGGAGAGCGCCTTGAGGACGCTGACGTGCACCTCGTCGCCGACGACGACCGTGATGGGAGGCGCACCGAAGAGTCCCTGCGCCTCGACGTTCCATCCAGCGCGCTCGAGCAGAGTATGCCGCGCGGCCGCGAGCCCGGTGAAGTTTGCCATCGTCGCGCCGGTCACGAACGCCGCGCCGCATTCCGGCGGGAGCCGTAACACGTCGAGCATCCACCGCATGGCGATCGCCTCGAGCGCGACCGCCGCGGGGGACATCACCGTGAATCCTGCGTTCTGATCCCATGCGCCAGCGAGCCAGTTGGCGGCGAGCGCGGCGGGCAGTGTGCCACCGGTGACGAACCCGAAGTAGCGCGGTCCCGCGCTGGCGACCGTAGCCGGCGACGCTATCTCATGGAGCCGGTGGATGACGGCCACTGGATCGGCGCCATCGTCAGGAAGCGGCTCGTCGAGCTCGCGCAGTCGCTCGACCGCGTCGGGTAGTGGGGCGACTGAACGCGAGTCGATCGTGTCCAGGTATTCGGCGGCGATGCGCGCTGTCTCCGCGAGCAGCGCACCGTGCGAGCCCGTCGCTCGCTCAGGGCCGAGAATCGCAGTGTCGTGGGCCACGTGTTGCTTTCCGATGAGGACACCGCCGGCGGCCACCGCCGGCGGTGCATCGAATGTAACCCGACTTACTTCGACCAGACGAGCATCACGCCACATGCCGCGCCCGAAACCCGATAGCGTGGCGGCACGCTGTTGCCCGTGTAGTACTCCACCGCGGCGATATCCCAGGTGGTGATGAGGTCGAAGTCCGCCGAGTCGAGCTGGATGTCGTCGAGGAACATGACGACGTAACACGCCTTCCCTGGAGTGCACGAGCCCAGGATGCTTCGCGTGCCCGGGCCTGCCGACGCGGGATTGCCCGAGCCGCCTCCGGGTCCTGGTGTCGTGGGAGTCCCGCCGCCTGACGCCGCGCCGCGGCCACCGCTACCACCGCCGCGCGCGCCGGCGAGTATCCCCTCTGACGGTGACACGCCGACGCCGCACGAGCCGCGGACGCTCGCGATGTGCGGGCGACCGTCTCCGTCGTGGACCAACTGCAGTCCGGGGAATCGCGTCATCGCGACGACGCCGAAGGGGCGATTCGAATCGCGACCCAGTTCGTCGCCGGTGAGGTATCGACCGCTGCCGATCCGTCGTCGCATCTCGAACTCACGAAGACGCGGCGCGCTCGGTGCCGTCACTTCGACGGCGTCCATGGTGAGTGCCGCGCGCTCGAGACGGAAGAGCACCCCGGCGGTGTCGCCCTCGAACGTGAGGCTCGTGTCCATGGCCGCGTAACCGAGGAAGCGGACGCGGATGCGATGCGTGCCTGACGGGATGGTACCGATCCGCGCTTCGCCGAGGGCGTCGGCGCGTCCGCTCTTGCTCAATGCGGGCAGGAAGACTTCGGCGCCCTGGAGCGCCTGGCCGGTCTGGGCATCCGAGACGCTGACGATCAATACCGTCGACGGCGTCGTCTGGGCGTTTGCGCCGTTGTGCGGAGCAATGGCGAGCGTGGCACCAAGCGAACCGAGCACCGCCATGCGGGGCCACGGCGACTGCCGCCGAGCATTCCGGGGCCGAGTTATGTCGAATCGTGAGGCAACCATAACGCTGACAGCTGACGGGTCCGGAAAGAACGTGGAGCACCCGGGCGACTCCTACTTCGACGGCGCGCGATGCTCACCGTTCGATGATGTGATGGCGCGCGCCGAATCGCCAGCGGTCACGTGCGGTTCATCCCGCACGTCTAACGGTTCATCCCACACCTGTCATTCCGAGCGAAGCGCCGAAGGCGCGCAGTCGAGGAATGACGGCCGGCTCAGCCAGTAACGCCGAGGCGGCGCTCGAGCTCCTCGCGCCGCGAGCGACTCACGCGGAGCCGCGCGCCACTCTTGAGCTGCACCTCGTAATCACCCCCTGCTCCGCGGTGGAACGTATCGATGAGATCCACGCGGACGATGATCGACCGGTGGATGCGGAGGAATTTCTCCGGGTCGAGGCGTTCCTCGAGATTGTGAATCGCTTCGCGGATCAGGTACGCGCGCTCGGGCGTGTGGATCTCGACGTAGGGCCCGCTCGCCGTGATGTACTCGATCTGGGAGACGGGGACGACGCGGACCTTGCCACGCATCTCCACCGCGATGCGCTCGAGATACGCCGGCCCGCGGGCCGGTGCCGATCCGTCGTTAGGCAGCGCCGGTGTCGGCGCGCTCCCCGGCGTCCCGCCGAGCACGGCGAGCAACCGCTCTCGCAGCTCACCCATCTCCTCGAGCGCGATCATACGGCGCGCGCGCCGGAAGGCCTGCTCGAACCGCTCGTCGTCGAACGGCTTCACGAGGTAGTCCACCGCCGCGAGGTCGAACGCCTGCAACGCGTACCGATCGTACGCCGTGACGAAGATGGTCGGCGGCATGTCGTCCGGTCCGATCTCGCGCACGACGTCGAGCCCCGTCTTGCCGGGCATCTGGACGTCGAGGAAGACGAGATCGGGCTGGAGTGTCCGGATAGCCTCGACGGCCGCGACGCCGCTGTCGGCGGTGCCGACGATCGTCACGTCCGGCTCGTCGCGAAGCAGATCCTCGAGCCGCTGGCGCGCCAGCGGCTCGTCATCGACGATCAGGACGCGAACCGGGGTCGTGTCTGCCACGTCAGGCGGTCAGATGAGCGATGGCGCCGCTTCGGCATGAAGGTCGGCCGCCGTGTGGTACGGAAGCGCGACCTCCGCCACCGCGCCGCCTCCAGGTCCCGGCCGGAGCGAGAGCGTGAACTCGGCACCGTATAGCTGCTCGAGGCGTGCGCGCGTGGTGCGCAATCCGACCCCGCCGCCTGCCGGGCCGCGCGGGTGTGCAGCCGATTCGTCACCGGACGTCGTGGCGTTGAGTCCCGGGCCATTGTCGCGCACGGTGACCACGAGGTCGTCACCGTCGCGGCGCGCGCGAAGCTCGATGCGGCCCGCTCCCTCGACCTTACTCACGCCGTGCATGACGGCGTTCTCGACGAGCGGCTGCAGGACGAAGCTCGGCACGAGCGCGTCCATCACGTCATCATCAGGGTCGATGTCCAGGTCGAGCTTCCCCTGGAAGCGCACTTCCATGATGTCGAGATAGAGCCGCAACAGCTCGAGCTCGCGCGAGAGGGGGATCTCCTGCTCGTTCGAGCCCTCGAGCGTCACGCGGAGAAGCTCGCTCAGCCGCGCGATCATGCGGCGTACCCCGCGCGGATCGCGTTCCACGAGCGACGACACCGCGTGAAGCGTGTTGAACAGGAAGTGCGGGTTGAGCTGGGCGCTGAGGACCGCGAGCCGTGCTTCCGCGAGCTGCGCGTGGAGTTGGGCCGCCTGTGCCGTCAGGCGCACCGTTTCGTCGTGGCGCGCGCGGTACCGCGCGAAGATGTCACGCGCGATGCCCGCGGCCAGGATGGCGAAGTACACGATGAGGTCGTCGAGGAACCAGAGGCGAACGAGGCCGGTGCGCCATGTGATTGGCGGGCCGCGGCGCCCGCGTGGTGGCGACGGCAGATCGAACAGCGCCTCCCGGAAGAGATGCATCGCGACATCGACGAGCATGGCAGTCGCAACGCCGACTCCGATGAACAGCAGCACCCGGCCAAATCGGTTCCCGCGCGGCTCGAGACTGACTCGGCTGCTGAGCCAGAAGATGAGCACCGTCAGCAGCGCCCACAGGTACGACTCGGCGAACGCGATCGCGACTGGCGTGGACGGTGAGAACCGCAGCATTGGCCCGCGAGGGTCGATGAGCCGACTCGCGGCGGTGAGTACGGCGAGCACAGTCCAGAACGCGAAGATGAGCAACAGCTCGGTCCGCCGCAGCGGAAAACCGCGGTGGTGGCCGTCTGTCGATGCTTCGTGCCCAGATGGGAGGATCGTGCTCAAGCCTGCTCCGTGGATGGCTTCTACTCCGAACGATATGCGGGCCGCGCGCGAGCCGTGAGGCGGTTCGGCATGAATGGCACTAGCTCGTACACCTTCGGCACTGCCGATACTACCGGTGCGTGACTCCGTACGCGCGCGGCGAGCCTCTTCCCCCGGAACTTGGGAAAAGGGAACGACGATGACGCGGATGACGGCGGCTCGTTGCACGACTCGGCATCGATGCGGAGCCGTGATCCAGCCGTTTCCGCGTCATCCGGCCAATCGCTGTTCCGACCGGCCCAGCGCGCCGGACCATCGACGTGGGGTTTCGGCACACTCGTGCTCGCGAAGTGCCGTTCGTAACACCCCGGTGCACCTCACGGAAAACAGGCGCACGGAACATTGGGTGCAACGTATTCCTCACATGGGACATCGGACGAAGCTCGCACCCGTGTTTCGACGGCGTTAGGGCCCGCACCGAGCTGGGCCGCTCGAATGACTCGTGAGGATCACATGAACAAGAAAACGCGGTTCGCGCTGGGGGCCATTGTACTGACGGCGACAGCCGCCGGACTCTGGATCTACCGCAACGCGGAAGCGCGCGAAGCCCCCGCGTATCGCTTTGCGACCATCACCCGTGGCGACCTCGAATCGACGGTCTCCGCTACCGGTGCACTGAGTGCGGTTACGACTGTTCAGGTCGGCACCCAGGTTTCCGGCCAGGTCTCGCAGATCTACGTCGACTTCAATGACCGCGTGAAGAAGGGTCAGCTTCTGGCACGCATCGACCCTACCCTGCAGCAGCAGGCTGTACTCGACGCGCAGGCCGGGCTCATCCGGGCAGAAGCCGACCTCGAGCGAAGCCGTTCCGAGTATGAACGTCAGAAAACGCTATTCGAGGCAAAGGTCCTCACCGCTACGGAATTCAACACCGCGCAGTACAACTACACCGTCGCGCAATCGAGCGTGAAATCCGCGCAGGTCGCACTCGACCGGGCCCGGAAGAACCTCAGCTATACGGCCATCCACGCGCCGATTGACGGCGTCGTCGTCGAGCGCAACGTCGACGTCGGCCAGACGGTCGCGGCGAGCCTCTCCGCTCCGCAGCTCTTCCTCATCGCGAACAACCTGTCACAGATGCAGATCCTCGCGTCCGTGGACGAGAGCGACATCGGGCTCATCCATGAGGGGCAGGAAGTCCGCTTCACCGTCCAGGCGTACCCTAGCCAGAACTTCACCGGTACAGTGAAGCAGGTGAGGCTGCAGTCCACCACGACGGAAAACGTCGTCAACTACACGGTGGTTGTCTCGGTGAGCAACCCGAAAGGGACGCTGCTACCCGGGATGACGGCAACGGTCGAATTTCTCACGGGCACGGCGGACGACGTCCTGATCGTTCCCAACGCCGCCCTTCGATTCCGCCCGACAGCCGAGATGCTGTCCGCGGCGGGAGTCACTGGCGATGGAAACCGCGCGGCGGGTGCAGCACGAACCGGGGCCGACTCGGCAGCGCTGGCCGCCCGGCGCGACAGCGTGCGACGCGCTGGCGGCCCAACGGATAGTGCGTCCGCCACGCCGCGCGCGGGGAGCGCCCCGGCCGGCGCACGTGCCGCCGGCCGCGCGAGCGGGACGGCCCGCGGCACGGCCGCTCAACTGTGGTACGTCGACTCGGCCGGCAAACCGGCGGTGATGCGCGTGCGGACCGGGCTGACCGACGGACAGAACACGGAGATCAGCGGGCCTAACGTCCGTGAAGGCATGCAGGTGATCATCGGCACTGCCACGGCGGCGACAGCGCAGACAACGACCAGTCCGTTCCAGCAGCGGCGCGGACCAGGAGGGTTCTGAGCATGGCGACGACCAGGCCTAACGCCAACTCGGCGAACGGTGCGACACCGGTCATCCGGGTCGAGGGCGTTCGCAGGATTTACAAGATGGGCGACAACGTGGTCCACGCGCTCCGAGGCGTGGACCTTACGGCCGAGCGCGGCGAGATGATCGCCATCATGGGCGCGTCGGGCTCCGGGAAGTCCACGCTCATGAACATCCTCGGCTGCCTCGACACGCCGACCGTCGGCTCGTACTGGCTCGACGGGACGCGTGTCGATGGCCTGAGCCGAAATCAGCTCGCCGATCTGCGCAACCAGAAGCTCGGGTTCGTGTTTCAGGGCTTCAACCTGCTGGCGCGAACCACGGCGCTCGACAACGTCGAGTTGCCGCTGCTCTACGACCGCGCGAACCGGTGGAAGGACACGAAGGCCCGCGCCGCCGAGGCGCTGCGACGCGTGGGACTCGGCGACCGCCTCGATCACCAGCCGAGCGAGCTCTCGGGCGGGCAGCAGCAGCGCGTGGCGATCGCCCGCGCGCTCGTCACTGAGCCGACGCTGCTCCTCGCCGACGAGCCGACTGGGAATCTCGATAGCCACAAAACCGTGGAGATCATGACGCTCTTCCAGGAGCTGAACGATCAGGGGATTTCCATCATGCTCGTCACCCACGAGCCCGATGTGGCGCAGTACGCGAAGCGCATCATCGAGATGCGCGACGGACGCATCAAGCACGATCGCCCCGTGACCGATCGGCACGACGCCGCCGAGGATCTCAGGGTGCTCGAGGAGACCGAGCCCGAAGAGGAAGTGGCCGAGGAGCTGGTCGCCGAGGAGGCCGCATGAAGAAATCCGTGCTCGTCCGGGTTGCCGGTGAGAGCATTCTCAAGAACAAGATGCGGACGCTGCTCACGATGCTCGGCATCGTGATCGGTGTCGGCGCGGTAATCGTCATGGTCGCCGTGGGTCAGGGCGCCCAGCGTGGCATCGCGAACCAGATCAACGCGTTAGGCTCGAACCTGCTCATCATCACGGCGGGATCGAGCAACCAGGGCGGTGTGAGTCAGGGTGCCGCGGCGTTCAACCGCCTGACGGTGGAGGACGCGGAGAAGCTGAAGGATCAGGGAACGCTCTTCGCCGGAGTGACGCCCGTCGTGATGACGCGCACGCAGGTGATTGCCGGCGGCAACAACTGGCGCACGAGCATCAACGGCGTCAGCACCGACTGGCAGGTGATACGCGAGTGGCCGCTGCAGTCGGGCACCTTCTTCACCGAGGGCGACGTGCGGGCGATGCGGAAAGTAGCCGTCATCGGGATGACGGTCGCGGAGGCGTTGTACCCGGGGATGGACCCCGTGGGCTCACAGATTCAGATCCGCAACGTGCCGTTCGAGGTCGTGGGCGTGCTCGCGTCAAAGGGGCAGAACGCCGGTGGACAGGACCAGGATGACATCATCATCATGCCCCACACGACCGCGCAGAACCGCCTGAGCGGCAACTCGCGGATCTGGCAGATTCTCGTGAGCGCGCAATCGCCGGACCTGATCTCGGCCGCGCAGGAAGAGGCGCGCCTGATCATGCGCGAGGCGCACCGGATTCCGACGGGGGATGACGACGACTTCACGGTTCGGAACCAGAACGAGATCGCGGAGGCCGCCCAGGGTACGACGGAGATCATGACGTGGCTGCTCGCGTCGATCGCGTCGGTGTCGCTGCTCGTCGGCGGCATCGGGATCATGAACATCATGCTCGTCTCGGTCACCGAGCGGACGCGTGAGATCGGCATCCGGCTGGCGGTCGGTGCCCGCGGGTCGGACGTGCTCACGCAGTTTCTCGTCGAGAGCATCGTGATGAGTCTTCTCGGCGGCGTGATCGGACTCGCGGCCGGCGTTGGTGGTGCGATGTTGGTGGCGCACTTCACGGGCTGGAGTACCGCGGTGTCGCCGGCGGCTATCGCGATCGCGATCGGGTTCTCGGCCGCAGTGGGTGTATTCTTCGGTTACTACCCGGCGCGGAAGGCGGCGGCGCTCGATCCGATCAATGCGCTGAGGTATGAATAGCCGTCATTCCGAGCCGTGCCGTCATCCCGAGCCGTTAGGCGAGGGATCCTCGGGTTGTTCGTAGAGGGGCCTCTACGCGGATCGCGAGGATTCCTCATCGCCCGCTGTCGCGGGCACCGGCTCGGAATGACGGTTTCTGCAACTTTTTCAAGGTATAGATCCATGACCGCTCGACGTACTTCACTCACACTTCTCCTCGCGGTCGCTCCCGGGCTCGGAGCGCAGGTCGCGCCGCAGCAGGCGGCCCGCCAGCAGACCATCACGTTCGATGAGGCTGTCCGCATTGCGCTGCGCCAGAACACGACGCTGCAGCAGGCGGCGAACGCCGCTGAGCTCGACGAGGCGGCGGTCCGCCAGCAGCGGTTCAACCTTCTGCCCGATCTGCGCCTAACGACAAACACCGGTCAGAACTACGGCCGGAGCTTCAGCCAGGAGGAAGGGCGCATCATCGACGAGACGACCCAGTCGATGAACGCCGGTATTCAGTCGAGCGTCACGATCTTCGACGGCTTCTCGAACATCGCGTCGCTCCGAGCGGCCCAGCTGGCGCGGGACGCTGGCGAGCTCGATGTGAAACGCGCGGAGCAAACGGTGGCGTTCACCGTGGCGTCCAACTTCCTCGCGCTCGTGCAGCAACAGGAACAGCTGCGCGTCCAGCGCGAGAACCTCGCCGCGGAGGAAGCGCAGGAGCGTCAGATCCAGGCGTTCGTGGATGCCGGCTCACGTCCGATCTCCGACCTCTACCAGCAGCAGGCGACGGTCGCGGCAGCGCGCGCGACGGTGGTGAACGCGAACCGTGCGTTCGAGCTGGCGAAAGTGGATATCATCCAGACGCTGCAGCTCGACCCCCGCGGGGACTATACGTTCGCGCCGCCAGCGCTCGACACGACGGCGAGAGCGGCCGTGCGCACGCTGAATCTCGATAGCCTCCTCACCCGAGCGCTCGCCCAGCGCACGGACCTCGATGCGCAGGAGACGCTCGTGGGTGCCGCGGGGCAGGATGTCCGCGCCGCGAGGGGCGGCCGTTGGCCGAGCCTGTCGTTGAGCGCCGGCTATAACACGGCGTTCAATAGCGCGACCGAAGTCGGCTTCGTCGATCAGCTCGATCAGCGCCGCGGCGGGTCGGTCGGCTTCGGCCTCTCGATCCCGCTGTGGGACCGCGGCAGTGCGGGGGTAGCGACGCAGCGCGCGCAGATCGGTGAAGACAACGCGCGGCTGACGCTCAAGGATCGCCAGCAGCAGGTGGGGCTCGAGGTACGTCGTGCCTACCTGGACTACCAGGCCGCCATTCAGCAACTGGAGGCGGCGGAGGCACAGCTTCGAGCGGCCTCGCTCGCCCTGGAGGCGGCACAGCAACGCTACAACGTGGGCGCGGCGACACTCCTCGAAGTCACGCAGGCCCGCGCGGCGCAGACGCAAGCCGCGAGTGCCCTCATCTCCGCGCGCTACGGGCTGCTGTTTCAGCGGACGGCCATCGGGTACTACGTCGGAGACCTGAATCCGAGAGCCGCATCGATCGGATAACTAGTCGAACAGCAGTGGTTATTCCCTGGAACTGGCTGCCGCGAAAGCGTCCAGCTGCGCTGCAGCAGCGCGTGACGGCGATCAAGGAGCTCATGGTGCAGCTTTAGGTAAGGCCAGTGAATGAGTGGTGTACGTCGGGCTGGCTTGGTTGCACGTGGTAGGCCCTCGATCGGGAGCCGGAATCCAAGTACTGAGTAGCCGCGGTCATGAGCAGCCAGTAGTTCAGTCGTTCCACTGATCTACTGGCCGACTCCCTATTGGCTACTCACTACTTGGATTCCCCTTCCCGAAAGAGGGCTTTCGATCCGCGACTCGCAGTCGGACGCGGCTTGCGTCAACCAGGGTAGTTTTCTGTTCCCTGTTCTCGGTTCCCCTGTCGTCTATGGACGAGCCCATCATCTCCCGAGGCTTCAAAGGCCGGCGCGCACCGGTAGAGCGGGCGAGCCGCATCCCACCCGGGCAGTACGAGGAACGAGGGTTCCCTGTCCTGTCCGCCGGGCCTACGCCGCATGTCCCGCTGTCCACGTGGGAGTTCATGATTCGCGGCGTCGATGGCGCCACCGCGAAGTGGACCTGGACTGAGTTCCAGACGCTGCCTCACGAGACGATCACGAAGGACATCCACTGCGTCACGAAGTGGTCGAAGCTCGACACCACATGGGAAGGGATCTCCATCGACACAGTGATCGAGGAGGCGGCGAAGCACGGCGTGGCCACGGCGCCGTTCATCGTCGCTCATTCGTACGGCGGCTACACGACCAACATGCCGCTCGAGGACGTCATCGGCGGCAAGGCATGGGTCGCGTTCGCGTATGACGGCAAACCCCTCGATCCCGAACACGGCGGGCCCGCTCGGCTCCTCGTTCCGCATCTCTACTTCTGGAAGAGCGCGAAGTGGGTGCGCGGCATCCAGTTCACCGCGCATAACGAGCCGGGCTTCTGGGAAGTGAACGGCTACCATGATCGCGGCGACCCCTGGCGCGAGCAGCGCTATCAAGGCGACCCGTGACGGCGGGACGCGCGCTCGCGCAGCCACCCCGTATCGAGTGGCGTGCGGCGACGGTCGCCGCCGTGATCGTTGAAACGCCACGCGCGAAGACACTCGTGCTCGACGTGCCGGGGTGGCCCGGCCACCTCGCCGGACAACACGTCGACGTCAGGCTGACCGCCGAGGACGGGTACCAGGCGCAGCGGAGCTACTCGATCGCGTCGGAGCCGACGCGTTCCACGCTGACCATCACCATCGAGCGACTCGACGACGGCGAGGTGTCGCCATACCTCACCGACGCACTCCAGGTCGGCGACCGCCTCGAGATCCGCGGTCCCATCGGCGGGTACTTCGTGTGGGAGCCGTCGAATGCGGGCGCGCTCTTCCTCGTGGCGGGAGGGTCGGGCGTGGTACCGCTCATGGCTATGCTGAGGGCCCGCGCAGTCGCGAGCGCGGCCGACCGAACAGCCGCCCCGGCCACGTTGCTCTACTCGGCGCGGTCGTTCGACGAGATCATCTACCGGGAGGAACTCGCCGCGATCGCGAAGGATCCGACGGTGCGAGTCGAGTACACGTTGACGCGTTCGCGACCCCAGGGCTGGACAGGGTTGAGCCGGCGAATCGATGCCGCGATTCTGGCTGACCTGGCACCTTCGCCTTCGCTGAACCCGTACATCTATGTATGCGGGCCGACTGGGCTGGTCGAAACGGTCGGGCTACTCCTCGTAGAGCTTGGCCACGACCCTGCCGGAATCAGAACGGAGCGATTCGGGCCGACGGGGCCTTAGGAGCGCTGCCCACTTCTGAAGCCAATGAGACTCGAACAAGTAATCCAGTTCGGACTGTCATCCCGAGATGCCGAAGGGCGCAGCACATGCGTCCAGCGGTTTGGAGATCGCGTAGGCCGATCCGAGTCCTACCGCATCATTACTTCATCGCGCCACCGGGCGGGAAGCGGAGGACGCGGCAATGGCGAACGCGGAAAGGGCCGCGGACAACGGCTCCCGCGCCCGCGGTGCGGCGTGGCGGCCCGGTCGGAACTACGATGGGCGCGGATGAGCCGGAATCGGCCGGATCGTGGTCGGGAGTCGGAGTCGGAAGTCGGGAACGGGAGTCGGGCACGGCTTTCGGGGACGGGGCGTCCCGGGCGGCTGTTCCCCCTTCAGATCCGGCTCTTGGCGCACCGCGGCGTGAATGCAGAGCCGTCACCGGCGGTTTCCGGCTCCTCCGCGCCATCGCGGTTCCGACCGGCCCGGGCGCCGGACCCTGCACGCGGGGCCGTTCACCCCGCAGCGCAGTTGGACGCAGTTGACGCGAGAAGCGCCCAACTGCCGCGTCTACCCTCCGGCCGCGCGGTTACGCACGAGCGACCGACAGAACGTGGTCGGTTGGCAATCGTGACACCAAATTCGCCGATTCGGGCTTGACAGAACCCGTTCAATGTTGAATTTTCAGCACGGTTGAAAAATCAGCAGTCCGGCACCTGGCCGGATTGTGAAATCCCGCAAAATCAGCCTGGTCGGCATCCAATGACCAAGAAGTCCCCGACTGACGACCTCTCCCGGCGTGAGCGGCAGGTGATGGAGATCCTGCACCGCCGCGGTGAGTCCACCGTCGCCGAGATCATGGAGGAGCTTCCGGACCCGCCGACGTACTCGGCCGTCCGGTCCATCCTCCGAATCCTGAGCGAAAAGCAGCTGATCCAGTACAAGGAGGACGGGCCCCGTTACGTCTACTTCCCGGCCGCACCAACCGAGGAAGCGCGCGACGAGGTCCTCGAGCACGTCGTCCGCACGTACTTTGGCGGTTCGGCCGAACAGGCCGTGACCGCGCTGCTTCGCATCTCCGACGCGGACATCAGCGAAAGCGAAGTCCAGCGACTCCGCGACAAGATCCGCCACGCGCGGCTCAGCGGGAGGTAATCGGATCATGCCCGCCATATTCTCAGGCGAAACCGCCTCGGCTGGTCTCTCGGTGCTGATCATTCTCGCGAAGGCGACTCTCGTACTCGTGGCCGCGCTCGCGGTCACACGGGTGCTCGAACGCGGCTCGGCCATTTCGCGGCACCTCGTGTGGTTCGTCGCGCTTACCGCAGTCCTCCTCATTCCGGCGCTCGCATCGTGGGGCCCGTTGCGTCTGGCCATTCTCCCTGCTGCCGTGAGCGGCGAGACCCCGCTCGGGGCCGGCCCGGCTGCAGCGCCGCCGTCAGGCGGGGTGTCCTCGATCGGCGCGCCGAGTGCTCCGGCGCCGACGATCCCGATCTCACCGAGGGTCGAGGAGACGATGAGTACCGTGCGTGGCATCGTTTCGCCCGACGCACCCTGGTACGGGATTCTGAGCGATCCGACAGTTCTGTTCTGGATATGGGCGACTGTCGCTATACTGTTTGCAGGCTGGCTTGCTTGGGGCGCCTTTGCCGTAAGTCGGATCGTTCGGCGCTCGCGCCCGCTCGACAAACCCGAGTGGCAGAATCCGCTCTTCGAGGTCGCGGACCGGCTGGGATTGGACGAAGCCCCGCGCCTGGTCCGGAGCGACGACGCGAAGATGCCGTTCGCCTGTGGGCTGCTCCGGCCGACGATCGTTCTTCCGGCCGAATGCGACGGTTGGACGCTCGATCGGCGGCGTGCTGTCCTGCTTCACGAGCTCGCTCACGTGCGCCGTCGCGACCTCGTCGGACACACGGTGGGCCGATTCGCCTGTGCGCTCTACTGGTTCCACCCGCTCGTCTGGACCGCGGCCAAGCGGCTTCGCTCCGAGAGCGAGCGCGCGTGCGACGATCTCGCGCTCAACTGCGGCGCTCGTGCAAGCGACTACGCCGAACACCTGCTCGATATCGTGACCGGGGTGCGGCACCACGCGACTCCGGCAGTCGCACTCGCCATGGCGCGGCGCAAGGAATTCGAAGGGCGGATGCTGGCCATTCTCGATCCGGAGCTCAGGCGTAATGCGCCCAGCCGCAAGCAGACCGTTGCTCTGGTCGGCGCGCTGGCGGTGATGTCGCTCGTCGTGGGCGCCGCGGCTCCCGTACCCGCCGATGCGTCCAATGGCCGCTACCTGGCCGCCGATTCGTTGGAATTCGTGGCGGACGATGACAAGAGCGCCGATTCGGGCGCGTTCGGCGATGAGGCGATCGCGAAGACGGTCCGCACCGTCGAACAGAAGCAGCTCTCCGACTCGGTGCGTCGGCGGCGCGCCGAGGCTGGCAGCGCGGTTGGCGTCGAGGTTGGGACCAGGGTCGGGGTCGAGGTTGGGACAAAAGTCGGAAGCGAGATCGGCACCGCGATCGGACGCGTGATCGGGAGCCTCGCCGGCGCGGCCGCACAGGAGGTCGTAAAGGAGACGACGAAGACATCGTCGATCGAGGCGCTGGCCGCCGCGATCAGCGGACAACAGGAGCAGGGCCGATCGGATGAACGCCCGGCGATGCTCGCGAACGTGCTGCGCACTGATACGAGCGCGGCGCTGCGTCGCGTCGCCGCGTGGGGACTTCACAACTTCGCGGAACGCGACGTCGCCGCCGGGGCGCTCGCCGAGGCGGTGACAGGCGACCGCGACGCGTCGGTGCGCGAGATGGCGGCGTGGGCGCTCCATGACGCCCGCAGTAGCTCGGCCGTGATCGAAGCGCTGTCCACCGCGCTCCGCCGTGACGCCAGCCCGAAAGTGCGTGCGTCGGCCGCGTGGGCCCTCGGGAATGTCAGCGATGACGAAGGTGTGGAAGCACTGACGGCTGCGTTGGCGGACACGAGCCGGGGCGTCAGGCTTCGCGCCGCGTGGGCGCTCGGCAACGTCGAACCCAGGACGGCGCCGAAGCCGCTCGTGAATCTCCTCTCGGATCCGGACGCCGAGGTTCGACAGCTTGCCGCGTGGGCCCTGTTCAACATCGAGGATCCCGAGACCGTATCGGCACTCGACGCCGCCATGCGACGGGAGAAGGACAAGGACACGCAGCGGGCGATCATTCGCGCGATCGCCGCGCTGGGCGAACACTCGGTGGAGGCGATCAAGAGCCTTATCGACTCGAGCGACCCCGAGGTCCGTGCGACGGCGATCAAGGCACTGGCCGGCGGTGGTGCGGCAGGGCCGTGGCCCTGGCCGTGGCCGGAGCCGCGTCCGCAGCCCTGGTAGTCGCCGTACATAGACTGCCCGGAGATCGGATAACGGGCGCTGCCTAACGATTCCTGGCCGGCACGCCCGTTTCTTCGAGGTGGAAGTGCTGAATTTTCAACGGACTGGATCCGTGGCGCACGCGTGGTACCTGCGTGCCCGTAACGAATCGCCGTTCTGGCGCTCTGGGAGGAAACCATGCTTCGCACCGCAGCGTTCGTGATCGCTGGCGTCTTCATCGCCCTGGCCACGGAAGGAGGCCCCCGGCGCCTAACGACTACTGCCGCACCGGCAATGGGAGCGGGTCCTGCCCCGGTGGGCGGTGTGGCGTCGCATCTCGAGGAAGCGAGCTCGGGTGGGTTTGCACAGAATACGGGGGCCGAACGCACGGCGACCATCGCGGCGCAGGATGTCGCCAACGTGCTCGCTGCCGCGCGCGGGGTGTCGCCCATCATGTGCTCGCTGGCCGCGCAATCCGTGTGGGGCGGTGGGTGGGGTGGGTACGATGCTCCGTCGTCGCCCGTGGCGTCGGAGGTGAGCGCGCGGATTCGCGACCTCGGACGGCAGCGGCTCGCCCCGCCCGAGGTGCGGCTCGTCATGGACAGCCTCGCGAGCAGCGACGCGTGCGTGCGTGAGATGTCGGTGCGATTGATCGCGCGTCAACGGAACGACGGCGGGCAGCGCGACGAGACGGTCGTGAATAGTCTCATCGAGCGCCTCGGCTCTCCGTCGTCGGAGCTGCGCGAGATTGCCGCGTTGGGGCTCGGGTTCATTCACCCGAGGACCGCGGTCGAGCCGCTGATGCGCACACTGCGGGACAACACGCCGGGAGTGCGGGCGAACTCCGCCTGGGCCCTCGGTCACATCGAGGATGGACGTGCGCTGCGCGCGCTGGTGGACCTCTTTCGTGACGATGAACCGCGTGTCCGTGAGGCTGCGGTGGTCGCCGTGGGGAGGATGGATTCACTGAGCTCCGTCGAGGCGCTCGTGCGCGTCGTTCGCGAGGACGCGAGCGCGTCGGTGCGCCGGTCCGCGGCGTGGGCGCTCGGGCAGCTCGAAGCTCGTAGCGCCGTGGACGTGCTCATCGCCGTCCTTCGCCAGGACGCCGACCCGCGCGTTCGCGAGATGGCGGCGTGGGCACTCGGCAGCCTGGAGACACGCAGCGCGGCGCCGGGCCTCATCGGCGCACTGCGCCGTGACTCCAGTGACGCCGTTCGCGAGACGTCGGCGTGGGCGTTAGGCAACGTCGGCGACCGCACGGCGGTGGACATCCTCGGTGATGCCGTACGAAGCGATCGAAGCCCGCGAGTGCGCGCCACGGCGGCGTGGGCGTTAGGCCAGCTCGATCCGCGTGACGCACCGCGCGGGCTGGTCGATGGCCTGGCGGATCAGGAAGATGACGTGCGTCTCAAGGCCGCGTGGGCGCTCGGGCAGATCGGTGATTCGACTGCGGTGACCGCAATCCAGAGCGCGCTCCGCGTCGAGAAACACGAGCGTGCCCGCCGGGCGCAGATACGTGCACTGCTCAAGTCCGGCGGCCGCTCCGAGGCACTGCTGACGGAGCTGCTCCGCTCGAGCGAGCCAGAGGTGCGCGAAGCCGCCATTCGCGGACTCGCCGGGAGCAACTCGTTCAACCCGTGGCCGTGGCCATGGCCGCGCCCTCGTCCCACCCCGTAGCCGGGAAATGCAACCCGGTTTGACACGTCGAGGATTGGCGCACGTCCGGTCTGGCGCGCCGAGGCCGGTCGGAACGACGATGACGCGGATGAGGCGGAAACGGCCGGATGACGGCTTTGCATCCATGCCGAGCCGCGCAACGAGCCGGAACTGAAGGGAACAGCTCCCCGGGACGCCACCGTCCCCGCGGGCCGTTCCCTGTTCCCCGTTCCCCCCGATTCCCGATTCCCGATTCCCGATTCCCGATTCCCGGCAAACGATCCGGCCGTTTCCACGTCATCCGCCCAATCGCAGTTCCGACCGGCCCGCGCGCGCCGGGCCTCACACCCGCCTTACACCCGCAGCTAACAGCGGCCAGCGCTCGGTGCCATCCCGGGTGCCTATCGTAATGGTCGCCAGGTCACGCCGAGGTTGAGTCGGGCGGACGTCGCGTCGATCTCGAAACCCTCGATGCTGACGTTGTTGAACTTCACGGTGCTGAACTCACCCACGGTCCATCGCAGGCTCGCGCCGAGAGCAACTGCCGGCCTCACGTGGTACTGGAGTCCCCCGCCGAACGTGAAGCCACCGCCCGAGATCTCGAGATCGACCTGCTGAGGGTTGCCGTTGGCGTCGATGATGGCGATGTCGTCCTGCGCCGCGACGCGCCCGGTGAGTCCGCCCTCGATGAAGGGAACCCACGCGCGCTGCGGGTTCGTGAAATGAAAGCGGCCGAGCAGGTCGCCGTGAAGGAGCACGAACTCATCGTCGTCGTCGCCGAGCACTGCAGCGCTCGCGTCCACCAGCAACGTGAAGAGACGCGTGAACCCCCAGCCCACCTGAAGGGAGAATCCGCCTCCCGACTCGCGTTCGGCTTCCAGCTCGTCGGAGTCGATCGACGCGCCGCCGAGCGCGAGGGAGAGCATGAGTTTTTCCGTATTCGAGCGCACGGGAGCGGCTTGCTGCGCGCTGAGCGCAGCCACCGGCAGAAGGAGACTTGCGCATAACAGCGCGGTCGAGGCGAGCTGACGGTGGCTGATGCTCATAGACCCTCAGGCAGTAGTATGGTCGGCGCGATCGCTGCGTGATGATGATGCGTCCGAACTGCCCGTCCACGCTACTCGATCCGTCGCCATGCTCATCCGTCTACTCTCGCGCGTCACCCTGGGCGTAGTCGTCTCGCTTGCGGGCTCCTCGGTCGCCGTGCCGGCCCAGACGCCCGTGCGGCCCACTCGGTTCGAGGTGACCGTCGATCCCGCGACGCGGTCCGCACCACTCACGGGACGCCTCGTCGTCGTCGTGACGAAGAACGGGCAGTCCGAGCCGCGCATGCAGATCACGCCGCAGGGACCGGCGCTTTTCGCCATCGACCTCGATCAGCTTCGGGCCGGGCAGCCAGCAATCGTCGATACGACGGCACTCGGCTACCCCGTCCCGCTCGCGAAGCTTCCACCGGGCGAGTACCACGTGCAGGCCATCGCGAACGTCTACGAGCAAATCAAGCGCGCGGACGGGAAGACGATCTGGGTGCACTTCCCGCACGAAGGCACGCAGGAGGTCATGCAGGTTGCCGCTGGCAACGTCTACAGCGAACCGCAACGCGTTCGCATCGGCGACGGGAACACCGTGCGGCTGCGGATCAACAAGATCATTCCACCGTCGCCGCGGCCGACCGACACGGAATGGGTGAAACGCGTCCGCATTCAGAGCCAGAAGCTCACGGCGTTCTGGGGCCGACCAGTGTACGTGAACGCGACGGTGCTCCTGCCGAAGGGGTACAACGAGCGGACGAGCGTGCGGTATCCGACCGTATACACGTTCGGCCACAACGTGCCGTTCGGCTTCCAGCCGGACTCGACACGCGTTCGGAATATCGGCCAGATCCATCCCGTCACGGGTGTCGAGACCGGCTACGACTTCTACAAGTCCTGGGTCTCCGACACCTTCCCGCGGTTCATCGCGGTGAGCTTCCAGCAAGCGACGCCGTTCTTCCTCGACTCGTACTCCGTGAACTCGGCGAGCAACGGGCCGTATGGGGACGCGATGGTCGAGGAAATCGTTCCGGCGCTCGAGCGCCAGTTTCGCATGATCGCCAAGCCGTACGCTCGGCTCGCCGAGGGCGCGTCGACCGGTGGCTGGCAGACACTCGCGTTACAGCTCAAGCACCCCGACTTCTTCGGCGGCGCGTGGGTGCTGCAACCCGATCCGATCGATTTCCGGCGCTATCAGCTCGTGGACATCTACTCGGACACGAATGCGTTCGTGATGGCCAACACGCAGTTCACGACGACGGAGCGGCCGTTCCGGCGCACGGTCGAGGGGCAGGTCACGTGGACGCTCCGGCAGCTCAGTCTGTTCGAAGAGGTCCTTGGTACGCGCGGCCGGTCGAACTATCAGCTCGAGGGGTGGGAGGCCATCTACGGCCCACTGGACTCCGACGGATATCCCAAGCCGTTGTGGAACAAGCTCACGGGGACGATTGACCGCGAGGTCGCGAACTACATGCGCGAGAACGGCTACGACCTGCGGGAGTACGCCCAGCGGAACTGGGCCACGTTAGGCCCGAAGGTCGCGACCAAGCTGCACTTCTTCTCGGGCGACATGGACGACTTCTACCTGAACCTGGCCGTCTACCAGTTCGAGGAGTTCCTCAAGGGTACCGAGCTCGGCAAGAGCGTTCCGTTTACGTACGGCCGGCCGACGAAGGGACACAGCTGGCACGTGATGACGTGGGCGGAGCTGGTCAAGCAGATGGGCGCACATGTCCGGAAGAACGCGCCGCCCGGGGAAGACACGAAGGTGTGGTGGTATTGATCCACTCCCCAATCGATCAGCTTGCGAGCGACTGGCACGTTGCTCGCGCGGCTCCTGGATCCCCGCGCGGCTGGCGCGGATGTCTTCCCACAGGAGGAACGATGACGGGCGGAACCGCTGTTCAGACGGGCCAGGCCACCTGGCAGCTCGACCCCGCGCACTCGAGCGTCGAGTTCTCGGTGAAGCACATGATGATGACCACCGTTCGTGGCCGCTTCAAGACCATCAAGGCGACACTCCGGGGTGACCGGGACCATCCGGAGGACGCCGGCGTCGAGGCCACGATCGACACGGCGAGCATCGACACTGGCGTTGGCGACCGCGACGCGCACCTGCGCGGCCCCGACTTTTTCGATGCCGAGCGGTTCCCGCAGATCACTTTCCGCAGCGCACGGATCGAGAACCCGCCGAAGGAGGAAGGAGACCGCTTCCGTGTCGTCGGCGAGCTCGTGATCCGCGACACCCGTATGGAAGTAGTGCTCGACTGCGAGTACCAGGGGCGAGGCACCGACCCGTGGGGGAAGACACGAGCCGGGTTCGACTTCCGAACAGAGATCGACCGCCGGGAGTGGGGACTCAAGTGGAATCAGGCGCTCGAGACGGGTGGCGTGCTGGTCGCGAACAAGGTCCGTATCGAGGGTGAGGTGCAGTTCGTCAGGGACTGAGAGCGAAAACGCCGCGAACGTCGCGTAACACGGCACGAGTCGTGGCGTCCGCGCGCGCACTCCCGTCGCGAAGCACTTCCATCACGTAGCTACGGTCATGCGCCAGCGCCGCGCGCCGTGTCCGGATGGGAGCAATGAGATCCTCGAGGACGCCTTCGAGACGCCGCTTGAGCGCGATGTCGCCGAGTCCGCCGTGCTGATATCGCTTCTTCAGCTCGGCGACTTCGGCGGGGTCGGGGTCAAACGCATCCAGGTGAGCGAACACCACGTTCCCTTCGACGCGTCCAGGGTCGGACGCCCGGACATGGCCCGGGTCCGTGTACATCGCGTTCACGAGGTGTCGGATCTCGTCGCTCGTCGCGCCTAACGGGATCGCGTTGCCGAGCGACTTGCTGGCCTTGCGGCCATCCACTCCGGGAAGCCGCGGCGTCGTGGAGAGCAGCGCACGACACTCCCGCAGGACCGGTGAGCCAGCCAGCCGGTTCACCGCCCGCACGATCTCATTCGTCTGCTCGATCATCGGGACCTGGTCCTCGCCTACAGGCACCACGGTCGCCCGGAACCCGGTGATGTCAGCGGCCTGGCTGACGGGGTAGCAAAGGAAACCAGCCGGAATGTCGCGCGCGAAACCGCGCAGCTCCATCTCCGCCTTGACGGTCGGGTTCCGCTCGAGCCGCGCGACGGTCACGAGGTTGAGGTACAGCACGGTCAGTTCGGCGAGCGCACCGAGACTCGACTGAACGGCAATCGTCGTCTGTTCCGGGTCGATGCCGATGGCCAGGTAATCCAGTGCGACTTCGACGACGTGCTCGGCGACATGTGCCGCGCGCCCACTCGTGTCGGTGAGCGCCTGCAAGTCGGCAATGAGCAACGTCTGCGCACACTGCCCCTGGAGCGCCAGGCGCGTGCGGAGGGATCCGGCGTAGTGTCCCAGGTGCAATGCACCAGTAGGACGATCGCCAGTCAGGATGACATCGTCAGCGGCAACCGACGGCGCGGTGGGCCGCGGTTGCGCTTCGGTTGAAACGTAGGAGAGGGACATCTGTCGAGACTCCTCGGTCATTGTCGTGAGGGGTCGTCCCGACACGGAACGGCACGCGTGGTGGCTACCAACACAAAGGGCCGCTCGGTGCCGAGCGACCCTTGGATTCAGCGCAGTTGTGGACGCGCGCTATTGGGCCGCTCGAGAGGAGGGCCACCACCAGGTAAGCTGGGCGCGCGACACGACGTTGGTCATACGATCAAGTCTAGTACGGCAATGGCATGGCGCAAGGATCAGCTAGCAGCTAGCAGCTATCGTCAGGCGACTTCGCTGCGGCCGCGTAGGGCTCCGATGACCGGCGGGCGTCGTCGGCACGGGATACGGATCGGGCGGAAGAGACGGATCAGGGCGCATCGCTCCGCGCGAGGGAGAGCGGGTCTCGCAACGGCAGGGCGACGAGGGGACCTGCTCGCCCGGACGTGGCGTCCCGGGCGGCCGTTCCCCTCTCTTTTCCAGGCCGCTCGAGAGACCATCGCTGCTGCCGCCCGAGTCATCCTCGTCATCCTGTTAATCCTGTCCATCCCCCTCCTGCTTTCCGCTTTTCCGCTCCGACCATCGGGCGCCGGCACGCATCGCGACCGGTCTTTGAACGGCAAGAGACAAGATGGACAGGATAGGCAGGATGACGAAGATGACCAACGCGGCAGCATCGTCGCTCGCGCCGGCGGCCTGGAATCGAAGAGGGGAACGGCCTGCGGGGACGGTGGCGTCCCGGGCGTCCGTTCCCTCCTTGTTTTCTCGGCACGTTGGGCGAGGGCGCGTCCCGGCCTCGGAGCGATCCGCGTTGATCCGCCCCTGGGATCGACTACTCGCGTGTCAGCGATCGATGCGTACCCGGCCGTCTCGCAACTCGCACGTCGCACTGAGTACGGCACACACCACGCTTACCACCTCGTCCACCGGACGGTCGGTGAACGTCGCCGTGATGGTTTGCCGCGCGAGCGCCGAGTCCGCGATGGTGACCGGCGTCCGGTAGACGCGCTCGATTTCGCGAGCGGCGTCTCGGAGGGGGGTCGCCTGGAAGGCGAGGAACGTCCCCGCCCATGACGCCACCGCCGCTGGCGCGGTCAGCGGTTCGGGGCGCGTGACGGCACCTCCGCGCACGCCACTCTCCTCCCCTGCTCCCACCTCCACCTCGCCGCTCGGCGTACGCAACGCGACGCGCCCCTCGACGACTCGAACCCGAAGGTCACCTCGCTCGGCCGCCAACTCGAAGCGGGTGCCGAGCACGCGAGCCTCACCGGCCGGCGTGGTCACGCGGAGTGGGTGGGCCGGCATTCGCTGAACGGCGAAGAACGCGCGTCCTTCGAGACTCACCGTGCGGCCGCGGCCGGCGAGCACGCGAAGGCGGCTGGACGGCGCGAGCCTAACGACACTCCCTTCCCCGAGCTGTACCGTCGCGAGCTCGGTCGAGCCCGTGACGACCTCGGCGGCGTTCCATCCCGGGATGCCGTTCGCGTCTCTTCTCACGCGCGACTGCACCGCGACCGCCGCCATGACGGTCGCCGCCGCAGCAACCGCCCAAGGCGCCCATCGTATGGCGACACTCCGCGCGCTTCGCCTTCGCGCGTCCGCGCGCGTGATGATGTCGGCGGCCGCCGGGCGCTTACCCCCCAACGGAGCATGTGCGGCGAGCGTTCCCGCGACACCGAGCATCCGCAGCGTGTTCAGGTAGTGGCGCTCGTTCGCGTCCGACGCCCGTCGCCACGCGTCGAGCTCGGCCATCTCGGCGCTGCTCGCCTCACCGCGCCGTGCGCGATCGATCAACTCGTCCATCGCGACGTCAACGGAGCGCTCGTGATTCCGGCACGCTACCTCGCGCCGGGTAGACGCGACGTCACAGTGCCAGTCGCGTCGAGGAACTCCAGGCTCGGGGTGCCGAGCGAATCGACCATGAGCCGGATGCGCGGTTTGCCGTTGCGATCGGAAAGATTCACGACCGCCGCCTTTCTGACGTCACGCCCGACGTAGACGCGTTCCGCGGCGATCGGGACACCGTTGCGTGGCTGCGCCCACTTCTGGAGTGCGGAATCACGCGCCGCCCCTTGCGGGTGCACTTTCATGATCGAGTCACGCTCGGCGACCAGGTCGTAGATGTCCAGGTCGATGCGGTCCGCCACCGTGAGCCCCATGTTCCGGCGGCCGTTGTTGTCGGCGTACTGGAGGTACACGACCTGATCCTGGTTGAACTGGTCGAACGAGAGGCCGCTCGAGGAACGGTAGGTTCCGTCCGCGTTGCTCTGACCGCTGAATGTGAGCCCGCCGTTCTCCGTCCCTTCGTCGTTGAAGAAGATGATTCCTGGCCGCGTCCCGCCTGGATAACCGAACGGCTTGCCCTTGTAGATAGGCCCGATGGACCGCTCGCGATTCGAGATCACCATCCGCAGGTTGCCGTTCTTCTCGACGACGTTGATGCGTTCCACGTCGATTTCCGCGAAGCGCTGCTTCTGCGACGACTGTCGGAACGCGGTGACGGAGATCGTACCGAGCAGCACGGTGATGACGATCGCGTATCCCTTGAGGATCCGCAGCTCGCGGCGAACCTGGGGGTCCATGACGGCGTACTCCGAGTCTGGTGTGAAGGGGCGGTCCGTATCCACGCGGCGGCGGCGGTCAGCATACCATCACCCTCTGGCTGAGGCGTTATCGCGCCATCGAGCAGGGCGCGGATTACGCGGCAACGGCGGACGCGGGAAAGGCCGCGGAGAACACCTCGCGCGACCAGGGCGCTTCGTGGCTGCCCGGTCGGAACTACGATGGGACGGACGACGCGGAAACGGCCGGATGACGGCTCTGCACTGATGCCGCGGCGCGCAACGAGCCGGAATTGAAGGGAACAACTGCCCGGGACGTCACCGCGCGTCCAAGAGCGGTTCGGTCCCGATTCCCGATTCCCGATTCCCGATTCCCGATTCCCGATTCCCGATTCCCGACAAACGATCCGGCCGTTTCCGCATTTTCCGCGTCATCGCGGTTCCGACCGGGCCAGAGCACCGGGCCGTAGGTGCGCGAGCCATTCTCTGCGGCCCTTCCCGCGTTCGCTTCTGCCGCGTAGTCCGCGCCCCGCCCGATGGCGCGATGAAGCGACGGTCCGGACTCCCTACATGAGACGCGATCGCCCACGCGCGAGACGCCGCTCGAGCCACAGGCCGTACTGCGACATGAGCATGCTCCCCACGAAATAGATCGCCCCGACAAACACGAACGCCTCGGTGTGGAAGCCAAGCCATTCCGGGTCCTGCGCCGCGACACGTGCCGTGTTCAACAGGTCGAAGAGCCCGATGATCACGACGAGGCTTGTATCCTGAAAAAACCCCACCGCAATCGACACGAACGACGGCACGACGATCCGCAGCGCCTGGGGCAGGATGACGAATCGGTTCACCTGCCACGCCCGTAAGCCAAGCGCACGCGCTGCGTCGCCCTGGCCACGCGGAACCATCTGCAATCCCGAGCGCACCGCCTCGGCCAGGTATGCGGCCGCAAACACCACGATCGCACCCTGCGCGAGAAAGAGCTTGTCGATCTCCACGCCGGGCGGGAGCGCGAGTGGGACGACCAGCGCGGCCACGTAGAGCACCGCGATCAGCGGGACGCCGCGCACGACCTCGACGAACGCCGTGCTCAACGCCCGTGGCACCGGCAGCCATGATCGCCGGCCGAGCGCGAGGAGCACGGCGATCGGGAAGCCTAACGTGAGTCCAACGGTCGTCAGCATCAGCGTGATGGGAAGGCCGCCCCAGTTCCGCGTCGGTACGCGCTCGAGGCCGGCGCCCCCATGCATGAGCCAGAATGCGCCCGCGAGCCCGAGCATCCACGCGCCGAGCAGCCAGCGTCGCCAGGCACCGGGCCACGCTGTCACCGAGATGAGCCCGATCATCACTGCCAACGCGATCCCCGCGCGCCAGCGCTCAGCCAGCGGGTAGAGGCCGAAGACAATGAACTCCATCTTCTGACGCACGAACGCCCAGCAGGCGCCGCCCGCGTCACGACACGCCTCCGCCGATCCGCTCCATACCGCATCCACCACCGCCCAGCGAACGAGTGGGATCGCGACCGCAACGACCACCACGCCCACCGCCACTGTCAGCAGCGCGTCGAGCGGCGACGACACACTCCGTCGCAGCGTTGCCACCGTACCGATGTTCTGCCTCGACCGAAATGCCGGCGCTGTCATGGACTACACCCCAGGCCGCAAGACACGCCGGTTGTACGCGTTCATCGCCGCCGCCACGGCGAGGCTGAGCGTCAGGTACACCGCAATCATGATGAGCATCGTCTCGATCGCATGCCCCGTCTGATTCGCCGTCGTGTTCAGGATGCTCACCACATCGGGGAAGCCGATCGCGACGGCGAGACTCGAGTTCTTCGTGAGGCTCACGCAGTTCGCGGCGAGGAGCGGCACCATAGCGCGCAAGGCCTGTGGCACGACGACGAACCGGAGTGTCTGCGCGCGCGAGAGGCCGAGCGCCTGGGCCGCATCGCGCTGCCGCGGCGACACACCGAGGATCGCCCCACGGACGACCTCCGAGACGTGGGCCGCGTGATGCAGAGTGAGCGCGGCGATGAGCGCCGTGAGCTCGGGCGACAGTGTGATGCCGCCGACGAAGTTGAACCCCTCGAGGTGAGGCCGATCGACGGCCGGTGGAAATCCCGCGAGTGTGCCGAGGAAGGCCATGCCGAGCGCCGATGCCGCAAGCCACCAGGCGCGTCCGCGGCGAGCGGCGATGACGATCGTGGCCACCGCTGCCGCGCCGAGCATCCAGTGCGCCGGCGTCAGGCCGACTGCCGGCATCACGAGCCCGCGATCGGAGATGAAAACGTTAGGTACCGGCTCCATCGCGGCGCGCGCCGGCGGCAGCGCGTGCATGGTGGCCGCGAGGAACAGGAGCAGGAGCAGCAGCGGCACGTTCCGCACGAGCTCGACCGCGGAGCGTGCGACGCCCCGCACCGCGGGATTGTCGGCAAGACGCAGGACCCCCAGTGCGAAGCCGAGGACGATCGACAACATCCACCCGACGACGGACACGCGTAACGTGTTCAGGAGTCCGACGCCGATCGCCCGGAGAAAGCTGTCAGCCGGGGAATAGGGGATCGGCGCGTCGCCGATGTCGAAACTCGCGGGTTGGCGGAGGAATCCGAACCCGAGCGTGATGCCGTTCTGCTCGAGCGTGGTGGCGGTGTTCCGCGCGAGCCACCAGAGAAGCGCGGCGGTCACCCCGAGGCCGAGCCCCTGCAGTGCGGCCGACCGCAGCCTCACCGGAACGGTGGAGCGTACATCAGTCCGCCATCGGTCCAGAGCGCGTTCAGCCCGCGCGGCATGGCGAGTGGCGTGTCCGGACCGAGATTGCGGTCGAAGATTTCCCCATAGTTGCCGACGTGCTCGATGACGCGTGACGTCCATTGTGCATCGAGTCCGAAGCCGTCAGTGACACCGGGCTCGAGGCCGAGGAAGCGGCGCACCGTGGGGTCGGTGCTCTTCGCGAACTCGGCGAGGTTCGCCCGGGTGATCCCCAACTCCTCGGCCTGCACCGGCACGCGGAACACCCAGTTGATGATCTCGAGCCACTGGTCATCGCCGTACCGAACGACTGGCGCAATGGGCTCCTTCGAGATGCGGTCGGGCAAGACCACGTAGTCGTCGGGGTTGCGGAGCATGGTGCGTGTCGTCGCGAGCCCGGCGCCGTCCTGCGTGATCACGTCGCATCGTCCACCCGCGAGCGCCGCGACGGCGCCGCGATGATCCTCGATCACGACGGGACGAAACCGGATGTTATTGCGTCGCGCGAAGTCCGCGAGGTTGAGCTCCGTCGTCGTCCCCTGCTGCACGCACACCGTGGCGCCATCGAGCGCCGACGCCTTTGCGACGCCCAGCGCCTTCGGGATGAGGAACGCCTGCCCGTCGTAGAGATACACCGGGCCGAAATGGAATCCGCGCTGCATCGTGCGACTGATGGTGAGCGACGTCCCGTTCACGAGCACGTCCACCTCGCCCGACTGCAAGCCGGAAAAGCGCTGCGACTGAGTGAACGGCACGAACTCGACCTTCGCCGGGTCGCCGAACACCGCAATGGCGATCGCCCGACAGAAGTCGACGTCGAACCCCTGCCACGCTCCGGCGTCGTTCGGCGTCGCGAAACCCGCGGCCTGAGAGATCCCGCACTTCACCGCCCCGCGCGAGCGTATCGCGCGCAACGTCGCGCCCGAGCCGGCTCCTGCGACGCCACGCACCGCGCCGCTATCCGCCAGCGATCCCTCACCGGTCGAGCATGCCGCGATCGTGAGCGCCGCGATAGCACACCAGCCGATTCTCACCGTGCCTCCGCGACCACTGACTGCATCCGGCCGAACGCTTGCTCGAGATCAGCAATGAGGTCGTCGGGGTCCTCGAGGCCGATGTGAACGCGCACATACGGTCCGTCGCTTGGCCAACGTCTCACCGCGCGCATGGGAGCGGGGTCGAACGGCACGGCCAGGCTCTCGAATCCGCCGAAGCTCGCACCCATGCCGAACAGCTCGAGCGAATTGAGGAATGTGTCAACGGCAGACTTCGGCACGTCGTGCAGAACCATGGCGAGTAAGCCGCTCGCGCCCCGAAAGTCGCGCTTCCAGATCGCGTGGCCCGGATCGCTCGGCAGCGCGGGATAGAGGACGCGCTTCACTTCCGGCCGAGCGGCAAGCCACTCCGCAATACGGAGCGCGCTCCGTCCATGCCGTTCGAGGCGCAGGCCTAACGTGCGCATCCCGCGCAGGGCGAGGTACGCGTCGTCTGGGCTCACGCAGTAGCCGAGCTCGGCGACCATGGACCGGACCCGGTCGTACAGCGGCTCCGTTGTCGTGATGGTCCCGAGCATGACATCGGCGTGTCCGCCAATGTACTTCGTGGCGGCGATGATCGAGACGTCCACGCCGAGCTGCATCGCCGGCAACAGGTAAGGCGTTGCCCAGGAGTTGTCCATCACCACGACGGCGCCGGCGGCATGGGCAGCGCCGACGATGGCCGGGATGTCCTGCACCTCGAACGTGAGTGAACCGGGAGATTCGATGAAGACGACGCGTGTCTCGGGGCGTATCAGCGACGCAATGTCGCTTCCGACGCACGGGTCGTAGAACGTCGTCGTGATGCCGTAGCGTGGGAGGATCGCCTTGCAGAAGTGGCGCGTCGGAGCGTACGCCGCGTCGACCATCAGCAGGTGGTCACCGCTCTGCAGCAGGGCGAGCAGCGCCGTCGTGACCGCCGCGAGCCCTGACGGCAGTAGCATTGCACGGTATCCGCCCTCGAGCGCTGCAATGGCTTCCTCGAGCGCGAACGTCGTCGGGGTGCCGAGCTGGCCGTAGCGCACGACATCGAAGCGCCGTGAATGCTGACGCGACGCCTCCCACTCCGCGACGGTGGGAAAGAGAATGGTGGACGCGCGGTAGACCGGCGGGTTCACCGCGCCGTGGCGCTCGGCGGGAGTACCGCCGGTGTGCGCCAGCAGCGTGTCGGGGCGAAAGCGCCGTGCGCCGTTAGGCGATTCGCCGGCCCCGCGATTCTCCATATTCCCCGACACGTCAGTCGGCGCGAGGGCCGGCGGCCGTTCCGCCGAGCGCCGCGCCACGCCGTGCATCGCGTACCGCGTGCTGGTGCTTGAGCCCCCAGTGATTTCGCGGACGCCAGGTGAGGCGCTCGGCCAGCAACTGGTCGGCGTCGGTGAGCCGCCCCCCACGCCAGGCCGCGTCGATCAGCAGCTGGTGAAACAGGTCGCGCTGCGCGTGGCTGGCGCCGATCCGGCGGATTCGCTGCCTAACGGGCATCAGTAGATCCACTACCGTGCCGTGGTCCCCGGCCCGGTGTGCCACGACCGCTCGGGCGAGCGGCAGGCCGACGTCCGCCATCACTTCCGCTTCTGTTCCCTGTCCGCTCGACGCAAACCGCTCGCACGACGCGAGGAACTCCGCGACAGCCCTGTCGTCACCCACCGCCGCGAGTGCCATGAGATAGTGAAGGTCGACGAATACGAGCGCGTGATCATCGAGATGCGATTCGGCGCGGCTCGCGAGCTCTCGCCAGCGCGGTCCGACATCGACGTCCGCCTGTTCCAGGCGCCAGAGCAGCGACACCGCGTTCGCGACGTCGAGATACTCGTCGGTAGACTCCGCGCGAACCTCACGATCGTAGAGCGTCAGGACCTCGGGGAACTGTTCCAGCTCCAGGTGATACAGGCTCTCGTGCCATTTGAGGTGGAGCGCGAAGTTCGTGCAGTCGCGCCACTCGCCGGCGAGCGTCGAGATCCACTCGATGCCGTCACGCAGACGTCCCTGCATCTCGGCAACGTGTGCGACGGCGTGGGCGGCCCAGATGTCGGCGCGGTCGATGGACACGGCCTGCCGCCCCATCTCCTCGGCGCGGGCATAGTCCCCGGCTTCCTCGAGCGCGTAGGCGTAGCAACCGAGTACGAAGCCGTAGCCGGGAACATCCTCGTTCCAGGCCGGGAGGACGCGGGCCACCCGGTCCCGCATACGGTCGCTCTCGCCAAGGTAGGAGAGCACGAACTGCGAGACCTTGAGCGCGATGAGGTCGCGCGGGTATTCGTCGAGTATCGCGTCCCAGACCGCGGCGGCACCGCGCATGTCGCCGGTCGACCAGGCGTCGAGCGCGGTGCGGTGGAGACGTTCACGAGGCGAGATGGTGCGCGGACCGGCGTCGGCGCGTGAGAGCGCTTCGCGAGCACGCGGCATCGCATCACGCTTGCTCGCCAGCATGTAGAGGTAGCCATCGAGACAGTGCGCCATGACGCAGGTCGGATCCGCCGCGAGCACCGCCGCAACGCGATCGCGCGTATCGCGACGCGCACCGGCGTAGCCCATCACGGCGTGATCGAGAAGCGCGATGATCTCTTCGTTCGCGGAGTCGTCTGGCCTGAGAGTCATGTCACCGCAACTTGCCCGTGTGCGCCTTCATCTGACAAGGTTGTCATTCCGACCGCAGCGAGGAAGCCTCGGCCGCCCGAGAGGGGCCTACTCCCTCTACCGGGAAGCTGTGAGAAGACCTGACGCAGATTGGCGCAGATTTCACCGATTTCGCAGAAGCCCTCTGTCGAGAAGCTCGGCCGCGCGAGAGTACCAACTCTCCTGGTAGAGGGAGAATCTGCGACTTCTGCGTAATCCGCGTCATCAGCGTCTGGGCTTCTTCACGCGCGCCCCGGGTACCCGGCTCGGAATGACAGCTACACAATCCAGTACCTCACGATCGGATCACCAGTGTTCACTACCTTGTGTGCCCAGACGAGACCAGCGATTCCTGCTCCCGTCGATTGCACCCGCTCGACCACTTCTCCGAACACGTTGCAGACCTCGGCCACCTCCTGACCGGCCGCGATCTCATCACCGATCGCGACGCGGAGTCGGAGCAGCCCTGCGCGCGTTGCGCGCACGACCCTGCGATCGCGTGCCGAGAGCCGCGGGCCGGGCTGCGTCGGGTCGCCAGGGATCATTTTCAGATGCCGCATGACGTTCGCGATCCCGTCGAGGTGCACGCGCACGTCCACTTCCTCCAGCGTGCCATTCCCGCCGGACTCGGCAAAGATCGACACCACACCCTTGCGCGTCGCGGCGTACGAGATGCCATCCGCGAACGGGGGAATGGTGCCGGATGGCGTCGCGAGTGAGATGAGCTTGGGTGAGTACATACGCGCCAGCATCTCACCCTGTTCATCCATTTCGCGATCGCCCGTGAGCGCGTAACCCGCGAACGGCAGGAGCATCTCGCCGAGGTCGCCTGCGTGCAAGTCGATATGGTACTGTGCGAGACCGATGATCTCGTCGAGCAGCACGCGCGCGAGAATCTCCGAGATCGACCCGTCGTGGCGGCCCGGCGCGACCTTATTGAGGTTGAGGCCGTCGAGCGGTGAGACAAAACCAGTCCGGCTGTCGAACATGCGCATGTTCACGACCGGTACCGCGATGACGGCGCCGCGCAACTCGTGCGGCGAAAGCGACTGCGCGACGCGCATCACGGCGTCGATCGGCGCGTACTCCGTGGCGTGCACGCCGGCGGTGAGGCACAGGATCGGGCCGTCCTCCGCACCGTTGATGATCACGACGGGCAGCTGGATCGGCCCCGACGCGGTCTCGCCGATCGACACGAACCCTTGGGCTCGCTCACCGCATTCGGCTGCGACGCTCCGAACCCGCACACCGGTCTTCATCGTAGTGCCGATCAGGCGATTGCTGGTGCGGACTTCGACGGGGCATCGGCCATCGTCCTGTACGCGGTGGCGAGGCGACGAATGCCATCGTCGATCTCGTCAGGCGTGGCGTGGCTGTACGCGACCCGCAGATGGTTGCGCGGATGCTCGGCGTCACCGGGCGCGAAGAACTTGCTTCCCGCTAGCACCGTTACGCCGGCCTCACTTGCCATGCGGCTCAGCAGGTCGCCGTCGACGTCCTCGGGCAGCGTGAGCCACACATAGTACCCGCCCAACGGGATCTCGAAGCGCGCATCGGGGAGCTCGCGCCGAAGCGCCGCGACCATCGCATCGCGGTTTTCGCGATACGTGGCCTGGACGCGCGTGATGTGGTCGTCCAACCTGCCGCCGCTCAGGAACTCGACGATGATGCGTTGCGTGAGCGGACAGGAACCACCGTCGGACTTGAGCTGGATCATGCGCGCGATCATGTCGGGCGACGCCGCTGCCCAGCCCACCCTGAGCCCCGGCGCCATCAACTTCGAGAACGTCCCGACGTAGAAGACGGTATCGCCCCGGTCGAGCGCTTTCAACGACGGCACACTCTGCCCCTCGAAGCGGACCTTCCGGTACGGGCTGTCCTCCACGATGTGGATCCCGCGCGCAGCCGCGACATCGATGAGCGCACGACGCCGGTCGAGCGACATCGTCAGGCCCGTTGGGTTATGAAAGTCGGGGACGTTGTAGATGAACTTCGGGGGCCGAAGGCCCTGCCGTTCACGAAGCTCCAGCACTGTCACGAGCTCGGCCACGTCTAGCCCATCGCGATCCTGACCGACCTCGATGAACTGCACGCCAAAGCTCCGGAAGATCGGGATGGCGGTGAAGTAGGTCGGCGACGTCACAACGATGGCATCCCCTTCGTCGAGCAGCACGCGACAGATCAGCTCAATGGCGTGCTTGGCGCCGTTCGTCACGAGGACGTGCTCGCGCGCGACCCCAATGCCATCGGCCGTCATCTGCTCGACGATCCGCGCGCGAAGCTCGGGAAGTCCGGGGCGTGGCGCGTACTGCAGCGTTTCCAGGCGGAACGTAGTCAGTGCGCGCTGAGCTTCGGCGGTAAGGTCGGGGAGGACGACATTGCACGCGTGGCCGGAATCGAACGCGAGGTTTGTCGGCGGCGCGCCCGCCGGCAACGCCGCCGCGAGGTTCGCGGCCCGGCGGGAGAGAAGATCAGGTCGCACGTGAGCACGTCCTCCGTGAGAATCGAACGTCGTGAGCCGTTCTGGCGCGTCGTGCCGCGCCTCGGCCAGGGCTGTCGTTCATCGCGTTGCCACGAGGCCGAGGTGTTCGACACCTTGCAGCAACGCGCGCACCGCGCCGGGCTGCACTACGCCGTAGTAGTGCGCTCCCCCCTCTCGTGCTTCGGCAGCGACGAGGCGGTAGATATCGAGTCCGGTACGCGTTCCGTCGATCGCCTGCAGGACCTCACGCGCGATGTACCCGTTCAGTGCACTCCCCCACGGGATGCGGTCGTACCGATCGAGCCACTCACGCGGGCCGCCCAAGCGCCGCGGCCGTAACCCAGCCAGCTCCTGCTCTGTGGCCGAAAGCGCCGGCTGCGATGGTCGGGTGGTCCCGGTGCGAGCGAGCGCTGCGGCGACGTCACGCAGTGCCTGCGCCTCGCGCCGGTCGAGCTCGGCCAGCAGTGCATTCACGTTAGGTAACACTGCGGGCGCGATCTCGCCAAGCGAGCGGATCGCGCGCCGCTCACGCTCCACCCCGTAACGAACCTGCTCGAGCGCGAGAGCGTGACCGGCGGATCGGTCCGGCGTATCGGCCAGGAGCTGCAACGCCAACCGAACGCTATTTCCCAGCCGCTCCTGGCCTCGCCCCACGACCTCGGCCGCAATGCGATCGAACATTCGGGCGTCCGCGGTCGCCATCGTGTAGGCAATGAGCGCGACGCTCACCGCGTTGCGGCCGAGCTGCGTACGGTCGATCGCGAACAGGTCGTCGAGGTTCGAGTGGATGTACTGGTCGGGGCTGTTGGTGAAGGTGATCGCGGGTACTCCGGCGTCGAGGAACGACTGATGGTCGGAATCGCCGAAGTACCACACCGACTGCGCGTTGTAGCGATGCCGCGTTCCGTTGTGCGCGAGGTGCGGCTTGGGATAGAGCCCGTAGCCGTTCCGGTACTGCGTGATGTTCGACGTGTTCGCCGCCACCATGTAGTCGACGGCCGCCTCCATCACGTCGTTCAGAAAGTGGAACTTCGACGCTGGCAACCGAGTTATGTCCTGCGTGCGCATGACGCCGATGGCCTGATCGGCGCCCACCATGTCCTGGTTGATGTTCGCCCAGAGCGTATCGAGCACGCGCGGGTGCGCGGCGAAATACTGTCGCTGCGCATCGTTTTCAGTGGTCCACCAGAAGCGAATGTTCCGCCGGGGCCGAGGTAGCGTTCCGTCCGCGATGAGCTTCGAAAGAGCACGCCCGACCTCCAGAAGGCTCGCGCATCCGCTCGCATCGTCGTTCGCGGAGTGCTGTTCCTCCTGAAGGTGGGCGCTCAATATGATGTCCTGGCCTGACGTGGGATCGGTGCCCGGAATGAACGCCTCGACCAGCGGCATCCAGGGCCGCGAGTGTTCGCGAGACCCCAGTTGCGGACGAACGACAGCGCGCACACGTACCGGCTCTCGTGACGCCGCGAGCCGGTTCCGCAGCGCGATTCCCTCACGCAGGGAGAGGATGAACGCGAAGGTCGGGTCCTTTCCGTCTACCTGCCGGGTGGCCAGCGTGAGCCACGGAATCTGATCGGGTTGGTCGACCCCGAAGCTCAGGTATCCGCGGGATGGCGTGTACGGATCGGGGTACCATACGACACCTAACGCCCCACGGCGCTGCACCGCCTCCGCCATCACGCCATTCAGATCGCCCGTGGTGAGCACGATCTTGCCCACTACGTTCGTCGCGCCGAGCGCGCTGTCGGTGCCCGCACCGATGTCGATCAGCTCCGCGGTGACATCGGCGGGGCGACTCCGATCAGCCAGGTGGATGCGGTTCTGAATCGCGCTCGCAATGCGTTCGGGTTTCGCGCCGACGATCCAGAGGTCGGACGTGCCCGGGTTCCACGGCTGTCGGAGCGACGGCAGCTCGATATAGCGGACCTGCTGCAAGCCGAACGCGTTCGCCATGCGCTCGACGTAGCGTGCGGCAACCCCGAGCGTGTCGGAGCCCTGCGGCCGGTGATAGCTCGTGAGCACGCGCACGTGGTCGTACGCGGCGTCCCCCGAGATCTCACCACTCAACAGGGCGACGGCTGTCGAGTCGAGGAGAGGGTAGCGCTGCGCGTGAACGGCGCCGGACGCGAGAGCGAGCGTGGCCCCGTACGCGGCCAGGCGGCGCGCTGCACGTGCCACACCGAAGCGCGACACCTTACCGGCGCGGCTCGGGCAGCCGCGCCGTCACGCGTCCCGAGTCATCGAGGAACTCGAGATGCGGCGCGCCTAACGAATCGACGCGCATGATGAGCCGGGGACGCCCCATGGGGTCGGACAGCCGCAGCACCGACGACTTGCTGCGGTCGCGGCCGAGGTACACGCGCTGCGCAGCGAGCACCTCACCATCGCGGATGGGCGAGCTCAGTCGTCGCAGCGCTTCGGTCTTCGCTGGACCGTCCGGCATCTTCTGGATCGAGTCCCGCTCAGCGACGAACTCAATGATCGGCCGCGTCGTCCGGTCGCTGAACGCGAGTCCGGCCTGCCGGTCACCGTTGTTGTCCGAGTAGTTCAGAACGACAATCTGGTCCTGGTCGAACTGGTCGAACGACATGTGGGTGCCGGCCTGGTACGTCCCGTCAGGCGCCCGTTGGCCCCGGAGCGTCAGCCCACCGTTCTCGGTCCCTTCGTCGTTGAAGAAGATGATCCCGGGCCTCGTGCCTCCAGGGTAGCCGAACGGCTTTCCCTTGTAGATCGGCCCGATCGACCGCGGCCGATTCGAGATGACCATGCGGAGGTTGCCGTCGGGCTCGACAATGTTGATGCGCTCGACATCGATCTCCGTGAACTTCTGCTTCTGCGGCTGGCGCACGAACGCGGTCGCGGCCATGAGCAGGATCACGGTCGTCGATCCGATCGCGTAGCGCTTGAGGAAGCGGATGTCTCTGTCTCGCGTGTCCATGAGAACCTCGTGTCATTCCGAACGGAGGCCCATAGGCCGTAGTCGAGGAATCGCGCTCCGCTCGGTAGAGGGACCCCTCTACCAGCACCCCTGCGATTCCTCGACTCCGCCGCTGCGCGGCTCCGCTCGGAATGACAGCGTCAGAAGTTCGGATTGTTCGCCTTCTCGGCGAACGGAATCGGCAGGCACTCGAGCTCGAGAAAGTTGCCGAGCTCCGGCTTGTAGAACGGTGAGCCTGCCGCTGGCAGCAGCGCCGCTGCGCTTGGGTTCCGGATAATGTCGCCCAGGTGTCTGCCTTCGAGCCAGAAGTCCCGGGCGCGCTGATCCATCAGCTCCGCGAGCACCTCCGCGGTGCTCGTTCCCGCGAATGCCGGCTGCTCTCCTTCCGCGCGACGCTCGGCAATCAACGCGAGTGCCGGCGCCGTGGTACCGTCGATTTTCAGCTGCGCTTCCGCCGCGATGTAGCGCGCCTCGAGCCCCGACGCAATGCGAATCGGCGCGGTGAAGCTCGCGTACTTGGTCTGGCGGAAAAGTCGATTCCGCCCGTCCTGGGCGTTGATCCCTGCGTCGACGAACGTCACGCGCGGGTCGGCCAGCTCGCGATATAGCCCCGCGACGATCTGCGTCGTAGCCGCTGAAGCGGTGTACACGCCGTTGGCGAGCCGGGCGCGCGCCTGCGGATCGTCAAGGTGTATGGTCGTCGCCACGAACTCTGGTGGCACGTCGCTCGCCGCCGCCAGCGCGTTCGCGTTGTCGCCCTTCTGCAAGTACGCACGGGCAAGCCCGACTCGCGCGGTGTTCACGATTCGCGTCGCCTCGGCACCGTTCAGCTCGTCGGCGATCGCGATGGCCTGCTGAAGTCGCACGATCGCCGAATCCATCATCTGCGAGGGCGTCAGCGGGGGGCCCACGTGCAGCACTCCCTCGCAGAAGATCTCGCCCAGAAGCTCGACGGCGAGTCCCGCCCAGAGCGACGAACGCGCCGCCGCGATGTCGGTGTTGAACGTAGGCGATCCCCTCAGGACCTCGACGACCTGATCGTTCGTGCCGATGACCGTCTGCATCGGCGCCCAGAACTGACCGCTCAGATCGACGTTCGTATCGACAATGACGTGGCGGCCGATGTCGTTCGTCTCGTTCCGGACCGCACCGCTCCACGTCTCGTTGGAGTAGGTCGCGGTCGCGTTGATGAAGCCACCCAAGGCCTGGTAGAAGTTCTGTTGCGCTGAGAGCGAGAAGACGCGCGCGTCGGCGATGGGGTCGATCGTGGCCGCATCGACAACGCTCGGGTCAGTGACATCGGTGTCGCACCCGGTGAGCGTCGCCACGACAACCCCAGCGACCGCAACCCGGCGCATCGAGAAAGGCATGTTGCGCATTGTGCGAGTCCTCAGAACTGGAGGTTGAGCCTGACAACGAACCGGCGGCTCGGTGGGGTGGTGAATACGTCGGCGTTGAAGAGCTGGTTCAAGCCGGCGGACGTGGTTCCGAGGCCGAGGACTTCGGGATCATCGCCCTCGTAATCGGACTTCCAGAGCGCGAGGTTGCGGCCGCCGAGCGTGAGCGACGCGTTCGAGACGCGCGCCACGTTCAGCAGGGATCGTGGCAGCACGAACGTCACGCTGACTTCGCGCAGCCGGAGGTGGTCGGCCTTCTGCATGTACGGGGACTTCACGTTGGCGACGCCCACCGGTGCGCCACTCGTCTCCCCGAAGTACGGCCCCATGTGCTCGAGGCGCTCCTCGGGTGAATAGCCGCCGTTCTCGGCGGGGTTCACGACCTGGAACGAGTTCTGGCGACCGCGATCGCGGTTCTCCTGGTTCACGTTGTAGGCGTAGTGCCCCGTCTTCGCCTCGAGCTGCGCGTAGACGCGGACGTTGCGGAACAACGTGACGGTGTTCGTGAAGTTCGCCTGGAACGTCGGCAGCTGATTGCCAATGAACTCCGCGGTGTCGGACGTGATCGTCCGGTTCGCGGCGACGTCGACGCGGCGAACCTTGTGCGCCCAGAACGCACCGACCTGACGGCCTTCCGTGAATGCCCGGAAGTTGTTGATGAAGGTTCCGACCGTGCCCAGCTCGAGAATTTCGTTATGCAGGGTGCTGCCGTTGAATGCGGCGTCCCAGGCGAAGTTTCCGGTGCGGACCGGGCTCGCGCGGAGCAGGAACTCGAAGCCCGAGTTCTCGACCTCGCCGATGTTCGCAATGCTGCCACCGAACCCGGACGACGGCGCTGTTGGGACAGCGACGATGAGGTCGTCGCTCAGCTTGTGAAAGTAGGTGAGCTCGAGCCCGAGGCGGTCGTCGAGAAAGCCCGCGTCGAACCCTGCCTCGAACTCCTTCCCGCGCTCGGGTTTCAGGTCAGGGTTCCCGGGATCGCCGGGCGACACACCCAGCTCGACCGCGCCGACTTCGTTCACGAACTTGCTCGGCACGTACGTCTGCAGGGCGCCGGAGGAGGGTGACCGGCCGGTCGTGCCATAGGCGGCGCGGAGCCGGAAGGTCGGAATCGCCGACGCGAGCCCCTGCCAGAACGGCTCTTCGGAGATCACGTACGACGCGCCGACCTTCGGCAGATAGAACGTGCCGACGTCCGACCCGAACGCGGAGTTGCGATCGGCGCGGAGACCAACCTGAAGGAACAGGCGGTCGTTGAAGCCGATCTGCTCCTGCACGAACCAACCCACCGATTTGGACGCGCCGTAGCCCTGTCCGATGGTGTTGATAGTCGCGTTCGTGACCAGCGACGCCTCGTTGGAAATCAACCCCTGGCCCGCGCCGCTCAACCGGTCGCTCGAGCGGTTGATGTACTGGCTGCCGAAGGACAGGTCCGAGGAAAGCTGTTTGTTCGTGCCGAACTCCGCGCGGATGTTCCCCAGGTAGTCGACCGTGTAGAGTCGGTCGTTGACACGCGTCGTCGAGAGCTGGTTCCCGTAGGTCGGGATCGTGGGGTACCAGCCGAAGCTGTTCTTCGGGAAGAGCTCGAAGCCGTCGGCCTGCGTGAGGTCCGCTCCTAACGTGACGCGGTTCGTGAGCCACGAGAACGGCGCGTACCGGACCTGCACCGACGGCATCGCCCGCATGGCATTGCTGCGCGTGACGATCGACGACAGCGACTCGAACGTCGCGTTGCCGAGCAGGGTGCCGCCGGTGATCGTTCCGTCTGAGCCTTCGGCCACGGTTCGCGGATTGCCGAACGCACTCTCGACGTAGTAGCCGTACGTGTCCTGGTCGTTTCGCGGCAGGTCGTACCGGTTGCGGGTGAGCGCGAAATTGAGGTCGAAGGTCATCCGCGAGCTCGGGGTGAACGTGAAGCTCCCGCGGCCGCTCCGCTGCTTGAGCGTGTTGTTGAGCGTCGTGCCCTGCTCGTTCGTCACACCGGCTGATGCGTAAAACCCGTACGTATCGCCGCCGCCGCGCACGCTGTACTGTCCCGATCCCATCCATCCGTCGCGGAACATGTTCATGCGCTCGGCCGGGTTGTCGGAGATGATCGTGCCAAGCGCCTGGCCGCGGCACAGCGGGTTCGGACTGTTGGGCGCGATGAGCCCGTTCGTGTTGCACGTCGCGTAGTTCGTCGGGACGGTGAAGTTCGGATCGATCTGGTCGTACTCGACCGTGAGGTCCTGGGTGAACCCGCGGGAGCCGACGCGTCCCTTCTTCGTGATGATCTGAATGACGCCAGCCGAGGCGTCTGCGCCGTACAACGTGGCCGCGGCCGGTCCCTTCACGATCTCGATGCTCTCGATGTCGTTCGGGTTGAGGTCGTTCATCGTGCTCGGTGCCTGTCCACTCGTCGCGGAGCCCGACCCACTGACGTTGAACAGTCCGCGGAACCCGCCGTCCACGCGAACGCCGTCGATGAACACGAGCGGCTGGTTCGAGAGTGAGATCGACGCGGCGCCGCGAACGAGAATGCGCGTCGCGCTGCCGGTCGTTCCGGAGCCGTCGGTGACGACGACGCCGGGAACGCGGGCACCGAGGAGTTGTGTCACTGATGTCACCGGTGCCTCGCGCACGACCTCCGAGGCATCGATGGTCGAGACGACCGCGGCCTGCGCGCGCCGCTCCTGGTTGCCCGCAGTCCCGGTGACGACGACCTGCTCGAGCGAGACGGCCTGCGTCGAGAGCGTGACATCGACGTTGACCCGGCCGGGCACGAGGGTGAACGGAACCGTGGCGGGACGATACCCGAGGCGAGTGACGCGCAGCGTGTCGGAGCGCGCGACGAAGAGGTTGGGTGGCACCTGCATGCGGTAGATGCCGGCGTCGTTCGTCGTCGCGCTGAGCCGCAGACTCGGGATCGTGACGATCGCCGCGGCGATGGGGGTGCCGGCGTCGCTCGTGACGCGTCCGGTGATCGTGGCCGAGTCGACGCGCTGCTGTGGTGCAGGCATCACGATGCCGAGCGCGCCGGGCGCCTCGGGCGCGATTGCGCTTTCACCGGATGCGGCCACGATGCCATCGAGCGCCGTCGTGCGTGCCGTCGGCACGACGAGGACCTGACCGTTCGCCTCGCGGAAGGTGAACGGGGCTGTGGCGAGGAGCTGCCGGAGCGCCTGGGCGACGGTGACGTCGTCGCAGTCGCAGTGGAGCGAGCGTTCGCGCGGGAGCATGCTCGGGCTGAACGCGAGCGGGACGCCGGATCGCCGCTCGAGCTCGCCGAGCGCGTCAGCGAGTGAGACGCCGCGGACGTCGAGGCGTGCGGGCCGATCGAGCGCGGCGGTGCCAAATGCGTTGACGGGGGCGGCCTGAGCGGTGGCGGCGCCGCCGGCCACGGGGCTCAGGGCGCCGGTGGCCGCGGCGATGAACGCCAGGACCGGCGCGAGCCACGCGGGTCGCGGGCCTACGGACGGTGTCGTGCTCATAGCAGGTTCCTCGAGGGATCACTGGTCACGCGGACCGCCTAACGGGAACGACCGGCTGTGCGGGCCGGACGGTTCGCCCCATTATGTACGGACAAACTTGGCCCATATGTACGGACAAGTCACTTCGGGGTCAAGCATCTGGTCGGCTGGGGGCCGATAGGCGGGGCGGGCAGCCCGGCCCCGAGTGCGCGCTCTGAGCCCTCTACCGGGCGAGGAAGAAAATAAGACGCCGATTACGCCGATTTCTTGAGAAGAACGCAGATTCTCGCTCTATCAGGAGAGTGGCTACTCTCGCGCGGCAGAGCCTCCCTACTGAGGGCTTCTGCGAAATCTGCGAAATCTGCGTCAGGTCTTCTCGCGGCGTCCCGGCAGAGGGGCTAAGCGCCCTCTACCGGGAGGCCGAGGATTCCTCGCCTGGCAGCTCGGAATGACAGCGGGCGAGCGCTCAGGACCGAACGAGACTCGTCGTGTAGGTGAAGCGCTCGCCCGGATGAATCGCGTTCGACAGTTCGATCAGCCGCCCGCGCTCGTCGTAATACCGGCGGATCGCGCGAAGCGCCGGCCCGCCGTCCGCAGCACGCAACAGCTTCGCCTGGCGCTTGCCGAGCCGCACCGCCTGGATACTCTGCTCGATGCGCGCGATCCGGATCCCGTACACCCGCTCGAGCATCGCCGAGATCGGCCCGGTCAGCTCCCGCAGATTCTCCTCGAGGTCGGGCAGTCGAAGGTCGAGATAGGCCGTCGTCATGCAGACGGGGCGCGCGTCGCCGGGTACGGCGCGCAGGCTGTTCACGCGAAGCCAGGGCGCCCCCTCACGACTCTCGAGCATCTCTGCGAGCGCGGCGTCACACACCACCCGCTTCGCCTCGAGAATCGACAGCTGCGTCTCCTCGGCGTACTGCAGGAAATCACCGATCGAGTTCGTGGGTTGGCGATAGCTCGGCTTCGGCGTTCGCGCCACGACCTCAGTGCCCACGCGGCGCCGCCGAGCGATCAGCCCGGCGTCGCGAAGTTGGCGCAGCGCTTCGCGCACGGTGTGCCGGCTGATGCCGTACTGCCGACAGAGCTCCATTTCCGTGGGCAGGTTCGCGCCGACCGGGTACTTCCCGGCACCGATGCGCTTCGTGAGGTCGTCGGCCACGCGCTGGTAGCGTGGCGGTGTCGTCTGGCGGCGCGCGGCGCCGTTCCTAGACGACGCCATGGCCCGCATGCCCCGCGTGATGGAGGATCTTCGAGAGGAACTCGCGCGCACGCTCCGTGTGCGGCTCGGTGAAGAACGCGTCGGTGTCCCGGTCCTCGAGAATGCGGCCGGCGTCCATGAACAGGACACGGTCCGCCACGCGACGCGCGAATGCCATCTCGTGCGTGACTACCATCATCGTCATCCCGTCCTCGGCCAGCCCGACCATCACGTCGAGCACCTCGTTGATCATCTCCGGATCGAGTGCCGACGTCGGCTCATCGAACAACATCGCGACCGGGTCCATGGCCAGCGCGCGCGCGATCGCGACGCGTTGTTGCTGCCCGCCGGACAGGGCGGACGGGTACTTCTTCGCCTGGTCGGCCAGGCCCACCCGCTCGAGGAGTGCCATCGATCGCTCCGTCGCCGCGCGACGCTCGCGCCGTAACACTTCGACCTGTGCCAGATCGAGGTTCTGCACGACAGTGCGGTGCGGGAACAACTCGAAGCTCTGAAACACCATCCCGATGCGCGAGCGCAACCTGGCCAGGTTCGTGTTCGGCGCGGTCACCACCACATCATCGACGGTGATGGTCCCACTATCCACGCGCTCGAGACCATTAACGCAGCGAATGAGCGTGCTCTTCCCCGACCCGGATGGCCCGCACACGACCACGACGGACCCCTTCGCCACCGACGTCGTACAGCCGTCGAGCGCGCGAAAGGTGCCGTACGACTTCGTGACGTCGCGGATCTCGATCATGGCGCGTGGTGAGTCGTGTGAAACTCGCCGCAGGGGGGAGCGCGCGGTCCGCCGAGCGCATCAGCATTGGCTCATAGACACGACATGTCAAGCCGACCAGCAGAATTCACGCGCGGGAGTGGTACATTCCGGCGGCCACGAACGTGTTCGTGTCGAGCGTTCCATTCCGGGCGTTTTAGCGAGGACTCGCAGCCTCTTTCCGCTTTGTGGAGGGGCTGGCCCCTCTCCCGGGATGCTCTGAGAAGACCTGACGCTGATTGACACAGATTTCGCAGATTTCTCAGAAGCGCTCTACCGGGATGATTACTCTCGCCAGCGGCCGGGAATCAGAACGGGGAACCCGCATTCACCCGCGTTCCCGCGCTCCAAACACTCCCTATCGAGGGCTTCTGCGAAATCTGCGGAATCCGTGCAATCTGCGTTCATGTTCTGTCGGAACATCCCGGTAGAGAGACCCCTCTATAGGGACGAGTGCGAGTGCTCGAATTCGGGCCTTCGGCCCTTCGCTCGGAATGACATCACAAGGATTGCCATGCGACTTCTTCGCCGAATCGCGATCGCGCCGACCGTTCTGACGATCGTTCTCACGTCCGATCTCGACGCGCAGGCCGCCGTCGAACGCCGCGTCCTCGTCCGCGCCGGCCGGCTCATCGATGTCGTCTCCGACGGGGCCAAGACCGACCAGGGTATCCTCATTACCGGCGACCGCATAACGCGCGTCGGGCCTTATGCCGACGTCGCTGCGGGAGCCGGCAACGCCGAACGCATTGACCTCTCGCGCTACACCGTGCTGCCCGGCCTCATCGACGCGCACACGCACGTGTTCCTCGACGGCACCGACTACGCGAACCAGATGCTGCGGCAGTCGATCCCGTATCGCACCATCCAGGCGGTGACCGCCGCGCGCGCGGCGCTGGACTACGGCTTCACGACCATGCGCGATCTCGAGACCGAAGGCGCGATGTACGCGGACGTCGACGTGAAGACGGCGATCGAGCGCGGCGTCATCCCGGGGCCGCGCATGCAGGTCGCGACGCGCGCGCTCGCGCCCACCGGCATGTATCCGCTCTCGGGGTACTCGTGGGAGCTGCAGGTCCCGGCCGGGGTGCAGATCGTGGACGGTGCCGACAACCTGCGGCGCGCGGTGCGCGAACAGGTGAAATACGGCGCCGACTGGATCAAGCTCTACGCGGACCGTAACACGTACGTCGGCGACGATGGCCGGCTTCACAGCTGGCTGAACTGGACCGAAGAGGAGCTCCAGGCGATCGTTGACGAGACGAAGCGACTCGGCAAGAAGGTCTCGGCCCACGCGACCGGATGGGAAGGGATCGACGCGGCGCTGCGCGCGGGGGTGCACTCCATCGAGCACGGCGACGGCCTAACGCCGGACCTCATGGACCGCATGATCAAGCAGCGCGTCTACTGGTGCCCGACGATCTTCGTCGGCGCGCGTCCGCTCACGGGGCGCCCGCCGCTTCGCGCCACCATGGCGGAGTTCAAGCGGAAGGCCGTCGGCGAAGCGGTGCGCCGTGGCATGGCGGAGCTGATCGCGTTCGGCACCGATGCCGGCGGCTTCGCCTGGACGGAGAACCCGGCGCAGGAGTTCGGGTACCTGGTGCGATACGGCATGTCGGCGCCGCAGGCGATTCGCACAGCCACGACGAACGCGGCACGTCTACTCGGTGTCGAGAAGGAGCTCGGCGGCGTAGCGGCTGGAACGCTCGCGGACCTCCTCGCGGTCGAGGGAGATCCCTTTGCCGACGTAACGGCACTCACGCGGGCCAGGTGGGTCATGAAAGGCGGCGTTGTCCAATCGCGGTAGCGGCTGCGAGCTGGGAGGCCAGCTGGTGGCTGGCAGGTTGCTAGCTGCAGCTCCGAGCTGGAAGGCTACTGACAGCGGCTGGCGGCTGGCAGCAACAGCCACTGGCAGCATGGGCGTCTTGGCAGCAAAGGCCTCCGTCATCAGAACCCTCCTCACCAACGGCTTCCGCTCACGGCTCGCGCGTATCGACTATCGACTCGCGCAGCTGCGCGAGCGCGTGACTCAGCTGATTCGCGACGGTCTGCGTGGACGTGCCGGTGATCGAGGCGATCTCCTTGTAGGAGAGGTCGTGCACGACGCGCAGGAGAAACACCTCGCGGCGGCGCGGTGACAGCGCGGCGATTGCCCGCTCGATGGCGGCGCGCAGCTCGGTGTCTTGCAGCTCCGGCATGTCGTGATGATGGGGGGCCGACTCTGCGGCCACGTCGGCCGCGCGCTCCTGGGCAAGCAGGTGCCGATGCTCGGAGATCGCGATATTGCGCGCAAGCCGATACAAGAGCCCCACCACGGACCCCGCCAGCCGCCACGAACGGCGACGCTCCCACAACCGGCAAAACGTCTCCTGCGCCGCATCTTCCGCTGCGTCAACGGAGCCGGTGAGCCTCGCGAGAAACGTCGTGAGCGGTGACCAGTGGCGCGCGAGCAGCGCGTCGAGCGCGGACGAGTCGTCAGCGGCCAGACGTGCGAGCAGGGTTGCGTCCGACGGCTGGTCGTCGTGAACCATTCCGAACGAAAGGCCCGCATCGCGGGCGATGGAATCCTTTCGAGCCCTCTATCAGGACCCTGAGGATTCCTCGCTGCGCTCGGAATGACAAGGGGAGCCTCGGAATCACGAAGGGCTATCGTCGTTTCCCAACACGCTCGACCCACTTCCTCCACTCCACGTCGAGCACCGCGATGTCGTGCGGGAGCGTCGCGCTCCTCGCGAGCACATCGGCCACTGTGCGCCCGCGTGGCAGCTCATCGGCGAGCCGAGCGACGATCGCCGGATCGCGCTCGCGCATGAACGCGAGGACGCTCACGGACTGCGGGATGAACAGCGGACCAGCTGCCGGCCGCGCCTCGTTAGGTCGAGCAGACCACTGAACCCCGAAGAGCGATGGTAACGGCAAGACCTGCCTGGACTTCGCGCGCACCTCCCCAGCGGCACGGATCGCCGCGCCGGACGACGCGAGGATGCGGACTGCCCCCGCTTCGAGCCACGCCGGGAGCGCGGGGCGAGCAGGGTAGGCGCGTGTCGGACCACCCTCACCATCACCATCGCGTGAGGCATCCGCGGTGCGCGCGGCGAGCCACGTTTCCGCCGCGGTGGCGCCGAGTATGGGCCCCGTGACCAACCGCGCCGTCAGCGAATCGGGAGCTTCGCGCTCATCCTGTCGCTTGTCGTCGGTGATGCCAGCGCTACCGCGTCGATGCGAGGTCACAGTGACGAGCGGCACACCCCGCCATGTCGTGTCACCTGTACGCGCGGACGAGTCGACGCGAATGGCGATGAGTGGCGGCGCATCGCCAAAGAGCTCTCGATACCGCCATCTGACGGCATCCAGAACCTCGCGCTGCCAGAGGATGGATCGGTCTGACGCCAACAGGTAATACGATGGGCCACGCAGCACGTACGTCGTGTCGGCCGCCGAGACGATCGTCTCGCTGACCGGCGCGGGGTCAGGTGAAAACGGCTCCTCGTTCCACACGAACCGCGAGCACCCGCCGAGCGTGGCGGTCACGAGGACGACTATCGTCAGTCGCATGAGGTCTCCCGGAGCTCCTGCAGGTCAGTGAGTCGTTAGGTTCTCTACCAGCCGGGCTGCAGAAGGAAACCCCACACGCCGCCGTCGCGCCCGGGTCGCATGAATGGGTGCGCATAGTTCACCTCGAACACCGCGAACCCGAACAGATTCACCCGCGCCGCGACCCCCGTGCTCACGACCGGTGTGCGGTCGCCAGACGACGACCCGAAGTCCCACACCGGGCCGCTCGCCTTCGTCCAAGCGACGCCGGCATCCACGAACGGTGCGATCTCTACGGGCGGCAGCGGGCTCGAGATCAGGCCGAACCCGTGCGTGCCTAACAGGGGGATGCGGAGCTCCGCATTCATGAGCGCGATGCGACTCCCCAGGAGGCGGTCGAACTGCGGACAGCTGCTCCCGGCGAGCCCGCCACTCCCGCCCGAAACACAGTCTGCGTTCGAGAACGAATCGTACGAGTAGCCGCGCACCAGCGACCCCTCACCCAGGAACAGCGCGCCCATCCGATCGTTCTCGCCGTCCTTCCCGTACAACCCGTAGTGCACACCGCGAATGGCGAATGTGAATGGCTTGAAGAACACGTACTTCCGGTAGTCCGCGAGGAGCGACTGGTACGAAAGGGTTCCAGTCGTTGGGGTCACTTCGATGCGGTACCGCGAGCCCGAGATCGGCGACGTGAACCCGAACGCCGAGGCGTCACCCACGAGCGCGATCGACCCCTGCACGAGCCCGAGCGGCGGGGGCGCGGGCAACTCATCGCGACTCGAGCCGCCGCCGTACCCCGCTCTCAGATACTCGCTGCTGTACCCGTAGTGCGTGTATCCGGTCGAGAGCTCGATGCGCCGCGTGTGGGAGAGTGGGTACTGCGCGATGACCGACGCATTGTCCACCGCGATGCGCTGGATGAGATACTCGACGCCGGTGGCCGTGTACGCACCATAGCCGTACACGTACGGCGTCCGCGACACGTTGACGCCCCAGTTCCATCGCCGAGCACTGTTGATGTACAGGAACTGGCCGCCGATGTCGCGGAGCTGCCCCGATGCTTCCACCCCCACACCGATCATGTGGTTGCCAAGCATGTCGCTGAAGTACGCGGCTGCGCCGCCGGAGAACTGCGTCCCGAGCAAGCTGCTCGAGCCCACGCCGATGGATGGCTGTCCGAGCGCCGCGAGACGAAAGGCTGTCCGGTACGGCCTGGTCTCGAACGTCGTGTCGGATGGCAGGCCAGCGTCGGTATCGGCGAGATACGAGTCGATAGTGCTCGTGATGCCTCGTCCGTCGGACGGTAACACCGCCGCCGAACGACCTGTCGGTCGAGCCTCGATCGTGTCCGGGCCGCTGCCGTCCATCCGCTCCGCCACGCTGCGCGTGCTATCGGTCGCGAGCGGTTCACCCTGCGCTCGCTCGGCGGGCAGCGCGAGGACGTGGAATCCGGCCTTGTCGAAGACCGAGAACAACAGGCGGCCCGTCTCGCGCGCGACCGTAATGGCCGGCGACCCCGCGGTCACGCCGCTCACACCGGTTGCCGTTCGAGTGACGCGGAACGTTGCGCCCGTCTCGACGGCCAGCCGGTAGACATCGGCGTAGCCGGCATGGTCCGACACGAAGTAGACCGACGCCCCGTCCGGCGAGAACTGCGGGTTGATGTGCTTGGCGTTCGGCAGCCCGCGAAGCACGCGGATGTCGCCTGACGCGACGTCGATCATCGCGAGGCGGAGCCGCGAGAATCGCATCCGCTGAAAGTCGCTTCCCGCTTCTGTCGAATCGACGCCGCTCGCGCGGTCGGTTACGAACCCGAGCGTACGCCCGTCGGGTGACCAGGCGGGCTGCAGGTCGGCGAAGCGATCGTTCGTGAGCTGGCGCAGCGCTCCCGTACGGAGGTCGAACAGGTACAGGTCACTGAGGCCGCCCTTCATTCCGGAAAACGCAAGCTGAGCACCGTCAGGCGACCACGCGACTGTCGTCACGGCGCCGACATTCCGCGGCCGGATGCGGCGCTTCACCTTGTGTGAGCGGACATCGAGCAGATTGATCTCGTTGTCGCCGTTCGCGTACGTAACGAACGCGAGCTGCTTCGCATCGGGCGACCAGCTCCCGGCGGAGTAGAGAAAGCTCAACGCGTCGAAGTGACTTCCCACACCCGCGGCAGCCAGCGTGCCACCGACCTTCCCGGTGATGGCGTCGGCGACATAGAGGTCCACGCCGGTGAGGTCACGCGATGAGAAGAAGGCGACGAGACGCCCGTCAGGACTCACCGCTGGTGACACGTTGTACTCGGCAGTGCGGCCAGAGCCGACGATCACGCGATCGCCACTCTCCGCTGGCCGCGTCCGTCCCGCGAAGAGTGGACCGTACTGCGCTCGGATTGCCGTGCGCCACCGCGTGGAAAGCGAGTCGGACGTGATGCCGAGGACCGAGCGGACCGCGTCATCGAATCCCACCCTCAGCGCCGCCCTGTAGATACGTGGGATGGCCTCGTCACCCCAGGTACCGCCGATGTACGCCCAGAGCGCTTCACCGTAGCGATAGGGGAAGTACTTCGACCCGTCGTTCAGCTGCTTGATGGTGGGGAGGTCATCGCGCAGCACGGCATCACGAAGCCACATTGCGGTATGGGCGTCCCGCGAACCTAACGCCAGATACTCTGCCATCCCTTCGACCAGCCATAGCGGAAGGCGGTCGAGCGAGGCCCCGGGGTTCGCCTTCGACGAGGCGATGTCGTACTGGAACACGTGCACCATCTCGTGCCCGAGAATGCGGTCGTTCTCGGCGTACGATCCGGTGAACGGCATGCTCATCCGATCGAGTAGCGACTCGGTAACGCCACCTGTCCCCTCGTCGAGCTGGCTGGAGATGACGTTGGTCTGATGGAAGTCCGGCTGGTCGGCATAGAGCACGATCGGCTTGCGCGCGCTCAATGGATGGTTGAAGAGGGACGAGAGCCGTGCGTTCCAGCGCTCGAGCATGCGGGCGGCGTCCGCTACCGCGAGCTTCTCGCTCGGGTAGTAGTGCACGTCGAAGTGCGGCGTGCGAAGAATCTCGAACCTGAACTTCTCGTAGTGGACCTTGTTGCGTCCGAAGTACTGCGCGTCGGCCACCGATGTGAATGCCGCGACGGCGATCGCGACCCGAACGACTCGAAGCAGAATGTCGCGTTTCATGGGAGTGGGATTGAGCCTGGGCTTCGGCTTTCATCCCGTACAACACGCGAGCGCGCCCGTACCCTAACGCCGTCGGGTACGGCCGGATTTCGAGAGGGGGCTCGCGAGTCGCTAGCCGCCCGGAAGCCAGGGGCCGAGACGCTCGCGCAACGTCCGCAGTGCCTTCCCCATCTGTGCTTCGACCGTCTTCACCGAGATGCCGAGCTCGCGCGCGATCTCCGCGTACTTGAGCCCGTGCACGCGACTGAGCTCGAACACCTCTCGGCACCGGTCCGGGAGCGACTGCACCGCGCGCCGAACGGCGACGTCGAGCTCCTCCTCGATCACAGCCGAGTCGGCGTGAGGGGACGGCGATGATTCCGCGCGCACCTCTGGTTCGCTCCGCTGCTCGATCTTGAGGTGGCGGAGGTGATTCAACACGCGGTTGCGCGTCGCCTGAAACAGGTACGCCTGAGGCGAGCTATCGGGGGCGAGGTTTTCGCGGCGCCGCCAGAGCTCGAGCATGACGTCCTGGACGATCTCCTCCGCCACGGCGCGGTCGCGCAGCATGCGCTCCGCCGTTCCGACGAGTGGCCCGTACCACGTGCGGAAAAGCGAGGCGAACGCCTCAGGGTCGCCCTGGCGGAGACGATGGAGTGAGTCGGGAATCGGGAATCGGGAATCGGGAATCGGGAATCGGGAATCGAGCTGCTAGCTGCTAGCTGCTAGCTGATAGCTGATAGCTGATAGCTGATAGCTGATAGCTGATCGTAAGGGTCCCAGCCGCGCCGAGTGTATATACTCATGCACGGCTGCACGGTCACAACCCTCGCGCCCGATGGCAGAGCTGACGCCCGATTCCGCCACGCCCCACGACTCCGCCGACTGGGAGGCGATCGCCCGGTACTTCGCTGGCGAGAGCCCGGAGGCCGAGCGCCAGACCGTACGCAAGTGGCTCGACACGCATCCCGACGAGGCCGAGGCGCTTGCGGCGTTGCATGACGCCACCGGCCGACTCGCTCAGGAGACACCGCCCGGGCTCGACGTCGAGGCGGCACTGCGCCGGGTCACCGAGCGTCACGAGGCTGCCGACGTCATCGCTATCGGAGCCCGTCGGACCGGCCGACCGGTCGCTCCAGTGTCGGCCCCGCGGAATCCCTCGCGGCACTGGCCTCGATTCGCCATTCCCGTCGCCGCCGCGGCCGGGCTCCTGCTGGCCGCCGGGTTGTACTGGCACTCGACACGGACTGCCGGGTATACGCCGGCATCGGTCGCACAGGTCGTTGCGACGACCGTCGGCCAGCGGGATTCGGTTCGATTGCCCGATGGCACGCGCGTGGTTCTGGCCCCCGAGAGTCAGCTCACGGTGATGGCAGGATACGGCAGTAACGTGCGCGAAGTGGAGCTTCGCGGTGAGGCGTATTTCGATGTGCCGCACGACGAGGTACGCCCGTTCGTCGTGCGCGCCGGGCCGGCGGCCATTCGCGATCTCGGAACGACGTTCACCGTGCGGACGACGAATGATCATGGCGTTCGGGTGGCGGTGACGTCGGGACTGGTGTCGCTCGCGCCATCACAGGGCGCCGGTGACTCCGTCGTGCTCCGTCCTGGTGACGCCGGGACGCTTGCGCGGGGCGGCGGGGCGGTCGTCGAGCGCGGCGGGGCCGCGGAGACGGACACGGCCTGGACGCGCGGGCGGCTGGTGTTCCGCGAGACCCCCATGGGTCAGGTTCGCGCCGAGCTTCGTCGCTGGTATGGGATTGACCTCCAGGTGGACTCGACGTTCGCAACGCGGCATCTGTCGATGGTCTTCGAGGGCGAGCCGGTCGAGCGCGTGCTCGACGTCATTGCCCTCAGTCTCGGTGGCGAGGTCGAGCGGCAGGACTCCGTCGCCACCATTCGGCCTGCCGCACTCCGGGCACGATGACGCTCCCTCGCGGCGCATCCCTCCGGAGCGCCGTTGGCGCGCGCCGAATGCGTTTTGCGTTAAGCTGCACGGCGCTCGTTGGGGTCATCGCCACACCAGCCTTCGGTCAGGCAAGATGCGTGAGGCACGAATCGCACGGCGTAGAACACGTCGTCATTCGAGAGTATCCGACGCCGTTGAACCGGCTCGTGACGCTGGAAGGTGACAGCGTCACACTGCGCGAGGGGCTCGACCGGCTGGCCACCGCGGCTCGTGTACGTTTGTCGTACGTGGCCGAGCTGCTGCCACTCGAGCGGCGGCATTGCCTGGCCTATCGTGGGGTACCCGCCGGGCAGGTCCTGTCTGACCTCCTGAACGGCACTCCCGTCGAGGCGGTCGTCGCCGGCGGCGACCAGGTCGTGCTGGCGCCTGCACGCCGCAACACCGCGGTGGTGCCCAACGGTTCGGTCGTCACGGCACGTCAGACGAGCCTTCTCGACCGCGTCATCGTGACCGGCACCGCCGAATCCCGACCGGAACGAGCCGAGCCGACTGCCGTCGCCGTCATCACCCGCGAGCAGATCGCACGCCAGCAGAACGGCTCGCTGTCGCACATCCTCGACGGTGGAGTGCCCGGGCTGTGGATGTGGCAGGCATCACCGACGTCCCTTGCGGCACGCTACGGTAGCATACGCGGAGCGAGCTCGTTCGGGCTCACGTACCCCAAGATCTACATCGACGGCATCGAGGTGGCGAACCCGCTTCTCGTCAAGCAGTTCGATCCGTCCACCATCGAGCGAGTCGAGGTCATTCGCGGCCCGCAGGGTGCGGCGCTCTACGGCGCGGACGCGGTCAGTGGTGTCATCAACATCGTCACGCGTATGGACGGCGCAGCGCCGGGTGGCCACCGGCTTCAGCTCACGAGCGCCGCGGGCGTGTCGGCGAGTGAGTTCGCGTCGCAGGACGCACTCACGCAGCAGCACGGCGTGGCGTTCCGCACCGGAACCGCCGAGCGATCGGCGGGGCTCGCGCTCAACGTGACGACGCTCGGCGCATTCATCCCGGGCGCGTTCGCGCGGTCGATCGCGAGCAGCGGCAGCTTCCGCGTCGTGGGAGCGCGAAGCATGTTGTCCGGCACCGTACGGCTCTTCGGCGAGGACGCCGGCTCGCCACCGAATCCGTTGTTGGCTGCGATTCCATCGAGCGTGAGCGGGGGACCGCTGAACGGGTCCGTGCATACCGGCACTGAGGTCGGCGGAGCGACGCACGTGGCCGCGCAGTCACCCGTCGCCACGCAGTCCGTCCGCCAATACACCCTGGGCACGACACTCACCGTCGCGCCTAACGATCACTGGACGCACACGGCCGTGATCGGGGTGGACGGCTATCGACTCAGCAACCCGAGCGTCACACATGGGCCGATCCCGACGGCAATAGATTCAGCGCTCGGCGCCGCACGGGGCGGGTCGGATCGGCTCACCGCACGCGTGACCAGCACCGCGAGGTTCGGTGGACTCGAGACTGTCGCGGCAGCTCTGACGTTCACCGCCGAGCATTCCGCGGCGCGTGAACGGAGCCTCATCACGACAACAGCGGTGAGCAGCAGCTCTGGCGTGCGCCCCGGCGATCAGGTGGTGCAGACACGAGCGACGCACACTGGATGGCGAGCGCACAGCGGTGTCGTCGCGCAGGCGAACGCGTCGCTCTGGAACCACGCCTTCCTCTCGGCGGGGCTGCGACTGGAACGGATCGAGGGACTCCTCGGCGTCTCACGGATCACGGCACTCCCGATGCTCGGCGTCGCGCTCGCGGGCGATCGTGGTGACATCACGGCCAAGGTGCGCGCCGCGTACGGCAAGGCCGTTCGGCCAGTGGACGGGGCGATTCGAGAGCTCGCGTGGAGCGGACAGCGCGCCACGTTCCTGGCGTACGACCTCGCGCCGGAACAACAGTCCGGCATTGAGATCGGCGCGGACCTCTTCATCGGGCGAAGGCTCGAGCTCCACATCACCCGCTTCGACCAGCGCGCAACGGACCTCGTTCAATCCGTGGCGGTCGCATTCCCCTCGCCTCCTGGACGCGTGGGCGGAGCGGATTTCCAGCCATCCACCTACAGTGTCGCATACCAGCTTCAGAACGTTGGGGAGATCGGCAACCGCGGGTGGGAGGTGGAAGGATCCGCGGAGCTCGGACGGCTGGCGCTGGGCGGAAGCGTTTCGCTGGTAGACAGCCGAGTTCGACGCCTGGGCGTGGGGTACACGGGGGACCTTCGCGCGGGGGATCGCGTGCTCGACGTGCCCGCGCGAACGGCGACGGTGATCGCCGCGTGGACGAGCCGGCGGTGGGCCACTTCCCTCGCAGTGTCGCGCGCCATGGATTGGACAGGTTACGATCGGCTGGTGCTTGCAGACTCCCTAACGAGTGGCGGTCTCTTGCCACGCGGGCTCGTTGGTACCGAGCTGCGGGACTACTGGCGCGAGTATGACGGGGTCACACGGCTGCGAGCGACGTTCTCGCGCGACCTCTATCCCGGGCTCGCCTTCGTAATGACCGGGGACAACCTCCTCGGCACTCAGCGCGGGGAGCCCGATAACGTCACGGTCGTACCGGGCCGCACCATCACCGCGGGCATCCAGGCGAAGTTCTAGCGGTCGGTCTTCCTCACGGGCACGGCGGGGTTCGTCCCACGGACCCTTTTCGGCTGACGTCGCGATCTCGATGTATCCGAACGAGCGACGCTGCAGGCCAGCTTTCCGCCCTTCGCCACGACCGTCCATGCTGCCCTTCCCTTCCCGTCTCCCTTCTACTCGCATCGCGCTCTTTGTCCTTGGCGGCTTGAGCGTGTCCATCGCCGCACCCACCCTCCGCGCTCAGACCGGGAGCGCTCCGCGCACTCTCGAGTCCGCCACAAGAGCGCTCGCTCTCATCGACTCAGCCATCGCGGCTCACGGCGGCGTGGATCGTCTGCGCGCGGTCGAGGATCTGACCATCCGGTATCGCGGGCGGCGGTGGATGGCTTATCAGAGCACATCCCTCTCGCGGCCGTGGGTCACCCAGCCAACGCTGGCTGACGTCGTCATCGACCTGAGGAACAATCGCCTGATGCAGCATCGCGTGACGCGCTATCCCGCGGATTTCGCGTTCACGAGCACGCAGATCACGACGCCGCAGCAGTCGTGGTTCTGGGACCCGAACCGTGCCGGCTTCGGCGATGCGGTCACCAAGTTTCCCGGCGCGCCGGTTGCGAACCACCAGCTCCGACGAGAGCTCCCAGCGTTCGAGCTGCTGGAGGTGAGGAACCGGGCGGAGTCGGTACGACGGGTGGGCGAGGAGACGACGGGTGGGCGGCGCCTCCAGGGGGTGAGTTACGCGCAGCCTAACGGTGCCGTGTACACGCTCTGGCTCGACGCGGCCACGAAGCGGCTGGCGCGCCTCGAGTGGCTGCGCGACGACGCCGTCGACGGCGATCAGGTCGCGAGCTACGAGTACTCCGGGTATCGCGTCGAGAACGGCATTCCCGTGCCCACTCGGCTCGTCGAGCGGCGGAATGGGGAGTTGATTCGCGACGATACGCTCTCGTACACCTTCAACTCGCACCCGGCGGAGACGTTGTTCGCGGCGCCGTCGAGTGGATTCACCGAAACAACCGACTTCCGCTCGCCGGGAGTGGAGTCGGAGCCGGTGCGTCAACTCGCCGAGAACGTCTGGCTGCTGCAGCAGTTGCCAGGCGGGAACCGCGTCATGTTCGTGGCGTTCCAGGATCACGTGCTGGTGTTCGAGACGCCGACTCCACAGGGCGCCGCGAATGCGGTGCTCGACGCCGTGCGGCGCACGGTGCCCGGCAAGCCGGTCCGGTACGTGACGTTCTCGCATCACCACGATGATCACGCCGGCGGCCTCCGCCCCTATATCGCTGAGGGGGTGACGGTGGTGACGACCCCGAAGAACAGGGCGTTCGTCGAGCACGTCGCGAAGGCGACGCACACGCTCCGGCCCGACGCGCTCTCGCGCTCTCCGCGCACGCCGGTCATCGAGACGTTCACGAAGAAGCGCGTATTTACCGACGGCGATATGACGGTGGAGCTCCACGACGTCGGGCCCACATCGCACGTGGACGAGATCGTGATGGCCTATCTCCCGAGAGAGAAGCTCATCTTCCAGGGTGACCTGCTGATACTCCCCGATCGTGGTCAACCAGCGCCGGCAAACACGCTCACGGTGGAGTTCGCGAGAGCGCTCGAGCGTCTCGGGCTCGACGTGCAGACGATCGCGGGCGTGCACGGGCGAGTCGGCACGATTGCGGATCTTCGCGAGGCAGTGTCGAAGCGGGGGCCGTAAGCGCTTCGCGCGTGCCCGGTGTCGGTCGCGATCGTGTCCGCGCGGCGCCGCCTTCGCTCGATCACGCCCGCGACGCGACTCGCTCCCGGATTTCCGCCAGATACTGGTGCACGAATGCGATCGCCATACTTCCCTCTCCCACACTCGACGCGACGCGCTTGATCGAGCCATGTCGCACGTCACCGGCGGCGAAGACGCCCGGCACGCTCGTCTCGAGCAAGTAGGGGTCGCGCTCGAGCGGCCACGTCCCTGCGTCGCGCTCCTCGAGGAGGTCCATCACGTCGCGCCCCGTGCACACGTAGCCCCACTGGTCGCGGATTACCCGGTCGGGGAGCCAGGACGTTTCGGCGTGTGCACCGATGAACACGAACAGGGCATCGCTCTCGCGGCGCTCGCGCGAGCGCGAGGGTCCGCTCACGACGTGAATGGCCTCGAGATCGGCGTCGCCCTCCACCTCGACGACCTGCGCCTCGGTCTCTATGGTCACGTTCGCCTTCGACGCGAGCTGATCGATGAGATACTGCGACATGCTGGCAGCGACGGAGCGACCGCGAACGATCAGCGTGACCGAGTCTGCCCAGTTCGCGAACATCATCGCGGCCTGTCCGGCGGAGTTCCCGCCCCCGACCAGGTGGACGCGGCGGCCGCGCATGCGCATGACATCGGTCGTGGCCGCGCCGTAGTAGACTCCTCGGCCCGCGAGGCGGTCTGCACCGGGCGCGTCGAGACGCCGATACTGGACACCGGTGGCGAGAATCACCGCGCGCGCCGCAATGCGCTTGCCGTCGTCGAGCACGATCGTGTGCATGGCGTCGGAGCGATCCGCCGCCTCGGCGCCTAACGAGATGTCGGCACAACCGACGGATGAGACGGTTCGCGCCACCATCAGCTCGGCGCCAAAGCGCAGCGCCTGTTGCCGCGCACGCGAGCTCAGCTCGTCACCGGACAATCCGGCAGGAAAGCCGAGGTAGTTCTCGATGCGCGAGGACGTCCCGGCCTGTCCGCCGCACGCTACTCGCTCGACGAGCAGCGTCGCGAGTCCTTCCGACGCTCCGTACACCGCCGCGGCGAGCCCGGCCGGGCCACCGCCGGCGATGACGACGTCGTATGACCGGCGCTTCGGCTCGGTCTGCAGGCCGACGCCGTTCGCGGCGTCGCGAAGCGACGGTGACTCGAGACGGCGTCCATCAGGCAACAGCACGAGTGGGAGCTTCGACGTCCGAATGGCCACGCATTCCGGCGACGCCACAGCACCCACCGACGGCACGATCCCGTCGTAGACCAGCCGTTTGAGCGAGTCTTCATCCTCGAGGTCCCGCCAGGCGAAAGGCACGTGGTTTCGGGCCAGAAAGTCGCGTAGCTCGCGGCACCCCGCATGGCGGTGCGTCCCGATGACGGTGGCCGCGACTGCCTGGGAGTCCGCTACGACCTGTTTGAGGACGTTCACGCGCTGTTCCATGGTGCTCGTGATCTGCGCGTTGAGCACGCGGCAGTGCGATACCAAGTCGTGGAAGTCGCCGGGCTCGAGGCGCAGCAAGCGCGCGGGCTCGAGCGCGCGGATTCCCGCGACCGTAGGAGAACCCAGCAGAAGCGGCACCTCCCCGAAGTATTCGCCGGGCTCGAACGTCGCGACGTGATGGTCGCGTCCGGCAATCGCCTTGATGACCGCGAGCCGTCCTTCGAGGAGTCCGAAGAATGCCGGGCTCTGGCCCTCGACGGTCAACCATTCGTCGCCGCGCACGCGGACGTCGGCCGCCCTCGCCGCAATGGATGCGCGCTCCGTCTCCGGGATCTCGGCGAACAGAGGAATGCGTGTGAGAAGGTCTGCGGTGATCATGATGGGCCAGCTCGTTGATAGCGGACGTGCAGCCGGCGGCAAAGTTGCGGGGATCATCGCCGGCGTCTGCCTGAAGGATGCCGGGTCAAGCAAGGTCGAGCAGGCCCTTGACAGTGCGGGAGTATTAGTTATCATAGCAACTGTTATTACGGCAACCAAACTCCGCCCGCATGCCTCAGTCGAAACCCCGAACGCGGACCAGCGCAGTCCAGAGCGAGATCAAGCAATCCAGGCCGTTTCGGTCCACGGCTCAGGAAGCGACCATCGCGCTCCTCCGCACCGCGTCCGTGGTGCACCGTGTGTTCGCGCGCGTGCTGGAGCCATGGGCGCTGAGCCTCGCACAGTACAACGCGCTCCGGATCATCCGCGGCGCCGGTGCTGGAGGTATCCCGACACTCTCGATACGCGAGCGGATGGTCGAGGAAGGGACGACGATCACGCGTATCCTGGACAAGCTCGAGGACGCGGGGCTCGTACGCCGCGAGCGCAGCTTTCCGGATCGGCGTCAGGTGCTCTGCTATGCGACCGACGCCGGCCGCAAGCTCCTCGATACCCTCGACCCACAGATGGACTCGACCGACGAGGAGGTCGTGGCGGTGTTGAACGAGACCCAGCTCGAGCAGTTCATCGAGCTGCTGGATGAGGTGCGCGCCGCGAACGCCGAGCGCGGTGCGCCGAGGACCGCGGTGGTGCGCGATGCCGGTCCGTCGGGCCGGTCAACCCGTGCCCGTGCGCGGGGAACCAAGTGACGGCGTTGTTGCTTATACATGCTCTAGCAACTGTTGCATCGACCACCAATTTTGACCTAACGAGATGACCATGCACCGCACACTCCTGAGAACCAACGCCGACGTCGGCGCGCTCGCCAGCCGCATCACGCTCGGCGCAATCATGTTCCCGCACGGGCTCCAGCACGCCTTCGGGCTGCTCGGTGGCTACGGCTTCAGTGGCACGCTCACCTGGATGACGGAGACGGTCGGGTTCCCCGCTCCGCTCGCGGCGCTCGCGATCGTCACCGAGGTGGTCGCTCCGATTGCCCTCCTGCTGGGCCTCGGCGGGCGACTCGCAGCCCTCGGCATCATCGGTCTCATGATCGGCGCTGCCAGCACGCACGTACCTAACGGGTTCTTCATGAACTGGTTCGGCACGCTGCCGGCCGGCACCGAAGGCTTCGAATACCATCTGCTCGCGATCGGCCTTGGCGTCGTCGTGGCCATAAATGGCGCCGGCGCGCTGTCGGTCGATCGCCTGCTCACGAAGCGATTCGGCCGCTCGTACCGCGAGGACGTCACTCAGGTGGCTCCCGCCGTCACTTCGCGAGGCCACCGCGCAGCCTGACGGCGCAACGCCTCTCGGTTTCACCGCTTCATCACCATTACCCATTACGGAGACAGGACCATGTCCATCAAGCAGCGGGTGCAGCATCTCGTGGAGCTCGTGGAGCAGGGCCGGATGCTCGAGGCGATCGAGACCTACTACGGCGAGGACGTCGCGATGCAGGAAAACGTCGATCCCCCGACGGTGGGGCTCGCGGCCAATCTCCAGCGCGAGCGCGAGTTCTTCGACTCGCTCCTGTCGGTGCAGTTCCGCGCCGCGTCGGTGATCGTCGAGGGCGAGCGCGCGGCGATCAACTGGGTGTTCGACTACACGACGGCCGATGGCCAGCGCTACCGGATGGACCAGATCGCGGTGCAGACGTGGCGCGACGGGAAGATCATCCACGAACGCTACATCTACGATACCGCGACACTCGCCATCGCGGCCTAACAACAGCCGTATCCAACTGTGGTACAGGCTGAACGGGCTCCCGGGGCAAGGTGGCGCGCCGCGGCCGGTCGGAACTACGATGGGAACGGATGACCCGGAACGGGTGGATGACGGCTCCGCATCGATGCCGTCGCGCGCAATGAGCCGGGATCGAAGGGAACGGCCGCCCGGAACGTCACCGTCCCCGCGGGCCGTTCCTGGATTCCCGATTCCCGATTCCCGACAAACGATCTGGCCGTTTCGGCCCTTTCCGCGTCATCGTCGTTCCGACCGACCCGCGCGCACAGGGGCCTTACACGCGAAGTAAGGGGTCAGAGTCCTAACGCATCATACGAACGCGCTGCGTTCGTATGATGCGTTAGGACTCTGACCCCTTGCCCATCGCTCTATTGCTGGCAGCTTCCAATGGGGTTCGGCTTCGGCTTGTCCACGACGACGCGGTGGTCGAGGTTCGCCACGCGGTCAGCAATACCGTAGACGAGGCGGCCTACCTGCTCCATGCGATTGTAATCAACGTACTGCGGCTCGTCCGTCACCTGGTGGTAATCAGCGTGGCCACCCGTCGTGAAGAAGATGATCGGGATGCCGTAGCGCGCGTACATGTAGTGATCGCTGCGGCAGTAGATGTTCTGCGGATGACCGTTCGCGTCGAGCGAGTAATCGAAGTTCATCCCGAGCTGCTGCTCCGTATTCACCCGCTCTGCGATGTCACCGAGCTCCGTCGACAACCGGCGCGACCCGATCAGCTGCACGTAACCTGGTCCGCCTCGAATGGGGGCGCCGTCCTTCGTCACACCGGTGATGTCGTTCGCGCCACCGCGACCGACCATGTCGATGTTGAGTTGCGCGACGATCGAGTCCCGCGGCACGGTGGGGTTGTCCGTGAAGTACGCCGCACCGATGAGGCCGAGCTCCTCCGCGGTGTGCCAGACGAACAGGAGCGACCGCTTCGGCTTCACGCGCGCGTTCACGAAGGCCTCGGCGATCTCGAGTACGGTCGACGTGCCCGACGCATCATCGTCGGCGCCGTTGTAGATCGAGTCGCGGCGCTGGGAATGCTGCGCGCGCAGACTGTCCGTCACCTGGCGGATGCGCGTCCAGTCGGCATCGGTGACCGGCGTGTCGGCGTTGTCGGCACCCTGGGGGCGGGCAATCATCTGGTACGCCTTCACCGAATCGTGGTCGGCCGGCCGGCCGTCGAAACCGACGTGGTCGTTATGCGCGCCGATCGCCACGTACTGGTGTCGCAGCACCGGGTCCGAGCCAGGGAGGATGGCAATCACGTTGCGCGCGGGGGCGGGTCGCGAGACGAACCGGATCTGCCCGCGTACCGTCCCGCCGTTCGTGCCTGGCTGCGCCGACTCGGCGTCGGCGCCAAGCATTGCGCGCGCGACGGCGTTCGTCACGTAGAAGTAGCTCGGGCCCGCCCGCGATGCGCCACCGCCCTTCTGCACGATCTGTGGCGACCGGTAAAACTGATCGACGTATCCTGGCGGGACGTAATCGAGCGTCACGACCGCGATGGCCGCGGCATCGGGGAACCGCGCGACGATCTGCCCCCGATTGACGTTGAAGTTGCCACGTCCAGCGCCGTCCTTCGCGGCGGTCACGAGCGCGACCTTCCCAGCGACTGCCGACGGTGAGACAAGCCGCTGCGGGTCGCCGAGTGAACCGGCATAGACCACCGTCGCGCCGTCGAACACGCGTGCCCCCGGGCTCTGGTCGCGTGGCGCGAAGTCTTTCCACAACGTGAACTGCGTGCTGCCGACGGACAGCGACGTGACCGGGTCGATCTCGCGCTGATCCAGTGGGTGCTGGAAGTAGGTGCCGTTCTCACCCGCCGGACGAAGGCCGAGGCGTCGGGCTTCTCGCTCGATGTACGCGGCACCCATCGCGTTATGCGGAGTCGCCGCGCTGCGGCCCATCATGGAATCATCGGCGAGGATGTACACTCGCGTCATCATGTCGACGGCGGAGATCTCGGGTCGCGTCGGTCCACCGGTGTACTCGAGCGGCAGCTTGCTAGGCACGGACGCGGGCGCGGCGGTCGTCGCCGACACGCCGATGCCGATGCTCTCGGAGGTCGAGACCGATGCGGAGCTGCATGCGCTCGCCAGCACTGCAATGGCGAGGCTGACCGGGATCGCACGACGTGTCACCATGTCTCCGGGTATGAGGGCACCGGCCCGGCAACGAGCGAAACGCCGGGACAGGCGTTGAGCCTACCCCGGCGCCTCGATTCCGAACACTACCACTTCGGGCGAACGTCGTCGGACCGCCGTTGTCATTCAGAACAGAGGGTCATTCCGAGCGGAGCGGCTGCAGGCCGCGAAGTCGAGGAATCGCCGTCGTCCCGGGAGAGGGGCGCGTCTACCAGCATCCCTTCGATTCCTCGACTCCGGCGCCTTACGGCGCCTCCGCTCGGAATGACAGCGTGTTACTGCCTCCCGATCCCCGCCGCGCCAGCGGGCAGCGGCGTATCAGCCGTGCCGGGGACCGGATCCATCTTTTTCTGCCGCGGCCAGATCTCGTCCACCGTGTTACCGTCGTAGAGCCGGCCGTTCTTCATCACGTACCGCACCGTGTTCGAGTTGCGGATGTTCTCGAGCGGGTTCGCGTCGAGCACGACGAGATCCGCGAGCTTCCCCGCCTCGACCGTACCAACCTCGCCCGCGAGCCCGATCGCCTCGGCGCCGAAGATCGTTGCCGCGCGCAGCACGTCATGATTCGACATGCCACCGCTCCCCACGAGCCACATCTCCCAGTGGTAGCCGAGGCCCTGGAGCTGGCCGTGGCTGCCGATGCCGACGCGTCCGCCAGCTTTCACGATCTCGCTCGCGATCGTCGCCTGCCCGAAGTGCGGGTACTCCTCTCGCATGAACCAGCCGCCCGAGTTACCGCCGCCGAAGCTGCCGCGCACGCGGCGCCGTGTGGACGCTGCGAGCACCTCGTATGGGATGAAGCGGCGCAGCTTCGGGTCGTTGTAGACGTCCTCAGTGGTGTAGAACCAGTTCTCGCCCCAGGGCCCGCCGTACGCGACGAGGAACGTCGGCGTGTACGCGATGCCGCTCTCGGCGAACAGCTTCACGACGTCCTTGTAGAGCGGGAAGATCGGGAGCGAGTGTTCCTGGCCGGGGTACCCGTCGATGAGCATCGTCAGATCGTAGCGATAGTCGAGCGCGCCTTCGGTCGTCGGCATGATCTGTTGCTCGCGGGCGGCGGTGATGATCCACTGCCGCTGCTGCCGGTTCCCGGCGATGTACATCTTGAGCGTCTTCGTGTCGTAGTACTGGCTGTAGCGACGCATGATGCGCCGGGCGTGCTCGAGATCCTTGATGTCCTCACCCATGGCGGGGACGTAGCCAGTTCCGAACAGGCCCGGCCCCGTCGAGTAGATCCGCGGCCCGACGGCCATCCCCGCCGCCACCGCGTCCTCGTAGGTGAGCACGTCGGTGGTGCCGGTCTGCGGGTCACGCGTTGTCGTCACACCGTACGCGAGGTTCGCGAGGTATGACCACGGCTGCTGGTGCACGCCCTGCTGCAGCCGCAGGTGTGCGTGTGTGTCCACGAAGCCGGGCACGATGGTCTTGCCGGCCGCGTCGATCTCGCGCGCACCGTTAGGCACCTGCAGCGTTCCCGCCGGCCCGACGGCCACGATGCGGTTGTTGCGCACGAGGATGTCGCCGCGCTCGACCACCTCGTCGCCCTTCATGGTGATGATGCGCGCGTTGCGGAACACGGCGACCCCCTCGGGGATGTCACGCTTCACGCGCAGCGTGATCCGGGTTTCCACCGGCTGGTAGCCGCGCGGGTTCGCGGCGGGGCCCGTCGCGCGCGCCGCGCTGTCGGCTCCCGGACGAGCAGCACCGGCTGTGTCGCCGCGGGCACGTCTCGCCGCTTCGACCGAGTCATCATACTGCCGAGCGCGGTCGAGGTCGTAGACGAAATGCGAGTTGCCGATGGACCAGTGGACGCGCTTGCCGTCGGCGCTCCAGCTCGGGAACTGCGCGCCGACATCCGTCAGGCGACGGGCCGGGAACTCTGCCGCGTTAGGGTCGGCGAGGGAGATCGACGGCGCTTCGCCGGTGAACGGAACCGGGACGACGAAAAGGTCGTTCGCGATCTGCGCGAGCGCCTGGTCGCCACGCGGGGCCATCCGCACGGTCGCGGCGGGCGCGCCCGCCGGGCCGCCAGGCGCAGGCTCGGGGAATCGCGCGCCGGTCACGCGCAGGTGCGTGCGCTGGTCGCTCCCGTCCCACCGGATCGACACGAGGCCTTCCCCTTGGCCGTACATGAAGATGCGATTCGTGTCGCTCGTGAAGTGCGGCGCACTCCGGCCCTGTGCGCTCGCGATGAACGTCGCACGACCCCCGTTCGCGGGCACCCAGATGAGCTCCGCCGGCCCAGCGAAGCCGCCGGACTCCCGCACCGTCTGGGCGGGGCTCCGCAACGCCACCACGCGCCTGCCATCTGGCGACCACGCCGGCTGCAGGTAGAGCGCATTGCCTGTGGTGAGCCGTGTCGCGCGACCGCCCGCGGCCGGTACCTTGTACAGGCTGCCTCCTTCGCGCGTCCATGTGACAAACGCGATCGACTGACCGTCGGGCGACCACGCGGGCTGGGCGTCGTTACCCGTGAGGTCCGTGAGGCGCCGCGGCGCGCCATTCGGGTAGTCCATGACGTAGACCTTGTCCATCGCCACGAACGCGAGCCGCTTGCCGTCCGGCGACGGGACCGCGTCGCGGATCTGCCTAACGGTGAACTCGGGTGAGTCGTCGACCTTGTAGTTGAACGCGAGCTTGGGGCCGATGCCGATCTGCGCGCGCACGCGGAACGGAATCGCAGTCGGCGGACAGGCGGCGTTCGGGCGCGGGTCGCGCGTGGCGGACGACGCGCCCTGAGCGGCCGGGCACGTCACGGGAACGCGCCAGATCTTGCCGCCGTACGACACGACCACGGCCTGCGCGTCGGGCGTGAACGAGTATCCCGGCAGCACGTCGAGCGATGCCACCGACTCCTGCTCGTCTCGCTGCACGGGGTACGCGAGCCACCGCTCCTCACTCGTCTCGAGGTCGCGAATGCGAAGGCCCGTCTGCGTCTCATAGCGCGAGCCGTACACGAGCCACTTGCCGTCGGGGGACACGGCGGGGCGGAACGCCGAGCCGTGGAGATTCGCGCGACCTTCGCGCCGCCCGGTCTGCCGATCGAAGGTCATGATCTGGTACTGCGGGAGCCCCGCGTTGTATTCCCACGACCCCGCGCGTTGCGCGTACCAGATGAAGCGCTCGTCCTTCCCGAACGCCGCACCGAGCGTGCTGAGCGGGAAGTTGCCGGCGAGCATCGGTTGCGGATCGCGGATGAGCTGCGTGCCGCCGCCAGCGTCCTTGTGGAACATCCAGAGCTTCGAGGTTCCGATCGGACCCGTCGCGCGCGAGACGATGATGTAGTTGCCGTCGGGCGTCCACTCCGGCGAGCGGTAACGGAAGTTCTTTCCCTTCGTGATCTGCTTCGTCTGCTTCGTCGCGACGTCGATCGTCCAGACGTTGTCGCCGCCGTCGCGGTCCGAGGTGAAGACGATGAGCTTGCCATCGGGGCTGAACCGCGGTTGCGCGTCGTACGCCATCCCGTTCGTCAGCTGCGTCGCATCGCCGCCGGTGATGGGAATGGTGTAGAGGTCGCCGAGCAGGTCGAAGACGATGGTGCGCCCGTCGGGCGAGACGTCGAGCGACATCCACGACCCTTCGTCGGTGTCGATGGAGATGGTGCGCGCGGGGTCGAGCGGTAGGTCACGCGCGCGCGGTTGGGCGGCGACGGTTCGGGCGGAGTCCTGTGCGGCCGAGAGAGTGGTCGGGGACAACAAGGATACCGACGCCAGCGCGAGTGACGCGGACAGTATCGGGAGACGCATGGGGACCTCTGACAGGGCGTATGCTGGATGGTCGAAGATGAGCGCCCCTACCCGATTCCGGGAGGCAGTGCAGACCAGACCAGTCGAGTCCCGCGCGCGTGTCAAGCCGACGTCCAGCTCGGTTGGAGCAGACGCCATGACGGGGTCGGAGCGTATACGCCCCGACCCCGCGACAGAACGATGAAATTCGAATCTGACCCCGATTAGGGTGCCTAACGGGAGGCTGCCGTCCGCCGATCGGCGCGCGCTGCGACGTAGGAGCGGATCTCCCGCACCATCAGGTCATTGAGCTTCTCGACCGTGTACCCGGTGATGTCTGGCACTTCGTGCGAGTTGCCCACACCCGAGTCGTCGGTGAGAAAGATGTACTTGCCGCCCGTGGACACGGCCATCGCGCGGAAGAGGAACTCGGTCGGCTTGTCCACGCCGCTCGCGGCCACGGGGTAGATCGCGATGCCGTTCGCGGACGCGTCCTGTATCGCCTCGTGATACGTATAGTCGGCGCCGCGGTACTGCTGCGGCGGCGCGTCGGCGAGCAGGAAGAGCATCTGCGGGATCGCGTCGCGCGACCAGCGCTGGCGCATCATCGCCTCGAGCCCCGCATTCATGTCCTCGGGGAAATCACCGCCGCCCTCGGCGCGCGTCCCCGCAATGAACGAGACGGCCGAGTCCACGTCGCGCGTGAACGGGAGCGCGCGCGTGATGAAGGCGTCGCCGCGATCGCGGTAGAACACCACCGACACACGAATGTCGAGATCGGGCTCGGTGCCGCGCACCCGACGCACGATGTCTTTGAGCTCCGTCTGGAGGAACGTCATCTCGTCGCCCATGGAGCCGGTCGCGTCGACGAGGAAGCCCAAGTCGAGCGCGCGCCGCGGCGACCGCGGTGGGCGACGGCCGCCGTGCACGGGACGTGGCCGCGTTTCTCCGATCTCGAGGCCCCAGGGGTTCCACGAGTTCTCCCCAGCGCGACCGAGGAAGCGCTGATACTGCTGCCAGTTCGCGGCGTCGTCCCAGACGGCGGCGGTGAGGATTCCAGCCGGCGGATCCTGGCGCGGTCGGTAGCCACGGCCACCCCGCGATCCGGTGGCGGCGGCGCCATCTGACCGCTCCGCAACAACAGCGGGCGCGGTGGCCGCAACCGCATCGCGCGAGTCGAGTAGGCGTCGCGATTCGCTGCGTGCGACGGCCTCGCTCGCCCGCTTCTTCGCGAGCCCCGGTGCGCCCTCGTCCGTCGCGATGCCAGCCGTCGCGAACACCGTCGAGATCTCCACCCTCGTGGGGATAAGCGTGAAGTCGAGCGATATGCTGCTGCGGAGCGCGACACGGCGAGATTGCGGCGCGAACCCGATCCGTCTCGCGATGACGGTCACGGAATCCGAGATCGTATCGAGCGCGCTGCGGGGGACGGTGACGCTATAGCGGCCGTCCTTACTCGTCGCCGCACTGCCGTGATGAGTACCCGCGACCTGGACGACGGCGCCGGGTAGCGGTTCGTTCCGCTCGCCGCGAACGGCGCCGCTGATCGTGGTCTGCGAAAAGGCGGGGGCGGCGACGACGGCGAGTAGCACCGGCAGCGTGCGAAGGTGCGCGAGCATCAGGGCTCCTGGTCGGTTCACCAGGGAGACGTACAGTCCTCGACGTCTTGCACACTTGACCGGCAGGGACTGTGACGGTCGTAGCCCGCGTCGGGCCGGAGCAGTCATCAGTCGTCAGTAGGTTAGTCGCGAGTCATCAGTGCCCAGTCATCCAGTCGTCAGTTCCGAGTAGGCGTACTCATGACTCATGACTGGATGGCTCAGCGCTGATGACTGCTGACTCGCTACTGACGACTGATTACTGCCCGTCCTGACGCGGCGACGTCCCCGAGCTGGTCGTTAGGCCGCGAACTCCACTGCGACGCCGAACGAGGACCGGAGCGATGAGCCCGACCGCGACGACGAGCAAGGAAGCGAGCGAGATGGTCCGCCCTCGCGCGAACGCGCGTCCCTCGTAGTCCAAAACGATCTCGCGCGCCCCCGCCGGCACCGGCACCGTGATGAGTGAGACGTTGCCGCGCTGCACGGGTGTCTCGCGCCCGTCGACCGTCGCGCGCCACTCCTGATCCCAGTTCTCACTCACGAGCACGTGCCCCGCCGACGGCGCCCCGGCGGCGAGCTGCATGCGCATGCGGCCGGGCCTCCATTCCGCGAACGTGACGGCCACGTCAGGCGCCGACGCGAGCGAATCCGAGAGCGTCGCGGGTGGTGTCCCGGACGTTGAATCCAGCACCACCACGCGATACGGATCGAAGCTCGCGCCAACCACGGTGGATGCCGCCTGCGTCATCGATGTGGCGGGAATCGCCGTCGGGACGAACCTCGCGTACGGGACCTGGCGCTCGCGCTCGAACAACGTCGCCGTCGCGCCTGACGACGCCGCGACGCCGCTGAGCGTCCGCCGGAACCCGGGGAGCGAATCCGGCGCTGCTTGCGCCTGCAGAATCACGTAGTTCACCGCGAACAGGTCGAGGATGCGCGGGTCACCCGCGCGCGCGAACGAGAGACTCGACCCCTGACGCGCGTTCAACACGTCGAACGCGTGCGGCTCGTTCCCGTGATGGCCGTACAGCTGCGCTATGTTGTCGGCCATGAGCGCGGCGCCTTCGTACACGCTCGGGATGCCGCCGTACTGCACGTCCCACACGCGGATCGGCTTCGGAATCGACTTGAGCCGCGCCTTGATCGCGTCGCCGGCGAACAGCTCGTCTTGCACGTGGCTATACATCCAGAACGGGCGCACGTTCAGCCACAGGTCAGTCCCGACGAGCGCGATGAGGATTGCGGCCCACGCCCCGCCCGGAATTCGACCTCGCCGCTGGACGAGGGTCGCCGCACCGGCACCGACGGCGGCGAGCCCCGCCAGCAGCGCACTCCACTGAATGGTCTGCGCGGCCACGGCTGCCCGCTCGGCCCACTGCGGAAAGCCGAACGCCTCGCCAATCCCCGTGCCTAACGACTGGGCGATCGCGCCCAGCAGTCCGCTCAACCCGAGCACGGCAACGGCGCCGCCCACAAGCATGGCAGTCGGGGCGAATCGCGGCGCGCGCCCGGCAGCCACGCGATCGACGCCGAACCCCGCCAGCACCGCCACCACGAACGCGACGACGAAGAGCGCCATCCCTGGCGCGCGCATCGAGCTCGCGAACGGAACGACCTCCCACCAGAGCCGGTAGAACGGCGTCGCGCCGCCAAGCGCGACGAGCAGAAACAGAAGTCCGATGGCGCCGAGCCAGATGATCATGCGCCGGCGCTCCCTGTCGGCCGCACCGAACGCGGCGAGGACGACCGCGAGCAGACCCAGATACTCCGAATGCAGCTTGAGACCGTTCGGTCCCCAATAGCTGCCAGTGAACGTCTCACCCGTAAACCGCGGGATCACGAATTCGGGCACGTGCGCCCACGGGATCGCGTACGCCGCCGACCACGCGAAGTCCTTGAGCACCGAGGCGTCGCGCGGCGAGTACGGGATGTACTCGTAAAACGGCAGGTACTGGGCGGCGCTTATGCCAACACCAACGACAACGCCCGCGACCGCGAGCCCGAGCGAAATGATCCGCCCCTTCGCCGACTTCACCGAGCCTTCGGAAAAGACGAGGTAGAGGGCGAAGATCCCCGCCGCCAGCAACGCGTACTGCCCCATCTGCGGATGCGGGCTCAGCATGATCAACCCGACCGACAGCGCCAGAATCGCGAAGCCCTCGAGGCGACGATCCCGGATGCCGAGTGTCAGCGCGAGCAGCGCGAGTGGCAGCATGGCCGTGACAAACAGCTTGCCGTCGTGACCGGGGCTGACGTACGAGCCGATCACCCCCGCCAGCTGGTACGCAAGCCCACCGACCACCGCCCCGGTCCACGAGACGCGCCACCGCCGAAGGAAGAGGTACGTGAACAGCCCGGCGAGGACGTAATGCACCACGAACCCCAGGTTCATGGCGACGTGCGTGGGGAGCACGAGGCGGAGCCAGGCGGTCGGGTAGAGCACGTCGCCGTGCATGCCGCCCACGAACGGCATGCCGCCGAAGATCTCGGGGTTCCAGAGGGGGATGTGCCCGAGCGTCTTCGTCCACTCCGCGGCCCAATGGCGGTACGCGTAGCCCGAGGAGTACTGGTCGTTGTACGGCGAAGCGAGGAATGCCCCCGTCAGCATCGGGATCGAGAGCAGCGCGATCCAGAGCGAGAACGTGAGCGTGGCAACGAGCGTCGGGTACCGTGGCTCGAACGTGACGGCGTCCGCGGTGGCCGTCGTGCCTGCGCTCGAACGTGCCGCGGATCGGAGGGTGCTTGCGGTCTGGCGGCGTCGCGGCATGTGGTCTCGCTGTGCTGCTACCGGGGGATGGGAACCGCCCATAACATAACCACTCGCCCAGGGGCGAAGTCACGTCGCGTCGAAGTCGAAGCCTACCCGGAGTCGAACATGCGTCACGTCCTCGTTTCCGCCCTCGCGGGCGCGCTCGCCGCCGGTGCGGCTCAGTCGCCCGCCAACGCGCAGGGGACCCCGGCGGCGCGGCAGACCGCCGCCCGCGACCCCATGCAGGAGGGGTTACCACTCCACCCGGCCCGGACGCTCTCGTTCACGACGGATGTGGGCCACTGGATGTCGGTGGACGTCTCGCCCGACGGCCAGACGCTCGTGTTCGACTTGTTAGGCGACCTGTACACGATGCCCATCGACGGCGGCTCGGCCACGCCGCTGACGCGCGGCATGGCGTTCGACGGCCAGCCGCGCTGGTCGCCGGACGGGAAGAAGGTCGTCTTCGTGAGCGACCGCGACGGCGGCTGGAACCTCTGGACGATCTCGGCCGACAAGCGCGACACCGCGCAGGTGACACGAGGCAAGACGAACAACTACTACTCGCCGGAATGGACGCCGGACGGGAAGTACATCGTCGCGTCCCGCGGCGCGAAGCTCTGGATGTTCCACGCGAACGGAGGGAATGGACAGCAGATCATCCGGCCGCAGACGCCCGCGGCTGGACCTGGCGGCGGTGGGCCGGGGGGTGGCGCCGACAACTCGCGCCAGATGGGCGCGGCGTTCGGCAACGACGGCCGATGGCTCTGGTACGCGCAGCGCCAGGGGAATTCGGGCTACAACACCGACATGGGCGACTGGCAGCTCTACGTCTACGACCGCGAGACGGGACGCAGCGTCGCGCGCACGAACCGGTGGGGCTCCGCGTTCCGACCGGTGCTCTCGCCCGACGGCAAGTGGCTCGTGTACGGCACTCGGCACGTGGATACCACGCGACTTCGTGTGCGCGATCTTCAGACGGGCGACGAGCGCTGGCTCGTGATGGACGCGCAACGCGACGACATCGAGTCCGCGGCGGCGCTCGACCTGTACCCAGGCATGTCGTTCACGCCTGACTCGAAGGTCCTCGTCGCGACGTGGAACGGCCGACTCTGGAAGCAGCCGATCGACGGCGGTGCCGCACAGGAGATCCCCCTGCGCGCCGACGTCGTGCAGGCAGTCGGGCCCGAGGTGAAGTTCGAGTACCCGATCGCCGATTCCGCCACCTTCGTCGCGAAGCAGATCCGTGATGCGGTGCCGAGCCCGGATGGGCGGCGGCTCGCGTTCGTGGCGCTGGATCGCCTGTACGTGATGGACCTACCTGCGGCGACATCCGGGGCGATGGCGAGTGACGGTAACGGTAACGGCAACGGCACCACGCAATCGGCTTCGCCGCGCCGCATTACCAACTCGGAGCTCGGCGAGTTCGAGCCCACGTGGTCACCTGACGGGCAGTGGATCGCGTACACGACGTGGTCCGACGCCGACGGCGGGCAGCTCTACAAGGTTCGTGCAGACGGGCGGTCACGGCCGCAGCGCCTGACGAGAGCCGCGGCATACTACGCACAGCCGGCGTGGTCGCCGGACGGGCGGCGCATTGTCGTCATGCGCGCGCCGAACCGGGAGTTCAACGAGACGTTGCAGCGCGGCATCGATGCCGCGGACGACATCGTCTGGGTTCCCGCGAACGGGGGCGAGGCGACGCTCATCGCGCCCGCCGGCAACCTCGCCCATCCGCATTTCACCGCCGACTCGACGCGCATCTTTCTATATGGTGGCGGGCGCCTCTCATCGATGCGGTGGGATGGGACCGAGCTCAGGTCGCACCTTCGCGTGACGATGGCGCCCCCGCCGGGTGGCGGGGGTGGCGGCGGCGGAGGCGGCGGGGGCGGGGCGCCCGCGGCGCTCATCCTCATGGCGCCTCAGGGCGACCAGGCACTCGCGCAGGTGAGTAGCGACCTGTACGTCGTGGCGGTGCCCGTAATCGGCGGAACCGAACCGACCATCACCGTCGGCGGTGCGGCGGACGCGGCCGCGTTCCCGGCCCGCAAGCTCACCGACATCGGTGGACAGTTCCCGTCGTGGTCGAGGGACGCGAAGCGCGTGCACTGGTCGATGGGGAACGCGCACGCGATCTACGACCTCGAGCGGGCTGCGGCGTTCGATGACAGCGTCCGGCGCGCGACGCCTGCGCGTCCACCGACGGACTCCACGGCTGGTGCGCGTCCGGCGGCCGGCGATTCGGCGCGCGGCCGGCAGCGCGCAGAGTATCGGCCGATGGAGTTCCGCGTCCGCGTGACGGGAACGCGCGACATCCCGAAGGGCGTCGCGGTGTTGCGTGGTGCGCGCGTCGTGACGATGAAAGGCGACGAGATCATCGAGAACGCGGACGTCGTCATCCGCGACAACCGGATCGCCGCCGTCGGCGCTCGCGGGCAGGTCTCGGTCCCTAACGATGCCCGAGTGATCGATGTCACGGGCAAGACCATCGTCCCGGGATTCGTCGACACGCACGCGCACCTGCGGCCGTCGTACGAGCTGCACCGCGGCCAGATCTGGTCGTACGCCGCGAACCTCGCCTACGGCGTGACGACGGCGCGCGACCCGCAGACGTTCACGACCGACGTGTTCTCGTACGAGGACATGGCAACGGCGGGCCACATTCTCGCGCCGCGCATCTATTCCACCGGCCCAGGGGTGTTCGGCGCCGGCAACGCCAATGGCAACACCATCCGGAACCTCGACGACGCGCGCCGAACGCTCCGCCGCTACGCCGAGTACTACGATACGAAGACGATCAAGCAGTACGGCACGGGGAATCGCGAGATCCGGCAGTGGGTAATCCAGGCGGCGCGCGAGCTCAGGCTCATGCCGACACTCGAGGGCGGTCTCGATTACAAGAAGAACGTCACCGAGTTGATCGATGCGTACTCGGGGCTCGAGCACACGATCCCGACGTTCCCCATGCAGTCGGACGTGCAGCGCTTGCTCGCGTTCTCGGGAACCGTGTACACGCCGACGCTCCTGGTCGCGTACGGCGGACCGTGGGCGGAGAACTACTACTACGCCACCGAGGACGTCTACAACGACGCGAAGCTGCGCACCTTCACCCCGTGGGCCGAGCTCGAGTCGAAGGTCCTGCGTCGCGGGACGAACAACCAGGCCGGGTGGTTCCACCCCACGCAACACGTGTTCACGAAGATCGGCGCGCAGGTGCGGGACGCTGTCGCGTTAGGCACGAAGGTCGGCGTCGGCTCGCACGGCCAGCTCCAGGGGCTCGGCTACCACTGGGAGCTGTGGTCGATGGCGTCCGGCGGTCTCTCGACGCACGATGCGCTCCGCGCCGCAACGATCTGGGGCGCCGAGGCGATCGGGTTGGCCCGTGACCTGGGCTCGGTGGAGGCGGGGAAGCTCGCGGATCTGGTCGTGCTCGACGCGAACCCGCTCGAGAGCATCCGCAACTCGAACACGGTGCGGTACGTGATGAAGAACGGCCGGCTGTACGAGGGGGCCAGTCTGGACGAGGTCTACCCCCGCGCGCAGAAGGCGGGGACGTTCTACTGGGCGACCGAGCGGTAAGCGACGCCGCATCGAGGCGCGCAAGCATGGTTAGTGAACGAGTGTGTCGCGGGGGCTGGATTTGTCGCGGGTGGAGGCCCCTCTACCGGGAGGTGCGGTTACAGTCATCAGTAGCCAGTCAGACAGTCGCCAGTAGATCAGTCAGTACTGGAACACTGACGACTGTATGACTGGCTACTGATGACTACAAACGCGCGTCCCGAAAGAGGGCCTTCCATTCGCCAGCGAACCGGTCCGACACACACACTCAATAACTCGTTAGGCGTGCACCTCGATTGGAGGGAGTACTTCCTCGATCTCCCGCCGGTGCGGCTCGAGCCACGGTGGCAACACGAGGTGCTCGCCGAGCGTCGCCAGATCCTCGTCCACCGTGAAGCCCGGGCCATCCGTCGCGATCTCGAACAGCACCCCGCCCGGCTCGAGGAAGTAGACCGACTTGAACCAGAACCGGTCGATCACGTCCGTCGGCTTGCGCCGCGCCGCCATGAGACGCTCGCGCACCTCGAGCTCCGTCGCGTCGTCCGGGACGCGCCAGGCCACGTGATGGATGCCGCCCGTGCCCCACGAGCCGCGCTCCTCGTTAGGCACCGCCCGGATGTCCACGTGACGCCCCGAGCCGCCGCCCAGGACCCCGTAGCGGTGCCAGCCGTTCTCCTCGCCGATGAGCTCGAAGCCGAGCGTCTCGACCAGGAAGCTCGCCGTGTGCGCGAGATCGCGCTCCCACAGCCGAACGGCATGCAGCCCGCGAATCTGATGCTCGGCCGGAACGGGGCTGCGCGTCCACGGACCGAACTCGCGCTCGTCCGTCGTCTCCACGAGCGCGAGCTCCAGGCCGTGTGGGTCCGTCAGACGCAACGTTCGCGCGCCGTGACGCACCTCGCGGTCGCCCACTGCCACCCCGCTGAGCGCAACGCGATCGGCCCAGTAGTCGTACGAGCCCGCCGGGATGGCGAGCGACACCTCCACCGCGAGGCCCACGCCCTTCTGCACCGGCGGAAGCTTCGGCCACGGGAAGAACGTCAGGTCCGCGCCCGGATGCGCTTCCCCATCGGCGTAGAAGAGGTGATACGTATCCGGCACATCCTGGTTCACCGACTTCTTCACCAGCCGCATGCCGAGCACGCCGGTGTAGAAGGCAACGTTCTCCTGCGGGTCCCCGGCAATGCAGGTGATGTGATGGATTCCGGTAATGGCGCTCATCGTGGCCTCGAGGCGAAGGCAGGCAGCGGGTGCACGGCGTCGTCCCCGTATTCTAAGCAAAGTAAGGGGTCAGAGTCCTAACCCATCGTTTTCACGCACGGCGTGAAAACGATGGGTTAGGACTCTGACCCCTTACGAACCACTTTATGGCGTGAGCCGGGTCGGGCCCCGGTGCAGGAACGTCGCCTCGCGAATACTCGGTAAGCCCAGCATCAGCATCACCAATCGAGCGAGACCGAGTCCGAAGCCGCCGTGCGGGGGACAGCCGAACCGGAAAAAGTCGAGGTAGTAGGACACGGAGTCACCGAGACCCGCCTCCTCCGCCTGGCGCGCGAGGTGTGCATGACGATGTTCCCGCTGTGCCCCCGTTGTGATCTCGACGCCCTTCCACAGGAGGTCGAAGCTCCTCGTCACCGACGAGTCATTCTCGTAACGCATATGATAGAACGGCCGGAGCGACACCGGGTAATCGGTGAGGAAGTAGAACTCACTACCGTGCGTCTCGAGCGCCCAGCGCGCCAGCAGGCGTTCGCCGGCCGGATCGAGGTCTCCGGGCTTCGTCGCGTCCGCAATCGTGTGCCCCTCATGACGCAGGAACGCGTGCGCCTCGTGCATCGTGAGGCGCGGGAACGGCAGCGCTGGTTCGATCACCTCCACGCCGAAGGCCCGCTCGATCGCCTGCGCGTGGTCGCGACGCACCGCCCTAAGGACGTGACGGAGCCACGCCGCTTCCATGCGCATCACGTCGTCGTGCGAGTCGATCCATGACAGCTCGACGTCCACACTCGTGAACTCCGCGGCGTGGCGTGGCGTGAGCGACGGTTCCGCGCGGAATACCGGCCCGATCTCGAACACGCGCTCGAACCCCGCGGCCATCGCCATCTGCTTGTAGAACTGCGGCGACTGGGCGAGATACGCCGTGCCGAGCTCGAAGTAGGGTGTCGCGAACGTGTCCGCGCCGGATTCGCTCGCGCTGTGCATCAGCTTCGGCGAATGCAGCTCGAGAAACGCGTGCTGCGCCCAGTACTCGCGCATCGCCTGCTCGACGGTGGTCTGCACCTCGAACACGAGCAGATTCTCCGGGCGGCGAAGTCCGAGGAAGCGCCAGTCGAGCTGAAGGTCGGGTGCCGAGTGTTCATCGACGGGTAAGCCGGGCTCGGCGGCGCCGGCGACCTCGATGCTCGACACGAGGATCTCCACCCCACCGGCTTTCACCGCCGGGTTCTCGCTGACGGCGCCGCGAACGCGGACCGCCGAGCCCGCGGTCAGCGACAACGCGACCCGCTCGACATCGCGGATGGGCTCGTTAGGCGATCGGTCGATGGTCGCCTGGACACGACCGGTTCGGTCCTGGACGACGACGAAGATCACGCGCTTGAGCACGCGGACCGCCGCGACGAAGCCGGCGATCGTGACCTCCGGGTGAGCCGTGCCCGCGAGGGCGCATATGGGGGTGCGTTCCATGATAGTTGGCGGAAAAGAAAAAGCGGCCCGTGGGTCATCCACGGGCCGCTGGGGTCGGTCGTCGCTGTCGCGGTGTCGTCCTACGATCGCGTGCGCGTCCGCCCCCACCCCGTGGTCAGGGTGGCGTCGGAATCGACGTCGGTGCGATTGAAGAAGGCGGGACGAAGCGTCATCACTCGCAAGCTCGACAAATCGATCCGGAACGTCAAGGTCGGAGGCCAGTGCGGCTCGTCCCTTCCCTCTCGCGCCGGCACGTCCCGTGTTGTAGCTCTCCTGAGACCGAGACGATCCCGTGGAGGACGACCGTGGCGCGGCCTGGAAGCACCCTGCTCGTGGTAGGCGTTGGCTGCGGTCTCGCGGTCATCGGCGCCTGTGACGTCACGGGACCGGATTCGCCAGCCGTATTCCTCGATCCGCCGAGCCTGACGCTCGAGGATGGCCAGTCGGCAAAGATCTCGGCGAAGCTCCGCAATCCCCGGGCGCGAACGGTCGTCTGGTCGTCGTCAAACTCGGGGGTCGCCACGGTGGACCCGACCGGGAAGGTGACGGGGATCGTCAACGGCTCCGCGACGATCACGGCGAAGATGACGGACGATACGACCGTCACGGCGTCGGTCCTGGTGACGGTGTCCGGCCCGCCGGTGGCGACGATCGCGGTGAGTCCGGCGGTCGTCACGGTGCACGTCGGGCTGGCGTTCCGCATGGCGGTCCAGCTGCGTGCGGCAGACGGTCGGATCATTCGCGGCCGGCGGATCGCATGGACGAGCCCGGACACGCGTATCGCCGAGGTCACTGCACAGGGCATCGTTCGCGGTCGCGCGCCGGGCGGGCCGATCGATCTCGTGGCGTCCATCGAGGGCCAGACCGCCACCGCGCGCGTCCGCGTCGCTCACGCCGCCGAGCTGTGTCCGGTCGTCACGCCGCTGGCGCTCGGCGAGCGGGCCGAGGGCCGTCTGGCGTTAGGCGATTGCGAGTTCGCGCTCGACGACTCGTTCGTGGACGTCTACGAGTTCACCCTCGCTGAGCCGGGGTCGCTGCAGATCGACATGGTGTCGAGCGAGGTGGACGCGTTCATCGGGCTGTTCAGTGGTGCGGGGTTCTTCCTCGCCGAAGACGACAACTCGGGCGGTGAGCGTAACGCTCGGCTGGTGACGCCGCCCTTGGAGGCCGGCCAGTATCGGGTGTGGGCGAATACGGCGACGGGGGCGAGCGCGGGGGCGTATTCGTTGATGGTCATTCGGCGGTAGCTATCAGCTATCATCTGAGACGAGCTCTGCGCGTATGGCCCTGCGTGGCGGGCCGGTCGGAACGACGATGACGCGGAAGGGCCGAAACGGCCGGATGACTGCCCCGCATGACCGGCGCAGCGCGCGACGAGCCGGGAAGAGTATGAGGACGGCCGCCCGGGACGCCAACCGGCGCCGTGTACGCGATTCCCGACTCCCGATTCCCGATAACTGATCCGGCCGTTTCCTTGCCCCATCCGGTCCAATCGCAGTTCCGACCGGGCGGCCACGCGGGACCGTAGTCGCGCGGGCTGGTTTCTGCGGCCCTTTCCGCGTCCGCCATTGCCGCGTCCTCCGCGTTCTGCCCGATGGCGGATGAAACGATGCGTTAGGACTCTGACCTCTGACCCCGAACGCCGTACCAAGCAGCCATCAGCTCCCGGTCCCGGTTCCCGGTTCACCTATTGTTTTGGTGCGAGGGAAAAGTCGTACTCGAGCTCGATCGTGTCGGCCACGCTCAGAACCACCGGCACTCGTGGCTGGGTCAGCCCGAACTCGGCGAACGTGAACGTCGTTGCCGCGTTGCCAGTCACCTTCGACCCGTCGAACGTCGCGTTCACCTGCCACGTCGTCGGTCGCGTCACTCCTCGTACCGTCAAGTCCCCCCGGAGCTGGAACGTTCGGGAGCCTGACGTCGGGAGCGGCAGTATGAGTCCTTCGATCGTGGTCGGCGTGAGCTCGACCGTCGGATGCTCCGAGGCCTGGAGGAGGCGGCCTCGCACGTAACCGTCGCGCCGATCCTTGTCGCTCTTCAACGTGGCGACGTTGACCTGGAAGCTCGACGCCGTCGGGATCACGTTGCCGGAGTCGTCGAAGGTGATGCCTCCACTGACGTCATTCGTTTCGCCGACGGCGTCGTTAGGTAGCTCGACGCCGACCAGCTGCTCGCGGATCCGGTAGCGCACCGCATTGCCGTCGGGAGTGGTTACGAGCTGCAGCGCGCCAGCCGATGGTAGTGCGACGTCGCCGCCGACTGACTGTGTCGCGCGCGCGGACTCGGCGGTATCGCTGGGTCCGCAGGCAGCCACTGCCAGCGTGGCGAGCACAGGGACGAGTACCGCCGTGAATCGATGGTTCATTCGAGCTGCTCCTTCAGGTTGAAGTGGCTACCGGTCGTCAGCGTGATTCCAGGCGCTGGCGACCGGTAGCCGTTAGGTGGTCTTCAGAGTTATCGGCCGCTGCGCGCGCCGCGGCGCTGGTGCTCGCCACGGGGGCCACGCTCACCGCGCTCTTTGAGCGCCGCCACGTTGGCGTCGAACTTCGTCTGCTGCTCGGCGGAGAGAATTGCGCGTACCGAGGCGACGTGCCGTTCGCGCTGCTGGGTCAACTGTGTGCGGAGCGCCGTCATCTTCGCCCGCGCCGTCGCGGTGTCGCCCTTCTCACGCGCCTCGCGCACCTCATTTCTCGCCGCGCGGAACTGCTCGCGGTTCTTCTGCATCTCCGCGCGCTGCGATTTGTGCAGCGTCGCGAGCTGAGCCTTCTGTGCCTCGCTCAGCGTGATGCCTTTGAGTAACGCACCATCGGGACCACCGCGGCGGCGGATGCCACGGTCTCCACGCTCACTGCGATCGCCGCGCTCCGAGCGCTCGGGTCGCCCGGTGTCGGGACGCGCGGATTGCGCGGCGACGACACCTGCCGTGCCGACGGTAAGGGCCAGACCAAGGCCCATGCTGGTCATGATCTTTCGCATCGTCCTTCACCCCTGCTGGAGTTTTGTCCCCGCGCCGGCATACGCTCGTCATGAGCGCGATCCGCGTCGGGTGCGTTCGCCTCGCCTGGCGTTCGCGCGCAGGCTGGGCGTCGTCATCGTTCGACGAGTGGTACCAGAGGGGATTCGCGCCCGGTCCTGAAGTTGGCACGAACGGCACGTGGGTGATGCGGATTGCATGGGGCCGATAGCGACTTCCGCGGCGCTCGGTGTAGCTCCCCGAGGCACGGCAACGTGGGCGATTTCACGGATGGGCCCGACAGCGACTCGTAGCGCGCTCGTGCATTCCGTGACGGCGGAACGTCAATGCCGGGCCGAGCATAGGTAAAATGTGATTGGATCATACGTTGTATCGGCGGCGGCTCGCTAACGCCGCGCTGGGCAGCGCACGAAAGGGGGCAACTGCGAGCCGCAGCGTTCCTGATGTTCCGGGCGCCGTTGCGGAGCTCAGTGGGTCTGCGCTTCTCGAAGAAGTCACGGACAGGGGGCCGTATCCGGGGTTCGACACGAACCTCTACCCGGGCGATGACGCTATGCGCGCGTGGCGCGACCACGCGGGCTACCACTGGGTGGGGTACTACCTGCTCGCGCCGTGTCACAAGGACGGGTCGTGGCAGGGAAAGCGCGACATGCTCGAGTCGATGGGGTGGGGAGTTGCGGTCGTCTACGTCGGCCAGCAGACGTGGGGGCGCCCAATCCCCGCGCGCGCGTGTCATCCACGACGGCGTGCTCGGCGAATCTCGTGAGCGCGGCGCGCGGACGCATCGATGCCGACGACGCGATCGCGCGGACGCTCACGGAAGGGTTCCCGACCGGAACGGCGATCTTTCTGGACATCGAGCACATGGCTCGCGTACCTAACGCGATGCGCGACTATTACGTCGCGTGGACGGAGCGCGTCCTCGAGGACGGGCGGTTCCGCCCCGCGTATTACGCGCACACCCACAACGCGCAACGGATCTACGATGACGTTCGAGCGGTGTTCGACCGTCGCGGGATCGAGGCCGAGCCACCGTTCTGGATTGCCGGAGGGAAGGATTTCGAGCGTGATCGGCACCCGATCGACGTGGGGCACAGCTTCGCCGCGGTGTGGCAGGGGGTACTGGACACGTGGGAACATCACGGCGAGGTGCGTCTACCAATCGACGTGAACGTCGCCGCCGTGCCATCGCCGTCGGCGTCGGAGTTCGCAGACTAGTCGCCCGAGCAATAGGTAGGTGCCGGGCGAATGGCCTCCGCGCGGAAAGCTGGACGCGCACGGCCGGTCGGAACAGCGATGACGCGGAAACGGCATAAACAGCCGGATGGGTTAGATGGGTTAGGGGTCAGAGTCCTAACCAACCATTCCAACGCAGCGGCAATGGAAGGATGGGTTAGGACTCTGACCCCTAAGGCACGGTTCCCCGTTCCCGTTTATTTACGGGACAATGGCGTTATACGCTGCCTCGAGCACCGGGTCGCGCTGGCCGAGCTGCGCGTTAGGCAGGTGGCCCTGGTTGATCGTCCACATGATCGCGCCGCCGAGGCCGTTCGCTTTGACCCACGCGCCCTTGCTGGTCAAGGACTCCTC
>DAINRQ010000017.1:84506-89548 GCA_036741775.1 Gemmatimonadaceae bacterium | reverse complement strand
TACTGGCACTTCGTCGACGTCGTCTGGATCGCGATCTTCACCCTCGTCTACCTCATCCAGTAAAGGGGCTGCTCATGGCTCAGCACGATCAGACCCCCGGTGGGGGACACGGCACCCATGCGCCTGGGACGCACGCGCCGGCGCATGACACACACGCGCACCCGACGTGGAAGCAGTACAAATGGGTGGCCCTCATCCTCACGGTCATCACGATCATCGAGGTCTGGGTGTACTACATCCCGTCGTTCGTCGCCACGAAGATGTTCGTGCCGAGCCTGTTGATCATGTCGGCCGTGAAGTTCGCGATCGTCGTGATGTACTACATGCACCTCAAGTACGACGCGCGCCTCTTCCGCGCCTTGTTCACCGGACCGCTGATCATCGCCATCCTGACGATCATCAGTCTGATGTTCCTGTTCGGGCACCTGGCCGTCCGGCTCGGATCCTGAACCGACACGCCGCCGGGATCACCCCCCGGCGGCATGAGCCCGCTGGTTCTCATGTTGCCGCTGTCGCCCGCTACGCTCCTCGTTCATCCCGTCGCGCAGATCGGATGGACTCGCTGGACCATTCACTGGAGCACGGTGATCGGGCTCGCCGCGTTAGGCGGCGTATACCTCTGGTGGGCGCGACGGCTGGAGGTTCGGGCAGCCGCCGACGGCGCCGAGCCGCTCCGGCTCACGACCGGCCAGCGGGTCGCGTTTTTCTCCGGCCTGCTCGTGATCTTTGCCTCGCTGAACGGCCCGCTCCACGACCTGAGCGACTACTTCCTGTTCAGCGCGCACATGGTGCAGCATCTCCTGCTCAGCCTCGCGGTTCCGCCGCTGCTGCTCGTGGGGACGCCTGGCTGGATGCTCCGGCCGCTCCTGAAACACCACGTCGTCGCCGGCATCGCGCGATGGCTGACGAAGCCGGTTCGGTGCTTCGTCATCTTCAACGTCATCATCGCCGCCTGGCACCTACCGCCGCTCTATAACGCGGCGATGGCGCACCACTCGATTCACATCGTGCAGCACCTGACGTTCATGAGCGCGTCGGTGCTCATGTGGTGGCCGTTCCTCAGCCCCCTGCCCGAGCTGCCGCGTCTCTCGTACCCGGGGCAGATGTTGTATTGCTTCCTGATGGTCATCCCGATGTCGATCGTCTCGATCTACATCGCCATGGCTGATCGCGTGCTGTACCCCGCCTATGCGGTCGCCCCCCGCGTCTGGGGGCTCTCGCCCATGACCGACCAGCATATTGGCGGCCTCATCATGTGGATCCCGGGCGGACTCCTGTTTTATGTCGTGATGACGGTGGTCTTCTTCAAGTGGGCGGGACGGGATACGGACAGCACGGTGGGCGCGCAGGTCGGATGGCGGCCGGATCACGGGCCCGCCGGGATGCGGTCCCGCCCCGCGGCCAGGTAGTCCGGCGTGCGGCTGGTCACCGATTGGCCGCCGGTTCGTCCTCCATGTGATCGTCGAAAGTCGCGCCGGCGTCGGCGCGGCGGCGGCTGTTGAAGCACGTGTCGTCGGAGCACGGATGGTCAACCCGCTCGAGACAATCCTCCTCGTAGACGACGAAGCGACCGTTCGCCGATACGCCTCGCGCGTGCTCGAGAAGCACGGATTCGAAGTCCTGTGCGCCGCGTCCGGCACCGACGCGCTCGCCGCTGCCGAACAGCGCGCCGGACGTATCGACCTGTTGCTGACCGACATCATGATGCCCGGAATGAATGGCTGCGCCCTGGCCGCGCGCATGCTCGCCCAGCAGCCGTCCCTCCGTATACTGTTCATTTCCGGATACGCCGAGGACGCGCTCGCCGACCAGTTGAGCGCTGTTGCCTCAGCCGCTTTTCTCGGAAAGCCATTCAAGCCGAAGGCGCTGGTCACGAAGGTTCGCGAAGTGCTCGACGCGCCGGTGGGCGACTCGCACCGACGCCTGTACGACGTCTCGTAGCGTTGCACGCTCCGCTCGCGATGCTGCGCTGAGGAGGATTGCTTGAGCGCCGCCACGCTGACGGCCGAACGAACGAGCGCACCCGCGCCGGTCTACACCCCGGCGTCGTCCCCGATACCGCCGCGAGAGCGATTGCTCTCGCTGGACGTGTTCCGCGGGATGACCATCGCCGGGATGCTGCTCGTCAACAACCCCGGTAGCTGGGGCGCCATCTACCCGCCCCTCGCTCACGCGCCGTGGCATGGCTGGACGCCAACAGACCTGATCTTTCCGTTCTTCCTCTTCATCGTCGGCATTACGACGCACCTGTCGCTCGAGTCGCGGCGCGGGCGCGGCGACGACCAACGCGCGCTCGTGCGACAGATCCTCCGGCGGGGCGCGCTGATCTTCCTCGCGGGGTTGTTGCTGAACGGGTTCCCGTTCTTTTCGTGGGGATCCATAGAAGGAGTGACGAATCCGTCCTTCGTCGACCGCGTGGTGGATCGCCTATCCCACTGGCGCATCATGGGCGTGCTCCAGCGAATCGGACTCGCATACACGTTCGCTGCGCTGCTCACGCTCCGAACCACGCTCAGACAGCAGATCGTGATCCTCTCCACGCTTCTCATTGGCTACTGGTTCGCGATCACCCTGTTGCCGGTGCCGCCGGATGGCTTTCGCGGGATCGATGTGCTCGCGACACCGTCAGCGACACTGCCCGCCTACGTGGACCGGCTGATTCTCGACTGGGGAGCCTTCGGGAACCACCTCTGGGTCGGTGGCCGGACGTGGGATCCCGAGGGGATTCTTTCGACGATCCCTGCCATTGGTACGGCCATGCTTGGAGTGATGTGTGGGCGATGGATCGGCACGGGGCGGCCGCTTTCCGACCGCCTTGCTGGCATGTTCGCCGTCGGCAGCATTGCCATGGTTGCCGGGCTCATGTGGCACTGGTCGTTCCCGATCAACAAGAATCTCTGGACGAGCTCGTACGTGCTGTTCACCGGCGGAATGGCGGCGGTGACACTCGCGACGTGCATGTGGATTATCGATGAGCAGCGTATCACCCGGTGGACGAAACCGCTGGTCGTCTACGGGATGAACCCGATCGTCGCGTTTGTGGGATCGGGGATCATGGCACGGCTCATCTACTCGATCCTCAAGGTCGAGTCCGATGGCCGACCGATCGCGCTACAGGCATGGCTTTACCACACGTTGTACGCCTCGTGGCTCGCCCCGCGGAACGCGTCGTTGCTGTTCGCGATCACTTTCGTCCTCGTCTGGCTTGGGATCCTTTGGGCACTCTACCAACGCCGCATCTTCGTGAAGGTCTAGCGTTAGCGAGCGCGGACTCAACGGCCAATTCCCGCCGACCTACCCCCAGGACCGCACAAATCGCGTTGTGAATGGTATCACGGAAATGCGACTGCCTGGGCCGTTCCTTGTCGGTGTGTCGGCCGGTATTGTGTGCCCGGAACGCCAGTTGCCACGTCTGACATCGTGAACTCTTTGTACGGCACTCGGTTTGGCGCGCGGCGCCTGGCAGCGATGGTCCTCGCGGCGAGTTTCGCGTTCGCGGAAGCGCCCGCGTTCGCTCAGAACGGCGGGGCGAGCTCATCGGGGGCGAAAGCCAGGACTCCGGCAAGCACCCGGCCCGCCGCGCGACGGCCCGCTCGGACCACGACGCGTCGGCCGACAGCGCGCAGGCCAGCACCACCTCCGCTCCGCCACACGACGCCGGCATCAGCGACCGCGCTGAGCGCCGACCTCGGAACGTTCCTGCACGCGAGGGTTCGCAGCGGCACGTGGGCAGGAATGGTGGTGTCGCTCACGCGCGGCGACACCCTGTTCGCCACCAACGCGGGGGCGCTCATGGTGCCCGCGTCGACAATGAAGCTCTACACGGCGGCGCTCGCGTTCGACGCCTTTGGCCCGGATTACCAGTTCAAGACGACGGTGCTTCGGGACGGCGCGGTTGGCCCGGACGGGACCCTCAACGGCAACCTCGTGCTCCGTGGAGGCGGAGATCCCGGGCTCTCAACGAGGTTCTGGCGGGCCCCAGCAGAAGGACCGATGACCACGCTCGCGCGCATGATCGCCACGAGCGGCATCAAGCGGGTGACCGGCGACCTCATCGCCGACGCCACCGCGTTCGATCCACAGCGTGTGCCGGACGGTTGGCTCCCGCGTTACCTCGAAGCCGGGTACGCTGCGCGGGTATCGGCGCTGTCGATGAACGAGAACCTCGCGACCGTCGTCATCACGCCGCACTCGAACGGTACATCCGTCAGCCTCGACCCGCCATCGAGTACGGTCCCGGTCATCAACAACTCGCGCGTTGTCGCCGGGAGCAAAGGGGCCAAGCTGACCATTCGGCGTCTCACCGACGGGCGGATCGACGTCCGCGGCTGGATCGGGTCTCGGGCGGGAACGCGTGCCTACCTCGTGGTCATCGACGACCCGGCGCCGTGGGTGGCCGGCACCCTGCGATCGGCGCTCGCCGCCCAGGGCGTGAAGGTCGATGGCCAGGTGCGAGTTGCGCCGACGCCATCAGAGGCGGTTCCGGTCGCGCAGCTCGCCTCTCCGCCGCTGACGAAGCTCGCCGCAGTGATGAATCGCGAGAGCATCAACCATTTCGCCGAGCTGCTCTTCCGAGACGTGGCCTTCGCGGCCAGCCCCGACCGTGTCGGTTCCGCTACGCTGGGTAACACCCTGCTGCAGAAATTCATGGCCGAGAAGGTCGGCGGTTCCGCGGAGGACGTCTACGCGGCCGACGGCAGTGGGCTCTCCACACTCGACCGTGTGACCGCTCGATCGCTCGTCCAGTTACTCGCACACGCGCACGGAGCGCCCTGGGCTGGGGATTTCCATGCGTCACTCCCCGTGGCGGGCGAGTCTGAGCTGTTACGCCACCGCATGCGCTACACGCCCGCTCATGGCAATCTCCACGCGAAGACTGGAACGACGAACGACGTCATCGCGCTTGCGGGGTACGTGACCGCGAGGAACGGCGAAATTCTCGCCTTCGCCTTCATCTACAACGGCCGCGATCGCTGGAACGCCAGGGAAGCGATCGACGTGTCGGGTGCGACGCTCGCCGCCTTCGTTCGGCAGTAACACCG
>DAINRQ010000017.1:0-84406 GCA_036741775.1 Gemmatimonadaceae bacterium | reverse complement strand
AAGCGATCGACGTGTCGGGTGCGACGCTCGCCGCCTTCGTTCGGCAGTAACACCGAGCCGCGCGTCCAACGAACCCCTCGCGGTGCATCCACCGCGGGGGTTTATTGTTACCAGGCTTGGGTATCTCGAACTCCCGGCGCGGACTACAGAGAGGGTCGGTCGCTGCGGAACAGGCCGTGCACGAGTTGAATTTTTTCCCCTTGCGCACACGACCGACACCGGAGGAACGGATGGCGATTCTCGACATGATCGGCAACCAGTTGCAGGGCGACACGCTCAGGCAAATGAGCCAGCAACTCGGTACGGACGAAACGACGACCGCGAAAGCGGTGTCGGTGGCGTTACCGTTGCTCCTGGGCGGGTTGACCCGCAACGCGGCGACGCCCCAGGGCGCGGCATCTCTCGATGCGGCGCTCACGCGCGATCATGACGGCTCGCTCCTCGATCAACCGCAACGCGCGCTCACCGATCCGTCGGCGTTCAAGGCCAGCGGTATCCTCGGCCACATTTTCGGGCAGCGGCAGGCCCCCATCCAGCAGGGCGTCGCGAAGGCGACGGGACTCGATTCACAGCGCGTCGGCCAACTGCTGATGATGCTCGCCCCCATCGTCATGGCCGCGCTTGCGCGCGCGCGAACGAATCAGGGCGCTGCGAACGCGTCCGCGGGCCAGGTGCTCCAGCACGAGCGGTCCACCATCGAGCGGCAGGTCCCGGGGCTCGGCGGTCTCGCGTCGATTCTCGACCGCGACGGCGACGGGCAGATCGCCGACGATATCGCGAGTCTCGCCGCAGGCCGCCTCGGGGGGCTCGGCGGCACCGGCGGCGGGGGGCTCGGGGGACTTCTCGGCGGACTTCTCGGCGGGGATCGACGTTAGGTGCGCATCACCGGACCGAGCGGTCAATCGCTCGGTCCGGGCCCCTCGTCGCGCGAAGCGATCCGAATCCCGCGTCTTGCAAGCTCCGAGATGTAGAGCTCCGGCGGGACACACTCGTCAGGCGTGTGCACGCCACCAGGCTCGATCTCGCCCCGCGCCTGCATCTGACCCGTGATCGATAACGAGTAGCCGGTCGTGCGCATCATGGCGCTGATGCCGTGTTCCTCGTCGTAGCGGTCGATCAGCTCCCACGACAGCGCGCGAGGCACGCCGTTCTTCGTGCCCGTGACAATGACGCGGAGCGCGACAAGGTCTTTCCCCTCGGGCTTCCGCAGCTTCGGCGCCATAGCAGCAACCACGAGGTCGCGGGGAACGACCTTGACGCCCTTGACGTCCACCGGCTCGAGGTCGAGGAGTCCGAGCTCGCGGATGGCTTCCATGATGTGCGCGTGGCCCGGGTACCGGAGCGTCTTGTACTCCATCGAGGCGATCTTGCCCTCGTAGCGGAACGGCATGGTAGACAGCCCGCCGGCCGTATGAAATGCCTCGAGCTCGCCCACTGGCTTCGCGAACGTAACCGTCTCGCGCTCGGATAGCGCGCGGACGTGCTGGCGGGCGCCGTTCCGCAGGACCCACGAAAGGGTCGTGTAGTAATCGAGCACGCCCTCGAGCGAGTACACGATCTGGTAGTTCAGCGGCGGCTCCGGGTGCTGCGGGAGCCCGCCGACGAACATTCGCACGGCGCTCACGGTGTCCAGCCTGGTGATGCCGTATTGCGCGAGCACGTTCACCATGCCCGGCGCGAGCCCGCAATCCGGGATGATGGTTACGCCCTTCTCTTTCGCCAGGTCGTCGAGCTGTTTCTGCTGGAAAACGATCTCGGTGTTTCCGCCCAGGTCGCAGAAATGCACGCCCGCCTCGACGGCGAGCTCGGCCAGCGGGTAGTTGAAGTAATACGGAATTGCGCACATGACCGCGTCGCTCTGACGCATCAGCGCGAGCACGCCATCCCGGGAGCGGACGTCGACGCGCGTCGGAATCAAACGCGGGCCTGAGAACGGCGCGAGGAATGGCTGCAGGTGATCGACGGAGAGGTCGGCAAGGCGAACCTCCCGAACGTCGGGGTTCTGCAAGAGATCGAATGCGCAGGCCGAACCTTGCAGGCCTGCGCCGAGAACGAGCATCCGCATGCTGTTGGCTGCCTCCACCACGGACGGGCGACGGTAAGCCGTGTAAGCTAACCGGGGGCAGCCTCTGCTGTCATGCCGTCGCGCTTCCGCGCCACAGCGCGCATGATCCTCGCAGAACATCCGGACTTATGCACATCTCGCCTGCCACCGATTGGCACAACCATCTGCTCGAGTCGACCGACGAGATCCGCGCCGTACTCCGAGGGAGCCGGCGCATCGCGGTCCTCGGCATCAAGCCGGAATCGCGGCGCGATCAGCCCGCGCACTTCGTGGCCGTCTACACTCAGGAAGCCGGCTTCGAGGTCATTCCGGTCCCGGTCTACTATCCCGAGGTGACGGAGATCCTCGGCCAGCCTGTGTATCGGCGCCTCGTGGACGTCCCTGGTACCATCGACATCGTGAACGTCTTCCGCCGGCCAGAGCACGTCCCCCCGCACGTCGACGACATCATCGCCAAGCGCCCTCGCGCGGTGTGGCTTCAGCTCGGGATCCGAAACGACGAAGCGGCGGAGCGGTTGGCTCGCGCCGGGATCGACGTCATTCAGGATCGTTGCCTGAAGGTCGAGCTGATGCGGATGGGGCTATAGCGGCTGTTACTCCAAGCGAAGCATTGTCATTCCGAGCAAAGCGGCCGAAGGCCCGGAGTCGAGGGATCGCAGTCATCCCGGAAGAGAGGCCGCTCTGCCGGGACGGCTGTGATTCCTCGCTGCGCTCGGAATGACGGCGTGCTCCGAATGACTACTGCGGCTGCGGCTCCGCGTAGATGAAATCATCCATCACGACGAGGTCCGTCGTGCCGCCGTTGGTGACGTCCTGGGCCTGCGCGCCTAACGCGCCATTCCCCGACGTGATGCGAACGCGGGCGATGACGGGCGACGCGAACTTGATGCCGAGGAACGAGTGTCCGGTGTCATCGCTTCGCACGGGCACCTCGAACACGCCGAGGCTCTTCCCGGCCCGGTCGAACGCCTCGAGCTTCGTCGCGCCCACCACGTCGACGTCCGCGAACACGACGCCGAACGCGCTCACGACGGCGGGCGCAGTGCCCGCAGCCACGCGGAACGTGACGTCCATGACGGGGCTGCCCACCGCGGCGAACGTCTTCGAGCCGCTGAACGCGTTGAACGATTCTCCGAACGCCGCGTTCAGGTCGGCGAAGTCGTTGTCGCTCACGCGCTGGCCGATGCCCGGCGTCGCCGTAATGAGCCCGAGTTTGGTGGTAACGTGGAAGAAGTCCCCCGGGAATGTGTCGGTGTTCAGGTTCGGGGACTGCACGCCATCCCACGTGACTTCGCGTCGACCAGCGGTGGCCGGCCCGGGGACGTTTCCGCCATTTCGCGGCTCGCCAATGAGCTGCCGGAACTCGTCGACCTTCGTCGTGATGGCCCCGCTCGCGCTCACAACGGTCGCCGCCGGCGGTGGAGGCTCCGTGGGATTGTGGTCGTCGTCATAGTCGTCGTCGCAGGCGGCGGCCAGCAGGACAACGGAAAGGGACCCGAGCACGGCGCGCGTGACGCGCTGCTCGCGTGCGAGACGGGAGGGCCAGGCGGACATGGTCGGTGTTCTCCAGTGTATGGGAACGCGGCGCGTCTCGACGTTGGTCGCGCCGCGATTGCGTGCTGCCAATCGTTGGCGGCGTCGTTAAGAAACACCGACCTGCCCGGAGCGAGTAGCCGACGGCAGCCCGAGCCGACCGCCCGACATGGCTGGGGCGCGCGGCTGGCCGTGGTCAGCGTCACCCCCTGACTTTGGTCAGGGCTGTCGCGTACCGGGTGCCTTGGCGCGTGATGCGGAGTCGAACTTCGCGGCGAGCAGCGCCGCCTGCGTGCGATCGTCGACGCCAAGCTTCTCGAAGATCGCGCTCACATACCCTTTGACGGTTCCGATGCTGAGATTGAGCGCGGCAGCGATGCGCTTGTTGCTCTCGCCGCGCGCGAGCAGCGTGAGCACATCGCGCTCGCGAGGCGTCAGCACGCTGAACGGCGACGGCGTATCCGGCTCCGCGAGCCCGCGCATGAGGTGCTGCTGCGCGCGCGGGTGGAGTGTCGGCACACCGTCGGCGGCGCGACGAATGGCCGCCAGCAGCTCCGACTTCAGCACGTCCTTCATGAGATACCCGGTCACGCCGGCGCGGACGGCATCGCGCACGCCCTCGCGCTCCGCGAAGCTCGTGAGAATTAGCACCCGCGCGTTCACGCCGGCTTCGCGGAGGCGTCGTGTCGCCTCGAGGCCATCCATCCGCGGCATACTGAGGTCCATCAGGACGACGTCGGGTTGCACCTTCGTCGCCAGGCGCACCGCCTCGTCGCCGTCGGATGCCTCCCCTACGACCACGATCTCGCCATCCGACTCCGCGAGGATCATCTGCAATCCTTCGCGCACCACCTGATGATCATCGGCAATCAGGACCCTCACCGGCTCCCTCATGTTTCGCTCCTGGCGTCACTACTGACGTTCCTGCTCGTCGCATATCCGGCCGGAACCGCGATCTCCACGGTGGTTCCCCGCCCCAGCGCGGACTCGATGCAGAGTCGGCCGCCGAGCGTATCGGCTCGCTCCCGCATGGTCCGCAGCCCATGGCCTGTGCGCGGCCGGGCGATTTGGCCGCCCACGCCCGCATCGAATCCTGCGCCATCGTCGCGAACACGCAAGACCGTGCCGTCAGCGGTCGTTGTGACGGACACGTCGACGGTCCGCGCCGACGCGTGTTTCGCCACGTTGTGCAGCGCCTCCTGGGCGATACGGAACAGCTCGAATTCCTGATCCTTGGGGAGTGGAACATACCCACGCGTGTGCAGCGTTACGGCGAGGCCATCCGCCGCGAGCTGGCGGACGTGGCGTCGCAAGGCACCCACGAGTCCGTGTCGCCCGAGCACCGCGGTTGCACGCGCGACCGAGGCCGCCGCCGCATCATCGCCGACATCGGAGTAACGCAACTCGTTCAGCAAGGCACGCATCTCGGCGAGCGCGGTCTGGCTGAGTTGCAGCAGGCGCTCCACGCGCCGTTCGCCTTCCGCCGGATCGCGACGCCACGCCGCGCCGAGCGATTGCGCGATGAGCGTCACGCTGAACAAGAGCTGCGTGACGGAATCGTGAAGCTCACGCGCCAGGCGATTCCGCTCATCGTTCGCGGCCAGCTCGCGCGCCACGGCGTGGAGCCGTGCGTTCGAGATCGCCACGCCCATCTGATCCGCCACGAGCTGGAGTAGTTCGGCATCCGACTCCGCCAGCGGCTCATCGGTCTCGACGTTGAGCACGCCGAGGACGCTGTCACCGAACAGGATGGGCACGGCGATTTCGGCGTAGACCTCCGGACCGCCGGGCGTCTGGAGATACCGCGCATCGTTCTTCACGTCGTTCACGAGCACCGTCTGACGCGTTCGCGCCGCCGCCCCCATGATCCCCTGATCGATCGGAAACCGATACTCGCCGTGGATGATCGAGCGGTAATGGCCGCCTAACGTGTCGAGCACGAGCGTTCGGGAATCGGACGGATCGACCAACGCGATGGCAACGTTCGGGTATTCGAGCAGCTCGTGGACCGCATCGGCGGCCTTCTTCAGGAGGTCGCCGAGCCTGAGGTCCGAGGTGATGATGCCGCCGATCCGAGTGATGATGCGCAGCCGCTCCGTGCGCTGCTGCTCCATCTCGTAAGCGCGCGCGTTCCGGATAGCCAGTGCCGCGTGGCGCGCGAACTCGGCGAGTGCCGCGACGTCCGCTTTTGTGAAGCGCTTCGCCCTCGGCCGCGCAGGCACGCCCGAGCGGCGCGAGGCCGGAGGCTTGGGTGACCGGCCGATACCGAAGAACCCGATCATCGTCCCACGCCACTCGATCGGCATGCCGAGGATGGCATCGTTGAGCATCCCCGATTGCGTCGGCCGGGGGACGTCGCCATAGCGGCCGAACACGAGCGGACGCCTGGCCTCCAGCACGAGCCCGGCGATTCCCTCGCCGATGCCCAGCTCCGTGCCGAGCTCGTTCGGTGGCATGTTGAACCCGGCTTCCGTTCGCACCACCCGCCGCGCTTCGTCCACGAGGCCGATGGTCCCATGATCGGCGTCGAGCAGCGTGCAGGCCTGCTCGACGATGCGCGTCAGGAGCGGCTGAAGCTCGAGCTCCCCACTGATCGACTCGATGACCGAACGCAGGCTACGCTGGCGGCGGAGGTCGCGATCCCGCCGCTGCGTCCGCTGCTTCCATTCCCGCGTCGTCGCCACCGGAACGCTCTGCCTGTCGACCGCGGTCAGCGTGGCTGAAACGTGCCTAACACGCGCACGTCGGGATCGAACGCGACGCCGCGAGGCGCAGCGGTGACGTCCAGCGGGATGACGATGGTGGAGGTCGGCATCGCCGGAACGTCGATCGTCGAACGACGCTCCCGACCGGCGGCGTCCGTGATCGCAACCGTCAGTGGGAACCGGTACGGGGCAAAGCGACTGCCCTGCGCAATCGTGACCGCGACGCGCCGCTGCGCGGCGTCATAACGCCAGGACGTCGTGACCTCCGCGAATCCCGGGCGCCGGAGCCACTGGTCGAAGAACCACCCAAGCGGGCGACTCGACGCGCCTTCCATCGCGCGCTGCAGGTCTTCGGTAAGCGCTGTGGAGTGCCGGTGCCCCAGGTAGTACGATCGAAGTCCGCGAAAGAACGCCGAGTCACCCACGACCGCACGGAGCATGTGGAGCGTCCAGCCGCCTTTCTGGTAGCTGTTTGTGTTCAGCAACGCCATGAGGTTGGTCTGCGACGAGTCGATCACCGGCCGAGCCGCGACGACCGACGCCCGGATGATCTGATCACGGATATTGCGCATGCCGGCCCGGAACGCGCTATCACCGTCGGCGTGCTCCTTCCAGAGTTCGGCGAAGTACGTCGCGAACCCTTCCGAGAGCCACACGTGCGACCACTCGCGCGCCGTGACCGCGTCGCCGAACCACTGATGCGCCGTCTCGTGCGCGATCAGGCCGGTGCCCACCGAGCGGCGCCGGAACGCACCGTCCGAATAGAAGATGGCACCCGCGTTCTCCATACCACCATAACGAGTCGAGCTCTGGAGATGCGCGAGCTTCTCGTAGGGAAACGGAGCCACGAGCGTGGAGAACAGGCGGAGCATCGCTGGCGCGTGCTCGAACGGTCCCGGCAGGTAGTCGCGGAGCTCCGGCGTCACATAGACCGACTGGCGCACGCATGCGTCGAACTCACCCACGCCGCAGTTCGTGCGGCCGAGGTCGTAATACACGAGCGGCGCCGCCGCGATGACCATCAGATACGCCGGAATCGGCCGCGACTCGCGCCAGCGCGTGAGGCTGCGTGCCGTGCCGTTCGCTGTTCCGGAGAGTGGTGTTTCCTCCACGAGCTCGCCGTTCGCGACGACGCGGCGGTCGCTGGGCGCCACCACCGTCCAGGTGACCGTCGCCTTGTCCGACGGATGGTCCACGCTCGGGATCCAGTTGCGCGCCCGATTCGGCCAGTTGTCTCCAAACCCGGTCCATCGCCCCAGGCTATCCGTGCGGATGATCAGCCCGTCGCTCGGCTCGCCGCCGTACCGTATGGCGACGGAAAACGAATCGGCAACCACCCCACCAATGGGAATACGGATCGTCGAATCTGTGCGGGCGAATGGGGTCGCGCGGCCGTCGATGAACACGCTGTCAACGCGCAGCGAGACGAGGTCGAGCACGAGCGTATCCACGTGTGCCGTCCGCCGCACGGCGATCACCGCACGGCCGTCTATGGCGGCGCCGCGGTCGGGAAGGTCCAGGGTGATCGCGTAGTCGAGCACATCGATCCCCGGACGGTACGGGTGCGGTCCGACCGACGCCGGCTGCGCGTCCGCCGCGGACATGGCGATGGGCAGGACGGCGATCGCAACGAGAGCACGATGCGCAACGCGGATGGGCGGATTCGCGGTCATCGGCGGATGATCTGGTACACGACGAGATGGTTGGGAGGCTCGTACGACTTGGCGTTCGGGTCCGGCGCGATGGCGACGATGAACTCGCCAGTCGTGGTCGTCGTGAGGGCGACGCCCGGCCCCACGATGCGCGGAGCACGGAGGCGCGAGTCATCGCGAGCGAACACTCGAATCCACCCGCCCTCGCTTTCGACGTCGCCGTTCACGAGGCGGAAGGCACGCCGCTGTTGCATGTCGATCGGCGTCGACACGTCGAGGATCGGCCCTTCCGTCCACCGGAACGTCACGAGTGCATCCCGCTGCGCCTCTCCGCGGGGTGCGCCCGTCACCGGATCGACGAGCCGCCACCGCGACGCGATTCCGTCGTCGCTGATCAATTCTGGCGGCGCGCCGATCGCCAGCCGAGCCCCGCCGGCCGTCCATGCAAGCCGCCACCCTTCGGCGATTGGAAGCGCGACGTCGCTTGCGGTGTTGCCGGCTGCGGGTGACGTCGCGTCGACGACGTACGGGCGCGCCGCGCCAAATGCCACGACCATGCCGCTCGTCGGAAAAGCGTTCTTGCGCACCAGCGACTCGAGCAGACCCACGCGCCCCGCCAATCGATGCCATTCGCTCGGCGGCAGCGTGTCTGTCTCGCCGGCGGCCGTGGTATACGCCCGCGCGTAGGCCACGTGCCTCCAGTCCGGCGACGGCGCCACGTCCCAGACGCTGTCCCGCTGGATCAGCGGCGCGCCCTCCGTCGCCATCGCGAAGCCGTTCGGCAACGGCTCGTTCTCGACCGCAGTGGGGTCTTCGACGACCAGAAACGACCGCCGGTCCGGACTCAGCACCCAGCGGACGTGCGCCGACATACCGTGCGTCCCGCCGTTGACGCGGGTCGCGCGTACCGCGAGCGTCCGCCGCGACGGTCGAGGCGGGACGACGTCGCCTGCCAACCCCTCGCGCCGAAGCGCAAACCCCACCAGGCCGCTGAGGGCACCATCGCCAGGAACCGACACGAACACCGGCCACGCCTCACTGTCGGTCACGCGGGGCCCGACGCTGGCCTCCCACCCTTCCCGCGCGAGCGAATCGGCCAGGGCTTCCGCGGTCGCGGAGTCGTGCGGCGTTGCCACCCGGAGCGTCGACGCGGGCGGAACCGCCGCCGTCGCGGAGTCGGCCCGTGAGTCATCACCATCACCCCGGACGCACGCAGCGAGCGCGATGCTCGCGACCGCGGCGAGCCTCGCAGACTGCCCTCCGACACGTCCGAACTCCATTGCCACCGCTACCGCTTACCGATCCACCGCGCGCGAGACGCGGTAGATGACGCCTTCGGCATCATCGGAGATGAGAATCGAGCCGTCGCGATGGACGAGCACGTCCACCGGGCGCCCCCATCGCCGGCCGTTCGGCCCCTGCCAACCCGAGATGAAATCCTCGTACGCCACCGGACGGCCGTCCTGGATGCGGACCCGCACGACCTTCGCGCCCGTGGGCACCGACCGATTCCAGGATCCGTGAAACGCCACGAGAGCGTCTCCACGCATCTCCGGAGAGAGTATTGTCGCCCGGTCGAGGAATGTCATGCCTAACGGCGCCGAATGCGCCTGCATTTCCAGCGCGGGCGGGATCGTGCGCGCACAGCGCGTCGGGTCGTTGAACGCGCGGTCGGGACTCGGGATCCGATTCCCGTAACAGTACGGCCAACCGTAGTCAGCGCCGTCCTGCAGGATGTTGATCTCTTCGGGCGGCAGATCCTCGTGGTTCGGCGGAAGGTTGTCGCGCTCGTTCTGCGTTACCCAGATCTGTTTCGTCACAGGATGCATGGCGATCCCCACGGCGTTCCGAAGACCCGAGGAGTATACGCGCCCGTTCCTTCCGTCCGCATCGTACCGCATCACAGCGGCGCGGTCCGGCGATCGCTCGACACACAGATTGCAACTCGACCCGACCGCCACGTACATGGCGCTGTCGGCTCCGAACGCGAGCGATCGCGTCCAGTGTCCTCCGCCCGAGCTGTACGAGTTGAGGCGCTGCGGCGGCGTCGTCGCCTTCCCATCGGCGCCAAGCCTCACGCGCACGACGCCGTCCGTGTTGGCGATGTAGAGGAACCCGCCGTGGAACGCCAGGCCGTGCGGTCGGTCGAGTCGCGCCACGACGACTGTCCGAGCTTCGGCGACCCCGTCACCGTCACCGTCGAGGACGCGAACGATCTCACCCGCGCGTGGACGACTCACATACACGGCGCCGTCGGGCCCGAGCGCCATGAACCGCACGCCGCCAACCCGCGCGAAAACCGAGGCCGTGAGCCCCGGCGGCATGGTGAGGCGCGAGTTCAGCGCATCCTGAGCGCCGCCGGAAGACGTGCAGGCAGCGACGGTCGCAGCAAGGGTGACCGGCATCACGGTCAAGCGCACGACGAAGAACCTGACGGTTGCGGTGAAACAGCCACGCGGGAACGCTGCGTAGAGCGTACACGACTGCCTTTCGACCGACAACCCCGACCGCGTGCTGGGTCAGACTGCCCGACTAACTCCTGACGCGGTTTCTCCCTTCGGCTTTCGCCCGGTAGAGCGCCTGGTCGGCGTGAGTCAGCAGGTCTTCGACTGTCGCAATGCGTGGCGCCGGAAACGTGGCGACGCCAATGCTCGCTGTTACCTGGAGTGTCGGACCGTCGGCGACCATGAATGGATGCGTCTCGATGCGCTCACGGATACGCTCGGCGAATGCCACCGCGCCATCCTCGCGTGTCTCCGGCAGGACGATCACGAACTCTTCGCCGCCATACCGCGCCACGAGGTCCACACTTCGCACTTCGTGCTGCAGGAGCGACGCGAGCCCCATGAGGACGTCGTCGCCGACCAGGTGCCCGTACGTGTCGTTGATCCGCTTGAAGTGATCGATGTCGATCATCAGGAGCGTGACCGTGGAGTCGTAGCGCCGCGCTCGTTCCAGCTCCGCGTTCAATCGTTCCGTCAGCGCGCGGCGGTTGAGCGCGTCGGTGAGCGGATCGGTCTGCGCGAGGGCCTCGAGTCGCCGGTTGTCGGCGCGCGTGCTCTCCATCATGTTCGCGCGCTGCACCGCGGCGACCGCGGCACGCACCACGGTGTCCGCGAACGCGACGTCGTCCTCCTTGAGCGGCTCCTCATCGGCGCCCCGGCGCAGGAAGAACACCCCCGACTGACGCGCATCAGCGAGCGAGAAGGGCATCGCAATGACCGAGCGGATTGGGACGCGCGTCCCTTCTTCCCGCCACCGCTCACGGATGTCCGCGTAGAGCGGGCTCGAATGAACATCCTCGACGAGGACAGGGTTCCCTGTTTCGAGCGCCGCGCGAATCTCCGGGTAGCGGTCGAGGTTCACTTCGAAGTTCTTGACCAGCGCATGCTCGAACGACGCGGCGACGATGCCGGTCTTGTCCCCGGGTCGCGCGAGGATCACGGAGCATCGCGTCAGATCGAGCGCGCGCGCCACCCGCCGGGCGAGGACATGGTAGATCTCGTCGGACGTGAGGTCTCCCGTCACCTCACGTAGAATGTCCACCAGCTTGCGTCGACTCTCCGCCTCGGCCCGCGCACGCGCCAACTCCTCCTCGGTCAGTCGGAGCGATTCGTACGCGGAGCGAAGGATCGCGCGCATGCGGAGCTGTGCCTGGATGCGCGCGAGCAGCTCGCGCACGCGAAACGGCTTCCGCACGTAATCCGACGCACCGAGTCCCAGCGTCTTTACCGCGGCGTCTTCCGGGGGCAACGACGAGATCATGAGCACGGGCATATCGCGCCAGCGCTCGTCGTTCTTGATCTGTTCGAGGAGCTGGAAGCCATCCACATCCGAGAACGTGACGTCGAGGAGCAGCAGATCGGGCGTCCGCTCCTCGAGGAGTGCGAGAAGGTCGCGGCCGTTCGACGCCGAGCCGACGTCGTAGCCTTGCTCCTTCAGCACCCACGTCATGGTCTGGAGGATCGCCGGATCGTCATCGGCGACCACGATGCGCGCGCTAGCCATCGCGAGGTGGGACCCCGGTGGCTCGGACGGCGGTCATCGAGTGGAAGTCGTTCACGAAGGTGAGTGTGGGGACGCGTTGGGGGAGCGGGCCTAGGAGAATGGCACGCTCGGGTGGTGCATATGGCGAGCCCTACATTCATTCTGATAAATCATTACGCTGCAGCCACTTCGCAATTCGACGAACTCGACCATACGCCACACCGTGGCGTCGCACCCACAAGGGTGTCGCACTCAGTCCGCGTGCCGTGTCGCGGTCGCCCGGCGCAATGCGTCAGGTTCGGATGTGCGAACGGGGCCCGCCCGTGGGCAGGCCCCGTCGAGCTCGCGGAACGCTCGAGGAACCGTGCTACTCGTCGGACGCCGCGCCGCCCGCTTCGTCGCCGTCCTCTGCCTCGCCCTCACCCTCGCCGTTCTTGTCCTCCGAGACCACGCGGGCAACCGCCGTCACCTCGTCACCCTCGTCGAGGGACACGAGTCGAACGCCCTGCGCATTTCGTCCCGTGACGCGCACCTGATCCACCGACGAGCGGATCACGATCCCGCCGCGGGTGATCAGCATGATCTCGTCTTCGGGCAAGACCTCCATAAGCGCCACGACGTCACCGGTTTTTTCCGTGCGGTTCACCGTCAGAATTCCCTTCCCGCCGCGCTTCTGCACCCGGTAGTCGTCGATGTGAGTGCACTTGCCCAACCCGCGCTCGGTCACGACGAGCAGCGTCGCTTCACGCTTGATCACCACCATGCCGACGACACGGTCATCCGGCCTGAGCTCTATCCCCTTCACGCCCGTCGTGTCGCGGCCCATGTCGCGGACATCGCTCTCGTGGAAGCGCACCGAGAGCCCATGCCTGGTCGCGAGCACGATGTCGTTCGTGCCGCTGGTGACCTGCACGTCGATCAGCTCATCGCCCTTCTCGATCTTGATGGCCTTGATGCCGGTGGTGCGCGGGTTCGAGTACTCGCTGAGCTTCGTCTTCTTGACGGTGCCGTCCTTTGTGCAGAACAGCAGGAAGTTCTCGTCGTTGAACTCGCGCACCGGCACGATCGCCTTGATCTGGGTGTCCGGCGTGACGTTGATCAGGTTGACGATCGGCTTGCCCTTCGTTGCGCGCCCCGCCTGCGGCAGCTCATGGACCTTGAGCCAGAAGCAGCGTCCGTCCTCGGTGAAGATGAGGAGATAGTCGTGCGTGCTGCCGATGAAGAGCCGCTCGATGAAGTCGAGCTCCTTCAGGTCCGCTCCACTCGACCCGCGTCCGCCTCGGCGTTGGCGGCGGTACGTCGTGACCGGTGTCCGCTTGATGTAGCCGGTGTGCGAGATCGTCACGACCATATCCTCTTCAGCGATCAGATCTTCGATCGTGAACTCGCCCTGGTCGCTCGTGATCTCCGTGCGGCGCGCGTCGCCGTACGTATCGGAGATCTTCTGCAGCTCGTCCTTCATCACCTTGAGCCGTCGCGGCTTCGACTCGAGCAGCGAGCGCAGGTCCTTGATGAGCGCGCGCACCTCTTTCAGCTCGGCCTCGAGCTCCTCGATCGCGAGCCCCGTCAACTTCGCGAGGCGCATGTTCAGAATCGCCTCGGCCTGACGGTCGGAGAGCTTGAACCGCTTCTGCAGCTGCGCGCTCGCCTTCGGGGTGTCAGCCGCCTTCCGGATGATCTTGATCACTTCGTCGATGTTGTCGACGGCGATCTTGAGACCATCCAGGATGTGCTCGCGGTCGAGCGCCTTGTCGAGCTCGTACTGAGCGCGGCGCACGATGACTTCATGGCGGTGCTTGATGTAGTGCTCAAGCACCTCCTTGATCCCCATGACCTTCGGCACGAGCTGCCGCGTCTGGGCGTCGGGCACCAACGCCAGCATGATCACACCGAACGTCGATTGCATCGTGGTGTGCTTGTAGAGCTGGTTCAGCACCACGCGGGGAATGGCATCGCGCTTGAGCTCGATGACGATACGGGTCGTATCCGACGACTCGTCGCGCAGGTCGCTGATCCCCTCGAGCTTCTTGTCGCGCACGAGGTCCGCGATGTCCCGCACGAGGTTCGCGCGGTTCACCTGGTACGGCAGCTCGGTCACGACGATCTGCGACTTGCCCGAGGTTTCCTTCTCCTCGATGACGGCGCGTGCGCGCATGACGATCTTGCCGCGCCCCGTCTCCTGATAGTCCTTGATGCCGTCCCGGCCATAGATGTAGGCGCCGGTCGGGAAATCCGGCCCCTTTACCATCTTGCGAATCTCGCCGATCGTCAGTTCGGGATTGTCGATGAGCGCGATCGTCGCGCTGATGACTTCCTTCAGGTTGTGCGGCGGAATGTTCGTCGCCATGCCGACCGCAATGCCTGACGAGCCATTGACGAGCAGGTTCGGAATGCCGGCCGGCAATACCTTCGGCTCGGTCAGGTGATCGTCGAAGTTCGGCGCGAAATCGACCGTGTTCTTGTCGATGTCCGCGAGCAACTCGGTCGCGATCCGCATGAGCCGCGCTTCGGTGTAGCGGTACGCGGCCGCCGGATCGCCGTCCATCGAGCCGAAGTTCCCCTGCCCGTCCACGAGCGGATAGCGCAGCGAGAAGTCCTGTACCATACGCACGAGCGCGTCGTACACCGCGCCGTCGCCATGCGGGTGGAAGCGACCGAGCACGTCACCCACCACCGTTGCCGACTTCTTGAACGGGCGGTTCGGCAGCAACCCGAGGTCGTTCATCGCGTACAGGATGCGCCGGTGTACCGGCTTGAGCCCATCGCGCACGTCGGGAAGCGCGCGTGACACGATCACGCTCATCGAGTAGTTGATGAACGATTCCTTGATCTCCTCGTCGATGAGACGCGGGAGAATACGCTCGCGATTGATAGGCGCGGTCATATGGTCCTGCAGGAGGGAAAATCAGACTTCGGAGGGACGAAGAAGTATACCCGAAGGGGAGGCGAATAGCAACGCGCCAGCTACGCCGTAAGTGCAATGGTTACAAGGGATTACGGAGCAACCGAATCAGCGCACTGACCGCCGCGCATCACCCCTGTTTCGTGAGACGACGCACACTGCCCGAACGCAAAGCGACCTCTACCGTAGAGCTACGAAAAAAAGCCGCCAGAGAATTGTATCCAGGCCGCCGATTCGTTACCGACTATCGATTCTCAGCCACCAACCAGCGAGGGTGTTAGGCGCCGTCAGCGATGCCTAACACCCTCGCTTCGCCATCCACGTCAGCTCATTCTTCGCGTCATCGAGGAGGATTCGGTTCACCCACTCGACCCCCTGGGCAACCGAATGGTCCATGTTCCCGACCTCGTACCGCCACGCCCCGAACCGGCCACGCGAGTAGATCCCCTGGGACTCGAGCCACGGCTGGATCGTCGCGATCGCCTGATCTCGCTCGAGCGACGGCGTCGGATACGTGTAGCCGCGCTCGATCAAAAACGCGTCGACGATGTCCCTGCGGTCCGCCTCCGTGATCATGCGCGTGTTCACGAGCCCCTGGATCGTGTCATCGATCACCGTTCGACAGTCCACCGGTTTGAATTCCGAGTGCGAGATCTCGGCGAGAATGGAATAGTGGGTTGCCGGATCCGGAACCACCTCCGGCGAATAGTTCGACAGGTACGTGAGCCGATAGAACGGCGAGTTGTTCTCGGGGAAATACATCCAGCACTTCTTCGACGGGCATGGCTGCCTGATGCCGACGCCGACGATGTACGAGCCGGAGTGACGCAGCCGCCTGGCTTGCGTCCGGACGCAATCCGGCACGTCCCCGGCCAGCGAGCCCACGAGGATGTCGAGCGGCATGGTCGAGAGCAGCACGTCGTACGGCTGCCGGTCGCCAGTGGCCATTCGGACCTCCCTGGCGTCGAGGTCAATCGCCGTCACCGGCGCGCACGTACGCAGCTGATCCGCCACGTACGGCCGCATCCGGTCGAACAACTCCCCCGTCCCCCCGTATCGCGGATACTTGAACGTCGCGTTAGGTCCCCACGACACATCCTCGCGGTCGAGCACGACGTTGCCGAGCACCCGCTCGATCGGCGGCGTGGCCACGCGCTCGCCGATCCACTCCGTGTTCATCATCGACGGCGGATGCGCCCACACCTTGAAGTTGTAGGGCGTCATGAAGTACTTCGCGATCCCGGCTCCGAAGACGCCGTGAATGAGCTCCTCGAAGTTCGCGAATCGCGACTTGTCGATCGGCTGCTTCTGTGCTTCGATGAGCCCGAGCAGGCATTCGAGCACGACGTCCTTTGGGAGATACTTGATGTTGTTCTGGAACGGGTACGGGAGGAACCGATCGAACATCCACACCCACGACTCGCGAAGCAGCTCCTGGTACTCGTCACCCATGAGCCGATCGAACAGCCGGTCGAAGTACTCGTAGTGCGAGAAGAGAACGTGTCCGCCGATGTCGTAGAGGAAGCCGTTGGGGCTCCGTTCCGACGAGGCGAGGCCCCCAACCTTGTGACGGGCCTCGAGCAACGTGAAGTTCGTGTAGCCGAGCTCTCGCAAGCGATAGCCGGCCGCGAGACCGGTCGGCCCGGCGCCGATGATGACGATGCGTGGCCCATCGCCCGCGCCTTGCCGCGTGATTCTCATCTGCGTGTCCGTCATGCCGCGCCCTGAGCGACGACCGTCTCCGTGATTTCCACGCTGCCGGCGGCGCCTCCCGAAGTGATCGTGCAGCCCGGGGCCGCTCGTTCATGCGACCCGTCTCGTGTGGACCCGTCGGGTATCGACCCGGCCGGTATAGTTGAAGCCGTACCGAACCCGTTCTCGAATACGCCCCGCGACCACGATCCAGCGCGCGCGTACCGCGCGAGCGCATTCTCCAATGGGGCGAGCACAATGCCTCGCTCGCTGGTGAGCGGAGTGTATCGCGGGCGCGGGGCGTCGAGCGCCAGCTCCGCCAGTGTGACGCCGCGCAGACATCGCGTGCTCACGCCGGCAACGCGCGCGGCACGAGCGGCAAGTTCCTCCCAACTGACCACCCCGTCATTCGCGAGGTGCCACACGCCTCGCTCTCCGTCGATGACGTGGTCGAGCGTAGCGTCGGCGAGGTCGGGGACATACGTCGGCGAGACGATGACATCCCGCATGGCGGCGAATGAGTGCCCGCTGGCAAGCGCCCGGAGCGCGTGCGTAACGAAGTTGTAGTCGTCGTGACCGAAGAACGCCGCCGTGCGGATGACGAGCGCCCGATCACAGGCGGCGAGCACTGCCCGTTCGGCTTCGGCCTTGCTCCGGCCATAAGCGCAGAGTGGCTGTACGCTGTCAGACTCCACGTACGGTGTGCCCTTCTCCCCGTCGAATACGAGATCGCTCGAGAACACTACGAACGAGATCCCGCGCTCCGCGCAGACCGCGGCGAGCGTAACGGCGCCGCTCACGTTCGAGCGCCAGCACGCGCCGCGTTCGTGCTCGGCATCGTCCACGCGCACGAACCCGGCGCAGTTGATCACCGCCCACGGCCGCGCCGTCGCAACGGTACGAGAAACGGCGTCCGCGTCTGCCACATCGAGGTCGTCGCGTGTCAGTGCGCGGTACGCGATGTCCCGATGCTCACAGGCCGCCACGACTGCCCTGCCAAGCGTCCCGTTCGCGCCAACCACGAGAATCGGCGCGCCGGGCGCAGCGCGGACCGCCTGGTAGCACGCCCTCGCGCCCTGAGCGGCCGACACGCCCGACGGTGCCGGATAGATCAGCCGCTTGTCGCTTCGCCACCAACCCGGGCCGTGCAACACCGGTTGATCGTATTCGCCGCGCGTCGCCAGGGACCGAACCATCGCTGCCACGGCCGTCGGTCGCGGCCGCGGCGCGCGGATGTCGAATGCCCCGGGCTCGTAGCTCCCATCATTCCGGGTAAGCAACGACGCCCAATCGAAGGCGCCGAAGGTCGACCACGCGGTGACTGCTCGCACGTCCGCACCCTCACCGCGGAGACGCACTGCCGCGTGCCAGACCTCGTCGAGCCAGCGGAGCTGTTGCTCGCGCGTACAGGCCAGGTGCGCTTCGGTTACCGCCACAGGTAAGCCGTAACGCTCCCAGGTTTCTCGGAGGAGTGCGTACGGGCCCGCGACATCATCGGCCAGCACGCGCACGGCTTCGACGTCCGCATAACGATGGCGGCCATTGCCGCCGTGCGACGCCACGGGGTATCCGTCGGGATGCTCGTCGAGGTATCGCTCGCTCGTCAGGTAATGGTTGATCCCGATCACGTCCGGCGGACACGGCGCGCTCGCGATAGCGTCGAGGTCCCCGGTCGGAATACCTGCCCATCGGAGATACGGAGCAATGGGGTGGCCGTCGATCACCCGACCACAGAGAAGGTCATAGGTCAACCACCGCCGCTCGTTCTCGAAGTCCGCCTGATACTGAAGCCGGGGGCTCGCGTACGTTTTCCCGAGGTCCTCGGTCTGCACGAGCCGCGCGTCAGGCGCTACTTCGCGGATGGCGCGCATGGCGGCCGCAATCGCGTTGACCTGGCCGATTACCGCGCGCGCGAAGTCGTGAGGTGACCGCGCGTGCGGGTACCAGTGGCCGTATAGGGTAGAAAACCGCGCAGTCGTGAGCGGCTCGTTGATCGGCGTGAAGTGTCGCGCCCACGGGTAGCGTTCGGCGACGGTTCTCGCGAACGTGGCGAGACGCTCCGGCAGCGCCGGATCAATGAGACTCGTGTCTCTCGGGCCGCTCCCGTGGTGCATGAGCCCCACAATGGGAGTGACGCCGTGCGCTCGCAGTCGCTCGAGCCCGTCGTCTACCCAGCGCCAGGCCTCGGGCCCGAGTTCGGTGACGCGCTCCCACAGGACCGGAAAGCGCACCGCCGTGACGCCGAGCTCGGCCAGACGATCGATGTCATCTGGCCGACCGTATCCCCCGCTGCGTTCGAGTTGATCGGAGAATCCGTCGCCGACTCGATTGTACGAGCATTCAATGCCCGCCCACAGCTCGACCCGCGCCCGCACGGTGCTGCTCGCCGTTAGGCCACGTTCGCCGTGCCGTCGTTCGCCGACTCCGAGCGACCCGCCGCCGGGTTACCCGCCGCCGCGCGACGACGCCTGGCCATGATGGCCGACGCGCTCCCAACCTCTGGCGGTGCGTGGCGTACGGCGCGAGCCACGAGATGATCCATCGCGCTGACGATCGACTCCCACGTAGCCTCGCGGGCCCGCGCGATACCGGCGGCGATTCGCGTTTCGTCCGGCGTCGTCGCCGCGTGCGCGGCCTCCACGAATTCGTCGGTCGACCCCGCAACGCTTACCACCGGCGCGAAGTTGCGGACAACATCGGGGACCGCCGTCGAGACGATCGGTTTGCCGGCGGCCATGTATTCCAATGTCTTGGTGGGGTTGATGAACTCCGTCGCCTCGTTGAGAGCGAACGGCATGAGGCAGACATCGAACCCCTTCACATACTCGGGGAGCTGTGCGTACGCCCGCTGACCGAGCCAGTGAACGTTGCTCCGTGCAGGCAGTTCGCGCCGATCCACCTTCACGACGGGACCGACGAACACGACCGACCCGTTCGAGAAGCGGCCGGCCAGCCGGTCGATCAGATTGTAGTCGAGGCGCTCGTCGACGACCCCGAAGTATCCGAGCACCGGTCGCGGAAGATCGCGGAGCTCGGGCGCAACCGGAGTGTCCGCGTGTCGCGCGCGGGCAAAGTGGTCCGCATCGACGCCGCACCCGAAGAAGTGAACGTTGTGGTGATAGCGTGACTTCGACTCGAAGAGCTGCCGACCACCAGTGAACACGACATCCGCCTTCGACATCAGGAAGCGCTCACGCTGCGTCAATTCGGGCGGTGCGAAACGAAACTGGGCGAGTTCGTCCATGCAGTCGTACACGATCCCGCGCTCCTCGAAGGCACCGATCATGAGCGGGGCGGGCATTGGCGTATAGAACCATTGCACGGCGTGATCGAACATCCCAGCGAGCCTGCCCCCCTCGCTCACGAGCTGGAGGAGCAGCGTTCGGATGACCGCGCCCGCGTCGTCGTACGAACCAGCGAGTGCACTCGGCAACCGCGGCACCACTCGGTGCACGCCGTCGCTCGGGCTACTGAGATCGAGTGAACCGGCTACACAGTCGTCGACGAAGACAGGCTCCTCGACGTACAGCACTGCGCGACTTCGTCCGAAGCGCGACAGAATCTGCTGCGGGCGTTGCCAAACGAAATCCCAGCGCAGGTGACTGTGGACGATCAGCGGAGAGCGGCCGCCGGTGAGGGCCGCGCGCGCGACTGCTGGCATGTGGCTCGACGGTGAACGGTAGGCGTGCAACGATTGCGGAGATGCGGGCAACGCCCTCGCGCAATTCACATGCCCTCGATAGTTCGCCCATCCGCGGAACCGCCGACTATTCTTTGGCCGCCTAACGCGCCACGCCCGGGCCGCGCGTGCACGCGTCCGCCAGGACGCGCGCCCTACCGCGCGCAACCGCCGTTACGATCGTTACTTGGCGTCCCATCTTCGAACCGGAACCGGGTGACCAGGGCGACACGCCGGTTGTACTGCGGCAGCCGACTACCGAGCCCGACGGCCGACCGTACTGCTCACCCAGCTCGACCGTTCACCCGTCCGACCTCGTCCTCCGAACCGGCCCACACCGCGCCCCACGCCGCCACGATCTCACGATACCGCTGCGCGACAGGTCTCGGCCGCCGCTGCAGGTCGTATAGCCCAACCGGGTAGACGTCGTTACGCTCCTCGCGTAGAGCGTGCTGCCAGTCGATCTGGTCGGTCAGCGAATACCATGTAAAGCCGCGGACCGGCACACCGGCGGCGCGTAGATGGACAATGTCCTGCCACTGCGACTCGAGCCACGCGACCGCGTGTCCGGAAACGCGGTTGGTCTCGCAATGAAACAGCGGGATGTCGTAGCGGCGGTAATACTGCGCGGCCACCGCGCGGAACCCGAGCGCCCGGCGCGCCGTCGTACAGCGACCCGTCGAAGAAACGCGGTGCTCGCACGTCAGATAGTAGTCCACGCCAAGCCACCGTTGGCCGACGCCCCGACGCTCGCGAAAGAAGCTCAGGTCGTTCGACGTGACGCCATGCTCGTTGAGATACGCGGCCATGCCAGGCGCGAGCTCGTGCCCCAGCGTCAGATCGAGGGCGAGAAACTTCAGTCCATTCCATCGATCGGCCTCGTATGCCGCGGACCGCCCGGCCGCGTGGAACTGCTCCATCGATTCGCCCTGGACGATGATCGCGTCGGGTCGCTCCGAGAGAATCGCCTCGACCGCGAGCTCGTGCGCCATACAGAGGTTGCGAATCGCTCGGACGAATGCCGCATCGCTGGTCTCACACTCGTTCCACCATCCGCGAAGCGCGGAGAAGTTCGCGCAGACGAAGATCTCGTTGACCGGCGTGAAATACCGCACCCACGGATACCGCCGCACGAACGCCCGCGCGTACTCCGCGAAGAGCACCGGAAAGGCGTCGTCCTGGAAGCCACCGAGCCAGGACGGAACTCCAAAGTGGCAGAGGTCGGCGATTACCTCGATACTCAGCTCCTTCAGCCGAACCATCGGCGCGTCGGCCGTATCCCAGTCGAAGCGATCGGGCGCGACGTGTGTTCGATAGTACGGAGGACCGTAGCGCAGGGCGTTGAGGCCGAGGTCACGCACGAGAGCGAAGTCCTCTTCCCATCGCGCGTAGTGTCCGCACTTCTCCATCTGATCGATGCGGACGCCGGAACGAATCGTGGGGTAGCTGTTCTCGATGCCGGTGGCAAAGAGAAATGAAGACGCAGGAACCATCGAAGGTGCGACCAGGCCGGGATAGTCGAAGGTGTCGTCGGCGCAGCCAGGAGAGGACCGGAGGGTTTCGAACTCCAGTCGTACCCAGTCGCCAAGCGGAGTTGACGCTTGACGACGAACCCCTCACCAGCGCCACAAACCCCGCTCGCTAACGCCCGTACTTCCTCATGATCGCGCGTAATCGGTCGACCGGCAGCGCGTAGACGCGCAGGTCGTTCACTCCGGTCATCGTCTCGGCCGCGAGGAGCGCATTGACGATCGCCGCCTCGGTCGCCTGAGCTGTCGCGGTGAACAACGGCGACAGACGCGCGTTCGCCAGCATCCGCACGGAGGTCGTGTCCGTGACACGAGCCGTGCCTGCATTCGCGGTCGAAAACGCGACGAAGATGTCGCCGGACGAGTTTCCGCCCCATCCGCCCATCCGGCCTACTCCGAGCGACACACGCGTCGCAATGCGCTTGAGCTGGTGCGGCAGCAGCGGGGCGTCGGTTGCCACGACCACGATGATCGAGCCGGCACCTTCGTCATCTCTCGCGGTCGGGTCGCACGCCCGCCCAGGTCCGGTAGCCGCCGAATCGCCGGTCGCAATGCAAGGCAACAGGTCGGAGATTTCTTCCCCGACCGGGACGCCCGCGATGCGGAGATCGCGCCGAGCGCCATAGTTGCACTGCACCAGAACGCCGACGGTGTACCCACCCTGCTGCGGCGAAAGGCGCCGAGACGCGGTCCCGATGCCGCCCTTGAACCCGTGGCATATCATCCCCGTCCCACCGCCTACGTTCCCTTCAGCTACCCGACCGCCCTTCGCGCTATCGAGGGCCGAGATCACATGCTCCGGCTTGACGTGAAAGCCGTTGATGTCGTTGAGACTGCCGTCGAACGTTTCGGCGACCACCGGAAGCCCCCACGGTTGCATCCCTGGCTTGCCAACCTGCCACTGCAGAATCGCGTCGCGCACGACGCCGACGCTGTGGGTGTTCGTGATGGCGAGCGGGCCTTCCAGGATCCCGGACTCCTGGAGCCAGGTCGTGCCGGTCATCTCACCGTTCCCGTTCAGCGTGAACCAGGCGCCGAACACTGGATCAGCGTTCGCTTTCCCGCGCGGGTGGATCACCGTGACACCAGTGCGCACCGGGCCCGTCCCCACCACGAGCTTGCCGCTGCCCGAGATGAGGGTGGTGTGCCCGACTTCGACCCCCGCGACGTCGGTGATCGCGTCGAGCGGCCCCGGAGTGCCGCCAATCGGGAGGCCGAGCTCCCGAGCGCGCGGCTTCGTGGGCTGCGCTTCGGCCTGCCCGTTAGCCGCCACCGGCAGCGCCAGAACAGCGATCCACCCCAGGAACGCCCGCATACGTCTCGCCGCGATGACACCCACCGTGCCCTCCATCGTCATGAAACCGCGCGGCGTGAGATCACGAAACCGCCGTGATCGCCTCGCTCAGCGTCTCCAGCAGCATATCGATCTGCGACCTCTCGATGATCAACGGCGGCGACAAGGCGATGATGTCGCCGGTGACGCGAACGAGCGCGCCCCGATTGAAGCACTCGAGGAACACCTCGAACCCGCGCGTGCCCGGCGCGTTCGGACGCGGCTCGAGCTCGATCCCGCCCACGAGACCGAGGTTCCTCAAGTCGATGACGTTAGGTAAGGCACGCAACGAATGAAGCGCGTCCTCCCAGTACGGCGCCAGCGACGCGGCCCGCTCGAACAGCCCTTCCGTCCGGTATAGCTCGAGCGTCGCGAGGCCGGCCGCCGCCGCCAGCGGGTGTCCCGAGTACGTGTACCCGTGAAACAGCTCGATCCCCGAGGGCGTCGCATTGATCACCGTCTCGTAGATCTTGCCATCGACGAACACCGCCCCCATGGGCACCGCGGCGTTCGTCAGCCCCTTTGCCACCGTCATCATGTCCGGCGTCACACCGAAATAATCGGCGGCGAACGGGGTGCCGAGGCGGCCGAACCCCGTGATCACCTCGTCGAAGATGAGGAGGATCCCGTGGCGGTCGCAGATTTCACGCAGTCGCGTTAGGTATCCGCGCGGCGGGATGAGCACGCCCGTGGATCCGGCCATCGGCTCGACGATCACCGCCGCGATCGTCTCGGCGCCGCGCTCACGCACGATCCGCTCGAGGTCGTCGGCGAGCTCCGCACCGTGCACCGGCTCCCCGCGCGAGAAGGCATTGCGCGCGAGGTCGTGCGTGTGCGGAAGGTGATCCACGTGCGGCAGAAGCTGCGACGCGAATGCGCGACGGTTCGTCTCGATACCGCCAACCGAGATGCCCCCGAACCCCACCCCGTGATAGCCGCGCAACCGACCGACGAACCTCGTACGCTGCGGCTCGCCGCGCGCCTGGAAGTACGCCAAGGCGAGCTTGAGCGCGGAATCCACCGCTTCCGACCCCGAGTTCGCGAAGAACACGTGATCGAGCGCCCCGGGCAGCATCGCCACCACTCGCTCCGCGAGCGCGAAGCTGTATGGGTGGCCCATCTGGAAACCTGGCGCGAAGTCGAGCGTCGCCGCGGCCTCCTGCACGGCGCGAACGATCGGCTCCCGACAATGACCCGCGTTGACGCACCAGAGCCCCGCGGTGCCGTCTAGCACCCGGCGACCGTCCACCGTCGTGTAGTACATGCCGCTCGCCGACGCGAGCAGTCGCGGCGCACGCTTGAACGCGCGATTTGCGGTAAAGGGCATCCAGAGTTGCTCGAGCGACAGCTCTGATCCCAGGACACCAGACACCGTTGCGGTTTCAGTCATGGACGTCGTTGCTCCTCGTGTCTCGGCGCGGCTTCATGTGCCAGTCGCGCAGTCATTCGGGGCCGTCGCCGGCACCCAGGCCCGGGTTACCTTCGGCCTCGCGTTCGTCGGCCATCTCCTCATCTCGCTCCGCCGCCGCAATCGCGTCGCGCTCGGCCTTGTAGCGTTCCCACCATTCGCGCGTGATCTCGCCCGCGAGCTCGCGATTGCCGAGCCCGAACGACAGCGCGAGCGCCAGCGCCACCGCGCCGAAGAGAATCGCGAACGCCGTCACCACGATCTCATTCGCGATCCCGAGCTGCTGGAGCGCCATGAAGATGGCGAGGACGATCACTCCCCATCGCCCGACACGCGCCAGCGTCGGGCCACCCTGGATGCCGCCCGCGGAGGCCAGAATCAATCCACCGACGAACCTGCCCAGTACGATACCGACGATCAACAGGACGATCGCCGCCATCATGCTCGGGATGTAGCCGACGAGCTCCGAGAACACGTCCGCGAGCGTCTCCATGCCGAGCGCGTTCGCGGCAATCATGATCACGACGAACATCACGAACCAGAAGACGAGGTTCGCGATGACCCGCGAGGGATTGAAGTGCGACCCCGAGCGCTCGACCGCCTGCATGACGCCGCCGCGCTCGAGCAGGTAGTTGAGCCGCATCCGGCGAAGGAGCCGCTCGGTACCTCGTTCGATGAGCTTCGCCAGCAGGTAGCCGGCGAAGAGGATGATCAACGCGCCGAACAACGCGGGAACGAACTCAGCGAACTGCCCGAAGCTGCTCTGCAGTCGCTCGATGAAGGTCATGTCGTGACTCCGGGTCGGCCCTTCAGTTGCGGGTACCGCGTTTCACGTCGAAGATGGCGCTCCGGTGGCATTTCGGGCAGATCAACCACTCGCGGCGCCGCGCGTACCCGAGCCCGAACGAGCCGCCCCCAATGGTTCGTGCCGAGAGCGCCACGCCGCACCGGGGACACGCCGCCTGCTGTCCGCCGACTACCGCCGCCCGGATCACTCGCTGCTCGTCGGTCGTGAACTGCGCTCGGTCGGCTGTCACGGAACCCCCAGGTCGATGACGACCTTGCCGAACTGCTCACCCGATTGCAGCCGGGCGAACGCGTCGCGTCCGTCGCGAAGCGGGAACACCGAGTCGATCGGTGGCACGAGCCGACCTGCGCGCAGCTCACTCACCGCCGCATCGAACTCCGCATCGCTGCCCATGGTCGAACCCATGAGCGTCCACTGGTTCCAGAAGAGGCGGCGGATGTCCGTTTGGACGAACGGTCCGGACGTGCCGCCGCACGTCACGAGACGACCACGCTTCCCGAGCGCGCCGAGCGATGACGTCCACGTGGCCTCGCCGACGCAATCGAGCACGACGTCGACGCCGCGCTTCCCGGTCCGCGCTCGCACCTCCTTCGCGACATCCACTGCTCGTTCGTTCATCGTCCCATCGGCCCCGAGCGCAACCGCACGTTCGAGCTTCGTATCGCTCCGCGACGTGACCCACACCCGGGCACCCGTTCTTTTCGTGATCTGCAGCGCGGCCAATGCGACCCCACCGCCGATCCCACGGATCAACACGAGGTCGGACGGCTGCACGCGGGCGCGCGAGATGACCATGCGCCATGCCGTCAGCGTGGAGAGCGGAAATGCCGCAGCTGTCGTGAGGCGCAGGTGGCCAGGAATCGTCGCGACGTTCGCGGCGGGCACGACGACGAACTCTACCATCGTTCCCGTGCGGTGCTCGCCGAGGATGCGATACTGGAGGCAGAGCGGGTTGTCACCCGTCAGACAGTACTCGCAGGTGCGGTCGCTGACGCCAGGGTTGACCACCACATGGTCACCGACATGCACCGATGTCACGGCTGACCCGACGGCATCCACAACCCCGGCGCAGTCCGCGCCGAGGATCCAGCCCGGGGTGATGCGAACCCCGGGCACGCCTCGGACGACCCACAGGTCGAGATGGTTCAATGCCGCCGCGTGCACACGCACGCGCACGTCGTCTGGCGCGGCGAGCTCGGGAACAGGCAGGTCCTCTCGATACGTGAGCTGATCCAACTCGCCGTGAGCGTCGATCGTCAGCGCTCGCACGCATTTCCTCGACGGTTATATTCCGCGACACCCTCGGCACGACGTAGCACGCGGCCAACCAAACCGGTCCACTGGATTCGCGGAATGATTTCGATCAAGGTCCCGCCACTCGGAGAATCCATCGTCGAAGCGACGATCGCTCGCTGGCTCAAGAAAGAGGGAGAGGCCGTTGCCGCCGGCGAGACACTGGTCGAGCTGGAGACGGACAAAGTTACCGTCGAGGTGCCCGCGCTCAAAGGCGGCGTGCTCGCCCGCCAGGTCAAACACGAAGGCGATGTCGTCGCGGTCGACGAGGTGCTCGGCGAAGTCGACGAGACGGCGGCCGGATCTGCCGCGACACCGGCGGCGGCGACGCCTACGTCAGCAGCGGCCGGTGGCGGGTCGAACCAGGCGACCGCGCAAGCTGCTCCTCCCGCTCCTCCCGCGGCTTCGGCACCGGCGTCTGACGGCCAGACCGCAAAGCCCCGTGCCGCCCCCGCGGCTCGACGCATGGCCGCTGAGGAGGGCATCGATCTCGCCGCGGTCAGTGGGACAGGACGCGGCGGCGTCGTGAGCAAGTCGGACGTCATTGAACAGCGGTCCGCTGCTCAACCTGTCGCGGCACCCGCGCCTGCCAAGGCGCCGCCAGCCGCCCCACCGACGTCCCAGCCCGCCGGCGACGGAGCGCGCGAGACGCGCGAGAAGATGTCCACGCGCCGCAAGCGCATCGCCGAACATCTGCTCGAGTCGCAGCACGCCACCGCGCACCTCACGACCTTCAACGAGATCGACATGTCCGCCGTGATGTCGCTGCGCGAGCGGATCAAGGAGCGGATGGAGAAGGAGCGCGGCGTGAAGCTGAGCTTCATGCCATTCTTCGTGAAGGCCACGGTTCAGGCGCTCAAGGCATACCCGGTAGTGAATGCGCAGATCGACGGCGACTCGATCGTGTACAAACACTACGTCAACATGGGCATCGCGGTCGCTTCCGACGCCGGGCTGGTCGTGCCGAACGTGAAGGATGCCGATCGAAAGGGGATGATCGAGGTCTCGAACGAGATCGGCGAGGTCGCCAAGCGTGCGCGCGACGGAAAGCTCACCATGGACGACCTCACTGGCGGCACGTTCACCATCACGAACGGCGGCGTGTTCGGGTCGCTCATCTCGACGCCAATCATCAACTATCCGCAGGTCGCGATCCTCGGGCTGCACAAGATTCAGGAGCGCCCCATCGCCATCGACGGTAAAGTGGAGATCCGTCCAATGATGTATGTCGCGCTGTCATACGATCACCGCATCATCGACGGACAGCAGGCCGTTCTGTTCCTCGTGCGCGTGAAGGAGCTCATGGAGGATCCCGCCACGATGCTTATCGACTGAGCGGTCGTCGGCCGCACAGAAACACGAGGCGCCGGGCTCCCGCGGGAGCCCGGCGCCTCGTGTTTCTGTGCGAACGGTACGGTTCTGCCAGCGATTCGTCTCGGATCTGTCAGTATCGCGTGAATGGCAAACCCTTTTCGATCTCGTTGCATCCAACATTGCAAGAGATTCGATCGACGGTCGTGCGTGTTGCTACGACCGTTCGGGCGACCTCGACCGGGAAACGTCGCGTCGAAATTCAAGCCGACACTTTTCGAAGGACGCCCCGTAGTGAGCGGTGACAGGAGTAACGAGATGGGAAAGTCGTCAACGTCGTTCGCATTCACCCCTCTTCCGCCCGCGCGCGGAAGCTTCAGGCCGCCGATCATGTCGGCGCTGGCCGGGGTCTGGCGTGGTCACCTGATGGCCGCCGCCGATGATGTCAGCGTTCCGTTCACGCTGATTCGCGACGCGTCGGTCGATGCGTCGGTCGTTGGGCGGTTCCTGTTCTTCATGACGAAGGACGTCCCGCCGACCGGAGTGAAGTTGCTCGAGGCGAGTCAGAGCACGTTCGTCGCCCTGGTCGGTCCGTACTTCGATCCGCGCGAGAACGCCGACGTCGTCACCGTGTTCGAAGGGCGGCGCATCGACAACAAGATCTCGGGGAAGTTCAATACCCGGCTCGTGCGTGGCTATCGGCAGGTGCGTGCAGGACGATTCGTCGCGGTTCGGGCGGAGGTTGGGTCGAGCGGGTAGTAGAATCTCCCTGAGGGGGAGCAGCGGGTACGGTCGCCTTCGGTGGCCGTACCCGCTACTTTTTTTCACTCCCCTTCTCTGCCTCGATCCCATGGCACCTGCAAGTGAATCGGCCGACGTCGTCGTGATCGGCGGCGGTCCAGGCGGCTACGTCGCCGCCATCCGCGCCGCACAGCTCGGCCTGAAGACCGTTTGCGTCGAGATGGACAAGACGCTCGGCGGCACGTGTGTGAACGTCGGGTGCATCCCATCCAAGGCGCTGCTCCAGTCATCAGAACATTACGAGTTCGCTCGGTTGCACTCGCGCGAGCACGGGTTCTCATACGACGGGCTCTCCCTGGACCTCGAGACCATGATGCGGCGCAAGGTCGAGGTCGTCGCCCAGAACACACGCGGCATCGAGTACCTGTTCAGGAAGAACAAGATCACCTGGGCAAAAGGCCGCGGATCCCTGCGCCCCGGAAACATCGTAGAAGTCGCCGGTGCCGACGGCGCGTCGACCACCTATCAGTCGAAAGACGTCATCATCGCGACTGGCTCCGTGCCGATCGAGCTCCCGTTTCTCGAGTTCGACGAACGCCGCGTTCTCTCGAACGTCGGCGCACTGACCATCCCGGAGGTACCGAAACACCTCGTCGTCGTTGGCGGCGGCGTGATCGGGCTCGAGCTCGGCTCCGTGTGGCGGCGCCTCGGCGCGAAGGTGACCGTCGTCGAGCTCATGCCATCCATACTTCCCGGGATGGATGCCGACATCGTCAAGGAAGCCGACAAGGTCCTTCGCAAACAGGGCCTCGAGATTCGAGTCGGTACGAAGGTCACCGGTGCCTCCGTGGAAGAGACCCGCGTGCTCGTGCACACGGAGAAGGACGGAGGTACCGAGACCCTGGACGCCGACTACGTGCTCGTTTCGGTTGGCCGCCGACCGTCTCTGTCGGGGATCGACGCAGCGGCGCTCGGGCTCGCGGTCGGGAAGCGAGGGGAGGTGCTCGTGGACCACGCGATGCGCACGAACGTGGCGAATGTCTATGCCATCGGTGACGTCGTGGGCGGCAAGCTCCTCGCGCACAAGGCCGAGGAGGAAGGCGTCGTTGCCGCGGAAGTCATCGCCGGCAAACCATCGGAGATGCACTACCGCTCGATGCCGTCCATCGTGTACACGTGGCCGGAGATCGCAACAGTTGGCCTCGCCGAGCACGAGGTCAAGGAGAGCGGACGAGAGTATAAGGTCGGCAAGTTCCCATTCTCGGCGAACGGGCGCGCTCGCACGCTGGGTGAGACCAGCGGCTTCGTGAAGTTCATCGCCGACGCTCGGACAGACGAGCTGCTCGGTGCGCACCTCATCGGGCCTAACGTGTCGGAGCTCTGCGCCGAGGTTGTGCTGGCATTCGAGTACCGCGGCTCGTCCGAAGACATCGGGATGACGGTCCATTCGCACCCGACGCTGTCCGAGGCGGTAAAGGAGGCCGCGCTCGGCGTCCTCGGTCGTCCGATTCACGTCTAGCGGTTCGCTCGGCTCGAATGCCGCGTTTCCGGACGGTCCTGCTGGATTGTGATTCGACGCTCTCGGCCATCGAAGGCATCGACGAGCTGGCCGCGCACTGCCGTGAAGAGGTAGCCGCGCTCACCGACGCAGCGATGCGCGGGCGAATTCCACTCGAGGATGTCTACGGCCGCCGGCTCGAGCTGGTGCGGCCCACCCGCGCCGCCGTCGACGCGCTCAGTCGAAAGTACGTCGAGCGGCTCGTCCCCGATGCGCGCGAAACGGTCGCCGCGCTCCAGGCGGCCGGCATCGACGTTCGGGTGATCTCCGGTGGTCTCCTCCCGGCGGTGCGTGCCGCGGCCGATGCGGTAGGCATCACCGCCGAACGCGTCGCCGCCGTGGACGTTCGCTTCTCACCTGACGGCCAGTACGCGGGATTCGACGCGGCGTCCCCCCTCGCCGCAACCGGCGGCAAGCGGGTCGCGATCGAGCAGTGGAACATTCCTCGCCCCGCCGCAATGGTCGGAGACGGGAGCACCGACCTCGAGGCCCGCCCTGTCGTGGACCTCTTCGTCGCGTTCGCAGGGGTAGTCGAACGCCCCGCCGTCGTCAACGCGGCCGATGTCGTCATTCGTGCCAACTCGTTGGCCCCGCTCCTTCCTCTCGTATTGAACGTCGACGAGCTTCCGACCACGTCGCATCGGTCGGTCTACCACCGTGGCGCCGCGCTCAGTGCGGCGGTCACGACCCCATAACCGCGCAACTCGCAACTCATGACGGCACAGCCACGCGCCGACGTCGCAGCCCGGACAACCCCGGGTGCGCAGGCCGCTTTTGGACGGTTTTTTCTACCCGGGCCCACCGAAGTCCGTCCGAGCATTCTCGAAGCGATGCTTCAGCCGATGATCGGCCATCGCGGCAAATCGATGGAGGAGCTCATCGCGCGCCTCGAGCCCGGTCTTCAGTACGTCTTCCGAACGAAGCGCCCGGTGTACATTGCGAGCGCCTCGGCGACGGGGCTCATGGAGGCCGCGGTACGCAACGGCGCGCGCGCACGCGTGCTGTCCCTCGTGAACGGCGCATTCAGCGACCGGTTCTTCCAGATTGCGCGCGCGTGCGGACTCGAGGCTGAGGCGTTATCGGTTCCTCTTGGCCAGGCGCATACGCCGGAGATGCTCGCCGAGGCCCTGAAGGGTGGACGATTCGACGCGGTGACCGTCGTTCACTCCGAGACGTCGACCGGAGCGCTGAATCCCATCGCAGACCTCGCGCGCGTGGCGCACGAGGCCGGTGATGTCGTCCTGCTCGTCGACAGCGTTACCGGTATCGCCGGCGCTCAGGTAGAGACGGACGAGTGGCACCTCGACTTCGTGCTCACCGGGTCGCAGAAGGCGCTTGCATTGCCGCCGGGCCTGGCCTTCGGCGTCGCGCGCGAAAACGTCCTCGAACGTGCCAGAACGAAGAAGGATCGCGGCATCTACTTCGACCTCGTCGAGTTCGACAAGGGGATTCTGAAGAACCAGACGCCGAACACGCCCGCGGTCTCGTTGTTCTACGCGCTCGCCGCGCAGCTCGACGACATTCGTGCCGAGACGATCGAGCGCCGCTGGGAGCGACACGCTGCCATGGCGCGCCGCACCTGGACGTGGGTGGACGAGATGCGTGGAGCCGGCGTCGGCGTCTCGGTCCTCTCGCCCGAGGGTTTCCGTTCGCCGACCGTCACGTGCATCGCGCTCCCGTCATCGCATACCGGGAGCGCGGTCAACTCCGCGATGAAGGCGCGTGGGTTCACCATCTCCGCCGGCTACGGGTCGCTCAAGGATTCGTCCATCCGAATCGGCCACATGGGCGACCATACGGTCAAAGAGCTCGAGGTGTTGCTCGACGTGTTGCGCGAGGTGCTGACCGCATGACCGCCATGTATCGCGTGCTCGTCGCGGATCAGATCGCGCTTGACGGGCTCGCGCCGCTTCGTGACGATTCGCGCTTCGAGCTTGTCGTGCGCCCCGGACTCAAAGGTGCCGAGCTCGCCGATGCGATCGCGGATGCCGACGCCGTCCTGGTCCGCAGCGCGACGCAGATCACCCGCGAATCGCTCGCGCGGGCGAACGGCCTGAAGGTGATTGGACGTGCCGGTGTAGGCGTGGACACCATCGACGTCGATGCCGCGACGGAACGCGGTATCGCCGTCCTCACGGCGCCCGCCGGTAACACGATCTCCGCGGCCGAGCTCACGCTGGCGCTCATGCTCGCGCTGCTCCGTCGGGTGCCGGCCGCCGACCGCTCGATGAAGGCCGGGCAATGGGATCGCAAGAGCTTCAGCGGGACCGAGCTCTACGGGAAGACCCTCGGACTGGTGGGTGCCGGTCGCATCGGCGGCGAGGTCGCAAAACGCGCCCGGGCGTTCGGCATGACGGTCATCGCGTACGACCCGTTTCTCATTGCCGAACGTGCGCAGGCGTTAGGCATCGAACGCGTCGAGTTCCCGGACGTCCTGCGCCGCGCGGACGTCGTGTCGCTGCACGTACCGCTCACCGAAGCGACGGCAGGGCTGCTCGGGGACAAGGAGCTGTCGCTGATGAAACCGACCGCGGTCCTCGTCAACGCCGCGCGTGGCGGCGTCGTGAGCGAGGACGCGCTCGCGCGCGCCATCCGTGAAAAACGGATTGCGGGCGCGGCGCTCGACGTCTTCGAGCAGGAGCCGCTCCCCGCGGACCACCCCCTCCGCACGCTCGACAATGTGGTGCTCACGCCCCATCTCGGCGCGTCGACGGCGGAAGCACAACAAAACGTGGCCATCGAGATCGCCGAAGCGGTGCGGGCCGCCCTCGTCGACGGCGACCTCGCGCGCGCCGTGAACGCGCCGGGACTCGGGGGCGAAGAGATGCGCCGCCTTCGTCCGCTGCTCGATCTCGCGGAGCGACTCGGCATCCTCGCCGCCGCGCTCGCCGACGGCGGGATCGCGCGGGTCGAGGTCCGCTATTCAGGCGCGGCAACGAACGGCCTTCGCTTGCTCACCGCGACCGTCCTGTGCGGTGCGCTGTCGCGCGTCGTCGGCGCAAGCGCCGTCAACACCGTGAACGCCCTTCACGTCGCCACGGCACACGGCATTCGCGTGGATCAGATCCAGCTCGACTCACGTGACTCATATGCGGAGCAGCTCGAGATCCGCGCGACGACCGACGCCGGCGAGACGCGCGTGGCCGGCGCGCTGATCGGAGACTCGCACGCGCGCATTGTCCTCATCGATGAGTTCCGCGTCGACATGGTGCCCCGCGGTGCCCTCCTCGTCCTCCGGAATCAAGACGCGCCGGGCGTGATCGGCCACGTCGGCACTGTGCTCGGCAATGCGGGCATCAACATCGGCGGCTATCACCAGTCGCGTCTCGACGTCGGCGGCGAGGCCCTCGCGGTCGTGAGCATCGACGGTCGGGTCGAGCCAGCCGTGCTCGAGGCCCTCGCCGACCTTCCCGAGATTCGAAGCGTCCGGCAAGTCCACCTCGATCGCGCGTGAGCCGGGAGGACACAACGAGGTGGAACACGGCGGAACGGCGTGACGCGGCAGGCTTCTCGATTCGTCGCCACGTCGACTCCGACCGCGGAGCGATGGACGCGTTCATCGCCCACGACGCCGCAGGCACCCCGTACGTCGAGGTGCCGAGGTATTTCCTTCGGCTCGCGCTCGAGGGTCGCACGGCGGAATCGCGTGGCATCGTCGCCGACCGAGACGGTGAGATGCTGGGCTTCGCTCTCTATGGCGACGTCGCGGGCGCGGTCGGCACCGGGCGAATCCATTTTATCGGGGTGACCGCAAGTAGCCGCCTCAACGCCGTCGGAGTGAGCCTCTGCGATGCGGCCGTGGATGACCTCGCGGCGTGCGGTGCGAGAATAGTCGTCGCGGAGCTCCCCGACGATCCACTGCTCGTCAGTGGCCGTGCACTCTTCGCTCGTTGCGGCTTCACCGAAGTCGGCCGCGTTCCTGACTACTACCGCGATGGAATTGCGCTGATCATCCTCGCCCGGCCTACCGACGACACAGCCATCGCTCGCGCTGCGCGGGGGTAAGCAGCGCGAGTATCGCTTCGTGGAGCGCGCGTTCTGCTTCCCTCACCCGGCGCTGCGGCTCGGCCGCCCGCGCGAGAATCCTCGCCACCTCCCGGCGCGACTGGCCGGCTTCGTGCGCCGCCCTCGCCTCGGCCACGATGGATCGGATGAGCGCGAGATCGCCCTGCACCGCAGCCAGGAAGCGCTCCTGAAGCGCGCGGATCTGCGTGACCTGTTCCTCCGTCAACCGCGCGCCCGACGAACCACAGCTACGGGGTCGATGGGACTCGATCCACGCACGCTGCTCCGCCGTATATACCGCCCACACGTCCGCCTGGAGCTTCCGGAATGCCGCATCCAGTCGCTCGTGAATCGGAAGGGCTCGGGCGAGGATCACGCGGATCTCCGCACGAGGCCTTCCCGACGCTCGCGCTTCACGCGCTTCTCGCTCGATCGCGCGGAGTGCGGCAACGTCGTCAGCCGTCGCGGTCATGAACGCGTCATGAAGCGCCGCGATCGCCGCTTTCTGCTCCGGGGTCAGCCGAAGGTCATCGGGGAATCGAAACCCGCCAATTCCAGCGGCATCCGTGGACGCGGCCGCGCTCAGCGCGTAGTCGGGTACGAGGTCGACGACCTCATCGCTCGCCGCAGGCCCGACGGGGGCCGATCGATCACACGCAACGAGTAAAGCGGCGCCCGCGAGCAGCGGGATGGAACGAGCACGCATCGGAGGCACCCTCGTTTCCAGGGCCTTGCAGCGAACACACGCGGGCTGTCGTCGCCCGCGTCACGGATGCAGCAGTCACCGTGCCGCCGTACCACGTCTGACGGTCAATGCTCCTACGGTGTTAACCTCGTGACCCACCGCGCCGGTCCGACATGAGAAAGGCCGGTCCCGTGGGACCGGCCTTTTCAGCGTCATGCGGACTACGAACTAACGAATGCTCACCGAATCCGCATGCCGTTGCCAATGGCGGCCCCGAGAGCGACGAGCCCGGCCGCGGCCGCGATTGCGACCACCGGCGACACCTGGATCGACTTCTTCCACCACGGCAGCGACGCCTGCGGAAGATCCGCGGGAAGCGCAGCCATGATCTGGGCCGTCACGTGCGCCGGCGTCACCATCTGACGGCGCCGCTCACTTTCCTGTTCGATCCGGCGCCATAGGTCGACCTGGCGAGCCGTATCTCCGTTCAATGCGACCGGCTCCGGCGTTTCCCCGTCGAGCCAGCTGTTGATCATCTCGGACGTCGCCGTCCCACCGAGCGGAACCTCCCGATCGACGAGCGGCTGCGATTGCTCCGAGGCTCGGCGAGGGCGCTCGCGGCCAGCGTCGCCGCTGCCATCGCGTGCGTTCAGGTTATCAAGCATTATGCGTATTTCTCCTCTAGAAGAGCCTGGAGCGCCTCACGAGCGCGGTGAACGCGCATCTTCAGTGCTCCAACGGTGGTACCCAACAAATCGGCCATCTCCTCGTACGAGCGCCCTTCGACGTGCTTCATCACGAATGCCTCGCGCAATGACGGGGCAAGCGTGAGCAACGCCTTGTCGAGATCCGAGCGGAGCTCGGTTCGATCCAACTCCTCGTCCGGAGTCGAGTAGCCGGAGGGCTGGTCGTCCTCGTCGTAGCTCAGGTGCGTGCGCCGAATGTTCTTCAGCCAGTCCTTGCACCCGTTCGCTACGATCCGGAACACCCAGGCGTCGAAGCGTCCGCGCACCTCAGCGAGGTGTTGGTACGCTTTAATGAAAGACATCTGAAGAATGTCTTCCGCAACATCCGGGCTGCCGGTCATGCCCAACGCATGGCGATACAGTGGGTCGCTGTACCGATTGATCAGAACGGAAAACGCATCCCGGTTGCCCTGAAGGACTCGCGAGATGATATCCTGATCGACTTCCAGTTGGTCGGTCGGAGAGGCCGGCACCGTCGTCTTCACGGTGCTAGTGTAACCCGATTCACGCGCTGTCGAAAGTGCGGGAGCAGCGCGCCTCGCCGCCGGCCTGGCAGTTGTGTTGTTGGTCACACGGGTCTGACGAAATGGGTACGGAGTGCGTAACAGGCACTTTTTGCCGGTCACGAAAATGCGTCCGGCCCTCAACGGAGGCGGGCATAGTAGAGGAGCTCCTTTACGTCATCACCCTTGTAGCGCCGCCCTTCCCGATCGCTGTCAGCGCGATATCGCTTGTACGCCCGAGTGAAGCGACGCACCCGACCATCAACGGCCGCGTCGCGCAGGATGGCGCGGAACTCCGCATCGGGAATGACACCCTCGCTGTTGTAGGAGACAAGGACGTGGCGCGCGCCAGTGGCCGCGAGAAGCTCGCGTAACGCGCCGGGCGCTCGGCGACGGGAGCACCACGCGCTACGCTGCTCGCCGTCGGCTATCAGCCCCGTCTTCCCACGGACCGAGACAGCTCCGTCGAACCACCCGCGGGCGATGACCTCCGGGATGTGGTAATACCCCGCGTACTGCCGCGCATTGTACGGCGGATCGACGTACAGCAGATCGATCGGGCCAAGAGCGCGGGCAACGTCGACCGCGTCGGCCTTGTGCGCGGCGCAGCGCGCTCGCGAAGGCACCGGTGACAGCGGCAGCGCGACGAACGGCCGAAGTGCGTTCGGCTGCCAGCGTTTGATGTACGCCGCATAGACGCCGGCCGTATTCGCGACGCGGTCCGCGCCTTCGATGACCGCCGCGAGCAGCACGTAGAAGGTGTCATCGCCGATCAACTCGTTCGAACGCCAGGCGTGGAGTGCCAGACGCGCCGCATCGATTCGCCGCGCGTTCTCGTCGGTGAAGTACATCCGCCCGCCGCCGGGCGCGAAGTGTCGTGCGATAAACCCATCGACCGGTTCGAGGCCCCGCGAAAGGTGCGCGGCCACGGCCTCCAGGGTATTCGAGTGGGTGGCCATCGCCGCCCGTACGCCGGCGTCGGCACGCGCGAGGTGGTCGAGCTCACCCACCCTCGATGCAACGACGTAAGCGCGCTGCATGACGTAGGAGTACGTCATGATGTCGCTGGAGCTCACACGCCACCCGTCCGCCTTGAGTGCTCGACCCACGGACGCCGTCCCCGCGAACGCGTCGTGCGCCGTACCCGGGAGGATGCCGAGGCGACGAACGACCCGCTGCAGGAACGGAAGCAGCTTCGTCTTGTTCCCTATGTAGCGCATCGCCTCACGAGCGAGCGTTCTCGAGTGAGGACGTGGAGGCGGCGTGACGAAAGGCGTCCCAGCCGAAGCGTCTGACGAGCGCTCCATGCTCGTTGAGGCGTGGAGGCGCAAGCCGAGCCGTACCCGGCGGCGGAGGCGCGACGCCCGTCAGTGGCGACGCTTCCACGTCCGCGAGCGCCTCGCGCACCGTTCGAACAATTCCGGCCGGAACTCCCGCGGCCGATAGGAGCTCGAGCCAGTGCGCCGCGGGTCGCTCGCGAACGCATTGCGCCACGGCGGAGACTACGAGTTGCCGATGGCTCAGGCGCCCGGCGTTCGTCGCGAGACGCGGATCGGACCCGAGCGCTTCCAGCCCCAACGCCCGCGTGCAGTTCTGCCACTGGTTGTCGTTTCCGACGGCGATGACCATCGGGCGATCCGCAGCCGTGAAGAGCTGATACGGCACGAGATTGGGGTGTGCGTTTCCCCACCGCTTCGCGTCAGCTCCGCTGACGAGCGTGTTCTGGGCGACGTTGACGAGCGCGCTGACTGCGGTACCGAACAGCGAGATGAAGACCCGCCTCGCCGATGCCGGTCGAGGGTCGCCGCGAGCCGCCAGCCCGGCAAGTACCGCAACGGCTGCGTCCTTTCCGGCGAGGACGTCGGCCAGCGCGACGCCGACCTTCATCGGTTCCCCATCCGGCTCACCGGTGATGGCCATCCAGCCGCTCTCGGCCTGGATGACGAAGTCGTAGCCCGGACGCCTGCTCCGAGGACCGAATCCAGTCAACGTGCACCACACGAGGCCGGCCCGGCGCGCGAGCACGGTGTCGATGTCGATTCCATGTCGCTCGAGGGTGCCGGGCCGGAAGTTGTCGAGGACTGCATCGGCACCCTCCAGGAGGGTCGAGAGGGTTTCGATATCGGCTGCGCGGTCGAGGTCCAGTGCGATGCTGAGCTTGTTGCGGTTGACGGCGAGATAGTAGGCGCTTTCGCCACGGTGGTCGAACGGCGGGCCCCAGGCACGGGTCTCATCGCCGAGGCCGGGACGCTCGACCTTGATGACCTGCGCGCCGAGGTCGCCGAGTGTCATTGTGGCGAGCGGGCCGGCGAGCACCCGTGTGAGATCGAGAATTCTGATCCCGTTGAGTGGGGCTCGCATTATATTGGCCTATTAATGTCGTTGTACTGCGGTAATTGAACAGACGAACAGTCCAGTCGGATGTGTTTCTGAAACCGCTGAGTCACTTGCATAGCTTGAGAAAAATCATATACTTACCGCCGTCTACCCGGCGCTCCGGCTGTGTCGCGCGGTAACGGTAGCGCGACAGTCCGCCCTCCTCAATCATCCTTCGTCCACTCCACCTGGAGCCGGACACGCCCCCATGTCGGAAAAAGCTCCTGTCACCGAATCCAAGCCTGCCAGCGCTGATGCGCCGGCGACGGCGCCTGCGACCCCCCGTCGAAGCCCGGGCCACCGCGGCCAGGACGTCCGCGACACCGTCGCGGAGATGGCGGCGCGCGCCCACGAGATCAGCCTCGAAGCCGGCAGTAAGATGGCGGCGGCAATGAAGGACGTCATCAACGCCGCCGCCGGGCTGACCGGGTTCGCCGTCGAAAGCGCGCGCGATCTCGTGCAGTACATGGTGCGGCGTGGCCAGATGACGCAGGACGAAGCCGACAAGCTCATTCGCGAGGCGGAGGAAGCCCACGGCAAGCGACACCCTGGTGCGGCAACCGTCGCTTCAGCCAGAGCCACGTCTGTACCAGCTGACCACCCGCCGCGCACGATCACGAAACCCGCGGCACCAAAGCCCGCCACGCCGGCCGCCTCGACTCCGACCCCCGCGAGAGCCGCGTCAGCGGCCCCGACGAAAGCCGTAGCGTCGAAGCCAGCGGCTAAGAAAGCCGCGGCCGCACCGAAAAAGCCAGCAGCAAAGGGCGCGGTGAAACGCCCGGCGGTGGCAAAGGCGAGCGCGAAACCGACAAAGAAGAAATAATTGCCACGGCGTGGTCGCTACGGACCACCCGTCAGGCGGGCGAGGCGAAGGAGCAGAGCGCGGACGTCGTCGGTCGAACCGACCGTGAACTCCGCGGCGGTGGCCGCGCCCGTACCCACCCGCACCGTCACCGCCCGCGGGACACGCGCCCGCAGAACACGAAACGCGTCTTCGTCCGTGACGTCATCGCCGGCGAACAGCAGCGCCGCATCGTCACTGAGCGCGCCGAGCTCGCGCGCCAGCTCGAACACCGCCGTCCCCTTGTCGATCCGCACCGGGGGACGCACCTCGAACACCATCTTGCCTAACGTCATGCGGAGACCGGCCTTCGCGACCTCACCTTCCACGGCCGCGCGCAGACGCGGCACGACTGCCTCGTCGGCACTGCGGTAGTGCACGCTCAGCGACCACCCTTTGTTCTCGAGATGAACGCCGCGGAGCGGCGCGAGCAGTGGCTCCAGCGCATGCGCCACCCGAGCCATCGCCGGACCGTACGACTGTATCGCCGCGTTCACCGCGACCTCGCCGCGCGGATCCATGACCTCAGCACCGTGATTGCCGATGGTCCACACGTTCTCGACGGCAACGAGACGCCTCGCGTCGTGGGCAGCGCGGCCCGACACCAACGCCACAGAGACCTGGGGTCGCGCAGCGAGCGCTGCAACGACGCGACGCGTTTCAACCGGAACGGACGCGAGTGATGGATGCGGCGCGATGGGCGCGAGCGTACCGTCCACGTCGAGCATGACCACGGTCGGCCGGCCGACGAGTCGTTCGCCCGGGATCGCGCGCGCCCCCGTCGCGCCCTCCGCGCCGCTATTGGCGGGTGACGACGTCACGACGGTGCCTCACCCAATTCCGGCGCCGGGGTCGAGTTCGGCACCCGACCGTTGCCAGTCGCTCGCGGCGCGGCCTCGCCTCCGAGTGGGTTCCGATCGCGATCCGCCCAGTCGACCTCACGACCGTCCATCAGATCGGCACAGCGGGCGAGGATGGCGTGCAGCCAGTCGAAGATGGTGGAACGGTGCAGCTGGCTACGCATCGCGCGCATTCGCCGGCGGCGCTCGTCCGGCTCCATCTCGAGTGCCGTACGAATTCCATCGGCAAAGCCCCCGACGTTGAAGGGGTTGATGAGGACCGCCTCCTCGATCTCTTCGGCAGCGCCCGTGAACCGGCTCAGCACCAACACCCCGTGTTCATCCACCTGGCTCGCGACGAACTCCTTTGCCACCAGGTTCATGCCGTCCTGCAGCGATGACACGAGACACAGATCCGCCGCGCGATACACCGCCGCGAGCAGCTCGATGTGCACGTTCTCGTGCACCAGCACGATCGGTTCCCAGTCAGGAGTGCCGAACCGTTCATTGATGTCGCGAACCCCCGCAAGCACCTCGGCCTCGAGGTTCTGATAGGGCGGCAGCTCGGATCGTGATGGCGTCGCGACAACGATCATCGTGAATCGCCCGCGAAGCTCCGGCGATTCGGTCCAGAGCCGGTCCAGCGCCCGAAGTCGTTCCGGGATGCCCTTCGTGTAGTCGATCCGGTCAACGCTGATGCCGAGCGCGCGCCCGCCGCGCGCGTACCGCTGCCGGAGTGCCGTCGCGCGAGCGTCGCTCTCCTCGCTCAACGCAAGCTGCTCGAACCGGTCGACGTCGATGCTGATGGGAAACACACCGAGCACGACCTGTCGCCCGTCGATGCCTACGCGCAGCGACTCGCCGCGCACATCGGCGTCGGGCAGGAAGGCACGAACGCAGTCCAGGAAATTCCGGGCGTAGCGCTCGGTGTGGAACTCGATCAGATCATTGCCGAGCAGCCCGGTCAACAGCGTTTCGGGAATGCCGGTCGGGAGCAGCCGGAGGATGTCGGGCGGCGGAAACGGAATGTGCCAGAAGTGGTGGATGAAGATGTTCCGCGAACGCCGCCGGAGTTCCGCCGCGACGAGGCCGAAGTGGTAGTCCTGAACCCACACCTGCGGGGTGCCCCTCGCCCGGAGCGACTCCTCGTGCACGGCTTCCGCAAAGCGTTCGTTCACCGCCTGGTAGCGCTCCCAGTGCTCGCGGTGAAACTCGAAGTGCTGGATCAGGAGATGGCACAATGGCCAAAGGGCCGTGTTCGCGAATCCGAGGTAATAGCCCTCAATGTCCTCGTCGGTGAGCCACACGCGGCGAAGTGTGTAGGCCGGCTCGAACGGCGGAACCCCGAGTCGCCCCGTGTCATCGGCGGTTTCGCGGTCCGCGCTTCCCGACCCCCAGGCGACCCAGGTGCCACTGGTGCGGCGCATGGTGGGGTCGAGGGCTGAGACGAGCCCGCCGGGCGGCTGGCGCACGTGAATGCCCTCGGAGCCGGCGAGGTGCTCGTACGGCTCGCGGTTCGAAAGCAGAATCAGGGTGCGGCCGTCGAGGTACCTGGTGACGTCCGTCATGGCGCTGGCGATGTGGCAACAGCCGTGCTCGCGCGGCTTGGGATGTGGGCCGGCTCGAGGCGTGAGGTCAGCCGGAGCCGTCTGTTCCAGCACACCGGGGGCCGGCAGACGTCGCCAGCCTCGAACACCCGGGTCCCGTAGCTCTCGTCACGCTGCGTGTGTGAGGTCACCCAAGTGAGGTACATGCTGGAGCGCGGCGCGTCAACGCGATACGGGGCTCGAATTCGGGGTGGTGCGCGATACAGCCCCGGCGCCGTCAGACGTGCACACTGCATAGCGAGCGCAACCGCGCAAGTTCGTGAATTGCGCGTGCATGCGTCGCGATCGATGTTGCCGGCCGCTGGTCGGGTGGTCCTTCAGAAGCAGCGCCGCCACTCGCGACAATCACCATCGAGACCGGATGTGCCAGTCCTCGACCTCAGGAGCGCAATTCGGATGACGAGATCTGTCGAAACGGCTCGGCGCGTCGCGCGTGCCGCCGTCGCTGCTGTATCCGCGGTGCCCGCCCTGCTCGGCGCACAAAACGGGGAAGCCGCGCGGCTGCACGAGGCTTCGAACCGCTCGTATGCCAGCGCGATCCCGCGGAGATCCGCGGCGTCCGGTGGAGCCCCGGCATCGATTTCGATCGAAGGCGGAGCGCGACGCGTGCTCGTCGGCGCAACTGTGCCGCACACCGCACGTGTACGCGATGCCGCTGGCGCCGAGCGCCGCGACGTCGCAGTCAAGTGGACCAGCTCGAACCCGAATATCGCCTCGGTCAACCAGTTCGGGGTGCTGACCGCGGCACGCCCTGGATCGATTACCGTGCGAGCCGTCGCGGGCGGATTGGCCGCCGAGCGGAAGTACACGGTCGAACCGAACCCGGTGAAATCGCTCACGTTGAGCATCACCGCGGACCAGGCGAGGACCGGCGACGTCGTCGAGGTCTCTGCCACCGCGTTCGACGCCAATGGGCTCCGAGTCTCGAACGTGCCGTTCCTCTACACGTTCACGGCCGCGGTGGAGGACAGCGCTGTGGGGCAGATGGCGCCAGCCGCGCTGGACCAGAAGGGTAGGTTCGTGGCGCAGAACGCAGGCGACTATCAGATCATCGCCGTGGCCCCGGGACTCGTCGCCCATCGCACGGTCCGGGTGTCGAATCGTGAAGTCGGGGAGTCTGCGCGGCTCGTGGCGAAGGCCGCGCTTGGCGCTCCGACCGCCGACGTTTACGGATGGCGCGGCCGGGACGGTCGCCATTACGCGTTGGCGTGTACGGGCGGAAGTCGCGGACAACTCGTGACGTTCGAGGTGGGCGACGCGACGCTCAGGGCGATCGATACGGCGAGCGTCGATGGCAAGTCGGTCACCGACTGCGTGGTGGATGAGACCGGACTCGGAGTGGCGGTGCGCGAGGTTGCCAACGGGCGATCATCGCTCGCCATGTTCGATGCGTCCGACCCGCGGACGCTCAAGCGACTCGCGACGTTCGACGAAGGCATCGGGGCCGCGTCAGGCGTCGCACTGTACAAGCGTCACGTGTATGTCGCGAGCGATGCGCGACGCCTCGATGTGGTCAGCGTGGAGGACCCGGCGCGTCCCCGCCGCGTGGGCTCGGTCGATCTCGGCGCGGGTGGCACCACGACCGACGTCGCGACGGACGTATCCGTGTCCGACGGCATCGCGTATGTGGCGCTCGGGCGGAACGGCGTCGCGCTCGTCGACGTGGGGAGCGGCAAGTTCGGTGGGTCACCCGCGAAGCCCGTGCGAGTGGGCACCTTCCGCGCGCCGTTCGCGTCGACGCATGCGGCATACGGTTATCGGAGCCGCACCGGCAAATGGTACGTTGTCACGAGCGAAGACCTCGGCTCGGCAGACGCCGCGCGCGGTGTACCATCGGGCGTGCTCGCGCAGCCGGGTTTCGCGCGAATCATTGACTTCTCCGACCCGGCGCACCCGGAGGAAGTCGCGCGATACGAGGTGCCCGAGGCCGGCGTTCAGGATCTCTGGGTCGAGAACGAGCGACTGTACGTCGCGGCGCAAACCGGCGGCCTGCGAGTGGTCGACATATCCGCTGATCTCAAGGGGAACCTCTATCACCAGGGACGCGAAATCGCGCGATTGGGGGCCGTAGACGGGACCACGCTGCCTAACGTGATCGCGGTTCACCCGCTCGGCGGCATGGTACTCGTCGCCGACCGGAACAGCGGCGTATGGATGGTACAGCTGGCACCGCGTCCGTAACGGGTTGCTCTCGAGCAGCGCGCGAAGGCCCCGTGGCGTCAGTCGCGGGGCCTTCGTTCATCCTCGAGGCGCGCGAGATCCGCGAGCGTGTCGACATCCATCGGGGCGCCCCACGCGAGCGGAGCTATGGCGACGCGACTGGGATCACGCGCAATCACCTGCCGCGCACCCCTGTCGCCTCGTAGCGCGAGGAGCTCATCGAACACGACGGCCGACAGCAGAATCGGATGTGACGGGCCCGGATGGTCCGCATAGCGCGGAACGACGATGGACGCTGCCGTGTCACGCCACGTTCGCACGAGCCGCTGGTATGCCTCGGGCCGCACGAAAGGCTGATCTCCGAGGGCGACCACGACCGCTTCGGTACCCGGCGCGGCCGCGCCGATCCCGCGACGCAGGGACGTCGCCATACCGTCGGCGAACGCGGGCTCGTGGACGAGGCGTACGTCGAGTCCGGTAAGCGCCTGCTCGACGCCCGGCGCCCCGGCACCGGTAACGACGACGACGTCACCGATGCGTGCATCGAGCGCCGCGCTCACCGACAAGCGAACGACGGGCGTACCGTCGACCAGGGCGACCAGCTTGTGCCGGCCGGCATCGACGAACCGACTCGACAACCCTGCCGCGAGCACAACGGCCGACACGGCCATGCCCGCAGCCTAACGCCCAGCGCGGGTGTACCGCAGCAGCCCCGTGTGCAGTACCGTGAGCGGCAGCCGCACGCACGCCATTCGCGACGCCGGGATCTCCGACTTGAGCTGCGCGATGAGCTCCGGCACCGTGAAGGTTTCGACGTCCTCCAGAGGTGCCCCCCGAATCAGCTCCGTGAGCATCGAGGAGGAGGCGATGCAGATGGCGCACGCATTCGCCGTGAACCGCGCTGCCGTCACCACATCCCCCTCGAGTGTGAGCTCGATGCGGACCCGATCGCCGCACAGCGGGTTCGTGCCTTCCTGCGACACCGTCGGTGACGGCAGCGCGCCACGGTTCCTCGGCCGCTTCACGTGGTCGAGCATCGTCGGGCTATAGGGTCCGGCCACGGCTATTCCACGGCGCCGCGCTCAGCGGTCGCCCGGTATGCGGGAAGTCGGAACGCCATGGCGCGTGTGAGAAACCCGCCATGACCAAGGCGGGCAAGGTTCAGGGGATCAACGCAGGTACCTGCCAACACGCGACTGATCACGAGGTCGAAGACTGTCGCCTGCGCGAACAAGCCGCACGTCGGCATGCCGACGATCAGGATACCGTCCCAGTCCGCCAGCCAAAGGAGGCTGCCCGGATGGGCAGGGACGCCCTGACGGATGATGCGGGCACCGATGCGCTCGAGTGCCGTGAACGTGGGGTCGAGGACGTCCATCGCCTTCGTCCCCGCAACGAGCAGGACGACCGAGCCCGCGTCGCGGGCTCGCGTGAGCGCGGCGATGATGGCGTCAGCAGATGACGCCGTGAGTTCGAGCGCGCATAACGACGACCCGAACCAGGCGAGCTTCTCGGTCACCGCGTTGCGGAAGCGCGTCACGGCGCGCTCGCCCATCTGCGCATGAACGACGGACCCGACTCGCTGCGGCGCAAACGGGCGCACGCGGACGATACCGTTGGGCCGCGCCATCGCTTCGACATCGGCCACGACCTGTTCGGGCACCGCGAACGGGATGATCTTGGCACGCGCGACGATCTCACCGCGCTCCACGACCTGCCCGTCGAGCAGCGTGTACACGCAAGGTCCGTCGAGCGCGTTGACGCGCTCGAGCACCGATGTGTCGATCTCGAGGAGTCCGCGATGAGACGCGACCAGCGGCCAGTGTCCACCCGACACGTCGCGCACGTCGATGCCATCGCCGGCGGCCGCGCGCGCAACGCGTGTGCCGGCGTCGTCCTCGTGAACGTCGCCTGCGTCGAGCGCGAGGACGTGCGCCTCCGTCCACGGCAGCGAAAGCGCGAGGGCGGCGTCCTCCCTGCCCAGCACACGTCCCTTCGCGAGAGCGATCTGCCCATCGGCGGTCCGCAGCTCGTGACACAGCACGTGACCGACCAGGTCCTCTGGGCGCGCAGAACCACGCGTCACGCGGAGTGCGTGCACGTCACCCATCTCCATTCGCCCGAGCGCGGCGGCCGTCGGAGCGCGCCGCCACGATCTCGGCGAGCACGCTCAACGCGATCTCCTGCGGCGTCCTCGCGCCGATGTCGAGGCCAACAGGGATGCGGACGCGAGCGATGTCCTCCGGCGTGCGGCCCATACCCAGGAGGCATTCACGGAGGACAGCGGCTCGTCGCCGGCTCCCCAGAACCCCGATGTATCCGGCGCGACTCTTCAGCGCCACCTCCAGCACCGGGAGGTCGTACTTGAAATCGTGTCCGACGAGCACGAGTGCCGTCGCGGGTGTCAGCGGGAAATCGCCGATGGCTTCCGATGGCATGCCGACGCGCAGTTCATCGACGGCGGGAAACCGCTCGGCGGTGGCCCACCGTTCACGGCTGTCGATCACGACCGTGTGGAACCCGAGGGTGGCCGCGAGGGGAACGAGTGCGACGGCCACGTCCGTGGCGCCCACGACGATGATCGACGGCGCAGGCGCATGAACGTAGGCGAACAGTTCCGTCGCGCGTTCGCCCACGGAGACGGTGAGTACACCGGACGTCCGTGCGTCGAGTACTGACGCCGCCTGCGCCGCCGCGACCTCATCGAGCGCTGGGTCACCTAACGACCCGTGGCGAATGCCGTTCTCGACGACGACGAGGCGTGCCGGGCGCCCGTCGAGGGCGATCATCTCGACCGCCGATCGCCCACCGTGCACCGCGCTGGCGACGGCCGCAGCCGCGGCGGCCACGGGGTCGGTCGCGTCCATCGGCGCGACGGGCTCCACGAGCACGTCAACGGTACCCGCGCACGTCATGCCGAATGCCCAGGCATCCTCGTCGCCCAGAGGCAGGGACACGCGTCGAGACGTCCCCGAACGCAACACTGCCTCGGCGAGTTCGACGACGCGGCCGTCGACGCACCCGCCGATCGTCACCGATCCAACGATGGCCCCGTGCTCGTCCACCCACATCGTCTCGCCAAGCCGTCGAATGGCCCCACCGCTCGTGGCGACGAGCGTCGCGACAGCAGCCCGACGCTCGTTGGCGCGGAGCTCGGCGATCCGATCAGAGGTGAGAGTCATCGGGAGTGCACCATCCTGAGGCGGAGTCGTCCTCGCCTGGCCGCCTGTCGAAGGTCGGAATATCGACCCCGGGTCGCACCCGAACAAGCCAGGCGGCGTTTCGTGCAACGCCCGCTCGTGCTATTGCGCCCTGCCCTTCCACGCATAGACTCCGCGTCGCTCGATACCGCGATCCAAACGCACCAGTGATCGGCGCCGAGCTCGTCCTTCCTCGACAACTCATCCTCATTCGATGCGTGTTATCGCCGCACGGTGTGCCCTGGGCGCCGTTCTCATCGCCTGCGTTACGACGCCGCTCTCCGGACAAGACTCGACCGCACGCCACTGGTATGATCGGCTGACGTTCCGCGGCTATGCCCAGCTCCGCTACAATCGCCTCTTCGAGACGAACGAAAAGCTCGCGTGCTCCACGTGCGATCGCTCGATCGGCGCGCGTGGCGGCTTTCTCCTCCGCCGCGCGCGCCTCGCGATCACGGGTGAGATCAGCGACCGTGTCTCGGTGGCCATCCAGCCTGACTTCTCGACTGAAGTCGGAGGGCGGGAGAACACGCTCGCCCTGCGGCACTACTACGCGGACATCGTTCTCGATCGCGCAAGGACGCTGCGGGCACGAATCGGCCAAAGTGAAGTGCCAGTCGGGTTCGAGGCGTTGCAGTCGAGCAGTCGTCGCGGCCCCCTCGATCGCGCGGACGCGATCGAAAGCCTGGCCCCCGGCGAGCAGGACTTGGGGCTCTTCGTGTTCTGGACGCCGCCGACGGCGCGCGAGCGATTCCGCCGTCTCGCGACAAACCGGTTCAAGGGAACTGGCGACTATGGCGTGGTGGCCGTCGGCATCTATAACGGGCAGGGCGGAAACCGCGCGGAAGCCAACGACGCGCCACACGCCGTTGCCCGAGTGACGTACCCATTCCTTGTCGGTGGAACGCAGTTCCTGGAACTCGGTGTCGCGGCGTACGCGGGAACGTATACGGTCACCGACGCGCAGCGAACGTCCGGCGTCGAGGGTGACGCCGACATCGACGATCATCGCGGGAGCGCGTCGCTCGTGATCTACCCGCAGCCGCTGGGCCTCGAGGCCGAATGGATGGTCGGCCGTGGGCCACGGTATGAGGCGAGCGAGAATGCCATCATCGAAGGCCCGCAGCGTGGCGGTTACGCGATGATCTCGTACGCGATCGATGGGCGAGGCGAGTCACGACTCACCGCCTACGCGAGGGCGCAATACTTCACCGGCGCTTTCAAGACGGAACGCGACGCGCGCAGTTCCGTCGTCCGCGAGTACGAGCCTGGCATCGAGTGGACGATCGAACCGGCTCTGGAGCTGACCGCGGCGTACGCGATCGCAGACCGGCATTACCGTGACAGCGAGGACCCGGACAACCGACAGCGCGGCAGGTTTCTCAGACTACAGGCCCAGGTCAACTTCTGACGAACCGCGCGTGTGGCTCCGCTCGTACGACCAGAGTTCGGCGCAGGCCTGTGTCGTTACTCTGCGGCACCCTCGTCCTTCGGCAGCGCTGCGGCGCGCCACCGCAGCGACCACCGATATGACGCACCGCCGTCGATCCAGTGGGCACTCTTCCACGCACCGAGCGCCTCCTCGAGTGTGTCCGGCGCGCCGATGCACGGCTCGAACGCGAGATTCGTGTACGGCTTCCCGCGCTTGAACGGCGTCCATCCCCCGCGATTGATCCACAGCCCGAAATTCGGCACCTGCGCGACGTCGAACGTGACCTCCAGGCGTACCCCGTCCTCGATCACGGCCGCACGACCTTCGCGCATCTCGAGGAACACTTTGCACGCATAGCGCTTCGCTACGGCGAAGGGGCTGGAAAGATCGAGCAGCTTGCCGGCCGATCGCGCCATGGGCCATCGCAGATCGGTCGCGCCTGCGCCGATGGCGATCTCGTGCTGCGCATACACATGCATGCGCGTCGCCTGAGGAAGCTCGATCCGTGTGTCACTCGTTAGGGGCAACAGCGGGTGCGCCGACCAGATGAACGGAATGCGATCGGCGCCGCTGTTCACGACCTCGTATTGCATCTCGACGTCGCCGCTCGGCGTCACCCGAACCTCGCGCGTGAATCGGTACGGCATCCGGCGACCCACCCATGTGGTGACCGCTCGTTGCCCCTCCGGGGAGGTCCGTACGTCGATGCTTGGCACCTGAGACCACAACTCTCCGTGGTCTGGAAGCATCCCGCCGCCCATCCCGCGCACCCACGTCGGGACCTTGCAGGGCGCGACGGTCGGAAAGCATTCGTCATACCCGCCGGTGTCGGCGGTTTCGCCGTACGACGCGGACTCGTCCGGGTGGGCGTAGGGAATCGCGTCGTTCGTCCAGAGCCACTGCCGTCCCCCGAGCTCCATCTGCGCGATCTTCCCGCCCAGCGCAGGCACGATAGCCACGCGCGAACCGCCGCCGCGAAGCTCGGCGAACCCAAAGTCCTCGAGGCGCGGAGGGCGCGCCGCTGGGCGGAGTCGCCCGAACAGGGCCATGGTACCGGTTGCCGTGGAAGAGGGTGAAGGGCCGTTCGCGGGCCGTCAGCGCTCGTGTACTGCTTCGCGCTCCAGTCTCACGGCTTCGCGGATGTCGATGCCGCGCGTGGCGAAGATCCGAGCGACGGTCTCGGCGATCTTGTTGTTCGGCGTGCTCGCGCCCGCGGTAAGTCCGATGCGCACCGGACCCGTGGCCGAGATCCAATCGATCGCCGTCGCTTCACTGTGCTTGATTCCCGCTCGTCTGAACGCCACCTGTCGAGTCGCGGGGTCGATGCTCGTCGCGTCCTCGATGTGATAGGTCGGCACCTGCTCGGCGCACAGTGCGGCGAGCGAGATCGTGTTGCTCGAGTTGTAGCCGCCAATCACGACCATGACGTCGATCCGCTCGCGGAGGAGCTCCAGCACGGCGTCCTGCCGGTCCTGCGTGGCCGAGCAGATCGTGTCGAACGTGCGGAAGTTATCCCGTCGGTAGTCTTCGCCGTACCGTCGCTCCATGGCGCGGCCGACTTCCTCGCCGATGGCGAGCGACTCGCGCGCCAGCATGGTTGTCTGATTCGCCACGCCGATGCGCCGGAGGTGTGTGTCGGGGTCGAACCCTGGCGACGCCGCACGGGAAAATCGCGCGAGAATTTCCTCCCGGCTGCTGCGTCCTTCGATGTAGGCGCACACCAACTGCGCCTCTGACATGTCGCGCACGACGAGGTACGCACCCCCCGCATATCGTTCTACCTGCGACGCGGTCGCGCGCGTTTCCTCGTGGTAGTGCTTGCCGTGAATGAGCGCCGTGAAGCCGTCACGCGCGTAGCTGTCCACGCGCTTCCAGACGTTCAGCACCGAGCCACAGGTGGTATCCACGACGACGCAGCCGAGTCCGCGGAGCGTCTCGAAGTCGCGAATCGTGACACCGAACGCGGGAAGGATCACGACGTCGGCGGGTGTGACGCCGGCGTAGTCGAACACGGGCTTGCCGTCAGCGTCCTGCCCGGGGGCGAGGATCTCGATCCCCATCTCGCCGAGCCGTCGATTCACGTGCGGGTTGTGAATGATCTCGCCGACGAGGAGGATGCGGCGGTCGGGGAATTTGCGGCGGGTCTGGTAGGCGTACTCGACCGCGCGTTCGACGCCGTAACAGAACCCGAACTCACGAGCGAGCCGGACCGTAACGTCTTGCACGGTCAGCGTATACTCGCGCTCGCGCAACAGGTCGACGAGCGACCCGTCGTAATCGGCGGCCAGCGTCCCTTCGACCTCACCCTTCAGCCCGAAACCTTTCCGAAAGTACGTCGAGCCCTGCTCTGGCGCCGTCATGTATTAGAATCTAGTAGCCGTCGCCGTTCGACGTGAAGCACGCCTCGTTGCCTACTTCTTCTCCCGTGCCGTTCTCTCTTGCCATCGACGCCTGGAGCACCTCGGACGTGACACCCGAGGAACAGGGATCAGACGCGCCGCCGCTGTTGCGTCCCGCTCCCCTGGTCAAGGGAGATGCGATCGGAGTCGTGGCACCATCCTATGCCCCTCGTGAGGGGTGGCTCCATCGCGGTGTGAAGGCGCTGGAGCGAGCCGGCTACGGCGTGATCCTCGACAGCGAGATCGGCACCATGCGCCGCTTCGAGCGCATGGAAGACGAGCGTCGCGCCGAGAACTTCATGGGGATGTGGCTCGATCCGCGGGTCAAGGCAGTGATCGGCGGCACAGGAGGATATGGGGCCGCGCGGATGATTCCGCATCTCGAGCCCGAGGTCTTTCGAAGAAACCCGAAAGCGTTCGTCGGTTATTCCGACATCACGGCGCTCCATCTGTGGCTCATGCGGCGTTCGGGGCTGCGTGTGTTTCACGGACCGACGGTGGACGACCTCATCCCGAGCGCGCGCGATCCAACCATGGCGTCGCTCCTCACTGCGCTCAGCACGCCGCGCCCCAGCGCCCGAATGGGCCGCGACATTTCGCGCGCCGTGCGTCCGGGACGCGCTGTCGGAAGGCTGACCGGTGGCAACCTCTCGCTCGTCCAGCAATCGATCGGTACGCCGTACGAGATCGACACGCGAGGCGCGATTCTATTCGTCGAGGAGACGCGCGACCCGATGTCGTTCGCTGACGAACGGCTCGTGCACCTGCGCGCGGCCGGACTGCTCCGGCACGTTCGCGGGATCGTGTTCGGCCATCTCTCGCTCGACCGGTCCGAAGAAGATGAGTTCGAGGACTTCTTGCTCGACCTCGTCTCCGACCTCAAGGTACCAATCCTGATGGATTTCCCGGCGGGACACGAGATTCCGAACCTGACCCTCCCGATCGGCACCGACGTGGAACTCGTCGTCGAGGAAACGACGGGTTGGATTCAGTACCGCGAGGACGCCCTGGAACCGCCGGCCGGGTGACTGGCAGTCACGGGACCGTCGGGCGTTGCGACCGTGTGCGGGGCGAGCGCTGCGATGACCTGCTCGGGCACGGGACGTTTCTCGAGGGTCTCGACGCCAACCGCAACGACGACGAGATACCCCTTTGCGCGCGGCGTCCCATCGTCCGCGAACATATCGAAGTTCAACGTCAGCGACGTGGAGCCCACCGCGCTCACGTATGTGCGGATCTCGAGCCGCTCATCGAGCCGCGCGGGAGTAATGAATTCGGCGTGCATCACCTTTCTTGGCAGCGTAATGCCATGCCGTGCTACCATGTCGTGGTACAGTAGCCCGACGGCTCGCAGCAACTCGGACTCCGCGAACTCGAAGAAGCGAAGGTAGGCGTCGTAGCGGATGATCCCGACGATGTCCACGTCGCCCCAGCGGACGTATTCGTGCACGATGAATGGCGCGCCGGTCACTCGGCGGCTCCGTAGTACTCCGGCGCGAGAAAGGGTGCGAGCGCGTAGGTGACGAGTGCCTCGTACGCGCGCTGGCGGTCGACGAGCCCCGTGGTGAGGATGCCGACGGCTCCGGCACCATGCTTGGTGTCGTGACCGCCACTCACCTGATCCATCGCGTGACCCAGCTCGACCCCGCTGCGAACGAGTGCAGCCACGCGGTCCGGCAGGGGCATCGCGAGTGACCCCCCGACGCCGACGCGACCGTCACGTCCAACGACCACTGCCCACGCGCACGTCATCATGCGCCGGTGGTCGTCCACCACGCCGCCCTCGAGGCCGACGGCGAGATCGGCGTCCATGGCGGCGAGCGCGGCACGGGCGCGTTGCGTTGCGCCGCGAATCGTCTCGGCATCGCCGAACGGTTGGTCCCGGACGCCCGATGCGACGGCGACACTTTCAACCGCCGCGGGCGAACCGGCGCGCGCGAGGACGGCGCGCACCGCGGCCACCTTCACCGGGTTCGTCGATCCGACGACGACGAGGTCGGCAACGAGTGCTCGCGTTATGGCTGAACGTGGCTCGGACAGGGACATGGTGCCGTTGGTTCGCGACGGAACGCGTAATCTAGTTTGCCGCCGCCCCGGCGCGACCGGTTTCCTGGGCGCGAAACGGACACCGCGCTTGCAGCCCTTCCCCCCCTCGCGTAAGCTTGGGCGCGATGACGCTAGAGCAACGGTTCGACTCGACTCTTGCCGACCTCACGCGCGCGCCCTCGGGCCGCCGCGATCATCCGTCGTTCGTCTTCATTGGCGAGCGGTTGTGGCTCGACTTCGTCAACACCGATGACGTCCGGCGCGGCGTGCGCTACGATGCCCTCCACGAGTTCGAGACGTTCGTCCAGTGGCTCGAAGCCGCTACCGTCGTCGATGCGGAGCGATCCGCCGGGCTTCGGCGGAGAGCGCAGCAACAACCGTCCGGTGCGGCGGCAGCGCTCGTCGATGCGCGGCGCGTTCGTGCATCGCTCCGCGGCCTCGCCGAACGCGGCCACCTCGTCGAGAAGACGCGGATCGACACGCTCGCGGAAATCAACCGCATCCTCGGCCGCAGTGCGGGTACGCGACGACTGGAGCCGCGCAGCGACGGCACATTTACACGCAGCTTCGTTCCGGTTGGCGATGCGTTCGCGGGGCTCATGATCCCGGTCGTCGAAAGCGCCGCCGATGCGCTCGTCGTCGGCGAGTTGGGGCGCGTGCGCCGCTGCGCCGACACGCGCTGTCCGCGCGTGTTCTACGACGGCACGAAGAACGGTCGCCGGCGATGGTGCGACATGGCGACGTGTGGGAACCGGGCGAAGGCCGCGCGGCATCGCGATCGATTGCGGCAGGCCAGTGCTGATGTCGGCGACGGTGCGGACGACGTCGCGTCGTCCTCGCTCCTGGTGCAGCGCGACTGACTCGTCGGCCGCCGCGAAGCCGTGCCGACCGTCACGGTCGTTCGCACCTATCTCGAAATGCTGTCGCCGGCGGCGCTCAAGCCGGCGCTCAGCGCGGACCCATCGCTCCGCGTCGTCGTCGTGCCTCGCGGTGACGTTAGGGTCTTTCGTCAACTCTACAGCGACGTCGGTGGCCCATACCACTGGCGTGACCGCCACGCTGTTCCCGACGCGGAGTTGCAGCGCCGCCTCGAGTCGCCGGACGTCGAGCTCTGGGTCCTGCAGCGGGGGGCCGTGCCTGCCGGGTTTTTCGAGCTCGAGCGGCACCCCGACCGCAGCGTCGAGATCGTCTACTTCGGTCTCGTCGGCCGGTTTTTCGGGCACGGGCTCGGCAAGCATCTCCTGACGTGTGCAGTGCGCGCCGCCTGGGCGATGGGGGCGGAGCGGGTGTGGCTGCACACCTGCACGTTGGATTCGCCGGCTGCGCTGCCGAACTACCTCGCCCGCGGGTTCGACCCGGTGCGGACCGAGACGTACGAGACCGCGCTCCCCGGACGCCCGGCGCCCGTCGCCTAACGCGGCCGCGTCCCGATCACCGTCCGCGCCGGCGGCGCCGGCCTCGACCGCCCGTCGTGCGGCCCGAGCCCGCCCCGCGCTCGCGCCCGCCACGGTCGCGATCCTGCTCGTGCCGTGCTCCGCGCCGCGGACGATGACCGTCACGGGCCCCACGTCGGAGCTCGCCGGCGAGCTCCCGGACGCGACGTTCCTCACCAGGCGTGAGGTCGGACGGCTGCTGAACGTCCACCTCATCCGGAGACCAGGGACGGTCGAGGAGATCCTGCAACTCGTCGAGCGTCGCCGCGCGGACGGCGCCGCGCGGACCGCGGAGCACCGTGAACCGCACCGGGCGGTCGAGCTGCGGCAGCTCATCCGCGGTCAGTGTGCGCGCGAGCTTCTCCGGCAGCCTGAGTCGCGCGACACCTAACGATCCCGCGTCCCCGGCCTCGACATCGTAGTCGATCGGGACCTCCCGCCCCCGGACGACGACGAAATCCGGAAGCGCCAGCCACTCCGCGCGCTGGTCACGCGGCAACAGCGCATCGAAGTCGAGCGCGAGCGGTGCGGCGCGGAATTCCTCCATCGTCCGAACGCCCGCGAGCTCCCGCTCGTACATGGCCGTGAGCTCGGCGGCGCTCAATCGCGGCGTCTTCCCCCCGGACCGCCGGTAGACTTCGCGAATCTCCTCGATTGACGGCCGATGGCGCTTGAGCGCCACGTGACGTGCCTCGCCGCGCGCGAGGGCGGCCGCGAGCGTCCGGCGGATCTCCGCCTCGAACTCCGGCGGAAAGCGGTCTACCGGCTCGTGCTCGACGTCGAGCTCGAACCCGTGGTACTGAACGCGGCGGCGAAGCGCGAGCGGCGTTTGCTTGCGTCGCGGGTCGTAGACGATGTCCGCGGTACCGCGCGTCGCGTACTTCCGAATCAGCTCGAGCGGAATCTGGGTGCCCTCGATCGACGCCCGTGGGATGCCGAATCGGTCCGCGAAGTAGCGCAGCTCACCCGCGATGGGTCCCCAACTTCCGCACACGCTCGATTTCGAGACGCGCGCCTCCTCCCCGGTTGCCGTCTGTTCATCGATCACGAGATCGAATGGCATGTACTGCGCGAGCAGGTCGGCGAAGCGTCGATGCGTGTCTTCCCGCGCGTAGCGCAGCCGTTCGGGAAGTGGCAGCCCCACGCCGCGGTACACACTCGCCATCGCGAGCGCCGTATCCTCGATGGCCTTCACGAGCACGCCGCGCTGCTCGGCCCACTCATCGATTCGGTCGTCGAACAGGTGGCGCGGCAGCCCGTACACCTCGCCCATGTACCCGGCACTGGCGAACGCCTCGACGTACACGTTGTACGCCGTGAGGTGATCGCTGCCGCGCACGACGAGCCCCTCGAGATCGCGGTCCTCTCGCGTCATGCGATGCAACGACTCGATCGAGCTCATGACGGCCAGGTACGGGATCAGATCGTCGTCGGCGTTCACAATGAGCTCGGCCCACGGTCGCTCGACCGGGAGTGCCTCGACCAGCTTTCCGTAGTGCGAGAGTCGGCCGTTCTCGATGATGCCGCGCGACTCGAGACGCGCCAGCGCCTCGCGGTAGGCACGCTTGTCGAGCGGAACCGGGAGGTCGAGCTCGTCGGCGCGTACACCGAGATCCGCGCACGTCAGAGCCACGCGCTCGGAGTCGCCGGCAAGCTGGAACTCCGGGGCCGTTGGTCGCAGCGACTCGAACTCGATGGCACGGTCCGAAAGAATGAACACGCGACCGTTCTCGACGCGTCCGTGCACGCGGCCAGCCATCTGCAGGATCTCGTTCGCGCCGAGATGCAGCCGCGTCAGCACGTTCTTCCCACGCTCGATGACGTTCGTGAAGCGCGTGTCGTCGATGATGACCGTGTCCAGCCCCTTCACGTTGAGCGCGCTCTGGCCCGCCGCGGTCATCGCCAGAAAGAAGGGCTTTTCGGCGCCATCCTCGAGGAATGGCCTGATGATGCGAATGGGCTCGCCGCCGTGGTAGAACGCGCTGTCGATGCGCGGGAACCGTTCGGCGACGTAGCGCGCCGCCTCCTCGACGGAGGCGCGCGTCGGCAGGAACATCCCGACGCCGCGCCGATGCCTAACGACTTGCTGGAGGAATCGATCGCTGAGAAACTGGACGGGCCGCTGGTCGACCACCTCGACCTTCGCGGCCCGCGTCGGGTCGAACGCGAAACTCTGCACCACCGCTGCCGACTCGAGATAGTCGGCGTAAAACGCGGGGTCGACGGTGGCCGACAACCAGATGAACCGGCACCCCACGCGCTTGCCGAGCGCGAGGCACAGTTCGAGCTCCGCGGACGTCTGGTGAATCTCGTCGACGACGAGCGTATCCTGTGGCAGAATGTCGCCGTCCTGGAACCATCGGCGCGCAATCCCCGTCGTGACGATGATCACGTTCCACGACGGCGTTTCGGGCGTCGCCTCGCGCTCACGATTGACCACGCCCACCCGGAGCGAGCCGCCGACCAGCGCTTCCGCGATCGGCCGGATGGCGAGCGTTTTCCCGGTGCCGGTGCCGGCAACAATGCCGAACGGTTTTCGCGCGCGCGCGAGCGCGCGCACCTCGTCGCCGTGGTGACGCTCGAGGAACGTCTCGATGTGAAGCCCGAGGGCCAGCTCGATCGTTTCGCACGCGGCCCGCGTGGGCGCGATGACGATGACGCGACCCGTCGGCGGCTCGGCCGCGACGAACGCGTTGTGATCGGGCGGGAGAGAACGATCCTGGACCTGTCGAAGCACGAGGCGCGGGCGGAGGTCGTCGGATCCGGCGTTTCGCCTACGGATCCGTGGGCGGCGGCGGCTTGACGACGCGTTTCCGCTCCGGGCGCGACGGCTTCACCGGAGGCGGCTCCTCCTGCGGCTTGGGCGCGGCCGACGGATCCTTCAGCGATTTCACCATCGGGAGGCGGGGATTGTCACGCAGCTGCTCGCTGAACACGACTCGCCCGTTGCGCGGCCTGTTCCGGACCGCGCTCGCGCAATCGGTCGGCGCCGGCTGCTGCGCCGGTGGAACATTGTCGAGCCAGATCCGGCACATGCCCGGCGGTGGGAGATGCGAGCGTGGCACCTGGGTCTTCCCTTCCTGCGGCTGCGGACGCACCTGCGCCCCGAGCGCGCCACTGACGGCCGCGACGGCGACGAATGCGAACGCATACACACTGCGAGTCATCAACGAACTCCATTTGACATCAGGAAGGAACGACACCCCCTTGCGGGGCACGTCGAGTGCCACGCGCTCGCTGGCGCCACTCTCATGTAACCGAATCCTACGCAATGCTTTAGAAAGCGCAATCGGCGACCCCGCCGCCGGGTCGTCCGTTCCTGTGGACGATTGCCCCCGGAAAGAGGACAAATCGCGCGGCGGCTTCACCAATCTGTACCCGCCAGAACGCGCTCCGTTCGACGTGGCGGAGGCGCGGAAATGCCACTCGGCTGTGTGATGTTCCGCACGGGACATCCAGGATCAGTCGCCGAAGGAGATGCCGGTGGCCCGGGCCGTGAGCACCGTGTCATGGTTCGGGTCCACGCGCTTCAGCTCGGCCAAGGCCTCTGTGATCGGGATGGTCACGATGTGCGGCGACTGCAAGGCGACCATGTGACCCCAGCGGCCGGCCTCCACGGCACGGACCGCCGCACCGCCGAAGCGCGCGGCAAGGAGCCGATCGTACCCCGTGGGCATGCCTCCGCGCTGCAGGTGCCCGAGCACGAGCGATCGCGTCTCCTTCCCGGTGATCATCGCGATCTCGCGCGCGACGGTATCCGCGATCCCTCCGACTCGCTTCGCCTGGCCGGGAAGCGATTCGCCGAGCGTGGACTCCGTCCCACCGCGCGGATAGGCCCCTTCGGCGACGACGACGATCGAGAAGTACCGGCCCGAGCGATCACGCTCCGTGATCTTCTCGCAGACCTTACCGATGTCGTACGGAATCTCCGGGATGAGAATGACATCCGCTGTTCCCGCCAGACCGCTGTGAAGCGCGATGAAGCCGGCGTTGCGACCCATCACCTCGAGGACGATCACTCGATCGTGGCTCTCGGCCGTCGTGTGCAGCTTATCGATCGCCTCGAGCGCGGTGTTCACGGCCGTGTCGAAGCCGAACGTCGTCACCGTTCCACTGACGTCGTTGTCGATCGTCTTCGGCACGCCGACGATCTTCATGCCGCGCTCGTGCAGTCGCTGTGCGATGGCGAGCGACCCGTCGCCGCCGATGGTGATGATCGCGTCGATGCCCAGATCACGGGCGGTCGCCAGCAGCTCGTCCGAACGATCGACCTCGATGTAGGAGCCGTCGGGCTGTCGCACCGGGTAGTGGAACGGGTTCCCACGGTTCGTCGTCCGCAGAATCGTCCCCCCGAGATGCGCGATCCCGCGGACGGACTCGCGCGACAGCGGAACGCACTGATCCTCCCCGAGGAGCCCGGAGAATCCCTTGCGGATGCCGATCACTTCCCAGCCGCGGCCCATCGCCGAGAGTGCGGCGGCGCGGATGACCGCGTTGAGACCGGGTGCGTCGCCGCCGCCGGTCGAAATCCCAATTCGCATCGTTAGGGTTGGCAGAGCCGAGAAATCGCGTTACCGCAATGAGGTTTCGAGCAGCCGAACCACTTCGCCCGGGGCGGCGTGGCGACCGAGCTTCGACTTCTCGAAGATGGGCTGGCCGTCACGGCGTACCTCGAAGCGTCCGCCGCCCGAGGGAATCAACTCGACCCGCGCGTTGGGGAACCGCTCCTTGATCTCGGCCGCCAAACTGGAGGCCCGCGGCTCGTAGCTTCAGACCGTGCAATACTCGATCGTGACTGTCATCGCGTGAGCGGTGCTCGGTTGGTTCAGCCGCGGCGACCGGTCGCCGCGGCTGCCTCAAATACTAGCCAGCCTCGAACAGCGCACAAAGGCGCGGAGCGCGTGCTCGCACGCCCGACCCATCGTGACGTTGCCGTCACCCTCAGTCGCGATCCGCGCCGTTCGAATCCGTTACCCGCGCTGGCGCGGCACACCGCGAGCCCTCACACGGGTCGGTGAGGTTGTTCCAGTTCGCCATGGCGTTGAGCGCGAGCGCCCACGACCCCTGCGTCTGGTATCGCCAGAACGGGCGAATCGCGAACATCACGACGTGCCCGTTACCGAGCGGTGCGTCGATGACCGCGGGCCGGCCGACCAGGTCCTGCGGGTTGTTCAGCATGCCCGAGATGCCAAGCGAGTCCGCGCGGTTGAGGAACCGCAGGATCACTCGCGGACGAGCCCGGGCCTGCGCCGCGATGAACGCGGAGTCGGTCCCTTCGGGCGGCGTCCCGCCCTGTCCGAACCCGCCAGTTTGTACTTGAAACAGCGGGGTCTGATTGAAGTAAACGGGGAAGACCCGGTTCGCATCGTAGCCGTAGAGAATCGGGCTCGATGTGGTGACCTGCTCCGCGCGGAAGATGGCGCCGCGCGCTCCGAGTGTGCGCGACTGAAACTCCGAGACGGCCGGGGTGAGACCGAGCTCGATGGGGAATCTGCTGGTCGAGCCCTCGACGAGCAGCACACCCCCGCGTTCGACGAAGCGCCGCACTTGCGCCGCACCTTCCAACCCCATGCCGGGGCGGATGTCGTCCGTCTCATCCCACTTGCCCAGGTGTGGCGTGGTGCGGGATGCGCGCCACGGGATCGGCGGGCCGATCATTGGGCGGCCGTTCACGATCGACATTCCACCCTGCCCCGAGTGTGGGAACACCACCACGTCGAATCGGTCGAGCGCCCCGGGGCTCCGCAGCTTCTGGTCAGCCATGTACGTGTACGGAATTCCCATACGGTCGAGCGAGTAGCGAACCCACCCCTCGTTCTGGGTTTCCTGCCACGTATGGATGTACGCGATGCGCGGGAGGCTGATCACGTGCGAGCGAACCGTTGGCGGTGCAGCCACGGCCGTGCCTGCGAGCGCCAGGTCGCGGATTGCCGCGCGAGCCTTCGCGCCGTCCGCCACGATGAACGTGCCGGCGGGATAGGTCGTGCCATTCGCGACGAATGCAGTTTCCGCAACTGTTACACGGGCACCCGCTTTCCACGGGAAAACGGCGGAGCGCCAGTCGCCCAGGTGTTTGACCAGAATCGTCCCACCCGTGCCGTCGACGCGTCCGGCGATCGTCGCATCGGCCGTGAGGAGACGCATCGGCTTCGTCAAGATGGTGGAGTCGGGGATAGTGTACGTGACGACGTGCCGCAACTCATCGAGCGTCCACCCGGTGTCGTCATACGGCGACGGGTCATCCGGCTTGTAGCGCTGGATCGCGAGCATCGTGCGGATCATCTGCGTGTACGGCTGATCCATTCGGACGACCCAGTCCCCGGCGCGCACGGTGAGAGCACTGGTCGCGGCGGCGCGCCCCGGGGCACGCTCACCACCACGTGCATTCGTCGTGTCGGAGCGCGCCGCGTTCGTCGAGTCGGCGCCGGCTCGGACTGACGCGGCCGCTCGCGCCGACGTGTCGGCAGCGGTGCTATCGCGTGCAGCCGTAGCCCCACTCGCCCCGGCACCCGACGTCGAAGCCGGGTGCGGGCCGCGATCCTCGATGACCCGCGGACCACGCTGTACGGTGAACTCACCTGTCGCCTCGTGCACCTCCGCCGCGTGAGTGCGGAACAGGTTCACGAGATCGGCCGCTTCGGCCGAATGCTGCTGCTCACGTGGTATGACGAACGCGTACGGAGGCGACGTCTTCCCGCGCGTGATCATACGCTCGGCCTTCGCGATGTTGTTCTCGACGAACGTTGTCCGGTGATCGCCCACGTATTTCAACCCGAGTAGCACGCCCGACTGCTGGTAGTTCAGGTTGCTGCGAATACACCACCGGACTCCGTTGACCGCCGGGTTTGGGCGGTACCATCGCCGATCGGTCTGTGAGGCGTTGAGATTCACCGTCTGGCAGTCGGCGCCGCTGGACGTGTACGTCTCGTAGAACCGCCCGGTCGAATTGTGGAACTGCGTGATGGACATCATGTAGTTCGGTGCCCAACCGTCGTAGAACCCGTGCGTCCAGACGCCTGCGAGGCCGCGCCGTGTCAGCTCGGTGATCTCATTGTAGGCGAGGGTATGCCACTCGGCGATCGTGATGGGATCGAACTCGTCGTTGTACGGTCCCGTCCCTGTACTGATGTAGAGGAACGGCACCGACTCGTGCAGGTCGTGCGTGATCGTCGGCCGCCAGTGGAGAAAGCCCTTCATGTAGTTCTGGGTGATCCGCTGGGAGACGACCATGCCGTCGCGGTTGTTGTCGTGAGCGGTGTACTTCCCCCAGTAGATCAGGTTGCGGTTGGGTACCTTGAGGGCCTTGGCCTGGTTATACACGTCCACCATGCGGTCGCGCCCGTCGACTTCCTGGATCGGGGTGATGAGCGTGATGACGTTCTGGCGAATGCTCCGCATGAAGTCGCCCTCGTCCACGACGAGCCGGTACGCGAGCTCCATGAGCATTTCGGGGCTTCCCGTCTCCGGCGAGTGAATGGCGCCGAGCACCCAGTAAATGGGCTTCGCCTCCCGAACGAGCCGTGCGCGCTCTTCGGGAGTGATGCCGCGTGGGTCGGCCATTCGCGCCGTCATTGCGCGATACTCATCGAGGCGGCGAATCGTCTCCTCGTCCGCCACGGCGAGCACGAGCTCCTCCCGGTCCTCGTCGCTCACGCCTAACGACACGAGACGCGCCCGGCCCGGCGCGGCCGCCGCCACCGCCCGGAAATACCGGTTCACGTCCGCGACGTGCGACAGCTTCCCCACCGTGCCCGGGACGTACCCGAGGACCTCGAGCGGTGTCGGCACCGCCGCGGAGGCCGGGAGGTAGTCGACCAGCTCGGTGGTGAACCGCCACTTCGGATCGGTCGGCGTGAGCTCGCGGATCTTTGCCGTGTACTCGGCATCGATGGCCTGCGACGTGGCGGCCGATTGCGCAGTCGCCCCGTGGGCGAGGGCAAGGCTGGCAGCGAGCGCGAGTAACGCGGGACGTGCGGCCGGGCGCGGAGCGTGTCGCATCGGGGGCAACCTGGGTTCGTGAGTCCGGGGTGTGGACGTGCAATGGCATGCAACCGCGGGGAATCATCGCGAGAACGGCACGCCCGCGAGGTTCGCCAGCTGACGAATGACGCTGTCCTGCTTCGCGACGATCGTTCGCAGCGAATCGACCTGTTCCTGCAACGCGGCGTAGTCCTGCCGCATGTCGTTCAGGCCGTCGCCGAGCTGAATGATCTGCTCGCTCATGGCCACGTCCGCCCGCGTCGCCGGACAGGCCGTGCAGACGACAACGAGCGCGAGCACGCTCAGGAATCGGAGCATCCGACGCCTCGTTCGAATGGGGTGCGAGGTGGCCGTCGACCCTCGCACGCCACGCGCAGCAATGCGATGTCGACCGCGACGCGACGATGGCGCGTCGCGCGCGGACGGATCGTATGCTTTCGACGCCCCGAACGGAAGGGAAATACGTGCAACGCGGTGCTACGCTCCCCGAGATCATCATCGCACTCTGCGTTCTCGCCATCGTGACGGCGGTTGCCGGTCTCCGAGTAGGCGACTTCCGCGACCGTTCCAGCGTCCGGCGCGCCGCCGGCGAAACCGTCGCCACCTTCGCCGCAGCGCGCCGCTGGTCGTTGTCGCGTTCGGTGCGCACGGCCGTCAGCATCGATACCGCGGCCGCTACGCTCGTCGTCCGAAGCTACGGCGACACCGTCCTCCTCCGCCGACTCGGCGCATCGCACGGCGTGTGGCTCTCCGCGTCGCGCGATTCCATGGCGTACGCGCCTAACGGGCTCGGGTACGGCGCCTCGAATCTCACCCTGGTCCTCCGGCGAGGTGCAGCCGCCGAGACGGTCGTGGTATCCCGCCTGGGACGAGTTCGGCGCGGCGACTGACCGAGACGTCGGACCCATCCCGGCCCGGATGCGCGAACGGCCTCGGGAGTGAACCCGAGGCCGTTCGCGTGGCGCATTCGTCAGTCCGCCGCGACGGTGCCGAAATCGAACCCCGGTACCGAAACTCGCGGAATCTGTTGCGCTATGACCCGCTCGATCGTGCGAACCATCGCGATCTCGTCGGGTGCCATGAACGTGTAGGCGTCGCCCGTGGCCGCCGCGCGCCCCGTCCGACCGATGCGGTGCACGTAATCCTCCGGCTGCTGCGGCACATCGTAATTGATGACGTGCGTGATGCCGGAGATGTCCAGCCCACGCTGCGCAATGTCCGTCGCCACGAGTACGCGAATGGTGCCACGCTTGAAGCCGTCGAGCGCCTGTGTGCGCTGCGCCTGCGACTTGTCAGCGTGCATGGCGGTGGCGGTAATCTCGGCCCGCTCGAGGTGTCGCACCACGCGATCGGCACCGTGTTTCGTCCGCGTGAAGATCAGGACCGAGTCCATCTCGGGCTGCCGGAGCAGCTCGACGAGGAGCGCGCTCTTCTTGTCACGCGGCACTGGATACACGGCGTGCGCCACCGTACTCGCGGCTTCGGAGCGACGTCCGACCTGAACGACGATTGGTTTGCGAAGGTACTTCCTCGCCAGGGCCTCGACCTCGGGCGGCATCGTCGCGCTGAACAACAGCGTCTGCCGATAGCGCGGGATCTCGCCCACGATCCGACTGATCTGCGGCGCGAACCCCATATCGAGCATTCGATCGGCTTCGTCGAGCACGAGCACCTCGAGGTCATCGAACACGACGTTCTGGCGCTCGATGTGATCGATCATGCGTCCAGGCGTGGCCACGACGACATCCACGCCCGAGCGGAGCGCGCGCTCCTGCGGCTCGATCGGCACGCCACCGAACACGGCGGCGACTCGAAGTCCGGAGTGGTTCGCGTACCGGGCAAAGCTCTCATCCACCTGGGCGGCGAGCTCGCGCGTCGGCGCCAGGACGAGCACGCGCGTCCGTTTGGGTCCAGCGAGCAAGCGATGAATGATCGGGAGCGTGAACGCTGCAGTTTTGCCGGTGCCCGTCTGGGCAAGCCCCATGATGTCGCGGCCGGTCAGGGCGAGCGGAATTGCCTGGCGCTGAATTGGGGTGGGTTCGGTGTAGCCGGCTTCCTTGACCGCCTCGAGGAGCGGAGTTGCGAGGCCGAGATCGGCGAACGTGACAGGGGGGTGGGCGAGTTCGAGCGCGAGGTGTGTCTTCTTGTCTTCCAATAGCGTGGTCATCGATTCCTATGATGTGGCGCCGGGGCCGCTCGCTCGGGACCGCCCCGAGACCGGCGCGCGAGTGCGTTGCCTCGATATCCGCGCACAGACGTGCGCACTGAGGCGCGTTACCGACTGAAGAGGTTTTCTCAGAGGGCGAGACTGGCTCTTCGGTTGAGCCAATGTCCCAAGCGGTAGGAATCGGCTCCACGAGTCTCGGGGGCGAGACATTGCGCGCGTGCGCGCGGCCCAGCCTTGGACTCGTACGCTAAAACTAACCTACAGCGATACTTGACGCCACGTCAGCGCGCGCAGCGCGGACCTCGGCCGTCAAACTCTCGCGTCAGGTGAGCTCCAGCGGTCTCCCAGACAGACGCGCGATGAGGCCGAGACGGAACGTCACGTCCGTCCACCGCTCATCCCCCTCCGCTCTCTGCTCGAGGGGGAACGTCGGCCACACGAACGGATTGGAGGACCGCGGCATGGCCATTCCCTTGTGCGGATGCCACACGAGATCGCGGTCGCGGTCGTCGAGGAACCGGTCGAAAAGCTTACTCCACGTCTCGTTTCGCCGCAGGAATGTCAACCGAGCCATGAGCTCGAGCCACGCCAGGGCGAACGGGACATCCGCGTCGGCCGCGTTCCTGTTCGGCACCATGTCGCCGAGGACGAGGTGCGGCTGGGCAACGACCGTCGACCCACACAGCTGCGCCAGCTCCTGCCGCGGCATTGGCTGCGAGACGTAGTGAAGGAGCCGGTCGAGCTGCACGTGGTTCTCGTTCCGGAACAACGGCATGTACGCGAGCATCGAGAGCGCGTAGATCGACGGCGGCGCCGCTTCGGGCGCGAGCACCTGCTTGTTTCCCACGCGCACCCACGGCTTGAGTGCGAGCGGTGAGCGCAGAAAACGGTCGACCCGGTCGAGAATTCGCCGGGCCGCCCCGCGAAGCCGCGGGTCTCCCTCGTATCCCGCCTGGGCAAGTGCCGCCGCAGCCGCTTCTCGCAGAATGGCGCGGCCACGGCGGTCGAGATCGGCGTCCCGCTCCCCGTTACGTGCCCCGAGCTCGAACAGGTACGCGGGGTCGTCATCCTCAGCCAACAGCCGGAAGAGGACGCGGCGCGTCCGGAGGAGCGGCGGCGAATCCTTGTCCCACCCGTACTCGAGCAGCCGCCGAAAGGCGTTGATCGTCCCGACGCGCTCGAACGTCTCACCGCGAGCGGGCGGCACGTCGAGCATGGAGCCGTTCCAGATCCCGTCGACTGACTGCGACAGCGCCAGCATGAGCGCAGGCTGGTGAGCATACGGCAATATGCCGGCGTCACGCGCGATGCCTCCGCCCGGACGAGCGACGTCGACGATCGCGCGGTAGCGAATGGGGTTCGACGCGTGATCGAGCAGCCACGTCATCGGGAACTCCACCGGACTCGCCGGGGCGAGGGGTGGAGGGGGAATGGTGACGTGTGTGATGGGTTCGGTCACGAGCGCCCCGAGCTCTTAAAGCATTATGTTACAACGCGTTCACGGCGACTTCGGGAAACGGCCGGTGCATCGGGGCGTAACGATAGCACATTCCACCCGAGACGCTAGAGGCGCTATGGGTGGCGGGCGGCCCCGTCCGTCGCCGCTTGTTATCACACCACGCCTCGACCATCTTCTCAAGTGAAAAAACACTCATTTTTCGCGACCATGTGCGTTCGCCCGCCTCGTCTCGCCGCTCTTGCCGCTCGACTGGCGCCGTCATGGCGCTTGCACGGCCCACGCGGGACAGGCGTTGGCCAGCGTGTCCGCCGTCGGCGGTGGGACCGGTTCCAAGCCTTATCCGGCCTGTTCCGCTCGTCGTCGGGCGCCTATGCGAGGTGAGTTCGTCGACGTCAACGGCGCCAGGTTGTATTACTACGCTGCGGGAAGCCGCGGCGCCGGCGAGCCGGTCGTGTTCCTGCACGGCTTCCCCACTTCATCGCACCTCTGGACCGAGGTCGTCTCGCTCGTGCCCAAAGGGCACCGTGTCGTGGTGGTCGACCTTTTGGGATACGGCCGAAGCGACCGCCCAAACGGCCGCGACGTTTCGGTGCGTGGGCACGCGGAGCGAGTCGTCGGGCTACTCGACGCCCTCGCCATCAACTACGCGTGTATCGTCGGGCACGACGTGGGCGGCGGCATCGCGCAAACCATGGCGGTCCGCTGGCCCACCCGCGTTTCACGCCTCATGCTCGTCAATTCCGTGGCGTTCGACACGTGGCCGGGTCGCGAAGTCAAGGTGGCGCGCGCAATGCTGCCGCTCACACGGCATCTGCCGGCCACGTGGGTACTTTCGATCGTCCGCACCGATCTCATGCGCGGGTACGTGACCTCGGACCGGGGCGCGCACTCCGTGGAGATGTATGTCCGTCCGTTCTCGAGCTCCGAGGGCCGCGATGCATTCATGGAGCACATGATGTCGCTCGACAGCACCGAGACGAAGGCTATCGAACCGCGGCTCAAGGATATCGTGGCGCCAACGGCGATTCTCTGGGGGGCAGAAGACCCGTTCCTCCCCGTATCGATTGGACGCCAGCTCCAGCGCGAGATTCGCGGCTCGACACTGACCATCGTTCCGGACGTCAGACACTTCACGCCGGAGGAAGCACCCGAGAAAGTAGCCGAGGTGCTCACGGAGTTGCTCGCCCGATGACGTCGTCACGACTGGAGGCGATGCGGGCGATGGTTGCGAAGAACCCAGACAACCCGCTCGCGAGATTCGGACTGGCGAACGAGGCGCTCAAGGCGCAACTCTACGAAGAGGCGGCCGAGCACCTCCGAGTCTACCTGGCATCACACGACGACGAGGGCAACGGCTACGGCCGCCTCGCCGAGGCGCTGGTGCACCTCGATCGTACCGACGAAGCGCGCGAAGCGCTTCGACGAGGCATCGAGGTGTCCCAACGATTCGGACACCCGGGAATGGCGAACGAATTCGAGGCGCGGCTCGACGAGCTGGAGGGGGAGTGATGTACGCGACGGCGAGAGTGGCGGTGGCGATGGCGGTCACAGTCGTGGTGACGGCGGCCGGGGCATCGATGGCGAGCGCACAGGGGATCCGCCCGAGCCAGCTGCCACGCGTGGGCGACCGAGTGAGAATCATCGCGCCGTCGCTCCGCGACGATCGCTTCGTCGGGCGGGTCGAGGGACTGCCGCGCGATTCGATCCTCATCGACACCGCCGGCGTGCGTCGGCGGCTCGGCTTCGAGATGGGCCCGGTGCTCGTCGAGGAATTCCGTCAGGTGACGATACCGACCAGCGCGATTCAGGCCATTGACATCAGCACGGGACGGACGCACCGGCGATCGACGATCAAGGGCGCACTGATCGGCGCGGTCGCCGTCGGCGGGCTCTTCGGCGCGACGAACATGCCCGAGATCAACCCGACGTTCTCCGACTTCATCGACGGAGCAGCCGTAGGCGTCGCGGTAGGTGCGGTCGCCGGAGGGATCGTCGGGTACTTGTTAGGCGGCGAGAAGTGGCAATCCTTCTACCGCGCGGGGGTCCTCCCACCCTGATCAGCGCCGCGGCTGCCCCGTGCTGCCGGGGGGTCGACTCGGCGCCGATGCGGCCGGCACTGCGGCAGCAAGCGTATCTCGCGCCTCGATCGAAGGCGCGAGCGCCGCGATCGTATAGCGGCTCCCGGGATTCCAGAGTATCCAGCTCATGACGCCGTTGTCGTAGCCGGCCCGGATCTGCGCGCGCACTTCGGCCACGCCGTATCGGGGCGGGCCGAGGGTGAAATCCTGATACCAGGGAACGATCGCGGCCGCATTGGGGATGCCGGCCGTCCGTCGGGCCGCGTCCTCGAGCGCCCGGTCGACCGTCGCGTACGGCGACGCATTCGGGTTGCGCAGGCCGTACGTTCCCGGCGCGAAGTGCGAGGGATAGACCATGGGCAGCACTACGTCCGCCTGGTCCACGAACATCTCCCACTGCTGCCCGATCCCCATGTCGGTCGTGTCGGTGGCTGTGAGCCCGAACACATCGATCGTCATTGGTACCCACGTATCGCGGAGTGCCTCTCGGGTGAACGCCAGCTGGTCGCGAATGACCTGCGCGCGGATGCGGCCGTTCGCCAGCGGGAACACCGCCTCCTGCACGAGGCGTCTCTCGTCGGGGAACCGCACGTAGTCGAGCTGAATCTCGCTGAAGCCGAGGTTCACGGCTTCCTTCGCGAGATCGACCGAATATTGCCAGATGCCGCGTTGATGCGGGTCGAGCCATGGCTTCCCGTTCTTGTCGAGCCATGGCAATGCCGGATTCGCACGGCGCTTGATCGCCCATTCCGGTCGCTTCTCGGCAAGCAGCGGATCCTTCGCGACCACGATCCGTGCGATCGGGTAGATGCCGTGCGCGCGCATGGTATCGAGCACGGCACGGATCCGCCGATACGACACCGGCATGGTCGTGTCGGCAAAGATCTCGCGGGCGAGTGGGACCGTGGACCGGTAGAGGACGAGACCGCGATCGTCTTTCACGTCGATGACGAGCGCGTTCACCTCGGTCCGCTTGGCGACGTCAATGAGGTCCCACATCCGCTGCCCACGCACCGCCCACCGGTTCACATACAGCGCGCGGACGACCTTTGGTGTCGGCACCGTGCGGTACCGCGGCCTGGCAACGGAATCGGGCGCCGCTGGCGTGCTTGTGTCGTTCGACGGCGACGCCTGGGCCGGTGTCGGCACAATCGGTGGCGCCTGATCCGCCTGCGGCTGCGGCGCGGACTCACAACCGCCAACGATGGCCGAGACCAGGAGCACGCGCGCACCACGCATGACGGCGGCGACCTGCCCGGGTGGACTGCTCAGACGCATCGTCCTGCTACTGCCCGATCTGCCCAGCGCTCGAGCACCCGAATCAGTCTCGGACCTGCTTCGCCGCCTCGAGCACGTGCCCGATATCGCGCGAGAGGGCGCGCGCCTCCTGGGTGGCCGACGATACCTCGTCGATCGACGACTGAACGCCGGCGTTACGCAGGACGATGAGGTCGAGCCGGATGTTCTGCAGCATGAGCGATGCGCTGTCCATCTGGCTCGCGAGGCCGTCGCGCCGCCCGAGCAGGTCGTCGAGCGTGGCGCGCTGACGCCGCAGGAGCGTGAGCTTCTTCTCGCGCTCGGCGGTCTCCGGCTCGTTCGTCGTCGCGGTGATGCGCTCGTCGATACGGGCGATCGTTTCCGGTGTCACGTCGTCATCGATACGGTGAAGCGCGACCGCGAGCGCCGCGATGCGTTCGACGAGGGAATCCACCGTCGGGCTCACATCGGGGATCATATCGCGGTCGGTCTTCGGGAGCTTGTTGATCGCTTCCCCGATGGCCGCCTGGTCCTCCACCGCGCGTCGGACCGCAGCGCCGTGAGCGCCCGCGAGGACCTCGGGGGGCGCGAGCGACGCAGCGCGCTGCGCGAGTCGTTGAGCGGCGAGGTGCGACGGGACGCCTAACGCGGGGGCCACGCCCGGGGCCGTGGCGCCGGTCGTGGCCGGGAGGCGAGCGTCCTTACCGAAGATGTCGCTCATCCGCACGCCCTCGGCCCACAACTCGCCGCCGCGGCGGAGGACGGAAAGCGACATGAACGCCGCGGGCACGAGGAACCACGGCACGAACGGCGAGGTGAGAAAGTTGATGCCCGCGAGCACGGCGGTGCTCGTTCCGGCGCGCGCAACATGCATCCGGAACCTGCGGATCCGATCTTCGATCGGCAGCTCGTTTGCCGGACCAAGCCCCTGACGTGCCAGGTCCGCATGCGCTCGCATCTGCTCACGCATGTGCTGCCGCAGGATCCGCCGCTGGTCTCGATCGAAGGCTCGCGCCTGTTTCCGCACGTCCTTCCACGAGCTTGGCATCCACGGCGGAATGGGCGGAAGCGACGCAGCGGATCCCGGCGGCGGCGGTGCGGACGGCGCACGCCACGGATTCTCGGGGAGCGGGGCCGGGGCCGGGGCCGGCGCTCGAGGTGCGGCGGGCGCCGGCACGGCGGGCGGCCGCCGACGCGCATCGGCGGGAACAGCGAGGCGCACCGCTTCGTGAACCGAAGGCGGCGGTGCGGCGCGCGGTGCGTCGTCGGTGAGGGCGTCGCGGAACGCGGCCGCGTCGCGCCAGCGCCGCTCGGGCTGTTTTTCCATCGCGCGCTCGATGCCGCGCTCGAGGCCGGGCGGAATATCCGGTCGCATCTCGCGAATCGGGCGGGCGTGATCGCTAATGTGCTTCATGAGCATCGACGGCGTGTTCGTGGCTGAAAACGGGAGCTCACCGGTCAGCATGTGGTATCCGACGACGCCAAGCGAGTAGAGATCGCTGCGGCCGTCGATCTCGCGCTCGCCCATCGCCTGCTCGGGACTCATGTACGCCGGCGTCCCGACGGCGATTCCGGTCACCGTCAGCCGCGAGTCGCCTTCGGCGGCGCGCGCGATGCCGAAGTCCGAGACGACCGTGCGGCCGGTCATCCGGTCGAGAAGAATGTTGTCCGGCTTGATGTCGCGGTGAATGATCGACCGCGCATGCGCGTAGGCCAGCGCGTCGGCAACATCGCGAAGCACGCGCCGCGTAAAATCGACCGACAAGCGCCGCTCGCGTTTGATCTGCGACGCGAGGCTCTCGCCCTCGATGAGCGCCATCACGAAGAACACGAGCCCATCCACTTCGTCGACACTGTAGATCGGGACGACGTTCGGGTGGCTGAGCTGCGCGGCCGTCTGTGCTTCACGCAGGAACCGCGATCGGATCTCCTGGCGGAACGCGAGCTCGGGTGGGAGTAGCTTGATCGCGACCGCCCGGCGCAAACGCACATCTCGGGCGCGGAAGACCACGCCCATACCGCCGCGGCCGATCTCCTCGGCGATCTCGTACCGTTCGCCGACCGCCGCCAGGAGGCGCGCGCGAAGCTCGTCAGCCATCGGACCCACGCCCCGGCTCACACGCCGCCACGAGCGCGAGCGTCACAACGTCCGCCGGTGGGTGACCCCCGAATCGCGGACGCCGAGCTTGCGCATCTCCTCTGCCACGTACACCGCGTTGTCCACTTCCTGCGCGAGCGACATCGCGCGCTCGGCGAGCTGTGTGACCTGCTGGAAGCTCTGTCCGCCGGTCTTCAGCTTCAGGACGTCGTACCGCATGTTCTCGAGCGCGAGCACGCAGTTCTCGAACCGCGCGCCCTGACTGTCGCGGCGCTTGCGGAGATCGTTGATTGCCTGGCGCTTTCGTTTGAGGAACGTCAGCCGGCGCAGCCGCTCTTCGCTCTGCGGGTCGAAGGGGTTGGCGGCAGCCTCGAGCTGCTCGATTTCGGTTTCTACCGCGCGGCCGTCATCCGACGAGAGCCCGCGATCGAGATCGGTGAGATCGACCGCGAGGAGCTCGATGCGACGGTAGAGCGCATCGGCGGTGGTGGGCACCTCGCTCACCTGTTCGCGCTCGCGCTTCGGTAACGTTTCGATGAGCTGCTGGATGGCGTCGCGGTTCCGGCTCGCGTCACGGAGCTTGGCCGCGTAGGCCGGCGTTACCCGCGCAACGCTCGCCGCCGGAAGCTCCGACGTCGGCAGGGGCGACGACGATCGCGGCGATGGAGTGGCACCGAACAGGCGCCGGTTCGATGTGCGAGCGCGCAATCGGTCGCGCTCGAGAACCTCGTCACGCTTCTTCTTGTCGAACAGCGCGCGGAAGTCATCGATCGTTTCCGCCACGACATCGAAGAACAGGCGGTCGCGCGGCTGCTTGAATACGTCGCGCCAGTCGAAGTTGTCCGTCCACAGCTTCGCGTACTGGTACGCGAGGTAGACCGCCCAGATTCCGACGATCCCCATCAGGTTCAGCACGCCGAAGATCGCGAGGATGGTCACGACGGCGCTGACGGCGAAGAACGGCGCGAGCTTCTTCCGGAACTCGACGACCGTTGGGTGCCCCCACCGCGCACTCTCCTCGGCAGTCGGCGCGTCGTATTCGACGTCGGCAACGGACGCCGAGCGCGAGTCACGCGTGGTGGCCGAGAAGCCCGCGAGGCGGTTCGGCTCGCGATGCTGCGCGTCCGCTGAGGCCAGCGGCGGGACGTCGCGCGTTTCGAGCGCCACCACGAGTGCCTCGGCGGACGGGAATCGATTCGCCGGTTCCTTCTCGAGCAGCATCATGACGGCGCGAGCGAGGTCGGGCGGCGCGTCCGGGCGATGAACATCGACAGGCGTCGGCCGCTCGCTGATCTGCTTGACGAGGAGCGCCGGCGTGCTCGGCGCGTTGAACGGCAACTCCCCCGCGAGCATCTGGTACCCCACGACACCGAGCGCGTAGAGGTCCGCACGTCCATCGATCTCGCGCTCGCCCATCGACTGCTCGGGCGACATGTACGCTGGGGTGCCGATGGCCATGCCGGTTGCCGTGAGTCGCGAATCGGAGCCCTCACTCACCGCGCGCGCGATACCGAAGTCCGTCACCATCACGCGCTCGCCGTCATCGCTACTCAGCAGGATGTTGTCCGGCTTGATGTCGCGATGAACCACGCCGCGTTCATGGGCGTAGGCCAGGGCGTCGGCGGTCTCCTTGAGAATTCGCCGCACCTCATCGGGCGCGAGCCGACCGGCCGAATGAATCCGCGCCGCGAGGTTTTCGCCCGGCACGAACGCCATCACGAAGTACACGAGCCCGTCGCGCTCGTCGACGCTGTAAATCGGAACGATGTTGGGATGGCTGAGCTGTGCCGCGGTTTCGGCTTCCTTCAGAAAGCGCGACCGGATCTCACTCCGAAACGCGAGCTCGGGCGGCAGCAACTTGACGGCGACGTGGCGCTTGAGGCGCTTATCCTTCGCCTTGTACACGATCCCCATGCCGCCACGTCCGATCTCACGGTCGAGCTCATAGTTGGAGCTGAGGATGCGCTCGACATGCGCGCGCAGCTCAGCGTCCGAGGACGAGACGACGGGATCCGGCACCGAGTTTATCCGTTTGTGGGAGGGGCGAGTGGAGTAGTGTAGCACCGCGACGGACATCTGAAAAGACGAGTGAGACGTAGTCGTGAGGCGGGATGCGTAACGATGACATTGATTTACGCGCCATCGGCGAATCGTTCGCGCTGAGCGGCGAGCCCTTGGCCCTCGGTCCCCCGTTCCCCGTTCCCCCTTCCCTGCCGTAAGCGCTTACCCCCTACGACATACCGGCCGGTGAAAGTTGCAATCCACGCCAGGTTGGCGTAACTCAGGTGCGCGATACATGCACCCATCGACGCAACTTTACGCGGGCATAACGCCCGTGATCCGGTCCACGCGTCCACGCTGGTTCAGCGCATGCCGTGGAATGGAGTGTGCGACGCACACCCGGCCCGCCGGACGCGGGACGATCCTCAGCACAGGTATGTAAGAAATGGCTCAACGCCAGACCCTTCCGGTTCTTCCGCTTCGCGGAACCGTGATCTTTCCGGGGCTCACTGCTCCGATTGCGGCCGGACGCCCGGGCACTTTGCGGGCGATCGAGGCCGCGTTGAAGAGCGATCGCCTGGTCTTCGCGGTCGCGCAGCGCGACAACACCGACGAGCCGACGCCCGACATCCTGTATTCGATGGGCGTGATCGCGCGCATCGGCCAGATTCAACGCGGGCTCGGCGGCGTCCAGCTTCTCCTCCAAGGCGAGCAGCGGGCGACATCGCTCCAGTACTCGACGTCCGAGGGCTACCTCACCTCGGTGGTGATGCCCGTCGAGGAGATGAATCCGCTCAACGAGAACGACCCGGCGTTCGAGGCGCTCCACAAGGAGATCCGTGAGCGTGCCGCCGAGCTCGGCGAGCGCCGAGGACTCCCCGAAGAGGTCGTTCATCAGGTCCTCGACTCGGTCACCGACCCCGGCCGATTCGCTGACCTCGTCGCAGGGTACATCGAGTTGCCCGTGCCCGAGAAGCAGGGGTTGTTGGAGACACTCTCCGTCGAAGAGCGACTTCGCCGTGTGCTCGTTCACGTGCAGCGACAGATCGGACTGCTCGAGGCGCAGGAAGAGATCAAGTCGCAGGTGCAGGAGGAGCTCGGCGAGCGGCAGCGCGAGATGTATCTGCGCGAGCAGCTCAAGGCGATTCAGAAGGAGCTCGGCGACGACGACCAGGCGAAGGAGGTGAGTGAGCTTCGCGAGAAGCTGATGAAGCTCCCTCTGCCGAAAGAGGCGCGCGCGGAGGTGGAGCGCGAGCTGGGACGGCTCGAGCGGTCGGGACGCGAGTCCATGGAAGCACAGGTGATCCGCACGTACCTCGAGTGGATCGCGGAGCTGCCGTGGGGCGCCCGTTCGGACGACCATCTGGACCTGCGGCGAGCGACGGAAGTTCTCGACGAGGACCATTACGGACTCCAGGACGTGAAAGACCGGGTCCTCGAGTTCCTCGCGGTGCGTCAACTACGCGCCCAGCAACTGGCCGAGGAGGTCGAAAAGACGGGCGAGCTGCCGGCGTACAGGCTCAAGCCGGCGAAGGAGGACGCGACGCCTGCGCTCAACATGACCGACGATGATGACCGGGCCATCACCGATGCGAAGGAAGCGAAGGCGCGCGCGATGGCAAAGGGGCCGATTCTTCTGTTCGTCGGACCTCCGGGCGTCGGAAAGACGTCGATCGCGAAGTCGATCGCGCGCGCGTTGGGCCGCGAGTACGTGCGTGTGGCGCTGGGTGGAGCGCGCGACGAAGCGGACATTCGCGGCCACCGCCGGACGTACGTCGGTGCAATGCCCGGGCGCATCATTCAGGGGATGAAGCAGGCGGGCACCAAGAACCCGGTCTTCCTGCTCGATGAGGTGGACAAGCTTGGCGTGTCGTTCCAGGGCGACCCCTCCAGCGCGTTGCTCGAGGTCCTCGACCCGGCACAGAACGACAGCTTCACCGATCATTACCTCGGCATTCCGTTCGATCTGAGTGAGGTGCTGTTCATCGCGACCGCGAACTTCATTCAGAACATTCCGGGGCCGCTGCTCGACCGCATGGAGACGGTGGAATTCGCCGGGTACACCGAGCGCGAGAAGGCGGAGATCGCGAAGAAGTACCTGATTCCGCGCCAGCTCGAAGAGGCCGGCCTCTCGGACAAGAACGTGAGCTTCACGGACGACGCCGTGATGTCGGTGGTCTCGAGCTACACGCGGGAGAGCGGTGTGCGGCAGCTCGAACGGCAGATCGGTGCCGTCGCTCGCAAGGTTGCGCGGCGCATTGCGGCGGGCGACACGGCCGTCATCGAGGATGGGCAGATCGACGCCGCCGAGGTGCGCGAGCTGCTCGGCCGGCCGAAGGTGCACCCCGAGCGTGCGGCCGAAACGAACGAGGTGGGCATCGCCACCGGCATGTACTACACGCCGATGGGCGGGGACATCATGTTCGTCGAAGCGTCGATCCGGCGCTATTACGGCGGTGCGCCTAACGTCGATCAGTCAATGCAGGTGGGTCCCGGCGGCGCCGTCTCGCTGATCCTCACCGGGCAGCTCGGCGACGTCATGAAGGAGTCCGCGCGCGCGGCGTTCACCTACGCCACGAACAACGCGGCGAAGCTCGGGATACCGAAGGACCGCCTCGGCGCCATCGAGGCACACATTCACGTACCCGCGGGTGCGATCCCGAAGGACGGTCCGTCCGCAGGCATCGCGATCGCGACCGCGCTCGTGTCGGAAATGTCCGACCGGCCGGTGCGCCGCGACGTGGCGATGACCGGTGAGATCACGCTCCGCGGCCGGGTCCTGCCGATCGGTGGGCTCAAGGAGAAGGTGCTCGGCGCTCACCGCGCGGGCATCAAGGTGATCATTCTCCCGAAGGAGAACGAGGCCGATATCGAGGATATCCCGGAAGAGGTGCGAGGCCAGCTCACCTTCCACGCGGTCGAAACGCTGGAGGAAGTGCTGAAGGTCGCCCTAGTGCCGGAGAAGGATGCCGGTGCCTCCGAGGACAAGAAGGAGGCGATGGCGGCGGCCTGACCTCAGAAAACTATCGGGCCGCTCTTGAAGAGGTGCCAGCCGTTGACCCGCAAGGGTAACGGCTCGGTGCCAGCCAGGAAGTATTCCATGTACCGGCGGTCTGGTGGCGTGGTGGAGTCCGCGAGTTGCCCCGTCACGCGATCGAGCTCCGCCACGATCAACCCGTCAGGCGCGCGCCATTCACTGGGCGACCGCGCCTCGTAGTACTCCGCCATCATTCTCCCGAAGATGGGCGCCGCGAGTGTGCCGCCGGCGGCGCCAGGCGTGATGGTCTTCGGCTTGTCGAATCCGATCCAGACGCCGGCAACGACATCCGGGGTCATCCCCACGAACCACACGTCGGTGTTGTCGTTCGTCGTCCCCGTCTTCCCCGCGACGGGAATGCTCTCCGGCAGGTAACGTCGAATCGACGTCGCCGTGCCCCGCTCCACGACCTCACGCATCATGTCGCGCACGATGAACGCCACCTGCGGGTCGATGACCGGCCTCGGTGGAGGCGCCGGGTTCGTGAAGACGGCAGCCCCTGCCCTGTCTTCGATGCGGTAGATGAACCGAGCGCCCACGTGCGCACCGAGGTTCGCGAAGACGGTGTATGCCCCGACGAGGTCGAGGGGTTGGAGCGCCGACGCGCCGATGGCGCTCGCGGGATACGGCGCGACCGGTGCGTCGATGCCAAAGCGCCGGGCCCACGTCACGATCGTGTCCATCCCCACCTGCGTTGCCAGCTGAACGGCGACGACGTTCCTCGACTTCGCGAGCGCCTCGCGCATCGTGATCGGGCCAAGGAACTCGTGGTCCGAGTTGTCCGGCCGGTAGACGCGCCCTCGATCGAGCGGGATAGCGATGGCCGTATCGGCAACGATGGCATTTGCCGTTAGGCTGTCGGCGATAGCCGCCGCGTAGACGATGGGCTTGAACGCGGAGCCCGGCTGACGCATGCCGTCGATCACGCGATCGAAGGATGATTCGCGATAGTCTCTTCCCCCCACGAGGGCCCGGATGTCGCCCGTAGTGGGGTCCATGGCCACGAGGGCACCCTGCAGATAGTCCGTGCTCCCCTTCGCCCGGTTCGCGAACTTCGTGTGCCGGTAACCAGAGAGCGCTTCTACCGCCTCGAGCCCCTCGACGAGCGCGCGATTCGCCGAGCGCTGCAGGAGCGGATCGAGACTCGTGTAGATCCGGTAACCACCAGTGCCCACACCGACGCCCGCGCGCTCGGCCTGAATGCGCACCACGTCCACGAAGTACGACGCGTCGACAGCGAAGCCCCCATTAGGGACCGTTTCGAGCTTCACGCGCTTGGCTGCCGCCGCCTGCGCCGGCGTGATGTACTTCTGCTCCGCCATCAGTGTGAGCACGAGGTTCCGGCGGTCGGTCACCCGCTTCGGGTGTTTGAGCGGATCGTAGATGGCTGGGCCCTTGGGGATCGCGGCGAGCGTCGCCGCTTCGGTCAGGGTCAGCTGGGTCGCGCTCTTACCGAAGTAGTGACGCGCTGCCGATTCGATCCCGAACCAGCCGTGGCCGAAGCTGATCTGATTCAGGTACGCCTCGAGGATCTGCTCCTTCGAGTAGCGCTTTTCCATCTCACGCGCCGCCGCCTGCTCTCGCAGCTTGCGCGACAGACTGCGATCGGTACGATCGATGATCTCGGGATGCATGTTCCCGACGAGTTGCTGCGTGATCGTGCTGGCACCGCGGGGATCGCCCGTCACGGCATCCTTGATGGCGCCCGCGATCCCCACGACGTCGACACCGTCGTGCTGGTAGAACCGCTGGTCCTCCACGGCCACGAACGCCTGCCCCACGTACTTCGGCAGCGAGCGAATGGATATGAGCGTTCGCTTCTCCCGTCCGATCTCGCCGATGAGCGAACCGTCGCGAGCGAACACGAGCGACGACTGCGCGGGCTGGATGAGGCGCCAGGGCTCAGCCTGCTCACGCTGCTGCGCACCGAGTTCGGCCAACGGCCCAATCCCCGCGATCACGGCGCCAACGCACAGCATTCGAGCGCGCCGAACGGTCATGGGTCTCGGCGCGCGTCGCCCGAGGGCGAAGTGCGGTGATCGAGCGGAGTTACTCACAGGCGTCTCGTTCAGTCGGAACGTCAGCGCGGCGACGGCCGCACCGTGACGTGTGTAACATACACCTCATCGTCCTGAACGTTTGTCCGCGGCGGCGCCGCGCCGCCCTGTGACGATGGTCACAGCCGCCATTCCGTGCCGCGCGGGATCGTGGCACCTTTCCCCGGCATATGCCACCTGCGCTTCACCTTGCCGTCGTTCAGTTCCGGCCGCGGAAGGGCGACTACGCCGCGAACGTCGCCCGCATTGGCGAGCTTCTCGCGCAGGCGAGCGCACTCGAGCCGAGACCGCACGTCGTTCATTTCCCAGAGACCGCCGCGACCGGCTACTTCGTCGAGGGGGCCGTTCGGGACCTCGCCGTAACGGCAGGAACGATGGCGCGCGAGGTCGCCGCGGCATACCAGGCCGCATCCGATGAACCGCGCACGATCGACGTGGTGCTCGGGTTCTACGAGAGGTGGCGCGACACGCTCTACAACAGCGCGCTCTACGCGCGGGTCGGCGCAGGCGAGCCGCAGATTCTGCACGTCCACCGCAAGAACTTCCTCCCGACGTATGGGCTGTTCGACGAGGAGCGATTCGTCGAGCGCGGCCACGAGCTTCGCGCCTTCGACACACCGTGGGGACGGGCCGCCATCCTCGTCTGTGAGGACGCCTGGCATAGCCTTGCCGGAACGGTCGCCGCGCTGGACGACGCCCAGATGATCTTCCTGTCGTCGGCGGCACCGGCGCGTGGCGTCTGGCCGCGGGACGACGCCATCCCGGGTCCCGCATCGGTGGCACGATGGGAGCGACTCGTGCGCGACATCGCCGAGGAACACGGGGTGTTCGTGACGTTCTCGAACCTGGTGGGCAGCGAGGGCGGGAAGATGTTTCCCGGCGCCTCGATGGTGATGGGCCCCCGCGGGGACGTGCGCGTGCGCGCACCGGTGTGGGAGGAAGCGATCGTCACCGCAACGGTAGATCTGAGCGATCTCGCCCGCGCCCGCGCCGATACGCCGCTGCTCGCCGACCTTCGAACGGCGTTGCCGCATCTCCGCGAGCTGCTCGACGCCGTGGACGACGATCACGTTAGGCGTGCGGTCGAGTGGGATCCCGCTCCGGTCGCGAACGCCGAGTCGTCCCCCACCGATGTCGCGAGTGGCGCCTCCGCTTCTCGGGCCGTGACGCCGCCGGCGGGTGGGAACGGAACGGAGTCCGGCCCAAAGGCACCCATCTGCGTTGTCGTAGGCGGCGAGGCGGCTCGCGGCGCTCCGCCACCATTGGCGATCGAACCGGCGCTCGTCGAGCAGTGGCTCGTCGCATTCATCCGCGACGAGATGCGTCGGCGTGGCTTCGAGCGCGCCGTCGTGGGGCTCTCCGGCGGCGTCGATTCGGCGGTCACGACGTATCTCGCCGCACAGGCGCTCGGCGCGAAGAATGTCGTAGCCCTCCGCCTTCCGTACCGCACGTCGAATCCATCGAGCCTCGAGCACGCCCAGCTCGTCATCGACGCGCTTGGCGTCGAATCGCGCACGATCGATATCACCGCCGCCGTGGATGGCTACCTCACTCACGAGCCCGACGCGGACGCCGCGCGGCGCGGCAACGTCATGGCGCGCGTCCGGATGATCGCGTTGTTCGACCTCTCGTCGCGCTACCATGCGCTGCCGCTCGGTACCGGCAACAAGACGGAGCGGCTCTTCGGGTACTTCACTTGGCACGCGGACGATTCGCCGCCGATCAACCCGTTAGGCGACCTGTTCAAAACACAGGTGTGGGCCCTGGCGCGCCACCTCGGCGTCCCCGACGTGATCGTGACGAAGCCCGCGTCCGCGGATCTCATTTCCGGGCAGACGGACGAGGGCGACTTCGGGATCAGCTATGCCGCGGCCGACGACATCCTGAACTGGCTGCTGTCGGGTTACCGCCCGGACGAGTTGGTGGCACGAGGTTTCGCGCGCGAGCAGGTCGCGCTCGTGCGCCGGCGCCTCGAGAGCACGCACTGGAAGCGCCGGCTGCCGACGGTCGCGATGCTCAGCCCGACCGCGATCGGGGAGTCGTACCTGCGCCCGGTTGATTATTGACCGCGTTGTTCTGCTTTGTTGGGGGTCAGAGTCTTAACCCATCCTTCCGTTGCCGAACGGCAACGGAAGGATGGGTTAAGACTCTGACCCCCAACACATCCTTCTAGCGCGGCTGCGGGACTACTGCGCCGGGCTTGAGCGAGATCAGGATGACGCTGACCGGCTGCGGCGCCAGCTTCCCGGCAGCATGCTTGGACACCTCGACCGTCTCGATTTCATTCGGGCGCAGGGCGGCGATGGGTGACGGCAGGGCCATGTTACTGCCAGGAGCGCCCTTCTTAATGCGGACCGAACCCGTGGCCCTCGAATCCTCTGGAGTCGCCGCGAGGCGAATTTCGCGCCCTCGAACGGTCCCCGGCGCTCGCGTTTGGGCGCGGGGCTCGGCTGTGGCCGAATCGCGCCGCTCGACGCTCGCCCCGGACGCGGGTGTCCGCGCCGGCATGCGAATGAATTCGTCGGCTACCTGCGACTCGCTCAGCGCGATCTTCCCGTCGGCGGTCCTGACGACGAAGAGAATCCTCGGACCACCCTCCCCGCGCGCGACCTTCGGGAAGCGCTCAGCAACGATCTGGCGCAACTCGTCCTGTCCCAGCGCGGCGGACCGCGTGCCGTTGCCGTAGACGCGCGCGCTCGCGGCGTCCTTTCCGTCCGGCGCGAGCATCTCGGGTGACGGCATCTCACACGCCACGACCATGGCGGCAAGCGCCACGACGGTGCCTAACGCCATGCGGGCTCGCGGGTAACGAACACGAGCAGGATGCATAGCCAGGATTCTCCGGGTAAGGGATGAGGAACGCTCGAACAGCGCCGGTGCGAGGAGTGGCCCACGACGCGCGCGCCGAGAGCACACGTCGAGCAGCAGGGCGCCGTACTCGCGCGCGTCACGCCCGGAGGCGAGGACGCGGGCATCACAATCGAGCTCCACCGCGACGCGCAACCGGCGCGTGATCCACCACGCGACGACGTTCCACGGCATGGCAAGCGTGAGCAACGCGGCGACGTGCAGCAGGAGTGGATCCCGCGAGCGTATGTGCTGCCGTTCGTGCTCCAGCATGAGCGCACGCTGCGCGGGTGGGAGGGCCAGCGCCCACTCGGGGACGACGATCCGCGGCCGGATGGTGCCGATGACCGCCGGACCGACGGCCTGCGACAGCAGCACCTCCTGGCCGTCCATGTGTGCCGTACGCCAGCGCCGACGTCGGGCAGCCAGCGTCCAGCTGGCAGCGCAGAAGGCGCCGAGGGCGAAGAGCGCCGCCGCCATCCACGCACCCGCGAGCGGGGAGTCGTATCGCGCCAAGACACGTGGATCGGCGCGCGTCATGAGCTCCGCGATCCGGTCTCCGATCTCGCTCGCGATGCCAAGGGGCGTGGGCGCGCTGTGCTCGGTCGCCGATCGGGTTGGCCGTTCGATCGCCTGCGCCGTAGTCCACCCCAATGCCGCCCACGCCGGAATCAGGCTCGACGCGATCAGCGCGCCGAGCCACAGCCATCGGCGCTGCCGAAGCGTTCCGGCAGTAGTCCGCTCGAGGATCGACGCCGCAGCTCCCACCATCGCGGCGACTGCGATCGCGTACACCATCCAGAGAGCGATCATCGCTTGTCACTCCTCAGGCGCGCGTCCATGAGCTTCCGGAGCCGCTTCAGCTCGTCGTCGGTGAGCTCGCGGTCACTGACGAGCTGTGTCAGGAGCAGCTCTGGCGAGCCGTTGAAGACGGTCTCGATGAGGCGTGCGAGCGCGCTTCGGCCTGCGACTCGACGCTCGACGAGCGGGTAGTAGCGGTGCGCCTTCCCTTCCCCGCGGTGGGCGACGTGGCCCTTCTCCTCCAGCGTACGAAGCACGGTGAGCACCGTCGTGTAGGCGAGGTCATCGGGAAGCCGCTCTCGTACCTCGGCCACCGTGGCCGAGCCGCGGTCCCACAACACTGCCATGACGTCGAGCTCCCGATCGGTAAACGAGATCCGCATCGCGTATCCTACTAGAAGTTTAGTAGACGATATCGACGGGACCTCGATGAGTCAACTAGAATTTTAGTAGATCCCAGATTTCGCGCGTCGGCGGCCGCCGAGCGCGGCGGTCAGCCGCAAGAATCGGGTTGGTTCCACGACGGGCCGAAGGTACATCTCCATCACAGCAGTCATTGAACGCCATTGAGGGTGGAGTGACGCATGGAACCCATGGAAACGAAGGACTACATCCGGGTCGAAGCGGCCCTGAAATACCTGGCAGCGCACGGCGATCGACAGCCGACGCTCGGCGACGTTGCCGCACACGTTGGGCTCAGCGAACATCACCTGCAGCGAATGTTCACCCGCTGGGCGGGCATCAGCCCGAAGCGGTTTCTCCAGTTCCAGACCGTGGAGACGGCGAAGACGCTCCTTCGCGATTCGAGAAGCGTCCTGGACACCACCTACTCATCGGGGCTGTCGAGCGGGGGCCGGCTGCACGACCTGTTCATCACGCTCGAAGCAATGACGCCCGGTGAGTTCAAGGCGGGCGCGGCCGGTCTCACCATCCGGACCGGCTTCCACGACTCGCCGTTCGGTGAGTGCCTCATTGCGATCACCGACCGCGGAGTGTGCGGGTTGTCGTTCGTGGTGAATGGCGATCGCGACTCGGCGCGACGGGAGATCGCGGTACGCTGGCCCGGGGCTGTGCTCATCGACGACCCGGTGGCGACCGGTCCGGTCGTCGAGCGAGTGTTCGCCGGCTGGCAGCGGGACGCCGTGGGGCTCGAGCCGAGCGATCGCGGCGCGTCGGACGTCACGCCTACACCGCTTTCGCTCCTCGTGAGGGGAACGAACTTCCAGGTCCGGGTGTGGGAGGCGCTGCTGCGCATTCCGCCGGGGACGGTGGCGACCTACGAGGACATCGCGGCTTCGATCGGGCATGCGGGGGCAACGCGAGCGGTGGGTACGGCCATCGCACGAAACCCGGTCGCGTACCTGATCCCGTGTCACCGCGTGATCCGCAAGACTGGCACGTTCGGCGCGTACCACTGGGGCGCGGCGCGCAAGGTCGCGATTCTTCTGTCGGAGAACCCTGACGAGCGGTCCGCCGGGGGCGGCGGTGACCGGACGGGCGATTCAGTTCGCATCGATGCGGTGGCCACGCCGAGGGCGGGCAGCCAACGCGCGTTGGCGTTAGGCTGACCGGTGCGTTCGGCTGTCATTCCGAGCGAGCGGAGCGAGTCGATGAATCGCCGCCGTCCCGACCGAGGGGCCCCTCTCCCAGAACGAGCGCGATTCCTCGACTGCGCGGCCTACGGGCGCTCCGCTCGGAATGACACCCGTCCTCGACTACGGCGCCTGACGGCGCCTCTGCTCGGAATGATGACTACGCCGCGAAGGCGAGACTCACGGCCCGGCGCGCGTTCCGCTTGAGCGCCCGATGCACGGCGCGCGCGTAGCGGACGAAATTCGCGCCGGCCCAGGGATATCGGCCGAAGAATTCGTGCGGAAGCATGTCACCCTTGAGGCGATTGCACGGCGCGCAGGCAGTAACGAGGTTGCCTGGCGTGTGCGGGCCTCCCTGCGACACGGGGTACACGTGATCGAGCGTCGCAACGTCGAGCGCCAGTGGGACGGCGCAGTAGACGCAGCGTCGGCTGCAATCGCGCATGGCAGCATGCTTGAGGGCACGCTTGACGCCGGTGTCGTGGGAGTGCCGCGTGCGGCGTGAAAGGCCGCGCGGTGTGCGGGGGAGCGTGACTCGGTGGAGACCACGTCGAGACATTGCAC
>DAINRQ010000016.1:83035-91499 GCA_036741775.1 Gemmatimonadaceae bacterium | reverse complement strand
ACCCACGGCTTCGGCGACACACAGCCGATCGCGATCGGCATCGACAACAATGGCGTGGTGGGGCCGGGGCGAACGGGGCCCCGCAACCAGCGGCGGTCGCCGATGGTGATCAACACCGCGTTCTACCCGACGCTCATGTGGAACTCGCGCTTCCGCGCGGCGTCCGGCGACCCGTTCGACAACCGCGAGGGGTTCGACTTCCCCGCGCCGGAGGGCCGGTCGCTCTCCGACCTGCCACATCTGCTCGCGGCTCAGGCGTTCATCCCGGTGACCGAGCGGGTCGAGGCCGCCGGGTTCCACTTTCCCGGCGGCAACGACGAGATTCGCGAGGAGGTCCTTCGTCGGCTCAACGGCAGCGGCGAGTACCGCCACCGCTTCGCCCGCGTGTTCCCGCACGTGAAGGCCGGAGCGCCGATCACGTTCGACGATGTCGCGCGCGCGATCGCGGAGTTCGAGTTCACCCTCGTCTTCGCCGACGCGCCGATCGACCGCTACGCGCGGGGCGTCCGCAATGCCTTGACGCCGTCGCAGAAGCGCGGGGCGGTGCTATTCTTCGGTCGCGCGGGATGCGTCGCGTGCCACGCCGTGTCGGGCCGCTCGAACGAGATGTTCAGCGACTTCAGGGAACACGTCGCCGCAGTCCCGCAGATCGCCCCGTCCTTCGGCAACGTCACCTTCGACGGCCCCGGCACGAACGAGGACTTCGGCCTCGAGCAGGTGACCGGGAACCCGGCCGACCGTTACGCATTCCGCACGTCGCCGCTCCGCAACGTGGCGCTGCAGCCGGCGTTCATGCACAACGGCGCGTTCGTCCGACTCGAGGACGCGATCCGCTACCACCTGGACGCGAAAAGCGGCGCGACCTCGTACACAACCGCGCGACTCCCCGCGGACCTCCAGGGTCCCACCGGCCCGTTGGAATCCGCACTCGCACGGCTCGACCCCATGCTGCGCGCGCCGGTCGAGCTGACGGATGAAGAGGTCGGGTCGCTCGTGGACTTCGTCCGCGACGGGCTGCTCGACCCGGACGCGCGGCCGGAGCGACTGCGACGCCTGATCCCGGAGCGGCTGCCGAGCGGGCGGCCCGGCCTCGTGTTCCAGCAACCCTGACCCATCCTACGGGGCCGCATGGCCACGGAGACTCGCATGGCCACCCGCCAGTGCGCACCGATCCGAACGGTTAGGCGGGGCTGGACTCGGCGCCTGGTACTATTCCGCAGCCCCGCGGAGCCAACGGCTGAGGTACCTCCGAACACCCTCGAGGTCGGTCCCCGCGCAGCGGTAGGCGACGTATCCGTCGGGACGGACTACATACTGCGCCGCGTCGAGAACGCCGAGCCTCGCAAACGCCTCGCCGCTTCCGTCGACTAAGGCGTCTGGAGCCGGCGCTCGCGTTAGGTAGCGCACCCTCACCGCGTCCCAACGAGTCGAGCACGCGGTCACGGCATCGGTTTGCGCACGCCACTCGTCCAGAGCGCCACAGAGTAGCAGATGGAGGCACGGCCCGACGAGCTCGCGCTGGAGTGTTGTTGGCTGTCCGTTTCGCGCGACCGGCGCATCCGGGAGACGATCGCCCGCGCGCGGCCCTTTCCGCAGAGATGGTGTTCCCTCGGTCACTGCGGGGCTCCGCGGATATCGGATGCTGAACTCGGAGACGAAGCGGAATACGAACGCACGGATGCGCTCGGCGTCCATTACGCGAGGGACCACGCGGGCCACGAGCGTGCGCCGCACCCATGCAGCGACTGCGTTGCTCGACATCGAACGTGTGAACACACTGAAGATCCGGTCAGTGTAGCGGAGGAGCGCGCGTCCCACGGGCCAGCGCTCGGTCTCGTAGGAGTCGAGCAGCTCTGGTGTTGCGGAGCCGGTCGTGACCAGCGCCAACTTCCACCCGAGATTCCAGGCGTCCTGAATGCCGGTGTTCATCCCCTGACCGCCGACCGGGCTGTGAATGTGGCCGGCATCCCCCGCAAGAAAGACACGCCCCGCGCGGTATCGGGCCGCCTGACGGTGGTGCAACCTGAAATGCGTGAGCCAGACCGGGTCGCGCAACCGAACCGCGTCGTCCGTGGCGCCGTCAACCACCGCCTGCAGCTCGGTCAGCGAGAGCTCGCTCTCGAGCGGTCGATTGCCGGGGGCTCCCCTGAAAGGGGGTCGTCTCGCCGCGCGCCCCGACATCGCGATGACGCGCCAGGTCGCCGGGCGACCGAGGGGGAAGAACATTGCGGTGCCCCGCCGTCCGCCGAAGGAATGCAGTGCATTCGGCTCCAACGCGAGGCCGGCGGCGGCATCGGCCTCGAGGTCGCCGAGCATAAAGTCTTGAAGGTAGGCGTCACCTTGGAACGCGATGCCGAGCCGCTTACGGACGGTACTGTGCGCGCCATCGCAGCCAACCAGGTACGCCGCACGCAAGTGCTCTTCACGGCCGTCAGCGCTTCGGAGCATGACGTCGACACCCTGGTTCGTCGCCGCGAAGTCCGTAACCGCGATACCGCGCTCGATGGTCACGCCGTGAGACGTTAGGTGTGCTCCGAGAATGGCCTCGGTCTCCGCCTGTGAGACGAAGAGAATGAACGGGAATTGCGTGTCGCCCACCGCGAAGCTACCGAGTCGTACCTCGGCCCTGCGTCCGCCCTCGAAGTGCAGGACGAGCCGTGCACTCGGATTACCGCGCGCGACGAGCGCGTCGGCAAGGCCGACGGATTGAAGGATCTCCAAGGTGCGGGCCTGCACGGCCAACGCGCGCGACTCACGTGCGCGATCCAGTGACCGATCGACGATGCGAAATCGAGTGCCGAACGACCGCAGTTGCGCCGCGAGAGCGAGCCCGGTCGGGCCGGCGCCGACGATGAGCACATCGATCATCGCATCGTTCACTCCGCTGCTCCGCGAAGGTCGCCCACGGCATCACGTACGATCGACCACGACGACTGCAGGAACAGCGCTGCGATAACGCACGCGACGACGAGGTCGGGCCACGGCGTGCCGGTCCAGGCGACGAGTCCGGCCGCGGCGACGACGGCCGCGTTGCCGATCGCGTCGTTACGCGAGAACAGCCAGACGGCGCGGGCGTTCGCGTCGCCGGTGCGGTGCGGGATCAGCACGACTGCTGCCGCGACGTTCACGCCGAGCGCGATCAGCCCCAACGCTCCCATGACCTCGGCCTCGGGCTGCTGCCTCACGAGCACGCGGTACCCGGTGGCGACGAGCACGCTCAGGCCGAGCACGCCGAGGAAGAGCCCCTGGACCAAGGCCGACCGCGCTCGCCACACCAGGCTCCATCCGATCGCGAGCAGTCCGAGGAACGTAATCAGCCCGTCGCCGAGGAAGTCGAGCGCGTCGGCCTTGAGCGCCTGCGACCCGGAGAGGAAGCCGCCCGCCATCTCGACGACCCCGTAGCCGGCGTTCAGCACCACCACGGTCCACAACGCCCGCTTGTAGGCAGGCGTAAGGTGAGTCGAATCCGGCGGCTGCTCGCCGCCGTCCCGAACGTCAAGACGATCCATTCGACCCAAGGCGCATCTATAGGCTTTATTCCGCGACCCGAGCCACTAGCTCTCGCTGCATGCGCCGGCCACCCCCCAAGTCGACCATCGACGACGTCCCGCGAGCTCCGGACATCGGACCTAACGCGCCCAGGTCGCCGGCGCCAGACGTGGTCGTCCAGGTTTGGGTCGGCATGGTGGCGCGCATGGATCTGCGCACGCTGAACCGATTCACCCGCGACATCTGGGCTCGGTTCGAGGACCGCGACCTCGCGCCGTTGAAGATCGCGATTCTCCGGCGGCGACGCGTCCTGGCACGCCAACCCTGGCCGTAGAATCGGGAAGAGCGCTCGTCAATCCGTTCCCACGCGCGTCGCGGCCGGCTTGCCGCCCGTCCGGAGGAACTCCGCGAAATCGTCGGGAAGCTCGCTCGCGCGGATCGCGCGGGCTGCCTCCTCCACGTCGTACTCGACGCGAATGAGCTCGACGCGCGCTGCCTCCTCGGCACCGATGTCGAGCAACACGTAGCCGGCGCGCCAGTCGGCGTCCTTCGGCCGCCCCACACTGCCGGTGTTCACGAAGTGAATCCCGTCGACCTCGCGGTGCCACGGCTTGTGCGTATGGCCGAAGCAAAGCACGTCACCCACCTTCGCGCCCGCGTGCTGCGCCATCTTGAGGCAGAACGAGTCGGGACGATCCTCGGTCCAGTAGAGCGTATTGAGCGTCGGCGTCCCGTGCACCAGGATGACGGTCGGGCCGGCGGCGTGGCCGCCTAACGGCTTGAGGTCGATGCGGAACGGCAGCGCCGCCAGATACCGCTTCGCCTCGGGCGACGTGTGCGCCTTCGTCCACTCGAACGAGACGTGGGACTGCTCCTCCTGCTTCGGGTCTTCGTATTTGCACCCGCAGTGTTTGTAGTCGGTTCCGACCGTAGAGTCGTAGTTTCCGCTGATTCCCGGGATGTGTGCGTCGTTCAGCAACGCCACCGTTTCGTTCGGCCACGGCGCGTACCCCACCAGGTCACCGAGATGATAGGTGGCGTCGACGTCGCGCGTGGCGATGTCGCGAAGGACGGCCTGGAGCGCCGGGAGGTTCGCATGAATGTCGGAAATGAGTGCATAGCGCATTGTCACGACCGCGACAAAGGCGTGGCTGTAGCGGCAATGACCGCGGCCTCGTCCGACTTCCCGAGCTCCGCCGAGCCATGTGCCGCCGGGAAATACCGCCGTCGCGCCCAGAGCGACACGTACACGAGCCCCACGAGCACCGGGACCTCGATCAACGGCCCGATGACCGCGGCGAGCGCTTCTCCTGACGCGATCCCGAACGTCGCAACCGCCACGGCGATGGCGAGCTCGAAGTTGTTCCCCGCCGCCGTGAACGAGAGCGATGCCGTCTCGGGATAGTCGAAGCCCAGCCGCTTGGAGATCACGAAGGCGAGCCCGAACATCACGAAGAAGTAGACGACCATGGGCAGCGCGATCCGCAGCACGTCGAGCGGGAGCGCGAGGATCCGGTCGCCCTGCATGGCGAACATCAGCACGATCGTGTACAGCAGCCCCAGAAGGGCCGTCGGTCCGAACCGGGGCATGAACGTCTGCGTGTACCAGGCCTCCCCTCGCCTCGCGACGAGGATTCGCCTCGTCAGGTAGCCGGCGACCAGCGGAATGCCGAGGAAGATCAGCACGCTCTTCGCGATCCCCCACATCGAGACGTTCACCACCGCCGACTCGGCGCCGAACCAGCTCGGGACCTCGGTGAGGAAGAGCCACCCGAGGAACGAGTACGTGAGGATCTGGAACACGGAGTTCAGGGCCACGAGCACGGCGGCGAGCTCACTCGAGCCGCGGGCGAGTGCGTTCCAGATCAGCACCATCGCAATACACCGGGCGAGACCGATGAGAATCAGCCCATTCCGGTAATGCGGCAGATCCGGGAGAAACGCCCAGGCGAGCGCAAACATCACGACCGGCCCCAGGACCCAGTTCAGGACGAGCGAGGTGCCGAGCAGCCGGGTGTTCGCGGCGTGCTCGCCGATGCTTTCGTAGCGCACCTTGGCGAGTACTGGGTACATCATCCAGAGGAGGCCGATGCCGATGGGAACGGAGACACCGGCCACCTGAACTCGATCGAGCCAGGGGCCGAGTCCCGGGTAGACACGGCCGAGCAGGAGCCCGAGCGCCATCGCCGCGAAGATCCAGAGCGGAAGGAGCCGGTCGAGTGTGGAGAGGCGTACGACGGAACCATCACCGTCCGGCGCCAGAGCCGTCGCGGGCGTGCAGCCGGTATCGGCCGGGGCAGGAGGCGAAGTGCGCGCAACAGTCATGAGCGTGTCCGAGAAGAGCGGCGTCAGCACGGCGCGGATTCGCGCGCGGCAACCCGCTTCTCGGCGCGGCCGCGCTCGCGGTCGAGCGACCTGATGCCGGTGAAGCAGGAGCGAACACAGTTCACGAGGTTTCGATGCACCGAGTGCGCCGGTTCCGCGAGGCGGTAGTGCGCATACTTCGACTCGCGCGTGACTTCGACGAGGCCGGTGCGGCGGAGGTAGGCGAGATGGCGAGACACGAGCGGCTGGGGCAGCTCGAGGATGTCGACCAGGTCGCACACGCAGAGCTCGCCGGCGGCAAGCAGGTTCAGGATCCGCAGCCGGGTCGGGTCGGCGAATCCGCTGAAGAGCGTTTCGAGATCGGAGACGACGGGAGCGGCGAGCGTTGGGGCCATTACGACCTTCTTTCAGGAAACGTTGGTGACTCAAATGTGCCCAGCCACATTGTATGTGTCCAGGCGCATATAAGTCGGCGCAGACATACGTGACACGGTCGTTGCAACAGTCGGCACGCAGCCGTAGCCAGCGGGTTGCGCGTGGTGGCGGGACTGGTCGCAGCCACGGGCCCGATGCCGCGGCTGTCGCAACCAGATGGGCTAACGACCAGCGGCTGAGCGCTTGCCGACTCCCGCCGTCTCCGGCATGCGCAACGCTGCGAGCGCTCCCGACGCCGCCGTAACAAGGCCGACTGTCACGATCGCCGCCGCCATGCCTAGCGAATCGGCGAGGAACCCGGCGGAAAGCCCGCCCACTACGTAGCCCATGTCCCGCCAGAGCCGATAGATGCCGACCGCCGAAGCGCGCCATTCCGGCGCTGCGACATCCCCGACGACAGCGAGTAGCGTCGGGTACACCATGGCTGTCCCTATTCCTAGGGTGACCTGGGTCGTGATCCAGGGGGCGAACCCGCGCGTCCAGACGATGCTCACGAGAGCCATCGCCTGGAGGATCATGCCGGCGACCACGAGCCACTTCCGGCCGACACGGTCGGACAGCGCGCCGGTCCATAGCTGGGCCACACCCCACGACGCCGGGTAGGCAAACGCGAGGATGCCGATTTCTCGCACGCTCAGTCCGGCCGCTGCGAAGAACAACGGAAGCAACCCCCACGCCAGCCCGTCGTTGAGGTTGTTGACGAGCCCCGCCTGGCTCGCGCTGAATAGCGCCGGGTCGCGCCAGCTGACCCGGAAGAAGAGTTCGCGACCGCTGGGCATCCGATCGCCGCTGGTCGAGCGAGGTTCCCCGCGTGCTCGCCGCGAGCCGGATGCTTCCTGCCGCACGTGCGACATCGTGTCGCGCACAAGAAAATGCGACAGCCCGAGCCCCAGCGCAGTAAACGCGACCCCCAGGTAGAATGGCTCCGGACGCAGCCCGAAGCGCGCGGCGATCTCGCCACTCGCCAACGCGGAGAGCGCGACGGCCAGGTACCCGGCGAACTCGTTGAGGCCCATCGCGAGCCCGCGCTGCTTCGGCCCGACGAGGTCGATCTTCATGACGACGGTCGTCGACCACGCGAGCCCCTGGTTCACGCCGAGCAGCACGTTCGCCGCGATGATCCACGACCACGTCGGCGCCCACATCACGAGAAACGGGACGGGGATGCCGAACAGCCATCCGGCGATCAGGACGTGCTTGCGCCCGAACCGGTCGCCGAGCCGCCCCGCGAAGTAGTTCGTCACTGCCTTGACGAGCCCGAATGTCGCGATGAACGAGAGCGCCGCGCTCTTCGACGCGAGGCCGAACTCCCGCTCGGCGAGCAGCGGGAGCACCGTGCGCTCGAGGCCGACCATCGCGCCGACGAACGCGTTCACCAGGACCAGCAGCCAGAACGGTCGCCAGTTCGCGCGGAGGCCGAGCGCCACCCCGTGCGTTTCCGCGCGTCGCTCGTCCGCAGTCGTGGACGGCAGCGATACCGTTGGCCCGGGCTGGCCTCGGTGCAACGTTAGGCGCGAGGTCACCGAACCCCAGTAATGCGGACGAAACGCATCTGGTGGGTCCCCTCGGTTACCGCGCGAGCGCGGCCGCGTCAGGCGCCGCGCCGGCGTTGAGCCGGCGGATGCGGTCGGCGTCCGGCGGCTGCGGCGGCACGTCACGGAGCATGAGGGCCACGAACGCCTCGCGGTCGTCGATCGCGAACGCGCGGTTGTACCGGCGCTCGAACCCGATGGTCGAAAGCGGGGTCCCGCTCAACCCCCGTCCGCACACCGAGCCGGAGAACGCCCCCGGTAGCACCTGCACGTGGTCGGGGAGTGCCTCGAGGCGACGGGCGCTCTCGAACAGGGCCCGCGCGCCGTCTTCAGCACTCGTCGCCAGCTCCGTCCGCCCCATGTCGCCGACCATGAGCGTGTGGCCGGTGAGCACGAGCCACGGCTCGGGGGCCCTCGTGCGGTCGGTGACGACGAGCGCGATGTGCTCCGGCGTATGCCCGGGGACGTGCATGACGTCGATGGCGACATTGCCCAGCTCCAACCGATCGCCGTCCCCGACGGGGTGGAACGGGATCCTGGCCGCGGCAGTGTCGGAGAGGACGTACCGGGCGCCGGCTTCGGCCGCGAGCTCGGGCCCCGTGGAGACGTGATCGGCGTGGAGATGCGTGTCGATGACGTAGCGGACCGCCATCCCGACGCCGGCGGCGGCACGGAGGTAAACC